>NZ_JBIWJU010000006.1:423630-565020 GCF_044765285.1 Streptomyces sp. NPDC102490
CGACGCCGCCCGCGAGGACCCGGCGCCGAACGACGACGCCGAACGGTACCCGCCTTCCAACGGCGACGCCTGCCGGTACACACCGTCCGACGGGGGCGCCTGCCCGAACACCGCGTCCGACGACGCCGCCTGCGAGGACCCGGCGCCGAACGGCGACACCTGGCGGTACGCGCCGTCCGATGCCGGTGTCCGTGGGTGCGGGAGGGCATGCCGAAGCGCGCCTCGGCCGTCCGGTGGGCCCGCGGGCCAGGCCTGTTCCAGGGCGGCGAGGCAGCGGGCCACGTCGGCCGTCGCAGGGCCCGCGCTGCGCAGCCACCAGGAGACGGCGGCCGGGTAGGACCCGGGGTACAGCGCGGCGCAACTGTCCGGCACGGGCGGGACGCCCTCGGGGTGCGGGGTGCCGCCGAGGTCGTCCAGCAGGGCGTGCAGGAGCAGCGGACTGCCCGCCCCGGCCCGCACGCACTCCTCGACCCACCGCGCCGGCGCGTCCGGGAAGGCGTCCCGGACCAGCCCGGCCGCCGCCGCGTCGCTGAGCGGGGCGAGGGTGTGGGTGCGCACCAGGGACGGCGACAGCGCCTGGGTGAGTCCGGCGGGGCGCGGTTCGACGTCGTACTGGCTGCGCTCGGTGGCGACCAGCAGTACCGGTAATCGGTCGACGTGCCGGGCCGCCTCCGTCAGCCAGCGGCGCGAGGACTCGTCGGCGAGGTGGACGTCGTCGACGGCCACCAGCACCGGGCCCTCGGCCGCGTACCCGCGCAGCAGCCGCCACAGCCGGGCCGCGCTGCTCCGGTCGTCGCCGCCCGGCGCCGTGTCCGTGAACTCCGGTACCGGGCCGAGCAGGTGGAGGACCATGGCGAAGGGCACCGACGTGTCCTCGGGCGAGCAGCGCACCCGCAGCACCCGCAGACCGCGGTCCTCGGCGTGCCGGGCGGCGGTCTCCAGCACGGCGGTGCGTCCGGTGCCGGTGGCGCCGCGCAGCAGGACGAGGCGGCCGGTGCCGGCCCGTGCGCGCTCGATCTCGACGGCCAGCAGCGCGTGGGCGTCGTCGCGTTCACGGAGCGATCCGGTCATCGGTGCCTCCTGTGGTGGATGGTGCTCCCCCGGTGTGAGACGAACGACTGCGGTGAACGGTGGTGCGAAGTGGCGCGCGTCACGGTGGCCCGCGGCCGTCTCCACGGGCCCCGCCTCCTTGCGGTACCCCGGTGACCTGCCGGGACGCCCGCTCCACGGCCGCTCGTGGCGGTCGGCGCCCTGGTCTCGTGGTGTGCCTCGTGGTGCTCCACGATTGCGAAGTCCCACCAGCCCCACAAGTGTGGAACACGCTCATCCGCTACCGGCCTGTACGGCACAGCGGGCACGTGAACAGGGGGGAAACGGTTGCTCAACTCACCCCGGAACACCACCACATCCATGACGTCCACCACGCCCACGGCCACCTCCACGGCCCACGGAACCGGCAAAGCGGTCGGCGGCATCGACCGGCGCGTCCCGGTGGCGGTGACCGCTCCGGACCCGATCAGCCGCGAGGGTGCCGTCAGCCAGCTGCGCCGGCACCCGGAGATCGACCTGCGCGAGGAGTCGGGGCCCGGCACGGTGGCCCTGCTCATCGAGGACGCGCTCGACGACGCGGCGCTCACCCGGCTGCGCCGGATCGTGCGCAGCGAGGGCGCGCGTGCGGTGCTGGTGATCGGCGCGATCCGCGAGAGCGAACTGCTCGACGTCGTCGAGTGCGGCGTCGGCGCCATCGTGTGGCGGCACGAGGCCACCGCCCACCGGCTGGTGCAGGCCGTCCTGGCCGCCTCGCGCGGCGACGGCGACCTGCCCGCGGACCTGCTGGGCCGGCTCATCAGCCAGGTGGGCACCCTGCACCGCGGCGCGGCGGGTCGCCCCGGCGCACCTTCGCTGGGCCTCGCACCCCGAGAGGTGGACGTCCTGCGGCTGGTCGCCGAGGGTCTCGACACCGGAGAGATCGCCGGCAAGTTGTCCTACTCCGAACGCACGGTCAAGAACGTCATGCACGGACTCACCACGCGGCTCCATCTGCGCAACCGCGCCCACGCCGTGGCCTATGCCCTGCGGGAAGGCTACATCTGACCGAACGGGCAATCGAAGGCGGACCCTTCGGTCCGTACGGGCAGGGCTTCCTGCCCGTACGTCGTCCCCGCCGCGCGTGCGGCCGGACGGGCCCGGAGGAACGATCGGTGACAGGCACATCGGTGGCGGCCATCGGTGACCGGCGGCAGCGGGCGGGCCGTGCGGACCCGAGTGCGGCCAGGGCAGGAGCGCGAGCGTGATCCACGAGGTGGACGAGGTCCTCAAGGCCCTCCTCAAGGGCGGGGCCTTGACGGACTCGGGCATCGACGTGGCCTTCGAGGCGCCCACCCGTGACTGGGCGGCCCGGCGCAACGCCCCCGTCGTCAACGCCTACTTGTACGACATCCGCGAAGACGTGAGCCGGCGGCACCGCGGCCATGTAGCGGTGCGCGACCAGGACGAAATCGTCGTCAAGCGCCGTCAGCCGCCCCGCTGGTTCCGGCTGTCATACCTGGTGACCGCCTGGACGAAGACCCCGCAGGACGAACACCGGCTGCTGTCCGCCGTACTGGCGACCCTGCTGCCCCGCGAGCAACTTCCCCCCTACGAACTACCCGGCGCACTCGGCGCGATGGGGCTCCCGATGCCGATGACGGTGGCCGGCGCCCAGACCGAGTCCCGTTCCCTCGCCGAGATCTGGTCCGCCCTGGGCGGCGAGCTGAAGCCGTCCCTCGACCTGGTGCTCACCGTGCCCTTCCCGGCCTTCCCCGAGTACGACGCCGGGCCCCCGGTCACCGAGGGCGCGACGGTCCGGGTCGGCGGCATCGAGGGCGACCCGCCGATGTCCGAGGGCCGCTCGCACCGGCCGCACCAGGTGGCGGCGGCCCGCGCCGCCCGCAAGGCCGTGACGGACGGCCGTAAGAAACGGCAGTGACGACAGTGACGACCGCGAACACCCAGGCCCCCGCCCACGGTCCCGCCACCGCCTCCCCCACCGGCCCACCGGCCGCCGCCCCGCCCGGCGACTCCGGCGACTGCGGCCGGGCGCTGCTCGCCCGGCTCGAAGCCCTGCGGGACCGGGTGGCCGCGCTGGTCGAGCACCGCACCGCCGACGACCCCACGGCCGACGACCCGCTGCGCGGCCTGTACCTGCCCGACGAGGCCGTCCACCACCTGCTGCGCACCTGGCCGTCCGCCGACGCCCAGCCCGTGGCCCCGGCCGCGCCGGTGCCCGTGGAGCCCGTCGCCGCGGGCACGCCGGCCGGCCCCGGGGACCGGCTGGCCCGGCTGGCCGGGACGGCGCGGCTGACCGAGCTGGACACGGCCGCCCTGCTCGTCGCCCTCGCCCCCGACGTCGACCGCACCTTCGAGCCGCTCTACGGCTACCTCAACAACGACGTGAGCCGCCGCCGCGCCACCGTGGGCCTCGCCCTCGACCTGTGCGGGGTGCCCGCGCACCTGGCGTCGGCCCGCGCCCGCTTCCACGCCTCGGCCCCGCTGCGCGCCCTCGGCCTGCTGGAGGTCGAGGAGCCCGAGCGCCCCTTCCTGACCCGTTCGCTGCGCGTCCCGGACCGGCTCATCGGCCACCTCCTGGGCGACGACGACCCGGACGCCGCGCTCCTCGGCCTGCTGCTCCCGATGCCGGACCCGCTGCCCGCCGCGGGCGACGACGCCGACGCCTTCGTCCGGCGGCTGGCCGCCCGGCTGACGGACGGCCCGCTCACCGCCTATCTGCGCGAACCGCGCGAGGGTGACGGCCTGGCCGCCCTCGCCACCGTCCTGGACGCCGCGGGCATCGACGCGCTGCGCTGCACCGACCCCGAGGACCACGTACCCGAGCTGCTGCGCGAGGCCCGCCTCGGCGGCCGGGCGATCGTGGTGTCGGGCCTGCCCGAGAAGCCGGGCCCGCTGGTGCGGGCGCTGACCGCCGCGACCGACGTGACCGTACTGATGACGGACCCGCGCCCCTACGACCCGCACTGGGCCCCGGCCGACCCGCTCGTCCTGGACGCGCCGGGCCGCCGGGCCGGTGGCGTGGCCGTCTGGCGGGCCGCGCTGGGCGCCGACGCCGACGGGTTCGACCTGGCCACGGCCGTCGCCCCGTACCGGCTCGGCGGCGACCGCATCCAGCGGGCCGCGCAGACCGCCCGGGCCCTGGCCGCCTTCGACGGCACCCCGGTCGACGCCGAGCACGTCCGGCTCGCCGCCCGGCGGCAGTCGGCCTCCGGGCTGGAGAGCCACGCCCGCCGGATCCGGCCGGACGTGGACTGGCAGGACCTGGTGCTGCCGCACAAGCCCCTGGTCCAGCTCCGCGAGCTGGCCCTGCGCGCCCGCCACCGCGACCGGGTCCTGGGCGACTGGCGGCTCAGCGCGGGCGGCGGCCGGGGCCGGGGCGTCCTCGGCCTGTTCGCGGGCGAGTCCGGCACCGGCAAGACCCTGTCGGCCGAGGTGGTCGCCGCCGACCTGGGCCTCGACCTGTACGTGGTCCAGTTGTCGTCGGTCGTCGACAAGTACGTCGGTGAGACCGAGAAGAACCTGGAGCGGATCTTCACGGAGGCCGACCGCACGGACGCCGTGCTCCTCTTCGACGAGGCCGACGCCGTCTTCGGCAAGCGCTCCGAGGTCAAGGACGCCCACGACAAGTACGCCAACATGGAGAGCGCCTACCTGCTCCAGCGGCTGGAGTCCTTCGACGGCATCGCCCTGCTCACCACCAACCTGCGCGCCAACATCGACGAGGCGTTCACCCGGCGCCTGGACCTGGTCGTCGACTTCCCGTTCCCGGACGTCGAGCAGCGCCTGGCGCTGTGGCGGCACAGTCTGTCGCGGGTCCCGTCCTCCGACGGCATCGACCCGGGGGCGCTGGCCCGGGACTTCGAGCTGGCCGGCGGTTCGATCCGCAGCGCGGTCGTCACGGCCGCGTACCTCGCCGCCGGACGCGACGACATGGTGACGGCGGACGACCTCCTGGAGGGCGCCCGCCGTGAGTACCGCAAGGCCGGGAGACTGGTCCCGGGCGAAGGCGGCTGGTGACCGCCGGGTCCGCCCGGGCCCTCAGCCCTTCTTCGGGTGGATGATCTCCCACTCCTGGTCGTCGACGTTGCTGCAGTTGTCCAGCACCAGCTTGGAGAAGAGGGCGCCGCCGTTCGCGCCCTCCACACCGAGGCACTTCTGGTTGCTGGCGAAGTTGCGGATCCAGTAGTCGCCGCTCTCCTGCTTGTCGACCCACCAGAGCTGGTTGTCGGTCGAGGTGGTGCTGTCGCAGTGGAACTCGGTGACGGGCGTCCCCACGGCGGCGGACCCGTGGTTGGGCAGGTCCATGCAGAACCGGTCCTTGATGTTCCGGACCTGGAAGAGCGGTGCCCCGCCGGGGCCGCCCTTCTCGTACTTCACCTCGAGGTCCCAGATCTGGTTGTCCCCGTCGGTGTCGTCGCAGACGGCCTGCTGGACGGGTCCGTCGGGTACGCCCTTCTCCCGCCCGGGGAGTTCGGCGCACATGTGGCTGGTGGTGTTCCGCAGCAGGATGTTCTTGGCGGGCACCACCGGCTTCGCGGCCGGCTTCGCCGCGGGCTTCTTGGACTCCCCGCCGCCCCCACCGCCTCCGCCCTTGTCGCCGCCGCCGTCCTTCTCCGGCTCCTGCGGGGCCGTCGGCTGCTGCACCTGGGGCTGCTCGGCGGGCGCGGACTCGGCGCTGCTGGGCAGCGTCTCCGGGCTCGCACTCGGACTGGGCGCGAGGGCCGCCCCGGCCTGCTCCGTCTGCTCCGTCGCACTGGTGCGGACCTGCGGCTTGTACGCGATCCAGATCATCACGAACGCGATCGCCAACGCGAGGAAGATCCCGAAGAACGTGGCGAGCCAGCGCGGCAGGAACCCACGCTGGACATACGTCCCCTCGATCTCGGTCGGATCGACCCCGGACCGGCGGACCGCCAGCGTGTAGGGCCGCTCTTCCTTCGCCCCGAACCAGATGATCCGCTTCGGCTTCAGCGTCGTCTCGACGAAGGCCGCACGGCCCGGGTCGATCTGGACATTGCCCGGACGCACCTCGTACGACAGATGATCCCCGTGATCACTGCCCGCGATCGACGCGGTCACCTTGGTGTTGCCGAGGTTGTCCACGGCGAGCCGCGGCCGGCCACGGAACCGGCCCTTGACTGTCGGCGGCACCAACTCGGCCCGCACCTCAGTGAAGGCGGTGATCGTCAGGTTCCCCTCCGGGACCGTCACCGCGTCCGGATGCTCCGTCGGCACAATCCGCACCGCGTACGGATTCGGACCCGCCACCGCATCCGGAGTCCGCGGCGGAGCGAACGTCAGCTCCACCGTGCCGGTCGTCCCCGGATACAACCGCAGGGTCTGCGGCTCCACCGTCGTCCAGGGAGCCACGTCCCCGACCGGTTCGAACCGGTACTCGTCGACGACATCACCGGTATTACGCACCCTCAGGCGCACACGCGTACTGCTGCCGGGGTCCACAGTCGCGGACGCGGGCTCCAGGGAAGTCCACAGGCTCACACGCCGACGCTACGGGTCAACTCCGCGTACGTCAGCGGCACTCGGGGCAGTACTCGCTGCCCCAAGGTGCCTGATCGTACGACTTTTCGGACCCGGCGTCAGTCCTTCGACGGGCGGATGATCTGCCACTCCTGGTCGTCGGTGTTGGTGCAGGTGGCGATGTTCAGCGGAGTCTCGGTGCCGCCGTTCTGGCCCTTGACGTTCAGGCACCTGTGGTTGCTGGCGAAGTTGCGGATCCAGTAGTCCCCGCTCGCCTGCTTGTCGATCCACCACAGCTGGTTGTCCGCCTTGGTGCCGTCGCAGTGGAACTCGGCCACCCCCGTTCCCTCCGGGCGAGCGCCGTATTCACCCAGGTCCATGCACAGCTGGTCCGTGACATTGCGGATCTGGAAGAGCTTGACCCCGTTGGGACCGCCGTGCTCGTACTTGACCTCGAGGTTCCAGTACTGGTTGTCGCCCTCTTCGTGGCAGTTGGCCTGCTGGACGACTCCGTTGATCTTGCCCTTTTCCCGTCCGGGGATGTCGGCGCACATGTGGGTGGTGGCGTTGCGCAGCATGACGTTCATGGCGGGGACCACGTCCGGCTTCGTCGCGGGCTTCGTGGCCTGCCCGCCCCCGCCGCCACCGCTGTCACCGCCGCCGCCACCGGCGCCGTCGTCCTCGGGCTTCTCGGAGGCCGACTGC
This sequence comes from Streptomyces sp. NPDC102490, assembly GCF_044765285.1. Lineage (NCBI taxonomy): Bacteria > Bacillati > Actinomycetota > Actinomycetes > Kitasatosporales > Streptomycetaceae > Streptomyces > Streptomyces sp. NPDC102490. The sequence goes on from NZ_JBIWJU010000006.1 coordinate 430,864, forward strand.
TCGGGCTCCACCTCGGGCGCGGACTCGGGGCTGCTCGGCAGCGTCTCCGGACTCGCACTCGGACTGGGCGCGAGGGCCGCCCCGGCCTGCTCCGTCTGCTCCGTCGCACTCGTGCGGACCTGCGGCTTGTACGCGATCCAGATCATCACGAACGCGATCGCCACCGCCAGGAAGATCCCGAAGAACGTGGCGAGCCAGCGCGGCAGAAACCCACGCTGGACATACGTCCCCTCGATCTCGGTCGGATCGACCCCCGACCGGCGGACCGCCAGCGTGTACGGCCGCTCCTCCTTCGCACCGAACCAGATGACCCGCTTCGGCTTCAGCGTCGTCTCGACCAAGGCCGCACGACCCGGATCGATCTGCACATTGCCCGGACGCACCTCGTACGACAGATGATCACCATGATCACTGCCCGCGACCGAAGCCGTCACCTTCGTATTGCCCAGGTTGTCCACCGCCAGCCGCGGCCGGCCACGGAACCGGCCCTTCACCGTCGGCGGCACCAACTCGGCCCGCACCTCGGAGAAGGCGGTGATCGTCAGGTTCCCCTCCGGGACCGTCACCGCGTCCGGATGCTCCGTCGGCAGGATCCGCACCGCGTACGGATTCGGACCCGCCACCGCATCCGGAGTCCGCGGCGGAGCGAACGTCAGCTCCACCGTCCCCGTCGTCCCCGGATACAAACGAAGCGTCGGCGGCTCCACCGTCGTCCAGGGAGCCACATCCCCGACGGGCTCGAACCGGTACTCGTCGACGACATCACCGGTGTTGCGGACCCGCAGGCGCACACGCGTGCTGCTGCCGGGGTCGACGGTGGTGGACGCGGGCTCCAGCGAAGTCCAAAGGCTCACACGCCGACGCTACGCGGGGCTTTGCCGGGACGTCAGGAGTCGCAAGGGCAAAGCCGGTTGCCCTTGCATACGCCGTCAGACCGTGATGCGCACCGCTTCCAGCTGGAGTCGGTCGTTCTCCATGTTGCTGCCGAAGTACCGCCAGTTGCCGGGCTCGGTGCAGCCCTGCTTCTGCCAGCCCTTGTCCTTCACGTGGGTGTTGGGGCAGACGGTGCCTTCGACGGTCTTGAGGGTGAACCCCTCCATCGCCGAGACCGCCTCCTTGGTGCTGCCCAGGTACATGTCGGTCTTGTCGGGGGCACTCTTCCAGTCGTCGCCCGTCAGCCATCCCTCGACGACATGGGCTCCGTTGCCCGTCACCCCCTTGGTCCCGGACACGGCGATGTTCAGGGCCTTGATCGGGAGGTTCTTGCCGACCGTGCCGGCCTCGGCACCGTCGCAGACCGGGGCCTGCCAGCCGTGGTCGGCCACGTAGGCGCGGTAGCAGATGTGCCGGCCCTCGCTGCGCGCGGCGACCTCCTTCACGGCCGTGGCCGCGGTGCGTACGGGCGGCTTGGGCTTCTTGGACTCGCCGCCACCCCCACCGCCGCCTCCGCCCTTGTCGCCGCCGCCCCCGCCGTCGCTCTTCTCCGACTCCTGGGGGGCCGTCGGCTGCTGCACCTGCGGCTGCTCGGCCGGCGCGGGCGCGGGGCTGCTCGGCAGCGTCTCCGGGCTCGCACTCGGACTGGGCGCGAGGGCCGCACCGGCCTGCTCCGTCTGTTCAGTCGCACTGGTGCGGACCTGCGGCTTGTACGCGATCCAGATCATCACGAACGCGATCGCCAGCGCCAGGAAGATCCCGAAGAACGTCGCCAGCCAGCGCGGCAGGAACCCACGCTGGACGTAGGTGCCCTCGATCTCGGTCGGGTCGACCCCGGACCGGCGTACCGCCAGCGTGTAGGGCCGCTCTTCCTTCGCCCCGAACCAGATGATCCGCTTGGGCTTCAGCGTCGTCTCGACGAAGGCCGCACGACCCGGGTCGATCTGCACATTGCCCGGACGCACCTCGTAGGACAGATGGTCCCCGTGATCACTGCCCGCGATCGAAGCCGTCACCTTCGTATTGCCCAGGTTGTCCACCGCGAGCCGCGGCCGGCCACGGAACCGCCCCTTCACCGTCGGCGGCACCAACTCCGCCCGCACCTCGGAGAAGGCGGTGATCGTCAGGTTCCCCTCCGGAACCGTCACCGCGTCCGGATGCTCCGTCGGCACAATCCGCACCGCGTACGGATTCGGACCCGCCACCGCATCCGGAGTCCGCGGCGGAGCGAACGTCAGCTCCACCGTCCCCGTCGTCCCCGGATACAACCGCAGGGTCTGCGGCTCCACCGTCGTCCAGGGAGCCACATCCCCGACCGGTTCGAACCGGTACTCGTCGACGACATCACCGGTATTACGCACCCTCAGGCGCACACGCGTACTACTGCCGGGGTCCACAGTCGCGGACGCGGGCTCCAGCGAAGTCCACAGGCTCACACGCCGACGCTATGGGTGGCCCGACACGGCGTCAGGTCCCGTCAGGGCACGATGCGTTGCCCTAAAGGACCCTTCGCGGGACGCCCGGGACTACTGCGCGTCCTCCACGTCGTCCGAGACCGCGCGTTGGGCGACGAGGGACGGGGCGATGGAGTCCCCGGCCTTGAAGGCCGCCCCGTCGTTCACCGCCGCGACCTCGGAACTCTGGCTCGGGTCCGTGACGGCGGGGCTGCCACCGCTCGCGCTGCCTGTCTCCGTGATGCCCTTGCTGTTCTTGTCGAGGTGGCTGGCCTCGTGGGCGAGGATCTCCTCGTTGCCGAGGGCGGACGGGCCGAGGAACACGTCCATACCGATCGTCATGGCCTCGGCCCCCATGGCCGCCGTCGCGCGCTGGGCGATAGGACCCGTGTGCATGCGGGCGCCGGCGAGGGCGGGATTCTGGTAGAAGGACACCGCCTTGTTGAGGAAGGACCCGGGGAGCGACGAACTGGACGACTCCTTGGCCTCGGCCAGGAGCTGGTGCTGCCCCTCCGGGCTCCGGTCGTCGATCCCGTCGTGCCCGCAGCCCGCGCCGTGCTGGTGCGAGCCCGTGTCGATGCGACGCTGGACGGTGTGCCCGCAGCCGGGGCCGTGCTGGTGCGCGTCCCGGGCGACGACCCGCTGGACGGCGGCGTTGCCGGCGGAGCTCTGGAGCGCCGAGATCGTCGCCGGGGACATGGGCGCTCCGCTCACTGCGGTGGTGGGCGCGGGCGCGGCCCGGTGGGGCACACGGCCGCCCCGGGCGGCCGACTGGTCGGCGGCTTCCTCGTGCGCGCGCACCATGCGCTCCCTTCGACACCGGACGTGTGACCCTCAGCCTTACCGGAGCCGCCCCGCCGCCGACAGGTCTGCGCGGGCAACGCCGGGGGCAACGTCCCCCGGTGTCGCGTCCGGTCGCGGCGCAGGGCGCTCAGAGCGAGGCGAGCTGTTTGGCTATCGCCTCTTCCCAGTCCTTCTGCTGCTCGGGGTCGTTGAGCGACGCCTCCCACTCCTCCGGCTTCTGGTTGTGGTGCTCCGGGCCGCACTTGAGGGCCTTGAGGAAGTCACGCGCTTCCCTCCGGATGTCCTCGGGGACGTCCTTGCCCACGGGGACGGCCGGTCCGGCCGCGACCGCGTAGATCTCCTGCGCCCTGAGCTGCCGCTTTCCCTGCTTGATGGGGTGCGACACCATGAACGCCTCCTTCCACGCGTCACGCCTCCTGCCCCGCCTGCTCGTGCCGTCCTTGGACATCCTGGGCGCCTCGGACGTCTCGGCCGCCTCGGTCTCCTTGGGCTCCTCGGTTCCCTCCTGAGCCAGCGTGGTGCGGGCGTAACGGTCCGGCTGCCGTACCGAGATGTACCGCTTGTTGGCCTTCTTCACGCCCTTCTTGACGGCCAGGCCGCCCAGGAGCGCCGCGGTCGTGCCGCCTGCGACGCCGGGCGCGATCCCGCCGGTGACCGCGCCCGAAGCGGCCGCGATGGCCACGGCACCGGCTGCGATACGCGCGGCGTTGCCCGCCAGGTTGGCGAAGCGGTGCCCCAGCTTCCACTTCTTCTTGTGCACCACGTACTCCCGCGCGGCGGCCATATGCTCCTGCACCTCTGCCCTGAGGCTCTCGATGCGGGCCCGCCGCTCCTCGACGGCGTCCAGCGCGGCCTGCGCGTCCGGACCGTCCAGTGCGTCCCCCAGCCTGGACGACGCCTGCGCCAGGTCGGCGGTGGCCGTGCCCAGGTCGTCCAGTACGTCCTGGAGTTTCCGCTCGCGCTTCGCGGCCACGCCGCGGAAGTGCTCCTTCAGTTCCTTGCGCTGGGCGTGGGTGTTCTTGATGACCGCGGTGTCGCGGGCGGCGACCAGCGCGGAGAACGAGATGGTGAGGGCACCGCCGGCATCCCCGAGTGCGGCCACCCCCGCCACGTCCCCGGCGGTCTTCGCGCTGGTGTTGGAGATCTTCAGGACGTCGTTGGCGGCCATTTGGGAGTTCGTCGCCAGGCCGAGGGGCTTGCCCACCCAGTTCTTCCGGTGCGCGTGGGAAGCCGGGCCCGAGTCATGGCGCTTGCCGGCCGCGTCCTTGATCGTCGCGATGTCGTTCACGGTCCCGGTCGCGTCACTGAGGAGGTTGATCGGGTTCTCGACATGCTGCTGGACCAGGTTGTCGCGCACCGTCCCGGTGTCCCCGTGCTTCGACGCCTCCGCCGCGTACACCCCGCCGGGCGGCGCGGTGGCGCGGAGCGCCGCGGTGTCGGGGATGTCGACCCACGGCTTGGACTTGGCGGAGGCCTTCTTGACCGCGTGCCCGGCGCCCTCGGCCGCGCGCGCGGCACCGTTGCGCGAGGCGCCGCCCGTCTTCCCGGCCGCCTCCCCCGCCGTCTTGCCGGCCGCTTCCGCCGCCTTCTCCTCGGCCGCCTTCTCCTCCGCGGCCTTCTTCTCGGTCGCCTTCGCCGCGGTCAGCGCCGTCCTCGCCGCGGTTTCGGTCGCCGCCTGGTCCTGATGCCCCTGCGCCGCGGCCGCCGCCTGCTGCCGGGCTTCGGTGGCGTCCCGCCCATGCCGTGCCGCCTCGGCGAGGGCGGCGTCCCTCGCCGTCTGCTTGTCCCCCGCGGTCCTCGCGTGCCCGGCCGCTTCGGTCCGGGCCTCCTCGGCCTTGTCGTAGGCGTCCTTCGCGTCCCTCTGGTGCCTGGCCGCCGCCTGCTCGGCGGCTTCGCGTGCCTCGGTCGCGGCCTTGGCCTTGCGGTCCAGCTTCTCCGCCAGCTCCGCGGAGTCCTTCGCGTTCTTGTCCGCCTCGTCCCGGAGTTCGGTGGCCTCCTCGTGGTCTTCGTCCGCCTTCGCCCGCGACGCACCGGCCGCCCCGGCCTCTTCGCTCTTCTCCCGCGCCTCTTCCCTGGCGGTCTTCACCCCCTTCAGCGCCTTGGCCAGTTCGACGGTCCGCTTCCTCATGCTCTGCGCGAACCGCTCCTCGGACTCCGCCTCGACCTCGGCCTCGGCGGCCTGCTCCTGCGCCTTGTCCTCGGCCTCCCCCGCCCGGCGCGCCGCTTCGTCGGCGGCCTTCAACTGCGCCGCGGCCTCCTCGGCCTCCCGCGTGAACCGGCGCACCCTCTCTTCGGCTTCCGCCTGGCTCTTCCGGGCGTCCGCGATGGTTGCCGAGAGGGCGTTCACCAAGTCCTCGGCGGCCTTCCGCCGCTGCTCGGCGGCCTCGGCCTCCTTCGTGAACCCTTCCGCCTGTTCGCGGGCTTCCCTGGCGGCCGCGCCCTTGCGCTCCTCGGTCTCGCCGTGCCTCCCGGCCGCCTTGGTGGCGCTCTGCTGCCGCTTCGTCGCCGCCTTCGCCCGGTCCGTGGCGCCCTGCGCCCTTCCGAGCGAGTCCTTCTCCCCCTGCTGCTCGGTCCGGACCTCCCCGTCGAGCGCGTCCGCCCTGTCCCGGGCGGCCGTCTCCTTCTTGCGTGCCTCGCTCGCCTTCCCGGACCAGGTCCACACGTCGGCCGCGGCGTCGGCCCGTGCCCGTGAGGCCGCCGAGACCGTCGCCTTCTGCTCCGCCACGTCGTTCTCGGCCGCCTGCCGCCCGGTCGCCGCGTCCTGCACCCGGCGCGTCTCACCACCCGACCGCTCGGGCTCCGTCACCGGCGTGATCTCCAGGTCGTCCGCCGTCGACGTGGTCGCACGTGCCTGCGCAGCGGCCTGGGGCAGCTCCGCGGTATCGGCCGCCCGCTGGACCGCCGTGCCGGCCGCGCGCTGGATCGCCGTGGTCACGGCCCGGTTTCCCGCCGCGGCCTGAAGCGAGGCTAGGGGCGGTGACTGACGCGCCTGCGGTCGAGGCCGCGCCGGAGCGGCTCCCGCCGGGTGGTGTCTGTGCGTGTGGTTCAAGCGGTCCGACACGGACGATCCCCTCCTGACACCCCGTCACCGTCCCCGCCCGACGCGGGGCAGCGCCCCGGTGCGGCGGGACGGCGCGCCCCGAAACGGGGCTTGATCGCAAGATGACATCCTGGCGAACTGACAGTCGACACAAGACGTTGAATCAGAAACGCCAGAGGTACGCCAGGGGTCTTCGGGGGAAAGGACCGGGAAGATCCGGGAGTCTGCCCCAATGGGCACGATCAGGGGCAAGGAACATGCCCCTGTCCCGGCACCCGGGGACGTTTCGGCGACGGCAACGCGCGCGTGAGGCTGAGGGGCGTCCTGTCTCGTACCCCGAGGAGAGCAGAGCATGCCGTCCTACCTGTCGCCCGGCGTCTACGTCGAGGAGGTGGCCAGCGGCTCGCGCCCGATCGAGGGAGTGGGCACGTCGGTGGCGGCCTTCGTCGGTCTCGCCCCGACCGGCCCGCTGAACGAGCCCACGCTGGTGACCAACTGGACGCAGTACGTCGCGGCCTTCGGTGACTTCACCGGCGGGTACTACCTCGCGCACTCCGTCTACGGGTTCTTCAACAACGGCGGCTCCGCCGTCTACGTCGTCCGCGTCGGCGGTTCGGCCGACGACGCCGCCGCCGACGGCACGGTGAACGGCACGGCCGCTCCCGCCGCCGTCACCGGCAGCACCGCCAAGGCACTGCCCGCCGCGGAGCCCAAGCAGCTCGGCACGTTCGCCGTGACGGCCAACGCCGCCGGCCAGAGCGGCCCGCTGACCGTCGAGGTCGCCGACCCCGAGGGCGAAGGCCCCGCCGAGCGCTTCAAGCTGATCGTCAAGGACGGCGACAAGCCGGTCGAGACCTTCGACGTCAGCGCCAAGAAGGGCAACCGCTCCTACGTCGTCACGCAGGTCAAGGAGCGCTCCAAGCTCATCACCGTGACCGAGGCCGCGCCGTCCGCGCAGCTGGTCCGGCCGGAGAACCAGACCCTGACGCTGCCCGCGCCGCCGTCCGCCGCCCCCGCCGTTCCGGTCGAGCAGGCCGAGAGCGCGCACCCCGGGCCGGCCCAGTACCTCGGTGACTCCGCGGACCGCACCGGCTTCGGCGGCCTGGAGGCGATCGACGAGATCTCCATGGTCGCGGTGCCCGACCTGATGGCCGCCTACCAGCGCGGCGCGATCGACCTGGAGGCCGTCAAGGCCGTCCAGCTCGGTCTCATAGCCCACTGCGAACTGATGGGCGACCGCGTCGCGATCATCGACCCGCCGCCCAGCCAGAACGCCCGCCAGATCCGCGTCTGGCGCCAGGAGACGGCCGGTTACGACTCCAAGTACGCGGCCCTGTACTACCCCTGGATCAAGTCCTTCGACCCGGCCACCGGCCAGTCCCGCCTGGTCCCGCCGAGCGGCCACGTCGCCGGCATCTGGGCCCGCAACGACTCCGAGCGCGGCGTGCACAAGGCCCCCGCCAACGAGGTCGTCCGCGGCGCCGTCGACCTGGAGCTCCAGATCACCCGCGGCGAGCAGGACCTGCTCAACCCGATCGGCGTCAACTGCATCCGCTCCTTCCCCGGCCGCGGCATCCGCGTCTGGGGTGCGCGCACCCTCTCCTCCGACCCGGCGTGGCGCTACCTGAACATCCGCCGGTACTTCAACTACCTGGAGGAGTCGATCCTGATCGGCACCCAGTGGGTGGTGTTCGAGCCGAACGACCACAACCTCTGGGCCCGCATCCGCCGCAACGTCTCCGCGTTCCTGGTCAACGAGTGGCGCAACGGCGCCCTCTTCGGCCAGAGCCCCGACCAGGCCTACTACGTCAAGTGCGACGAGGAGACCAACCCGCCGGAGTCCGTCGACCTCGGCCGGGTCGTCTGCGAGATCGGCATCGCGCCGGTCAAGCCCGCCGAGTTCGTCATCTTCCGGCTCGCCCAGTTCTCCAGCGGCGGCGGCGAACTGGACGAGTAGGCGGATCGCGCCCCCGCCCTTGTCCCACCTCCTCTAGAAGGACAGCGAACTCATGTCTCTCCCCAAACCTGAAGACGTACTCGTCGCACCGAATTTCGGCATCCAGATCGACGGTGTGATGGTCGAGTACCTCAACTCGGTCTCCAACCTTCAGATCGAGCAGGACGTCATCAAGTACCAGCAGAACCAGGGCACGACGGGACGCAACAACGTCACCCTGATGCCGGGCGTGGCCAAGGACGGCTCGGTCCAGGTCGAACGCGGTATGAGCCAGTCGTCGGTGTTCACCCAGTGGATCAACGACTCCATGGCGGGCCGGATGGCCACCGCCCGCAAGAACGCCACGATCATCGTGATGGACTACGAGGACAACCCGGTCAAGCGCTGGAACCTGCGCAACGCCTGGTGCAGCAAGGTCGTGGCGGGCACCCTGAAGGCGGGTGACACCAACGCGCTCACCGAGACCATCACCATCGTGTTCGAAGAACTGGTCGTCGAGTAATGCGCCGTAGCACCGCCAAGGCACCCGCCGCGGCACCCCAGACCGCGGCGGCGGGAGCGGACTTCCCCCGTTCGGCTCCCGCCGCCGCGCCCACGGAGGCGCCGGCCGGTTCTCCGGCCGGCCCTCCCGCCGGGCCCCCCGTCGACACCACCCCGAGGCAGCAGTTGCAGACCGAGTTCCCCTTCGAGCTGCCGCGCGGGTACGTCGACGAGTCGGGCACGGTGCACCGGGACGGTGTGATGCGCCTGTCGACGGCACGGGACGAGCTGATCCCGCTGCGCGACGTGCGGGTGCAGGAGAACCCGGCGTACCTGTCGGTGGTGCTGCTCGGCCGGGTCATCACCCGGCTGGGCACGCTGGCGATGGTGCACGACGGCATCGTGGAGAACATGTTCGCCTCCGACCTGGCGTTCCTCCAGGACTTCTACCGCCAGATCAACGCGGAGGGGCACACCCGCGCGGCCGTCGAGTGCCCGCACTGCTCGGAGCCCTTCGAGGTGGAACTCGGCGGGAGCCGCCTGGGGGAATCGTGACGTACGCGACCGACCGGCTGCACGAGGAGATCGCGTACGTCGCCTACCACTTCCACTGGAGCCTGGAGGCGATCCTGGACCTGGAACACCAGGACCGCCGCCGGTACACGGACCAGATCGCGTCCCTCGTGACGCGAGGCACGGCGGAGGGCTGATCGGTGGGACTCCTGGACCGGCTGCGGGGCCGTAGTAACGACGGCGGAGAGAACGGGAACGGGGGCGGGTCCGCTGCATCGGCGGCGGGCTCGCCCGCGGAGACGGGTCCGCCCGCGGACACCGGCTCGCGTCCGGACCCGGGCGCGGGCGCAAGCACGGCACCCGCGTCCGCGCCCGGCCCCGTGGCCGTCGCCGCCTGGACGGGCCTGCCGCCGATCCAGCGCGCCACGGGCGCGCACCGTACGGGGGTGGCGGACGCCGCGTTCGGCGGCCGCCTCCCGACGTGGCAGGACCCGTCGTTCACCCGGGCGCCGTCCCCGGCGGTACTCGACCCGGCGGCCGGCGACAGCCTGCTGTCCGGCGCCTTCGACACCCCGGCCCGTCCGTCCTCCTCCACGCCCCTGGGCCGCCCGGCCTCCACACCGCCGGTGCAGCGGATGCCGGTCGCGCCGCTGCGCGCGATACCGGCCGACGCCCCGGCCGCTCCCACGGGGTCCGCCCCTCGGGCGCGCGGTGCCGCGTCGGGGGGTACGCCGGGTCCCACGCCGACGGCGGCCACGTCGTCGGCCACGCCCGCGGCCACGCCGGTCCAGCGGGCGCGTTCCGCCGGGACGGCGTCGTCCGCCGTGCCCGCGAACCCCCCGGCCCAGGCCCCCCGCGGGGTCCGGGTGACCCCGGCGCCGCCCGCCGCCCCGCGCCCGCGGCAGTCGCTGACCAAGGCCCCGTCCGGATCGCCGGCCGTGCAGCGCCGCGCGTTGCCGGCCAGCCCGGCCAGCCCCCGGACCACCGGAGCCGCCCCGGCGCCCTCCGGCACGGCCTCCTCCGGCACGGCGCCCTCCGGCACGGCGCCCTCGTCGCCGGACGCCGACCGAGCGGACCCCGGCTCGGCACCGGCCGGGGACGCCTCCCCGGCCCTCGGTTCCGTCGCCCCGGCGCCCGCGCCGACCGGTGCACCCGTGCAGCGGGCGGTACCCGCGCCCGGGACCACACCGACGCCCGGCGACGCGACGGCACCGGCCGCCCCGGTACGGCGGCCCGGCGGCGGCAGCCCGGCGACCCCCGCCGCACCGGCCAACAGCGGCTCCCCGTCCGGCACACCGCCGGTCCAGCGCACCGCCGCCCGGCCCTCCAGCCCCGCGACGGACACCCCGGCAGGACGCGGCACCCCGCGGCCCGGGAGCACCAACCCGCCAGCCACCGCACCGGGCAACAGCACCACGCCCACCACACCGCCGGTCCAGCGGACCACCGCACGACCGGCCAGCGCCAGCAGCAACCAGGCTTCGGCATCGGCCAACACCGGCACCTCGCCCGGCACACCGCCCGTCCAACGGGCCACCGCACAACCAACCGGCGGCACCAACCAGGCTGCGGCACCGGCCAACACCGGCTCCACGCCCGGCACACCGGCCGTCCAGCGGGCCACTGCACGACCGACCGGCGCCAGCAGCAACCAGGCTGCGACACCGGCCAACAGCGGCACCACACCCGGCACCGCGCCCGCCCAACGGGCCACCGCACAACCAACCGGCGGCACCACCCAGGCTTCGGCACCGGCCAACAGCGGCACCTCGCCCGGCACACCGCCCGTCCAGCGCGCCGCCGTCCGACCGTCCAGCCCGGCGACGGACACCCCGGCAGGACGCGGCACCCCGCGCACCGGCAGCAACAACCCGGCGACCCCCGCACCGGCCAACAGCGGCACGCCCACCACTCCCCCCGTCCAGCGTGCCGCCGCACAGCCCGAGAGCGGCGCCGCAGCGGACACCCCGGTACGGCGAACCCCGGCACCGTCCGGCAGCGGCAACCCGGAGGCCACCGCACCGGCCGGCAACGGCAACGTGTCCAGCGCACCGCCGGTCCAGCGCGCCGCCGCACAACCGTCCGGCGCCGGCAACCCGCCGCCCCCCGCACCGGCCGACAGCAGCTCCGCGCCCGGCACACCGCAGGTCCAGCGCGCCACCGCACAGCCCTCCAGCCCCGCGTCGGCCGACGCTCCGGGCACCGGCCCCGCGCCCGCCACCCCGGCCCGGCGGCCCGCCGTACGTCCCGGCAGCGGCCCGGCGTCGGCACCGACGGGCAGCGGCGCCCCAGCCTCGACACCGCCGGTGCAGCGTGCCGTGCGCCGCACGGACGGCGGCACGACTCCCCCGGCGGGCAACGACGCACCCGCCACCCGGCGCGCCACCGCGCAGCCCGACCGTCCCGCCTCCGCCGGTGACCGCCGGGCCGGTGCACCGGAGACCACGACGACCGGCGCCCCGGTGCAACGGGCCGTCCCGCAGCCCGAGTCGGGGTCCCACACCCCCGTGCGGCCGGTCACGCCCGCGTCCGGCGCCACGGCAGACGCGGCGCGGGGCGAGGCCGCCCCGGTGCGCCGGGCGGACTCCCGGCCCGCCGCCAATCCGGCGTCCGGTACCGGCACTGCGCCCACCGGCGGCACAGCGGCCCCCGCACCCTCGCCCTCGGCGGGTGCCGTCCCCACCGGTCCCCCGGTCCAGCGCGCCGTGTCACCGGCCGACGGTCCCGCCGCAGGGACCCCCGCCCGGCGGGCCACGGCCCCGATCACCCCGCCCCCGGGGCCGGGCGGCGACACCGCGGCCCCGTCCCCCGCACGACCCACCGGCACCGGCACCGGCGACGCCGCCGGAAGCCAACGGCCCTCCGCGACCGCCTCCGGCGTCCCCGCGTCCCCGGCCGGGCAGCCCCCCGTCCAGCGCCGGGCGTCGGCCGCCCAGCCGTCGCGCCCCGCGCAGCCGTCCACGGCTCAACCCGGCGACGCACCACGACCCCCGGTCCAGCGGGCACCGGAACGGCGGACCGACGCCCCAAGCGCGCCCCCCGCCACACCGGCGGCCCCGACGGCCCCGACGGAGCCATCGGCACCGGCCGCACCGAACCCCGCGACCACGCCCACCGCACCCGCCACGCCCACCGCGCCCGGCACCCGTACCGCGCCTACCCCCGCCGTACCGCCGTCCCGGCCGGAGACCGGCACGACGGCCACCCCGGCGACCCCCGTGCAGCGCAGCGCGGCCGCGCGGCGTCCGGGGCTCGGCGCGCCCATGTCCTCCGGCCCGGTCAGCGCCGTACGCCCGGCCGTGACGCCGACACCGACGCAGTCACCGGCACCGGCGTCCACCACCACCCCGGCGGGACCGGCCGGGGCGCCCGCGCGTCGTTCTCCGCTCGGCGCGCCCCTCTCCGCGCCCCCGCCCGACACCAGGTCGCTCACCACCCGTTCCCCGGCGCCGGTGCCCTCCGCGCCCGAGGGCCGCACGGCCCCGCCCGTCCAGCGGGCCACCACCCAGCCCCTCCCGCCCGCGGCACCCCCGTTCACGACCACGACCACGGCCATGCCCGCGGCACCCCCCTTCACGACCGCAACCAGCGCCATGCCCTCCGCACCGCCCTTCACGACCACGACCAGCGGCATGCCCTCCGCACCGCCCTTCACGACCACGACCACGCCAACGCCCCCCGCGGCGCCGCGCCTCACGCCTCCGCCGCTGCCCGGCGGCGGCGGGTCCGCGCCCCCCGTCATCCAGCGCGCGCCCGCCAGGGCCGTACCCCTGCGCAAGCCCGTGTCCCCCGGCGGCGCCGCCACCGGGGCCCCGCTCCCGGTGGCCCCGCTCACCCCGCCCCGGCCGTCGGCGGCCCGGCCCGAGCTGCCCGTCGCCGCACAGGCGGCGCCCGCGCCGACGCCCGCGAACACCGCACCGGAGGCCCCCGCGAGCGCCGCGTCCGCCGACATGCCGCCGGTCCAGCGGTTCTCCTTCCGCCGCTCCGCACGCACCACCGCCACCCTGGCCTCGCACACGGCCGCCACCGTGCTGGACAACCTGACCCGGCTGCACACCCCGTCCCGGCCGCAGCCGAACGACCCGCCGCCCCCGTACAGCGACCCGCCGCCGCCGTACGAGGCGGGCTCGGGCGGCCGGCCCCCCGAGGACCCCCCGCCCGGGTACACGGCGGTCCCCGAAGGCGGGTTCGACCCGCGGGAACTCACCGACTTCCAGCTCGACGAACTGGTGCACCGGATCATCGGCCGCGTCACCCGGCTCGTCCGCACCGAACTGCGTATGGACCGCGAACGGATCGGCAGACTGCGCGACCCGCGCTGACCGGACCGCGCCGGCCCCCGCCGGACGGCCGGACCGCCCCGAGGGCACGCCCGCCCGCCACCGTTCCCCGACAAGAAAGGTCGACCCCCGATGACCCGTAAGGACCCGGGCTCTTCCATCTGGTTCAGCCTCGCCATCGACGGCGAGAGCCTCGGCTACTTCAACGGGTGCGAGGGCCTGTCGACCCAGGTGGAGGTGGAACAGCGCCAGGAGGGCGGCAACAACGGCTTCGTCTGGCAGCTGCCCACCCGCGTCACCTACTCCAACATCCGGCTGACCCGCCCCCTCACCCCGGACACGGCGAAGGTCGCCAAGTGGATCTCGTCCGTGCAGACCGGCATCCAGCGGCCCACCGCGCAGATCTCCGCCCTGCGCGCGGACGGGTCGCTGGTCGCCCGCTGGGGGCTGATCGACGTCCTGCCCGTCAGCTGGCAGGGCCCCAGCCTCGACCCCGGCAGCGCGTCCGTGGCCAACGAGGTCCTGGAGATCGCCCACCACGGGTTCACGGACTGACGGCGCCGCGGAGCAGAGAGGAAGAACCATGGCCAAGAGCAGCAAGGGCGCCGGCAAGAGCCTCGTACGCGCCAACCTCGCCATCCACGAGCCGCCCACCGGCAAGTCCACCTCGCCGGGTGCGCTGATCAAGCGGTTCCCGTTCGAGTTCAACCCGGCGCAGCTCTCGATCAGTCAGCGCTCGCAGTGGAAGTCGACCCCGACGGCGGCCGTGCGGAAGGCCGCGAAGCCGCAGTTCATGGGGGCCGAGCCGCGGGAGATGACCCTGGAGATCTTCCTGGACTCCTCGATGAAGCCCGGCGGCAACACCGTCATGAAGAAGGTCGAGTCGCTGCTGATCTGCTGCGAGGTCACCGCCAAGAGCCTGGCCGCCAAGCAGCCGTCACCGCCCTGGGTGATCTTCGAGTGGGGCTCGTTCTCCACGGCCCGGTTCAACGCCTACGTCGCCTCCATCGAGACCCAGTACACGCTCTTCGGCACCGCCGGTGTCCCCATCCGCGCCACCTGCCAGATGGCGCTGGTGGAGATTCCCGGCCCGACCCCGAGGCAGAACCCGACCTCCGGCGCCCTCACCGCCCAGCGCGTGCACCGGGTCGTCGCGGGGGACTCGCTCCAGTCGCTGGCCTGGAGCGAGTACGGCAGCGCCAACGCGTGGCGGGTGATCGCCGAGGCCAACGGCATCGACGACCCGGCCCGCCTGCCGACCGGTACCGAACTCATCCTGCCGGCCACCGAGGAGGTGCCTCGCTGATGGTGCGTCCCGCCTTCTCCAGCATCGTCGAGGTGAAGATCGGTGGCGCCCCGCTGTCCGACACCGTCGCCCCGATGCTCACCGACGGATGGGTCGACCAGGGCGTCAACGTGCCCGCGGCGTTCCGGCTCACCTTCCGCGACCCCCACCACAAGCTCCTCGGCGACCTGAACGTGCAGTTCGGCACCAAGGTCGTCATCACGCCGATCGCCGACGGCGAGGGCAAGGGCAATCCCCTGCTGACCGGTGAGGTCACCGGCCTGGAGGCCGACTACGACGGCACCGGCAGCTTCACCGTCATCCGCGGCTACGACTACGGGCACCGGCTGATGCGCCAGCGCCGGGTGGCCGCGTACCGCAATCAGAAAGCGTCCGACATCGCCCGCAAGCTCGTGGCGATGGACGGCGTCTCCATCGGCCGCATCCAGGCGACCAAGGGCACCTACGCGTTCATCTCCCAGTCCAACGTCACCGACTGGGACTTCCTCGCCCGGCTCGCCGACGAGAACAAGATGATCATGTACCTGGACTCCAAGGGGAAGTTCCGGTTCGTCACGCCGAAGCCGTCGGCCGGCGCGCCCTCGCCGAACACGGACGGCGACCAGAGCACCTTCGTCCTCCAGGCCGAACACGACATCCTGCGGCTGCGGGCCGCCGTCACCGCCGCCGACCAGATCGGCAAGGTCGAGTCGCGCGGCTGGAACGTCACCACCAAGAAGAAGATCACCGAGACCGCGCCGGCCACCACCGACCCCGGCATCAACATCAAGTGGACGCCCGGCACGGCCGCCGGCAAGTTCAAGCCCGGCAAACTCGTCGAGACCGCCCACCCCTACGACAAGCAGGACGAGGTCCAGAACGCCGCGAAGGCCCTCGCCGCCGACGTCACCGCCTCCTTCGCCGAGCTGGAGGTCGCCGCCAAGGGCCACCCCGACCTGCGGCCCGGCGTCCCCGTCGCCCTCGCCGACGTCGGCACCCCCTTCGAGGGCAAGTACACCGTCACCTCGGTACGCCACCACTTCGGCGACGGCGTCCCCTACGAGTCCTGGATCACGGTCAGCGGACGCCAGTGGCGTTCCCTGTACGGGCTCGCCTCGGGCGGCGGCGGGGGCGGCGGCGCCGACCCGGCGAGCGCCGCCCGGCTGCCCAGCGTCGCCAACGCCATCGTCACCGACGTACAGGACCCCCTCAAGCAGGGCAGGGTCAAGTTGCAGTTCCCGTGGCTGGACGACACCTACGTCAGCGACTGGACGCGCAGCGTCCAGATGGGCGGCGTGGCGGGCGGCGGCATCTTCCCCATGGACGTCGGCGACGAGGTGCTGGTCGCCTTCGACCGGGGGGCGCTGGACCACCCGTTCGTGATCGGCGGCCTCTACAACGGCCGGGACGTGCCGACCAAGAGCGACGTGCCCCTGCACGACGGCCTGAAGAAGAAGGCCGTACGGCACACCCTGTCCGACCGCCAGGGCAACCGCGTCGACCTGCTCAGCCAGCGCACCGGCGGGCGCAAGCAGGGCGTGCGGATCGCCAGCGGCAACGACCGGCTGACCATCAACCTCGACCGCACCAAGACCGAGATCACCGTCGACAGCAAGGGCTCCGTCAGCATCACCGGCAGCCGCTCGGTGTCGGTGGAGGCGGGCGGGCGCCTGTCGCTCACCGCCGGAAGCGCCCTGAACATCAAGAGCGGCGGCCCGCTCAGCATCCAGGGCGGCAGCTCGGTCAACATCGGGAGCGCGGGCGCGGTCGGGGTGAACGCGGGAGCGGCCCTGAACCTGTCGGGGACCGCCGCCGTGAACCTGACCAGCGCCATCACCAACATCACCGGTGGGGTCAGCCTCACGTTGAACTCGCCCATGACGAAGGTCACGGGAGCGAGCTTCGCGGTCCTGGCCCCCTCGTTCAAGGTCAACACGATCCCCACGCCCGGCGCGGTATGAGCCGCTCCCGAGGAAGCCAGGAGGTCCTCTGATGGCCGAACAGTTCGTCGGCTCCGGCTGGTCGTTCCCCCTGCGGATCGGGCCCACCGGCGGGATCGCCCTCGTCAGCGGCGAGCAGGAGGTGGAGGAGGCCATGCGGCTGATCCTCGCCACCGCACCCGGAGAGCGGCCGATGCGCCCGGAGTTCGGCTGCGCCATCCACGACCTCGTCTTCGCCCCCGTCAACGAGCAGACGGCGGGCCGCATCCAGCACGAGGTCTATGTCACCCTGGACCGCTGGGAACCACGCATCGAGGTCCACGACGTCGACGTCACCACCGGCGAGGAGCAGAACGTCCTCTTCATCGACGTCCGTTACTCGATCCGCGGCACCAACAACCCGCGCAGCCTCGTGTTCCCGTTCTACGTCATCCCCTCCCACGACGAGCCCGACCTTCCCGACGCTCCGGCCGGTCTCCCGGGCTCTCCCGAAAGCGACCGCTGATGCCCCTGCCCTCTCCCAACCTCGACGACCGCCGCTTCCAGCAGTTCGTCGACGATGCCAAGCGCTACATCCAGCAGCGCGCCCCGGAGTGGACCGACCACAACGTCTCGGACCCCGGCGTCACGCTCGTCGAGACGGTGGCCCACATGGCCGACCAGATCGTCTACCGGCTCAACCGGGTCCCGGACAAGAACCACCTCGCCTTCCTGGACCTGGTCGGCATCACGCTGTTCCCGCCGTCGGCCGCGCGCACGGACGTCACCTTCTGGCTCTCCGCGCCGCAGGAGGACGCGATCCTCGTCCCGGTCGGCACCGAGGTCGCCACCCTGCGCACCGAGCGCGACGAGGCCGTCGTGTTCGCCACCGAGCACGACCTGCGCATCGTCCCGTGCACGATGAGCCGGCTGGTGACGCAGGTCAGCGGAGAGGCCGTCAGCGACCGCACCACGGACCTCGCCGAGAGCAAGGACGTGCTGTGCTTCGCCGAGGCGCCCAACCCCGGCGACTGCATGCTCATCGGCCTCAGCGCCGCCGTCCCGGACTGCGCGCTCGCCCTCGAACTCGACAGCCGCGTCGACGGCGTCGGTGTCGACCCGCGCCAGCCGCCGCTGGTGTGGGAGGCCTGGACCGAGGACGGCTGGCAGTCCTGCGAGGTCGACCGCGACGGCACCGGTGGTCTCAACCGGCCCGGCGACGTCGTGCTGCACATACCCGGCGGGCACGTCCTGTCCCGCAACGGCGGCCACGAGGCCGGCTGGATCCGCTGCCGGGTCACCGAACCGCTGACCGGCCAGCCCTTCTACACCACCTCGCCGACCATCCGTTCCGCCGAGGCCTACACCATCGGCGGCACCACCGGCTCCATCCACGCCGAGACCATCCTCGACGAGCCGCTCGGCGAGTCCACCGGCCTGCCCGGCCAGCGGCTGCGGCTCGAACACGCCCCCGTCGTCGCCGGGGAGCCGTCCGTCCTCCTCCAGACCGCCGCCGACGACGGCTGGCAGGACTGGCGGGTCGTCCCGCACTTCGCCGGCTCCCACCCCGACGACCACCACATCACGGTCGACGCCACCACCGGCGAGATCGCCTTCGGCCCCGCCGTCCGCGAGGCCGACGGCAGCCTGCGCCAGTACGGTGCCGTCCCGCCCAAGGGCGCCGTCATCCGCGCCCGCCGCTACCGCACCGGCGGGGGCAGGGCGGGCAACGTGGCCCGCGGTGCCGTACAGGTGCTGCGCACCTCCATCCCGTACGTCTCCGAGGTCGTCAACCGCGAGGCCGCCCGCGGCGGCGTCGACGGCGAGACCATCGAGGAGGCCAAGCTCCGGGCCCCCATCACGCTGCGCGCCCAGGAACGCGCCGTCACCCTGCGCGACTACGAGGAACTCGCCCGCCGCGCCGCCCCCGAGACCGCCCGCATCACCTGCCTGGAGGGCGCGGAGAACGAGTACGGCGCCCACGCCGTCCGCGTCCTCGTCGTGCCCCAGGCCGTCCCGGACCCCGGCGGACGCCTGCGCTTCGAGCAACTCGTCCCCGGTGACGCCCTGTTGAACCGCATCACCCGCCACCTCGACGAACGCCGTCTGATCGGCACCCGGCTCGCCGTCGGCCCGCCCTACTACCAGGGCGTCACCGTCGTCGCCACCGTCCACGCCTTCCGCGACGTGGACGCCGACCGCGTGCGCCGGCAGACCCACGACGCCCTCTACCGCCACCTCGACCCGCTCACCGGCGGCGCCGACGGCAAGGGCTGGCCCTTCGGCCGCCCCGTGCAGACCGGCGAGCTGTTCGCCGTCCTCCAGCGCGTCCCCGGCGTGGAACTCGTCGACGAGGTCGTCCTGCACCCGGCCGACCCGCTGACCGGCAAGCGCGGCGACCCCACCAACCGCATCGACCTCGACGCACCCGCCCTGGTCTTCTCCTACGACCACCGGGTCCGCGTGATCGGGGACGGCGCGTGACGTCCGCCTCGCGGCGGGGCTCCGTCGACGGACTCGGCTCGTCGCTGCCCATCGCGTCGATGCTGCCGGCCGTCTTCGCCGACGACGACCTCGCCCTGCGTTTCGTCGGCGGCCTCGACGACGTCCTCGCCCCCATCCTGAACGTCCTGGACTGCCTGGACACCTACTTCGACCCCGCTCTCACCCCGGTGGACTTCGCGCGGTGGCTCGGCACCTGGGTCGGCGCGGAGACCGACGGCACCGAGGCCGAACCGATGCTGCGTGCCGCCGTCGCCGCCGCCGCCCGGCTGCACCGGGTGCGCGGCACCCTCCAGGGCCTGTCCGAGACCGTCGAACTCGCCTTCGGTGTCGCGCCGGAGATCACCGAGAGCGGCGGCGCCGTGTGGAACGCCCGGCCGCTCGGCCCGTTCCCCGGCCGGCCCCGCCCGCAGTTGCACGTCGCCCTCCGGCTGCCCGACCCCAGGCCCGTCGACGTCCACCGGCTGGACGCCCTCGTCGCCGCCGCCCGCCCCGCCCACATGCCCTACACGGTCGAAGTGACCGCCTCCGAAAGGACCCCGGAGAGATGACCACGCAGAACTGCGCCGAGTGCGGAACCCGCGCGGAACCGGGCCAGTCCTTCTGCGACGCGTGCGGCGCCGTACTCAGCTGGGACCAGGCCGGCGCCGCCGCCCGCACCCCGCAGCCCGCGGCCGCCACGTCCGACCAGCGCCCCGGCTTCGACGCCTTCGCCGGCGCCGGCGTCCCGCCGGCCCGCACCGGCCGCCCGGCCGCGGCACCCGCCCGGGGCGCCGCCGACGAACCGGCCGGCGCCCTCGGGGACAACCCGACGCGGCCCCAGCCGCGCCACCCGGCAGGCACCGCGGACACCCCGGCCGCCGCCGGGGACACCGGGGACACGGGGGACGCACCGCAGGCCGCGGGCCGCACGGGAGACGCCGCGGCCCCGGACGACGCCCCGGACGGCGCCCCGGACGAGGCCCGGGGCGCCGCCGCCCGCCCGGCGCCGGGTACCGACGAGACCGCACCCACCACCCCGGTGCCCTCCGCCGCGGCCCCCGCCCCGAACCCGCTCACCGACACCATGTCCGACCGGGCCCGCTCCCTCCTCGTCCCCGTCGCCGACCCCGAGGGCCCCGCCCCCGCGGCGCCCCCCGCCATCGCCCCCGTCCTGCCCGGCCGCCCCGACGCGGACCGCCCGCAGGTCCGCGGCCCCGGCCACCAGCCGGACATCGCCAACGGGCCGCCCTGCCCGTGGTGCTCCACGCCCAACCGGCCCGACCGCCACTACTGCGCCCGCTGCGCCATGCCCCTGGTCGCGAGCGGCGACCAGGCCGCCGTACGCGCCCCCTGGTGGCGCCGGCTCTTCGGCGGACGGCGCCAGGAGACCCCGTGGGCCGGCGACCGTCCCCGCCTGCGCCGCGTCTTCGACCGGATCGGCACCTGGATCACCGTCGTCGTCGTGGCCACCCTGGTCGTCCTCGGCTTCATGTACATCCCCGACGGCGTCCAGAACACCCGCGACCACTTCGCCAAGCGCGCCCCCGTCTCCCCGGACGCCATCAAGGCCTCGCACTCCTTCCCCGGCCACAAGCCGGAGCTCCTCATCGACAAGCTCAGCAACACCTGGTGGGGTCCCGGCATCTCGCAGTCCGGCCAGGGCGAGTGGGTCGAGGTCAGCTTCACCGAGCCGACCCGGCTGCTCGACGTGATCATCACCCCCGGTGTCTCCACCCGCGCCGACAAGCTGCGGGAGTCGGCCCTGCCGCACCGCGTCAAGGCGACGATCACCATGAAGGACGGGTCGGTCAAGACCCGCGACCTCACCCTGGACCAGGGCGCCGGCGGCCAGCGACGCCCGTTCCGCGTCGGCGAGGTCACCAAGGTCCGCTTCACCATCGAATCGGCCCACGCGGCGTCCGCCAAGAAGCAGGTCGCCATCTCCGAGATCGAGTTCTTCGGCCCCTCCAGCGCCAACCGCTCCTCCTGACCCGGCCCGGGGCCCCGCCGCCGCACACCGTCACCCACCGGCGGGGCCCCCACCCGAACGGACGCCACACCATGCGCCGCCCTCCGGGCCACCGGAGGCTGAGGCCATGCCCCCAGCACGAGCGATATCCACCGCCGTCCTGCTGTCCACGGCCACCCTGCTCGCCTCCTCCCTGGCGGCCTGCGCGCCCGCGGCCCGGGACGGCGAACGGCACCGCGACACCGGCGGCGCCACGACCGACGCCCAGGCCCTGACCGACCTCCGCGAGCAGACCCCGGCCTGGCGGGACTGCCCCGCCCCCGCCCCCGTCCAGGGCGGCGGCGAGGCCCCCGGCGCCCTCCCCGACGGCACCCGGTGGCAATGCGCCACCCTGCGCACGCCGTTGGACTGGAAGAACCCCTCCGGCGAGACCATGGACCTCGCGCTGATCCGCGCCCGCACCAGCGGCGCCCCGGACGACCGGATCGGCTCCCTGCTCTTCAACTTCGGCGGCCCCGGCGGCTCCGGAGTCGCCACCCTCCCCGGTCTCGCCCCCGACTACGAGAGGCTCCGCACCCGCTACGACCTCGTCAGCTTCGACCCCCGCGGCGTCGGCGCCAGCGAGGGCGTGCGCTGCCTGGACGCCGGCCTCCCCGACGAGGACGAGATCGACAACATCCCGGACGACGGCGCCGACGAGACCGACGCGCTCCTCCGGTTCAACCGGGCGACGGCAGCCGCCTGCGAGAAGAACTCCGGCGACGTCCTCCCCTACGTCGGCACCACCCAGGCCGCCCAGGACATGGACCTCCTGCGCCAGGTCCTCGGCGACGACGAACTCCACTACTTCGGCATCTCCTACGGCACCGAACTCGGCGGCGTCTACGCCCACTTGTTCCCCGAGCGCGTCGGCCGCGCCGTACTCGACGGGGTCGTCGACCCCACCCACGACCAGCTCGAGGAGGCCCTCGCCCAGGCCGGCGGATTCCAGCTCGCCTTCGAGCACTTCGCCGCCTGGTGCGCCCGGCAGGGCTGCGCACTCGGCGACGACGCCGAGGACATCGTGGACCTCACCGTCGGCCTCGAAGCGGCCCTCGACGACACCCCCCTGACCACCTCCGACGGCGGCGCACTCGACGGCGACGCCCTCGTCGACGCCATCACCGGCGCGCTCTACCGGCAGGAGTACTGGCCCGCGCTGCGCGTCGGCCTGGAAGCCGCGGCCGACGACAACGGCGAGGTCCTCCAGGACCTGGCCGAAGCCCTCGGCCAGCACGGCGCGGGCGGTGACAGCGACGACGACGGCACCGACGACCCGCGTGACGAGGAGAGCAACGAGGACGACGCCTTCCGGGCCATCACCTGCGACGACTCCAGCAGCCGCTACACCGTCGCGGACGTCCGCTCCCGCCTGCCGGACTTCGTCGCCGCCTCCCCCCTCTTCGGCCCCGGCCTCGCCTGGAGCGCCCTGTCCTGCACCGGCTGGCCGGTCCCCGGAGCCGCCCGGCACCCCGAGGTCGGCGCCCCGGGCGCACCCCCCGTCCTGCTCGTCGGCAACACCGGCGACCCCGCCACCCCGTACGAGGGCGCCGCCCGCATGGCGGAGCGCCTGGGCGAGAAGGTGGGCGTCGAGCTGACGTACCAGGGCGAGGGCCACGGCGCCTACGACAGCGGCAACCCCTGCGTCCAGGACACCGTCGACGCCTACCTGCTGAACGGCACCCTCCCGAAGCCCGGCACGGTCTGCAAGGCGGAACCCCTGTCCGAGGGCAAGTAACCGGAACCGAACGCCGACGCCCCCGCGATCACGGATCGCGGGGGCGTCGGCGGGTGCGGAGCCCCCTGTCGGATTCGAACCGACGACCTTCGCTTTACAAGAGCGGCGCTCTGACCAGCTGAGCTAAGGAGGCACGCGCGCGGCGGGCGCGCGCAGGCTGCTCCACTGTACACAGAGCCGGTGAACGATGGGATGCGAAAGTTTCGGCGGAATTCACCGACCCCCAGCTACTGACAGATCAGGTGAACGCCGGGTACCGTCCTGCTCAGCTTCACCCGTGTGGACTACACCACCACCTTCCTACAACGGATCGTCCGGCACGTTCCTGCCGGTAGAAGGGGGCCCTTCACCATGGCCACTGTTACGTTCGACAAGGCGACCCGCGTGTACCCGGGTTCCACGAAGCCCGCCGTCGACGGTCTCGACATCGACATCGCGGACGGCGAGTTCCTCGTCCTGGTCGGCCCGTCCGGTTGTGGCAAGTCCACCTCGCTCCGGATGCTCGCGGGGCTCGAGGACGTGAACGGCGGCGCCATCCGCATCGGCGACCGCGACGTGACGCACCTGCCGCCCAAGGACCGGGACATCGCCATGGTGTTCCAGAACTACGCGCTGTACCCGCACATGTCGGTCGCCGACAACATGGGCTTCGCCCTGAAGATCGCCGGCGTCAACAAGGCGGAGATCCGGCAGAAGGTCGAGGAGGCCGCGAAGATCCTCGACCTCACCGAGTACCTGGACCGCAAGCCGAAGGCGCTCTCCGGCGGTCAGCGCCAGCGGGTGGCGATGGGCCGCGCGATCGTGCGTGAGCCGCAGGTGTTCCTCATGGACGAGCCGCTGTCCAACCTGGACGCCAAGCTCCGTGTCTCCACCCGTACGCAGATCGCCTCGCTCCAGCGCCGCCTGGGCATCACCACCGTCTACGTCACCCACGACCAGGTCGAGGCCATGACGATGGGCGACCGCGTGGCGGTCCTCAAGGACGGTCTGCTCCAGCAGGTCGACACCCCGCGGAACATGTACGACAGGCCCGCCAACCTCTTCGTCGCCGGCTTCATCGGCTCCCCGGCCATGAACCTGGTCGAGGTCCCGATCACCGACGGCGGCGTGAAGTTCGGCAACAGCGTCGTCCCGGTCAACCGCGACGCCCTGAAGGCCGCCTCCGACAAGGGCGACCGCACGGTCACCGTCGGCGTCCGCCCGGAGCACTTCGACGTGGTGGAGCTGAACGGCGGCACCGCCAAGACCCTGTCGAAGGACTCGGCCGACGCCCCGGCCGGTCTCGCGGTCACGGTGAACGTCGTGGAGGAGACCGGCGCCGACGGCTACGTCTACGGCACGGTCGAGGTCGGCGGCGAGACGAAGGACCTCGTGGTCCGCGTCAGCAGCCGCGCGGTGCCGGAGAAGGGCGCGACCGTCCACGTCGTGCCGCGTCCGGGCGAGACGCACGTCTTCTCGTCCTCCACCGGCGAGCGCCTCACCGACTGAGAGAAACCACGCGACCGGGTGATTTTCACCCGGTCGCCGAAAAGAGCCCCGCGGCCTGCTGCGGGGCTCTTTTCGTTGTCGACAAATACCCCGGCACACCGGACGTTTCGACCCGTGTTCGTCAACCCACTACCCCGCCGAAGCGCTCTCCTCATCCCCCGAAGGGGTGACTAAATGTCGCCAAATCATTACCGGGCGCTACCCTCACTCGCGTGAAGCACTCCGTGAAGCACTCCACCACCCGACAGACGCGACGCGGCCGGGGCCCCGCCCGCCGGATCGGCCGCTCTCTCGCCTTCGTCCTGCCCGTCGTCCTGGTGCTCTCCGGGACTCTCGCGGTCACCCGCGTCAACTGGTCCGGGGACCCCTCGGACTCGGTGCTCGCCGCGTCCGAGGCGTCCGCCGCCAAGGCCTCCTCCGCCCGCACCGCCCGCGCCCCGCACGAGGTGCTGCGCGACCGGCTGCTGACCGAGTTGCAGGAGGAGGACCCGGGCGTCGCCCTCACCCACCTCCAGCAGGCGGTGAACGAGCGCCCGTCGCTGGCCGACCACTGCGCGACCATCGCCCGCGCCCTCGGCCGCGCCGCGGTGAAGGTCTACGGCCCGACGCGCGCCCAGTCGTACGCCCGCCCGGTCTGCGACACCGCCTTCGCCTCGGGCGTGCTGGCCGCGCACGGCTGAGCGCCCTGCAAAGGCCGGCGGGGCGCCGCGTACAGTTCGGGCATGACCGATCCGAGCGCCGCGTCCCGCCGCCCCGTTCAAGCCGTCGTCCTGGCCGGCGGACAGGGTTCCCGGCTGCGCCCCTACACCGACGACCGGCCCAAGCCGATGGTCGAGATCCCGGGCACCGGGACTCCGATCATCGGCCATCAGCTCGCCTGGCTCGCCGAGGAGGGCGTCACCGACGTCGTGGTCTCCTGCGGTCATCTGGCCGAGGTGTTGCAGGACTGGCTGAAGAGCGCCGACCTGCCGCTCTCCGTCACCACCGTCGTGGAGACCGAGCCGCTGGGCCGCGGTGGCGGCCTCCGGTACGCCGCCGCCCACCTCCCGCACCCGGACCGGCCCTGGTACGCCACCAACGGCGACATCTGGACCCGTTTCTCGCTGCGCGACATGGCGGACTTCCACGCCGAGCGGGACGCCGTCGCGACCCTCGCCCTGGCCCGCCCGCGGCTGCCGTGGGGCGCCGTCCAGACGGACGGCTTCGGCCACATCACCGACTTCATCGAGGCGCCGCCGTCGACCTTCGAGATCAACGCGGGCGTGTACGTCTTCTCGCCGGAGTTCGCCGCGATGCTCCCGGAGCGCGGTGACCACGAGCGCACCACCTTCCCCCGCCTGGCGCGCGAACGCCGCCTGGCCGGCTTCCCGATCCCCCAGGGCTCCTACTGGCGCGCGATCGACACCGCGAAGGACCTGACCGAGGCGGCCCGGGAACTGGCGGCCCTGGCGGGCCGCTGAGGCCCCGCAGGCACGCGATACGGCAGCAGGGCCCCGCACCTCGTGTGCGGGGCCCTGCTGCCGTACTACTGCGTCGGGGGCGGGGGCCGCTAGCCCAGGAGGCCGCCCACCAGACGGCCGCCGGGCTCTCCGGTGGACGACGAGCCGCCGCCGTCACCGCTGCCGGTGCCGCCGCCGGTGGAACCGCCGTTGCCGCCGGTCGTGGTGCCGCCCGCGGTCGGTCCGGCCGTGGTGCTCGGCGCCTGGCCGGCCGGGGCGGACTGCCGCGGCGGGGCCTGGCCGCCCGTGGTGCCCTGGGTCTGGCTCGGCATACCGCCGCCGCCGGTGGAGGTGCCGCTGCTGTCGCGGGTCGCGCCCGGGGTGGTCGCGGAGTCCTCGGCGGGGGCGGACGCGCCCTCGGTGGCGCCCTGGGTGGGGGACGCGGAGGCTTCCGGGGAGGAGGTCTTCGGCTCGCGGGTGCCGGGGTCCCGCGGGAGCGGGGAGCCGGGCAGCTCGTTGCGCGGGGCCTCGCCGGGCCCGGGGACCACCACGCGGTCGGCGTCCCGGACGGCACCGCCGAGGACGGAGCCGACGAGGAGGGTGACACCGGCGACCAGGAAGGTGATGACGGCGCCGCGGCGCAGCACGTAGCGGCGCAGGTCCCAGATGTCGGAGCGGGGGCCGAGCCGGCGCCAGGCGCTGCCCGCGAGCCGGCCGTCCACGGAGTAGACGGGCGCCCCGGCGATGATCAGCGGGGACCAGGCGGCGAGGTAGATGATGTCGGGCGCGTCGTAGACCGGGACGCTCTTCCAGCTGACGGTGACCAGGAGCGCGGCGGACAGGCCGGCGCCGATGACGGCTGCCACGCGCTGCCAGCAGCCGAGGACGGTCAGGACGCCCACCAGCACCTGGAGGAAGGCGATGACCAGCCCGGCGCCCACGGGGTGGGCGAGGGCGAACTGGCGCAGCGGCTCGGCGACGTCCCAGGGGTGCAGGGTGTTGAGCCACTTGACCATGGAGCCGCGTTCGCCGCCGTCGAAGTAGACGGGGTCGCAGAGCTTGCCCATGCCGGCGTAGATGGAGATGAAACCGAGGAAGACGCGCAGGGGCAGCAGGACGACGCCGAGGTTCATCCGGCGGCCGGGGAAGTAGGCGTGCCGCGCCGGATCGTCGCGGCGCCTGCGGCGCCGCTCGCCCTGGTCCGGGTCGTCGTCGGGGTCGTAGCCGTCGTCGTAGCCGTCGCTCCCGGTGCCGAAGTCCTCCGGGCCGTAGCCGGACCCGTCGTAGGCCGGCTCGTCGTAGGCGCTGCCCACGGTGCGCATCGCGGGCAGCAGCCGGGTGCCGTCGGGGACGGGGCCGCGCTGGGCGCCGACGAGGGGAGTCTCCAGCGTCTCGGTGGCCGGGCCGTCGTCGTAGTCCAGGGGGCCGCCGTCGAGGTCGACCCGGGGGATGACCTGCGTGGCCCCGGCTTCGCCCGAGCGGTCGGCGGCCGGGTCGTCGGCGTGGTGACCGGCTCCCGCCCGCACCGCCTGGAGCAGCCGGTGCGCGCCGGTGTCGTCCGGGTCGGACCGCCCGCTCCACACCACGGCACGGCGACGGCCCGCGGCCGGGGCGGCGGGCACGCGGGCGGTGTCCTGGGTGGCGCTCAGGTGCCGCGCGATCCGCGGGGACTGGGTCCGCCGCGCGGAGGCACCGAACTGCACGCGGAAGCTCGCGTGGTTGACGATGACCTGCGCCGGATCGCTCGGCACCTTCACCATGCTCAGCGCGGGAGCGTCGTCGTATCCCGACGAGCGGTCCCCCGTAGGAGTGCGGGGTGTTCTGGTGTCCACACTCATCTAACCGAGTGATGTGTCGTTAGGACACTGTCTTGACCGGCCCGATCTGTCCGGACCGCGTCAAGCATGTCCGGACAGCCTCGAACGCCCCGTTCGAGCTATTCGCCGAACACCCGTTCAGGGACGCCGGCGCGCCGCCTCGTACAGCACGATCCCGGCCGCCACACCGGCGTTCAGCGACTCGGCGCCACCCGGCATCGGGATGCGGACCCGGACGTCGCAGGTTTCGCCGACGAGGCGCGACAGGCCCTTGCCCTCGCTGCCGACCACGATGACCACGGGACCGTCGAGGGCCGCCAGGTCGCCGAGTTCGGCCTCGCCGTCGGCGGCGAGACCGACGACCGTGAGGCCGGCCTTCTGGTACGACTCCAGCGCCCGCGTGAGGTTGGTGGCGCGGGCCACCGGCGTGCGGGCGGCCGTACCGGCGGACGTCTTCCAGGCGCCCGCCGTCATGCCGGCCGCGCGCCGCTCGGGCACGACGACGCCGTGGCCGCCGAAGGCGGAGACCGAGCGGACGACCGCGCCGAGGTTGCGCGGGTCGGTCACCCCGTCGAGGGCGACGATCAGCGGGTCCACGCCCTCGTCGTGGGCGGCGGCGACCAGGTCCTCGGGGTGCGCGTACTCGTACGGCGGCACCTGGAGCACCAGCCCCTGGTGGTTGAGCCCGTTGGTCATCCGGTCCAGCTCGGGACGCGGCGCCTCCATGAGGTTGATGCCACCGCGTTCGGCGGCGAGCTGGAGGGCCTCGCGCACCCGCTCGTCGTTGTCGATGAACTGCTGGACGTAGAGCGTGGAGGCGGGTACGCCCTCGCGCAGCGCCTCGTAGACCGGGTTGCGGCCGACGACCAGCTCGGACGTCGACCGGCCGCCACCGCGCCGCGGCTGCGGGCGTCCCGTGGTGCGGCGCGCCTTGGCGTTGGCGGCGCGCTGCTTGGCGTGCCCCTTGCGCATCTCGGCGGGGGGCGTCGGCCCCTTGCCTTCCAGGCCCCGGCGTCGCTTGCCGCCGCTGCCGACCTGCGCGCCCTTCTTGCCGGACATGCGGCGGTTGTTCGCGGCCATGAGTTACCTGTCTCCGCTCTCTACGGGAGTGTGCGTCGTACGTGCGTCTTATGCAGTGTGCCGCCCGGAGGGCCGGGCGGCACAATCGATCTACGGGTCCGCGTCCCGCCGCCCCGCCGGGTCAGCGGGAACCGAGGCTCCAGCGGGGTCCCTGCGGGCCGTCCTCGATGACCAGTCCGGACTGTCCGAGCTGGTCGCGGATGGCGTCGGCGGTGGCCCAGTCCTTGCGCGCCCGCGCGGCCTCGCGCTGGTCCAGCACGAGCCGTACGAGGCTGTCGACGACGTGCCGCAGGTCCTCGCCCTGCTCCTGCTCGCCCGCCCACCGCGCGTCCAGCGGGTCCAGGCCGAGGACGCCGAGCATGGCCCGCACCTCGGCGAGCCGGGCGACGGCCGCGTCCTTGTCGTCGGCGGCCAGCGCGCTGTTGCCCTGCCGGACGGTGGTGTGCACGATCGCCAGCGCCTGCGGGACGCCCAGGTCGTCGTCCATCGCCTCGGCGAAGGCGGGCGGCACCTCGGCGGCGGGCTCGACGACATGGCCGGCCAGCTCGGTGACGCGCTGCACGAAGCCCTCGATCCGCGCGTACGCCGACTCGGCCTCGCGCAGGGACTCCTCGCTGTACTCGATGGTGGAGCGGTAGTGCGGGGTGCCGAGGTAGTAGCGCAGCACGACCGGCCGCCACTGCTTGACCATCTCGCTCACCAGCACGCTGTTGCCGAGCGACTTGGACATCTTCTCGCCGCTCATGGTGACCCAGGCGTTGTGCACCCAGTACCGGGCGAAGGCGTCGCCGAAGCCGCGGGCCTGGGCGATCTCGTTCTCGTGGTGCGGGAAGATCAGGTCGATCCCGCCGCCGTGGATGTCGAACTCCTCGCCCAGGTACTTGTGGGCCATCGCGGAGCACTCCAGGTGCCAGCCCGGCCGCCCCCGCCCCCACGGCGTCTCCCAGCTCGGCTCCCCGGGCTTGGCCGCCTTCCACATGGCGAAGTCCCGCGGGTCCCGCTTGCCGGTCTCGCCCTCCCCGGAGGGCTGGCGCAGCTCGTCGATGTCCTGGTTGGACAGCGACAGGTAGCCCGGCAGGGACCGTACGTCGAAGTAGACGCTGCCGTCGGCCTCGTAGGCGTGGCCGCGCTCGATGAGGCCGCGCATCATCTCGACCATCTCGGTGATGTGGCCCGTGGCGCGCGGCTCGTAGGTGGGCGGCAGGCAGCCGAGGGCGGCGTAGGCGTCGTTGAACGCCCGCTCGTTCTCGTACCCGATGGACCACCAGGGGCGGTTCTGCTGCTCCGCCTTCCAGATGATCTTGTCGTCGATGTCGGTGACGTTGCGGATGAACGTGACGTCGTAGCCGCAGTAGGCGAACCAGCGGCGCATGATGTCGAAGTTCAGCCCCGACCGGATGTGCCCGATGTGCGGGGCGGCCTGCACGGTGGCGCCGCACAGGTAGATCGAGACGCAGCCCGGTGTGAGGGGGGCGAAGTCACGGATCTGCCGGGCGCTGGTGTCGTACAGGCGAATAGTCACGGGTCCAGGGTAGTAGGCGCCGAGCAGTGCCAAGGGCACGCGTACCCGGTTGTTGCGGCGACTTCCCGTCCCCGCGAGTCGGGCGGCGGGTGGGCACAGGCGGGGTCCAGGGGCGAAGCCCCTGGCGGGGCCCGGGGCGGAGCCCCGCACGGCACGCCACCCGGCGGCACCCGTCACACCCGCCCCCGCCCGGCTAGGGCACCCGCACGACCAACGCCGTGGCCACCGCCATCAGCCCCTCCCCCCGCCCGGGGAACCCCAGCCCGTCCGTCGTCGCCCCCGACACGGACACCGGCGCCCCCACCGCCCCGGAGAGCACCGCCTCCGCCTCGTCCCGCCGCTTGCCGATCTTCGGCCGCGCCCCGACCACCTGCACCGCGACGTTCCCGATCCGGAACCCCGCCGCCCGCACGATCCGCGCCGCCTCCGTCAGCAGCGTCACCCCGGACGCGCCGGACCACTCCGGCCGCCCGGTGCCGAAGTGCTGCCCCAGGTCCCCGACCCCCGCCGCGGAGAACAGCGCGTTGCACGCCGCGTGGGCGACGACGTCCGCGTCGGAGTGCCCGGCCAGCCCGGTCCCCTCGCCCTCCCACTTCAGCCCGGCGCACCACAGCTCACGCCCGTCCTCGAAGGCGTGGATGTCCGTACCGATCCCGACTCGCGGCAGCGGGGGGAGCCCCTCCGTACCGAGATCCTCAGAACCCATCGTTCAGCCTCCTGCGCGCCAGCACCGCCTCGGCGAGCACCAGGTCGAGCGGGCGCGTCACCTTGAACGCCTCCTCGTGCCCCGGCACCACCACCACCGCGAGCCCGAGCTGCTCGACCATGCTCGCGTCGTCGGTGACGTCGTCGGTCACCGTCCCGTGGGCCCGCACCAGCGTCGCCCGGTCGAAACCCTGCGGGGTCTGCACCGCGCGCAGCCGCGCCCGCTCGGGCGTCGCCACCACCGGCTCCGGCTCGCCCGGCACCGCGGCGGGCTCGACCTGCTTGACGGTGTCCGCGAGCGGCACCGCCGGCACCACGGCGGGCGCGCCCTCCCGTACGGCTTCGATCACCGCGTCCACGGTGTCCACCGGCACCAGCGGCCGGGCGGCGTCGTGCACCAGGACGATGTCGTACGCGGGCGGCAGCGCGTCCAGGCCGAGCCGTACGGACTCCTGCCGCGTCTCGCCGCCGGGCACCACGAGGAAGTCCGTGCGCTCGGGCAGCGCGTGCGCGTCGAGGAGGCTCTTGACCTCGCCCGCGCCGTCGGGCGGGGCGACGACCACCACGAGGGAGACCCCGCGGGAGGCGGCCATCGCCCGGACCGCGTGGATGAGCATGGGCGTGCCGCCCAGCGCGCGCAGGGCCTTGGGGGCGCCCGGGCCGAGCCGTACGCCCCGGCCCGCGGCCGGGATCACGGCGGCGGTCCTGGGACGCGGACGGTCCGCGGCGGACGGGTCCGCGGGCGTCTCGGCAGCCGCTTCGACGGGTGAGGGACGCGATTCGTCAGACATCGGTTCCTGTCAGGTTTGTGTGCTCGACCTAGTTGGGTATGGCCTCACCGTGCCGGGCGCGATGCCTTGACCGGACCCTTCCGTGACCCTGGTCGAGCCAGCAGCCCGGGCCCGGCACGCCAGGACCCGGGGAAACCTCCCGGGATGAGCGTACGAGGATCGACGGCATCCGGACGTCCGGATGCCGGAAACCGTGTGCGGGTACGAACATGCCGCAGCGCCCGGCGACAGCAAGGATGTCATCGGGCACCGCGGCATTTCAGTGCGCTGAACCGAGTGGCTGACGGTCTGCGCCTCGCCTCAGGTCAGGAGGCGAGCACCTCGTCGAGCAGGGCCTCCGCCTTGTCCTCGTTGGTGTTCTCCGCGAGAGCGAGCTCGCTCACCAGGATCTGGCGGGCCTTGGCGAGCATGCGCTTCTCACCTGCGGAGAGTCCGCGCTCGCGCTCCCGGCGCCACAGATCGCGCACGACTTCCGCGACCTTGATGACGTCGCCGGAGGCGAGCTTCTCCAGGTTTGCCTTGTAACGACGCGACCAGTTCGTGGGCTCCTCGGCGTACGGCGCGCGCAGTACTTCGAAGACCCGGTCCAGCCCGTCCTGACCGACCACATCACGCACGCCGACGAACTCCGCATTGTCCGCTGGCACACGTACCGTCAGGTCGCCCTGGGCGACCTTCAGCACCAAGTAGGTCTTGTCCACGCCTTTGATCTGGCGAGTTTCGATAGCCTCGATCAGCGCGGCCCCGTGATGGGGATAGACCACGGTGTCGCCAACCTTGAACGTCATGTGACAGGTACCCCTTCCGTGGCTATCCAGGGTAACACGGAAACGGCGTCTTCTGAATGGCGTTTTCGCAGGTCAGGGCATATCTCGGGGCTTGACAACAACGACTGGAACGTGCTGCGCCGGGTCGGCGGACGAAGGAATTCGCAGGTCGGAGCGGCTCTTCAGGCCGGACGAAACACGCACGTCACACACATCCGGAGCCCTCGCCGCCTGCCCGAAGATCCCGATATGTCCGGTTCCACGCGTGCGACTTCCGCTACTCCGTTCGGTGGGCCGTGGCGGGGTTCCGGCCGAATCCGGAATTGATCACGAGGCGTCCCGGTCGGCCGCCGGTGATCCATTTCCGGCCGCCCCGCGCATTCCTTCACGGAAATTTCGGCCCCCGATCCGCGACCTGTATGGCGGAGGGCTTCATAGCTGAATGTCGGACGAGTACGCGCCGCTAAACGGCCCGCCGGAGCGCCCGGGGTCTACCGCCTGGCGAGCGAAGCCGGATGTCTTCGGGGAGGGTCGGGTGCGGCGGCCCGAGAACGGCTCGGTAGCCTAAGGCCGCTGACAGCCACTTAGGGCGGCTTTATCCGTTGCCGCCACCCCGCTCGAGTCCAAGGAGTTGCCGCCGCCGTGAGCAGCAGCCTTCGACGCGGTGCCCTCGCCGCCGCCGCCATCGCGTTCTCGATCGCCTCGCTCGCCGCGTGCGGCGCCGGTCACAACGCCCAGACGCTGGAGATCAAGCCGGACAACGCCGCGACGTCCGTGGGTGACATCAAGATCCAGAACGCGGTCGTCATCACCCAGCCCGACCTGGAGTCGACCGGCCCGGCCGTGGTCTCCGCCACCCTGTTCAACGGCGGCGGCAAGGACCAGACCCTCGAGTCGGTCACCGTGGCCGGTACCGGCAAGTCCGCCGAGCTGAAGCCCGCCAAGGGCGAGAAGGGCGGTCTGACCGTCCCGGCCGGCGGCTCCCTGGTCCTCGGCGGCAAGGACAACGCCGCCGCCGTCCTGCCCAGCAGCCGCGAGGCGATCAAGGACGGCAACGCGCAGAAGATCACCTTCAACTTCAGCGAGACCGGCGCCGTGAGCCTGCGCGCGTTCGTCGTCCCCGCCGAGAGCTACTTCTCCGAGTGGGGCCCGAGCGAGACCCCGGCGGCCCCGGGCGCCTCCGCGCAGCCCTCCGGGGAAGCCTCCGCGCAGACCTCGGGCGAACCGGCCGACGGGGAGTCCTCCGGCGCCCCGGCGGACGGCGGGACGGCCGGCACCGGCGAGCCCTCCGGCGAGGCGCACGGGTCCGGGACGGAGACCGACGGCGCCTCCCACGAGTCCGGCACGGGCACCGGCACCGAAGCCGGCCACTGAGCACCGTACGGACGCACCGGCGTACGGCCGAAGGGCGGGACCTCTCCGTGAGGTCCCGCCCTTCGGCGTGTCCGGCGGACCGGCCCGGCCACCCGGCCGGTGGGCCGGCCTACGGCTCGAACTTGTAACCCAGCCCGCGCACCGTCACCAGGTACCGCGGCGCGCCCGGGTCGGGCTCGATCTTGGCGCGCAGCCGCTTGACGTGGACG
Source organism: Streptomyces sp. NPDC102490 (assembly GCF_044765285.1). Taxonomy (NCBI): domain Bacteria; kingdom Bacillati; phylum Actinomycetota; class Actinomycetes; order Kitasatosporales; family Streptomycetaceae; genus Streptomyces; species Streptomyces sp. NPDC102490. The sequence continues at coordinate 464,951 of NZ_JBIWJU010000006.1, forward strand.
TCGAGGGTCTTGGTGTCACCGACGTAGTCGGCGCCCCACACCCGGTCGATCAGCTGCATGCGGGTCAGCACGCGGCCGGCGTTGCGCAGCAGCATCTCCAGCAGGTCGAACTCCTTCAGCGGCAGGTCGACCTTGGTGCCGCCGACGGTCACCACGTGCCGGTCCACGTCCATGCGGACGGGCCCGGCCTCCAGGGCGGCGGGGGCGACCTCCTCCGGCTCGCCGCGCCGGCGCAGTACGGCACGGATGCGGGCGACCAGCTCGCGGGAGGAGAAGGGCTTGGTGACGTAGTCGTCGGCCCCTATCTCCAGGCCGACGACCTTGTCGATCTCGCTGTCCTTGGCGGTCACCATGATCACGGGAACGTTCGAGCGGCCGCGCAGCTGGCGGCAGACCTCGGTGCCCGGCAGGCCGGGCAGCATCAGGTCGAGGAGCACGAGGTCGGCGCCGTTGCGCTCGAACTCGTCGAGTCCGTCGGGGCCGGTGGCCGCGATGGCGACCTCGAAGCCCTCCTTGCGGAGCATGTACGACAGGGCGTCGGAGAAGGACTCCTCGTCCTCGACGACGAGCACACGGGTCACGGAAGGACCTCCGGGGCGGGAAACGTTTCGTACGGGGATGTATGGGGGGAGTGCGAGGAACGCGGAGCATGCGAGGTGTGGGGGGAATGCGGGGGCTGGGGGGAGGAGGACGACCGCTCGGTCTCGGCGCTGAGCCCGGTGCGGTCGGACCGCCGCTGCGCGCGGTCGCGGGCGAGGCCCGCCTCCGGCAGTCGCAGGGTGAAGGTGGAGCCCTGGCCTTCGGCGCTCCACACCGTGACCTCCCCGCCGTGCGAGGCGACCACGTGCTTGACGATGGCGAGACCCAGACCGGTGCCCCCGGTGGCCCGTGAGCGGGCCGGGTCGACGCGGTAGAAGCGCTCGAAGACGCGCTCCTTGTCCTTCTCCGAGATGCCGATGCCCTGGTCGGTCACGGCGATCTCGATCAGGTCGCCGCCGGGGGCGGCGACACGGCGGGCGGCGATGCCGACGCGGGTGCGGGCCGGCGAGTAGTTGACGGCGTTCTCCACGAGGTTGCCGAGGGCGGCGGCGAGCTGGCCGCGGTTGCCGCGTACGTGCAGATCCGCCGTTCCTCCGGCGGCCATGGTGATCTGCTTGGTGCCGGCCGCCTGCCGGCAGCGGTCGATGGCCTCGGCGACCAGCTCGTCCACCCGGACGGGCTCGGCGTCGTCGAGGGGGTCGTCGTTCTGGACCCGGGAGAGGTCGATGAGCTCCTGCACGAGGTTGGTGAGCCGGGTCGCCTCGATCTGCATCCGCCCGGCGAACCGCTCCACGGCCTCCGGGTCGTCGGAGGCGTCCATCACGGCCTCGGACAGCAGCGAGAGCGCCCCCACCGGCGTCTTCAGCTCGTGGCTCACATTGGCGACGAAGTCGCGCCGTACGGCCTCGATGCGACGGGCCTCGGTGAGGTCCTCGACCAGCAGCAGCACCAGCCGCGACCCGAGGGGCGCGACGCGTGCGGAGACGGCGAGGGCCTCCCCCCGCCCGTTCCCCCGCCGGGGCAGGTCCAGCTCGACCTGCCGTATCTCCCCGTCCCGCCGGGTGTCCCTGGCCATCTGCAACATCGGCTCGACGGCGAGCTTGCCGCCCCGGACCAGACCGAGGGCGTACGCCGCCGAGCTGGCCTTCACCACCGCGTCGGCCTCGTCGAGGACGACCGCGGAGGAGCGCAGTACGGACAGGACGGTGTCGACACCGGGCGGCAGTACGGCGTCCGTGTGGAGCGAGGTGCGGGTGGGGCGCTTCTGCTCCCGCTCGCTCCAGCGGAACGCCAGCACGGCGATGACGCCGGTGAGTACTCCGGCGATCGCTGCCACTGCGGCGACCGCCGCGTTCACGTCCATGGCTCCAGGTTAGGCACGGCGAACCGTCCCGCCCCAGCCATCCGGGTGCGACCTCGAACACTCGTCGCCCAGAGTTCACCTTGGAGCCAGGGACGGTTCATTTGGGGTGCCGGAAACGGACGCGTACAGGCCGGAACGTGTAAGCGTGGGGGCACGGCGAGGGGCGCGAGCCGGTCTGCGAGCCCCCGGACACCACGTACGAGAGGGAATCCTGATGCGGGACGCGTACCACGAGGAACTTGATTCGATCGGCGACGGTCTGGTGGAGATGGCCCGGCTGGTCGGGTCGGCCATCGGACGCGCCACGACCGCGATCCTCGACTCCGACCTGAAGCTGGCGGAGGCCGTCATCGAGGCGGACCGGAAGGTCGACGCCCTCCAGCACGAGCTGGAGGCCCGGGCGATAACCCTGCTGGCCCGCCAGCAGCCGGTGGCGACGGACCTGCGCATCGTCGTCACGTCGCTGCGGATGTCGGCCGACCTGGAGCGGTCGGGCGACCTGGCCCAGCACGTGGCCAAGCTGGCCCGGCTGCGCTACCCGGAGCGCGCGGTGCCGCACGACCTGCACGCCACCATCCTGGAGATGGGCCAGCTCGCGCAGCGCCTGATGGCGAAGGCCGCCGAGGTGATCATCACCAAGGACGTCGACCTGGCCCTCCAGCTGGAGCAGGACGACGACGCGATGGACCTCCTGCACCGCACCCTCTTCCAGCACCTGATGGACGACCGCTGGAAGCACGGCATCGAGACGGCGGTCGACGTCACCCTCCTGGGCCGCTACTACGAGCGCTTCGCCGACCACGCGGTCTCGGTCGCCAAGCGGGTGGTCTACCTGGTCACCGGCGAGCACGCGGACGACCTCCAGGCGGACATCCAGCCGGCGACACAGGTCGAGGGCGCCTGAGGGGGCCTCGGGGCGGGCTTAAGGGCCTGAGGGGCCCGGGTCCCGCGCGCGTCAACGTCGCGTTGGAGCGCGCGTTCGCTTCCGTGCGCCGTTGATGCGACGGCCGTTCGGGCGTGCAATGGAGCCACCCACCCGGGTCCCAGGCAGGCACCCGCTTCCAGGAGGAACCATGGCCGATTCCCCCAGCACGAAGCCCGACCCCGCACAGGAACGTCCCACCGAGCAGCCCCCCGAGATCCGCAGCCTCCCGCTGATCGCCGCCTGCGGCTGCGGCTCGGGCTGCGGCTGCGGCTGCCAGTCGGGCAGCCCCTGCCAGTGCGGCTGACGCGGTAGCGGCAGGCGGTGAACAGTGGGGTGACGGCCGGGTTCGCCCCGGCCGTCACCCGGGCGCACCCTGGAAGAAAGACCCTGAAGGGGGTGCGAGGCACCATGGCTCATTTCATGGACGTACACCGCGGGATGCACGGCATCACCTCGGACCAGCTGCACCAGGCCCACCAGGCCGACCTCGCCCTGGAGAAGGACGAGAACGTCCACTTCGAACAGGCGTGGGCGGACCCGGCCTCCGGCACGATCTACTGCCTCTCCGAGGGGCCGTCGGCCGAGGCGGTCCAGCGCGTGCACGAACGGGCGGGCCACAAGGCGGACGAGATCCACGAAGTCCCCCTGTCGGTATAAGCCGGGCAGGGCTCCCTCGGGCTCAGGGGCGTCCCGGCAGGTATCGCGTGCCGCGACTTGAGTACGGGTACTCAGGTCGCGGCCCCGCTCCCGCCCGACCCTGGAGACAGGAAACCGGACGCCTGGAAGCCGGACGCCTGGAAACCAGACGCCTGGAAACCGGACGAAGACGACGAGCACGGGGAGCCCGAGACCCGATGACGAAGACCACCCGCAGCACCCGGATACGCACCCTGACCCGCCTGACCGTCGCCAACCGCGTGTCGGCGGCCTACCTCGCCCTGGTCGGCGGCGCGATGGCCGTCGCCGCGGCGCAGCCCCTCTTCGCGACCGGCCCCGACGCGTCCCTCGTCTGGGTCTGGCCGGCCCTGTTCACCTTCCCGGCCTTCGGCTTCGTGGCCTGGCTCGGCGAGGCGACCTGGGGCGGCGACGCCCCGACGTGGTTCTTCCTCGCCGGCATCGCCCTCTCGGCCCTGGTCCAGTCCCTCGCCCTGGGCGCGGTGTGGCGGACGCTGCGCGGACGCCGGGACGACCGCACGCCCCACCTGACGACGGCGAACTGACCCCGACGCGCCCGGAAGCCGGGGACGCCCGGGTGCGAGAGTGACCCCATGACGGCACCAGGAATCACGGTCGTGGCGGTCGACGAGGTCGAGGACATCGCGGTGGACGGCCTGCGGTGGCTGACGGGGACGGCGCGGGAGACCCCCGACGGCGGCCTCGCCTGGCCGGCCAAGCCGTCGGAGGACGCCGTCGAACCGATGCTCTACAGCGGCACGGCGGGCATCATCCCCGTACTCCTGGAGGCGTGGCGGCACTTCGGCGACGACGCGTACGCCGACACCGCCCTGCGCGCGGCCCGTGACCTGGCCGCCCGCGTCGACGACCTGGACGACGACTCCCTGTACTTCGGCCGGACCGGGCTGGCCCTGGTCCTGCGGTCCGTCCACGACGCACTGGGCGACCCGGCCGCGAGCGAGGCCGCTGACCGGGCCCTGCGCCTGGTCCGCTCCCGCTTCGACGGCATCCGCTGGGGCAAGCTGTTCGAGCTGATGGGCGGCAACGCGGGCATCGGCCTGGGCGCCCTCCTGTGCGGCGACCCCGACCTGGCCGTCCTGGCCGTGGAGCCGTACCTGCGGACGGCGGAGCGGACCGCGAACGGCGTCCACTGGCCCCACCGCCCGGACACCGACTCCCGCCTGCACCACGTCTCGCACGGCACCCTCGGCATCGCCCTGGCCCTCGCCCGGGTCGGTGCGGCCACCGGCCGCGGGGACCTGCTCGACCTGGCGCTGTCCGCCGCGGCCGACGTCGTGGCCAGGGACTCCGCGGGGCCCGAGGGCTTCCTGGCCCCGCACTCCACCCCGCAGTTCCTCCCGGACCTGATCGACCCGGTCAGCTACGGCTGGTGCCACGGCCCGTCCGGCGACGCCCAGCTCTTCCGCACCCTGCGGGACATCACCGCCGACCCCGCCTGGACCGCCCTGGCGGACCGCTGCTGGCACACGGTCACCCACTCCGGCCTCCCCCGGCGGCTGCGCCCCGGCTTCTGGGACAACAACGGCCGCTGCTGCGGCACCGCGGGCGTCCTGGCCCTGGCCTGCGACCGGATCGCCGAGCAGCGCGACGCCTTCGACTTCGCCGACGTCCTGGTCGCGGACCTGACCGCCCGCGCGATCCGGGACGGCGAGGGCGCCCGCTGGTCCAACGTCGACTTCCGGTCCACCCCGTCCGAGCTGGAACCCCGGCCCGGCTGGGCGATGGGCAACGCGGGCATCGTCCGCGAGCTGCTCCGCTACGTACGCCTGGCCCGCGGCGGCGACCCTGGGTACGCCTTCACGTGGCCGGACCAGCCCCCGGTGTCGCCGCCCGCCTGACCGAACCGGACCGCAGCGATCGGGTGCGGCAGGGGCGCCCCCTGCGACGGTGGATGCCGAAGGGAGGCCTCATGATCTCGGCACTGAACCGGCTCGTCGACCTGGTCGAGGAGCACCTCGGCGAGGAACCGGACGTCCCCGCGCTGGCCGCGACGCTCGGCACGACCGAGTACCACCTGCGCCGGATGTTCTCGTCGCTGGCGGGCATGCCGCTGTCGGAGTACGTCCGCCGGCGCCGCATGACCGTCGCCGCCGCCGACGTCGTACGGGGCGGGGACGACCTGCTGGACATCGCCGTGCGGTACGGCTACGGCTCCACGGAGGCGTTCGGACGCGCGTTCCGGTCGGTGCACGGCTCCGCCCCGCGCGATGTCCGCCGCGCGGGAGGCCCCCTTCGGTCACAACCGCAGCTCAGGTTCCGCCTGACCGTCGAAGGGAGCACCTCCATGGACACCCGTTTCGCCGACCGCCCCGCCTTCCGCCTGATCGGACACGCGACCCGCGTCCCGCTCATCCACGAGGGCGTCAACCCGCACATCCAGCAGCACATCGCCGCACTCCCCCAGGAGGCCCACGCCCGCCTGAAGTCCCTCGGCGACACGGAACCGGCCGGCCTGCTCCAGGTCAGCGACGACGTGGCCCAGGACAGTGCGGAGGACACCGAACTGACCTACCTCCACGGCGTGGCCGTCACCGCCGACACCCCGGCCCCCGAGGACCTCGACGCCATCGAGGTACCGGCCGGCACGTGGGCGGTCTTCCGCAGCTCGGGCCCCTACCCGGACGCCCTCCAGACCACCTGGGCGGCCACCGCGGCCGAGTGGTTCCCCTCCAACCCGTGGCGCCTGCGCCCCGGCCCGTCGATCGTCTCGGTCCTGGACCGGGCGGACGACTTCACGACGGCGACGACGGAACTGTGGCTCCCGGTGGAACCGGCCTGAGTTTCCGGATGCTCAGAGAGGATTGAGCCGTGCCCTGAGCAGGCAGAACTCATTACCCTCGGGATCGGCGAGGACATGCCACGACTCCTCGCCGGTCTGCCCGATGTCGGCCCGCCGCGCCCCGAGCTTCAGGAGTCGCTCCAGCTCGGCGTCCTGATCCCGGTCGGTGGCGTTGACGTCGATGTGCAGCCGGGTCTTGCCGGGCTCCGGCTCGTCCCGGCGACTGAGGATGATCGTCGGCTGCGGCCCGCCGAACCCTTCCCGCGGCCCGATCTCGAAGAACTCGTTCCCCTCACGGTCCAGCACGACGAAGTCCAGCACCTCGCACCAGAACCGCGCCAGCACCTCGGGGTCCCGACAACCGAGCACGAGCTCACTGATCCGACACGCCATGAACGAAACCTGCTCTCAGCCTGGGAAGCACGGGTACGAACGCGGTGGTGACCGTATCTGGAGAGGCGGACCTGGGCTACGGATTTTCCCTGCTAGCTTCCGGGACCATGACGGACAGCGTGTACGTGGGCAACGCGGGCAAGGACGCGGCACTGGACCGGGGCTGGCTGCTGGGGCACTTCAAGGACGCCTCCGACCCCCGGCACAGCGAGGACGTGGAGATCAAGTGGGGCGTCCACCCCAAGGGGGACGAGCGCGCCCACTGGGTCACCGGCGAAGACCGCACCGCCTTGCAGGTCCTGATCAGCGGCCGCTTCCGGGTGGACTTCCCCGGCCGCAGCGTCGTCCTGTCCGAGCAGGGCGACTACGTCGTGTGGGGCAGGGGCGTCGACCATTCCTGGTACGCGGAGGAGGAGTCCGTCGTCCTGACGGTGCGGTGGCCGTCGGTGCCCGGGTACGCGGTTGCCAACGAGGCCGATCCCGGTGCCCAGGACGCCGGGACCTGCAACGGGTAGCAGCCACACGCACGTTGGCAGTGGCGGCCCTTAATCTCTCAAGCGCGCGGTCGGCTTCCGAGGGTTCCAGCTCTGTGAGGAATGGTTGCATCCCCGGCCTGTCTGGGGGCGGCCCGGAGATTCGTCCGGGACCTAACCGACGGTCGGGCTTCGTCGATGGCCAGCGGATGACCTGCCAGAGCCGACCGCGCACCGGGGGCCACGGACACCGTGACCGTGGCTACGGTCGGCTGAGGCGCTCTCTTCCAGTCGCGGGCACCCAGGGCTCAGGCGTCGAAGTCGTACTCCAGGATGTACGAGGCGGCGTCCAGCGTCATTTCGTTGATCTCGACCGGGCGGTCTTCGTCCGTGAACGCGGTGCGGCAGATGAGCATGACCGGGGTGCCCGCGGACATGGCCAGCTGGGCCGCCTCGTCCTGCGACGGCATGCGGGAGCGGACCTCTTCACGGAAGTGCACCGGCTTGTAGCCGAGTTCGGCGAGCCTGGCGTACGTCCCACCAGCCCCGGTGTCCTCCTGCGTGATCGCGGACCCAGTGACCAATGACGTGGGCAGGTAGCTCGTCGCGAGCAGCACGGCTTACCGTCCAGGACGAAGCGTCGGCGCCGCACGCACACCGTCTCCCCGTCGGCCAGGCCCAGAACCGCACCGACGCCGTCGGGCGCGGCCGCCTGCTCGTCGCCCTTTTCAGCATCACCGACACCCGCAGGCGGGCGCTGCGCTGCGCCGGCGGATGTGGTCACGCCTGGCACAACCTGCCGGATCCGCCCCGCGACGCAACCTGAGGTGTCCTCTTGCCCTTGGTTTTTCGGTGATCTTGATGAGCCGGGTTGTTGCCGCAATGCCCCACTACAGGTCGAGTGCGGATGTGCAGGCATCATGAGCCCGTCGATGTGAGTGTGAGGAGCGGGATGGACGCGGGTAGTGCTGGGGACCTCATCCGCTTGGCCGACGAGGAGAGCAGCTTTGTGGTTCGGGTATTGGGCCGCACGATGCCTGGGGTGCTGACGCTGCCCGACTTCCTCGACGCGGAGATCATCGTCACGAGCGGTTTTGCCCAGGGACGCCTGGAGGTGTGTCTGGCCCCGGACGACCTGGACGGCTGGTCCGAGGCGCTTGGCGAGGTCGCCGCCGGGCGGGATGCCGCCTGGATGGATGACGGACGTAACCCCGAGATCCGGCTCGAGTCGACCGATCAGGACGGGGTCGTCGTTGTTGCGGTGGAGGACGTAGCCGCGTCTGGGGCATCGGTGTGTGTCCCGCTACGTTTGGCCGACGGCTGGGTCGATGACCACTACGAACGACTGTGGCGTGTCCGTGCTAAGTGGCCTCAGGAGGTTGCGCAGACCTCCCCTGGTGCCTAGGAGTGGCGGCGCTGAACTGTCTGAGTCGGCGCCGCCAGATCAGCGCACAAGCCAAGGTCGAGAACGCCTCGTGAATGTCATCGCGAATCTCCCTACGATCCGCCGCCGACGGAGCAGTGCAGGTGGACAACGCCGGTTCCACCACCCGGCGTTCGGTCCCGAACCCCGAACCATGCTCGGTGCCGCGTCCGGCGACGACTGGCTTCACGCCTAGGTCGAGGGCGAGACGGCGGTACTTGTCGTGTTGATAGCCGCGACCGCGGTCGGCGAGCACGGCGTCCGAGCGGCATCGCGGTCGGCGGCGCTTGCCACGTACGGGCTGAACTGCTTCCAGCGTTGGGACGGACTGCGTGACGTCATTACAGTTGCCGCCAGTCCGTGTCGCGGCAAGCGGGATGCCAGTGGCGTCATGATCAGGTGACTACCTGTTCTGCCCCGGTCGACGGTACTTCGCCCCGTCTTGCCCCCCCCCCTTTAACACTCATAGGTAAGGCAGGAGGGTGAGATGTCCGGCAGAGAGCCCGCCGAGTACTACACGCTGCTCTGCGACGATCCGTCCCACGAGGTGGTTCTTGTCGACTGTGGGCACCGGGAGATGGAGGTGATTCTGGCCGTGCGCAAGGTGACCGGGCAGAGCTTGTGGCACAGCCGCGCGCAGGCGCGCCACGCGCCCGTCACCCTCCTCGGGGGTCTGTCTGCGCACAGGGCCCAGTCCGCTGTCGCTTTGCTCCAGAGCGCCGGAGCCAGAGCGGAGTGGCGACAGGAGCCGGAGCCCGGAGAGCGCACGGCCCCCTCGCCCTGACGACCCAGGTCCAGAGGTAGCGGAAAGCCCCTCTCGGTGGGAAACCGGCGGGCAGGGGGCCTACTCGTGGGCGCTTAATTCTTCCTGCCCTGGTTCCGGCCACCCGTTTTTTGCCTCCTGGTCAACGGGGGACTCACCGTACCTGACCAGGGCGCGGGCGGTCGCTGGCTGTCGTTCTCTGTGGTTGCTTGTTGACCTCGGAGGTTCCAGACAAGTTCCGGCTCGCCGACTGCTCAGGTATCCGTTTGAGCGGCCTGATACGCCTCGTATTGAGACCAGGCACGTTCGAGCGTCTCGATAGCCGCGTCAATGGCGCCACGCTCTTCCAGGTAGTCAAGCTGACCCTGTCGTCCCTTGTCTGAGGGCCAGTCGGGGTCATGGGAGACGTCCCGCGCGAGATCTCCAATGGCAGTGCGGTGATCGGCGTGGGTCTTCAACCATGCGGTGAAGCTCTTGGGCTTGGGCATATCGGCATCCTTCCGCCGGCGCGTCCGGGCTAACCCACGGGCCTGGTTCGCGTGTCGCTTGTCGGCCGCAGGTCAGAGCCTGTTCCGGGTCACATGCAGCGCGGCCCTGTCTCATCACGACAGCGACAAGGATGTCAGCAGTGCCGGTGCGGCCGGCGGTAGAGGGGCAAGAACGAACGGCTCACGCACGCGCGTCCCTTGGCCGCTCACGGTGCTAGCGCTCATGCCGAGCAGTCGGGACCGGGCTCGTGGTGCTCTCGGCAGAGCACCACACCCAACCCGCAAGATCAAGAAAGTTGAGGTTCCAGAGCACGAAAATGCCCCCCCACCCACGCCGTATATGCAGGTGATCACAAAAGTTACTTCTTCTTGCCCTGGGTCTTGCCGGGGATCTTGTTGAGCTGGTTTTTCGCTGTTCAGGGGCAGTCTGCCCGTGCGTCTGGTGGTCGTCGTTGGTCGTCCTTGGGCACCGTTACGGGGCCTCGGACGGCCCAGAGACGGCCCAGCTTCGCCGCACTTGACTGACCGCCGGCACTCGATGCGGCCCGTCAGAACCTCAGCCGACGACAGTCAGCCACGACGGCGGGCGCGCCGACCGACCACGCACGCGTATGTCTCGCTACACCCCCACCGGCCTCCGCCACCCTGCAATCTCCCGTCGACCAGAATGAGTTGCGACGGCCGGTCCGGGACGACGACGCCTGAGCCCTCAGCTTGGGAAGCTATCTACGCCCGGTTGTTGGGCTGACTTGTGGTGATGCGGTCCCGGTGCCGGCTTGACCACTGGCCTGGTCCCCGGTGTTTCCCGTGGTTCCCCCGCACGATCTGGCACCCCTATGGCGCTCCTCAGCCCTAACCCTGAGTTGTCGTTCGAGTCGTGCGCGAACCGGGCCTAGGCCCGCCTATTACGCTGCCCCCGCATGTACCCATGTCGCTGGAAGCAGTGAACCTGTTCCCGTGTCGCGCCGCCTGAGGCATACTCATCGTGGAGTTAATGAAGTCTTCTGGGGTTGAGAATCGGGGCGGGAATGTCGGAATCTGGCATTGTCAAGAAGTTCAAGCAGTCTCAAGACGCTCTAGTAATCCAAGCGTCTGACCTTTCTTTGGAAACTATCTTTCAGATGGCACAAACTGGCGCGATCGACGTTGCGCCACTATTTCAACGCCGAGAGAGGTGGGATCAGCGTCGCCAGTCTGCTCTCATCGAGTCCTTCCTAATGAACGTCCCAGTTCCGCCGGTATATCTGTCTGAGGATGATTACGGAAAGTATTCCGTGATCGACGGCAAGCAGCGCATCACCGCAATTCGCGACTTCATGGCAGACAAGTTTCAGCTAGCGCAGCTAACTCGCTTCGAAGAGATCAATGGCTTGCGATTCTCGGACTTGCCAGGCGAGCTTCAAAATGCTCTCAAAGTAAGGCCCTACATTAGAGCAATTACCATCCTGCGACAGTCGGACCGGTCAACGAAATATGAGGTGTTCCATCGCCTGAACTCCGGCGGTGAGCCACTCAATGCACAGGAGATCCGCAACGTAATCTACCGCGGCCCACTGAATGATCTCCTTATGGAGCTTTCTGAGGCGTCATTCTTGCGGCGGCAACTTAAAATTAGAGACAATAGGTCTTCTGCCTACAACCTAATGCAAGATGCAGAGTCAGTACTGCGTTACCTGGTCCTTCTGGAGCAGTGGCGGGATTTCTCTGGTGACTATCGAGCCTCTATGGATAGCTACATGGAGGCGAACATGAACATGGCCGCCCGGGAAATCGATAGGCTTCGCCAAACGTTTATGCGGGCGCTTAGTGCATGCGAGCAAATTTGGGGACCTCATGCCTTCAAGCGTCCCGAGGGAAACGGCTGGCGTGACCAGATGTTGGCTGGCATGTACGACGCTCAAATGGTGGCCGTGAGTTCAGTAGACGACAAGCGGCTAGCTTCGTTGATGTCAAGAAGCAGCGACGTTGTGGAAAAGACGCGCTCCCTGTTTGATGACCGAGCCTTCAATGAAGCCGTCCGCCTGTCTACTAACACGCCTTCGCGTGTAGTTTATCGCATCAGTAGGGTTTTGGAATTGGTGACGGAGTTCTAGCGACTTGCGGGGGGTATATATGTCTCTGTCATCGCGTGAAGCGTTTATTCAGCGGATCCGCACAATCGAGCAAGCCGCTAGCGAATCGTTCCTTATCGATCGCGTGCTGACCGATGTAGCTCATAATAGCCGCGCCCGCCTGTTGCGGAATGGACTCATGGTTGTGGCTTTCACGTCCCTGGAGGATTTCATCCGCGCCAGGACGGGGGACTTGCTGCATGCGGTGAGCAGAACGGTCGTTCATTTCACGGATTTGCCGGAACTTCTGCGAAATGCCGCCACACTGGGAGCTATGAAGGCAGCCAGAGCCCGAGCGGATATAGTCAAGAACGCCGGTCAGGATCCAATAGCGCTGCTCCAGGAGGCTGCCACGCATGTTGCGAGCACGGCCGCCGGCTCTCTGCAATTGAGCCGGTTCAGTCTCGGGTATTCTGGTTCGAATGTAAGCAGTGGCGAGATAGCGCAGATTGTCACCTCCTTTAATGCTGCTGACGCCTGGAACGAAATATCTCTTATCGCAAGCAGATGCGGTGCAGGCAGCTTGCCGCTGAAATCTGCCTACGACCAAGCAATGCGGTGGCGTCACGAGGCGGCCCACAATGCTGATGCCGACACTCAGCCGCGAGACCTGGAGACTTTCTGCACGCAAGCCGTGTCAATCGCTCTCGGGTTTGACATCATCCTGAGCAGGGCTGCTCGGCTACTAAAACAGGGTGACGCTAAAATTCTTGCCGGAAAAATCAAAGTCTCGACGGGGCTGAGTCTGCGATTCTTGGAGCCGGGCCCCAGAGGCTATCGCGAAATAGGAGAGCATGCAACTCGCGCCACCAACGTGACTAGGAATCTAGATGACGCACTGAAGGTCGCAATACAGAGTGCATCGAAAAAATGCGAGCCGGTCGTTTTGCGAGATTCTCAAGGTTTGCCGGCCTCGTGGGTGGTAACGGACGTCATGTAGTGGTCACGCCACTCTTTAGGTCGGCGGAGCGATTTTGGGCTGTAGCTGCTTTGGTGCGAGTGATCATGGCCCCGTAAGCTTCCGGCGCGTCGGGCAGTCTGTGGACCTGCCCGGTAAAGCACGACGTTGAGGCCATGATCTTCGAGGCTCCCGCCAAAGTGGCTGCCTAAAATCGCGGAGCCGACCGCCCCAGCCACGACGTACCTCTTTTCTGACCTCAGACGGCTGATTGCGCTGTGTGCGGCACGGACGCCGGCCGGGCGCGCGCAGGGAGCGGAGCGAGCCGCCTTGAACCCGTAGAGAAGGTTGTAACTCAGTTGGATTCAAAGCAGTAGAGAGGGTTGTAACTCAGGTGGCGGCTGGGAGGGGTCGCCCGCTCCCCGGGTGGCTTGGTGGTTTGGGGCTCAGGAGATGTGGCGGGCCATGAGTGCTGGGATCGCGGCGATCTTCTCTCTCGTGAGGGCCGACCAGTCAACTCCTGACGGGCGATGGGGGTTCGGGCAGGTGATGGTCTCGTCCGGGGTCACGATCAGGTCGACGCCGACGTCGTGGTCAGTGGTGGGGATCGGGGTTTCGGTCACCTGGAGTGGGTGGACCGTGGTGATGACGACGGTCTCCGGCGTTACCAGCCCGGCTTCGGTGAGCAGCGCGAACTCGATGTCGGAGTACCCGGCGCCCTTGCCGATGCGGGCGCCGTTGCGGTTGACCGCGACGCTGCCGAGGACGATCAGGTCCAACGGGCGGAGGGCGTCGACCTCGACGGTGGGGGCGATGGCCGCGGCGGTGCGGCTGGTTGCGGCTTCGACCGGCGCGACGGTGAGGGCGGCCGGATCTAGGAGGTAGAAGGGCTTGGGGGTGGCCAGTTTCGGGACCGCCATGTAGACGGTTTTGCCCTCCTCCAGTGCTCTTGCGCGGACCGGGAGTTGGGCTTTGTCCGGTACGGCTTTGACGACGCTCGCGCGCTGCCAGACTGGGAGTGCCGCGAGTCGGGCCGCCGCTTGCTCGGCGCCCTTGAAGTGCGGGATGCGGCCATGGACGAAGGTGTCATAGACGGCTTCCGCAGTGGTCAGCGCATCCCAGACTTGTGTACGTACCGCCTGCTTGGCGTGGTCCAGGGAGTTGGCTGCCACCGGTGTCTCCTTCTCTCTTCTACGCTGCCGTCATCAGGCCGAGCAGCCTGTCGTGGACCTCTGCGACGAAGGGTTCCTGTCGCCAGGGGCGCAGTTCTCGGGCGGCTCCGAAGACGATGTTCATGCCTCCGCCCCCACGTGTGGTCTCCAGCTCGATGATGGCTTCGGTGAGGCTGGCCACCCCTGCCTCGACATCGCGTTGACGGATACGGGCGAGCGTAAGGTTCCCCAGCACGATCGCGCGTGACTTTCGTCTGTCCCGTAACGCCTCCGCCGTGCCGGCCAGCAGGGCCTCGGCCCGTCGGTGGTCCCCGAGGGTGAGATAGCAGGAGCCGGCGAGACGGCCGAACTGGGTGGGGGACACGAGGCCGGCGGCGGCGTCGCTGCCTTTCGCGTAGGCGAGTCGGCGTTCCGCGCCGACAAGAGCGCGTTCGCAGTCCGAGGCCGACCGCAGCATGGCGTGTGCCTCGGCGACGTGCAGGAGCGCCAGTCCGGCCAGGGCGGGACTCGTGTGCTCGGCGGTTGCGGCCGCTTGCTCCGCGAGCGCGAGCCCGGCCGATGCGTCGTGCGCGCCGTACAGCGCGACGTAGCAGGTGCGCAGTAAGGCGTGGGCTTCGAGAGTGGTGTCCCGGAGGTGGCGGGCGAGGTCGGCGCTCCGCTCGTAGTACGCCTTGGCCGTGGTGTGGTCGCGGCGCTGAGAGGCGTCCCAGACCAACTGCCCCATGAGGGCGCACGCGTCGGCGTGCAGGGCCAGGAGTTCTCTTTGCGCACGCCCGTGGGCACAGCCAGCGGCGAGCCGGTCGATGTGGTTGAGCTGTGCTGCCGCCTCTGCGATGAGGCCGGCCGAAGGGACGCGGTCGTAGCGGGCAGCGCAGTCGTCGAAGCGCGTGCGAAGAGCGGCGACGGCGGGCAGCCCGATGCGGTCGGGGTGGAGCAGCGCGTAATCCAGGGCGTCCTGTCCCTGCCCGTCACCTGGCGACCGCACGGTCAGCAGGTCATTGAGGCCCTCGGCATCGACGCGCAGAAGGCGGGCCAGCTGTGGGCGTAACCAGGGCTGCGGGGCGGTGCGGCCTAATTCCCAGCGAGTGACGGTGGAGCGGTCCACCTGCATGAGCTCGGCGAGGGCCTCTTGGGTGAGGCCCACGGTCCGGCGGCGCGCTGCGAGGCCGTTGCGGCGGTGTGCCATGACGCTGTCTCCCCAATTCTTCTGCCCTGTCACGGATGTGCGGCTGGGCGACTTCGCAGGTGAGGTGTGGTGATGACGCACGGATGCCGCATGGGTGCATCC
Organism: Streptomyces sp. NPDC102490; assembly: GCF_044765285.1. Classification (NCBI taxonomy): domain Bacteria; kingdom Bacillati; phylum Actinomycetota; class Actinomycetes; order Kitasatosporales; family Streptomycetaceae; genus Streptomyces; species Streptomyces sp. NPDC102490. The sequence goes on from NZ_JBIWJU010000006.1 coordinate 480,263, forward strand.
ATTGTGCTCTGGGCGTTGTCCGCTGTGGGCGGTTGTGTGGAACTCCGACGCACATCGCCAGGAAGGTCCGCCCTCAATGACGTACCGGCCACCCGTCTCGGAGTCGTTCTCGTTCCGTGTGCCGTCCGACGTCGGCGCCGTGTCTTCCGCCCGCCGCAGGGTGATCGCGATCGTCCGTGACTGGGACGTGCCGCTCGTGGAGGACATGGTCGAGACCCTGGAGCTGCTGGCCAGCGAGGTGGTCGCAAACGCCGTGGTGCACACGGGGAAGGGCTGCCAGGTCACGGTGAGCTGGGACGGAACCCGTGTGCGGTTGGAGGTAGAGGACGCGGAAGGCGGCCTTCTCCCGCAGCGGCCGTCGGTCGGCTCGTACGAGGAGAACGGGCGTGGACTGCAATTGGTCGACGGCCTCGCCCAGAGATGGGGATCCCGGCTGACTCCGGACGGGAAGGTGGTCTGGTTCGAGATCGGCAGTCGCCCACCACTGACGCTCCGCCCGTGTCCCACCGCGAGCGGCATCGATCTCCCGTTCCGGGAGCACGACGGCCGGTGCTGGTTACCGAACCAGGTCGCGGTGCGTGAGGCGGCTTTCGCGCACCTGCCACTGCCCCGTGATCACTGACCACCTGGCTCGGGAGGCGCAAGTCCTGAGCCAGGTCCCGGCGCCCCTGGCCTCCCCTCCACCTCTGGTGGGGCGACCGGGGGCGCCACTGCCAGGGAGCGGGCGACCGGCCTGCTTCCGCCCACACCAAGAGGAGATACACCCATGCCCGAGCAGAACATGACCACGAGCGGTGGTCAGGAGGGCCACGGCCTGCTGATCGCCCGTCGCCGGATCGCCGCCGCCCGTTCGCGGGCCGAGCAGCCCTCGGACGGCGGTTCCACCGGTCGTTCCGACGGCAACGACTGAGAAGGACCGTAACCGATGACCACCGACGTACCCGCGGTGGTCGCGCGCCTGGGCGAGGACTTCCTCGCCCAGGTGTACGGCCGCACCTACCGCCACTTTCCCGGCGGGCCGGACCGCTTCGGCGGCCTGCTGGGATGGGACGACCTGAACGCCTTGCTCACCCACCACCGGCTCGAACCGCCCCGCCTGCGCCTCTCGGCCGGCGGCGAGGCGCTGCCCCAACACGCCTACACGGTCCCGGTCACCACCCGTCGTAACACCGTGTGGCATCAGCTCAAACCCGCCGAACTGCACCGACACCTCGCCGAGGGCGCCACCCTCGTCCTGGACGCGATCGACGAACTGCACCCGGCCGTCGGCGACCTCGCCCGGACGCTGGAACGACACCTGCGCACCGGCATCCAGGTCAACGCCTACGCCTCATGGACGCCCGAAGAAGGCTTCGGAGTCCACTGGGACGACCACGACGTCCTCGTCCTTCAACTGGACGGCGTTAAACGGTGGCGCATCTACGGCCCCACGAGGCAGGCCCCGCTCCACCGGGACACGGCCGTCCCCGAACCCCCGCCGAACGAGCCGCTCGTCGAACTGGTCCTGCACGCGGGAGACATGCTGTATCTGCCCCGTGGCTGGTGGCACGCGGTCACGGCGTCCGAAGGCGTCCACTCCCTCCACCTCACCTGCGGCATGCAGACGGCGACCGGAGCAGACCTCCTCCATTGGCTCTCCGAGGTTCTGCGCCGCGAAACGACCGTGCGCAGCGACCTGCCACGGTTCGGGACCGAGGAGGAGAAGGCGGACTTCGTACGGTCTCTCGGCGACCTGGTTGTGAAGGAGTTCGAGGACATGGCGCTGATCGACCGCTTCGTCGCCATGCGGGACGCCACCGAACGAGCCCGCCTCGTGCCCTCCCTGCCGTACGTCGAAGGGGTACCGCCCGACCCCGCTCTCGCCGTCCACCTGGTGACCTCTCGCGCCCGGCTGCACAGCGACGAACAGGGCCATGCGGTCCTGACGGCAGGAGGAGAGGAATGGACCTTCTCCCCGCAGGCCGCGCCCCTGCTGTCCCTCCTTGTGGACGGAGGCCGTCACCGCCTGGGCACACTCGCCCGAGCGGCCGGTCTTCGCGTCGGGCAAGTGGCGCTGCTCGTCGGCGAGCTGGTGGACGGCGAGGTCGCGGCCGTGGAGCGCATCGGATGAGCGCACAGCTCGCGGCCGGGACGTACCGGTGCCGTGACGTATCCCAGTCGGTGGCTGCCGCCGTGGGCGCTGGGGTGACATGGATCGACACGGCACCGAACTACGACTCCGGCTCGGCCGAAGCCGCACTTCGACCGGTCCTCGACACCTGCCCACAGGTACGGGTCTCGACCAAGGTCGGCTTCGTCCCCGACTCCGACCGGCGGGTCGCTCGGGAGGAGGGCGTGCTGCGACACGGCCATGCTCCAGGCCACTGTCTGACGCGTCCCTACATCTCCTGGCAGCTCGCCCGGAGCCGCGCCCGCCTCGGCCGTTCCCCGGACCTGGTCTTCGTCCACAACCCGGAACACGGCCGGACGGACCGGACCGATCTGTCACGGACGCTGGCCGAGGCGTTCGAGGAACTGGAGAGCGCGGCGGACGCCGGTCGGATCGGCGGCTACGGCGTAGCCACCTGGGCTGGTCTGTCGAGCGGCATGTTCACCGTCCCTGGACTCACGGAACTCGCCGAAACCGTGGGCGGGCCACACCACCACTTTCGGGCTGTGCAGTTCCCGGTCTCCCTCCTTCACCTCGCTGTGGTGGCGGACGCCCTCGACGGGCACGGACCACTGGCGGAAGCACGGGAAGCGGGGCTGGAGGTCTTCGCATCGGCCCCGCTCGGAGGCGGTGAACTGCTCGGTGCGATGACGGAAGAGCTGGTGCGCGTCGTCGATTCCGAGGCATCCCCGGCGCAAGCCGCTCTCTTGGTCGCGCTGTCGGCCCCAGGGGTGTCACGTGTCCTGCTGTCTGCGAGCACACCGGCACACTGGGCCGATGCCCGTGGTGCCGTGGCCCGCGGCTTCTTGCCGCCTGATCGTCTGAGAAAGGTTGTCGATGTTCTCGGAACCTGACGATCCCGAGATCGCCGCACGCATGCGGAGTGCCCATACCGTGGCGTGCGGCCTTCTCGGGGCGACCCCTGGCTCTCGGCTGTCCTGCGGAGAGAGGCAGGAGGCGTGGGGGTGGAGGGGACGCACGCTTGGCCGTCCCGTCACCGGCCCTTACGGGGCAGGATGGCTGCGCGTCGTCCAGAGCCCGCTGGACAAGGCGATCGGCAGATTGTGGACGGGGCCGGAAGACGCCGAACGGCTGGTGCCCCGGCAGGTGCCGCGCCCTGGTCTACGTCTCGTCCGGCAGTGGGTGGAGGGGGGAAACGCGTACAAGGCCGAGTTGTACGACCACGCCGTCGGCGAAACCATCTCGCCCACCCCTGCGCTCGTCACTGCCGACCCTCCTCTGGCGGCACCCTGGTGGAGCGACCTGCGCACAGCCCTAGCCAGTCTCTCGACGGTCCACACGGACCGTACGGCCGTACGTCAGGCATACCTGGACCGCGCCATGCCGCACTACCTCGCCTTCCTCGACGGGCCCGTCCCCACTGCGCCTTCCTCATGGTCCACCGCACACGGCGACCTGCACTGGGCCAACCTGACCGGACCTGAACTCGGCATCCTGGACTGGGAGGGCTGGGGCACCGCCCCGGCCGGGTACGACGCCGCCCTGCTGCACGCTTACAGCATCGGCATGCCCGAGACCGCCGAACGTGTCCGCCGGGAACTCTCCGCCGTCCTCGACAGTGAGGACGGGCGCTTCGCGGAGCTGGCAGTCATCACCGAACTCCTGCAGAGCGCCGAACGCGGGGACAACGTGGAACTCGTCCCCGCTCTGCGGCAGCGGGCGGAAGAGGTCTGGCACCGCATGATCGCCGACGGGGCGGCCCGGACCCGGTGAGGCCCCAAGGACAGCAAGAAACCCCCTGCCCGGCGGAGAACACGCAGGCAGGGGGCCTACTACTACTCGTGGGCGCTTACTTCTTCTTGCCCTGGTTCTTCACGGCCTCGATCGCCGCCGCAGCCGCGTCCGGGTCCAAGTACGTGCCGCCCGGGTTCAGCGGCTTGAACTCGGCGTCGAGTTCATACGACAGCGGGATGCCCGTCGGGATGTTCAGGCCCGCGATGTCGGCGTCGGAGATGCCGTCGAGGTGCTTGACCAGGGCGCGGAGCGAGTTGCCGTGGGCCGCGACCAGGACCGTGCGGCCGGTCAGGAGGTCGGGGACGATGTTGTCGAACCAGTACGGCAGCATGCGGCCGACGACGTCCTTCAGGCACTCCGTCTGCGGGCGCAGCTCGGGCGGGAGCATCGCGTAGCGGGCGTCGGAGAACTGGGAGTACTCGGCGTCGCGGTCCAGGGGCGGCGGCGGGGTGTCGTAGGAGCGGCGCCACAGCATGAACTGCTCCTCGCCGAACTCGGCCAGGGTCTGCGCCTTGTCCTTGCCCTGGAGGGCGCCGTAGTGGCGCTCGTTCAGGCGCCAGTGGCGGTGGACCGGGATCCAGTGGCGGTCGGCGGCCTCCAGCGCGAGCTGGGCCGTGCGGATCGCGCGCTTCTGGACGGACGTGTGGACCACGTCGGGCAGCAGGCCGGCGTCCTTGAGCAGCTCGCCGCCGCGCGTCGCCTCCTTCTCGCCCTTCGGGGTGAGGTTGACGTCCACCCAGCCGGTGAACAGGTTCTTCTCGTTCCACTCGCTCTCGCCGTGGCGGAGGAGGATCAGCTTGTACGGTGCGTCGGCCATGCTTCCGAGCCTAATCGACGCCCCTCACCGGCCGCGCGGGGCGCCCGAAGCGCGGACGGTTGACGGAAAGTGTTAATCGAGTAGCCCCGCACCGGTGGCGTTTGTAAGTTGTGATCGCCGCGCCAGCCGCTTACATCCACAGCCTTGGCCTCAGCTACAGCTACAGCTACAGCCACAGCCGCCTCGGGGGGAACCTATGTCAGTCGCCGGACTCAGACGTGCCGCACGCGAAACCGTCTCGGGGCTCCCCCGCGAGTTCTGGTGGTTGTGGACCAGCACCCTGGTCAACCGGCTCGGTGCCTTCGTCGCCACCTTCATGGCGCTGTACCTCACCATCGACCGCGGCTACTCCGCCTCGTACGCCGGTCTGGTCGCCGCCCTGCACGGGCTCGGCGGGGTCGTGTCCTCGCTGGGCGCCGGGGTGATGACCGACCGGCTGGGGCGGCGGCCGACGCTGCTCGTCGCGCAGGCCTCCACGGCCGTGTCCGTCGCGCTGCTCGGCTTCATGCGGGACCCGGTGGCCATCGCCGCCGTCGCGTTCCTGGTCGGCATGGCCAGCAACGCCTCCCGGCCCGCGGTGCAGGCGATGATGGCGGACATCGTGCGGCCCGAGGACCGTATCCGGGCGTTCTCGCTCAACTACTGGGCGATCAACCTCGGCTTCGCGATCTCCTCGATGGCGGCCGGGTTCATCGCCGAGGTCAGCTATCTCGCCGGGTTCCTGATCGAGGCCGGGATGACGCTCGTCTGCGCCGTCCTCGTCTTCGTGAAGCTGCCCGAGTCGCGGCCCGAGCAGGAGAAGACCGCCGACGTCCCGGGCGGCAGGGAACCGGCCGTCTCCCTGTTCACCGTGCTGCGCGACGGGCGGTACATGAGCGTCGTCGGGCTGTCCTTCCTCGTCGCCGTGATCTTCCAGCAGGGGTATCTGGGGCTGCCCGTCGCCATGGGCGAGGCCGGGTTCACGCCCGCGGACTTCGGGCTGGCCATCGCCGTCAACGGCGTGCTGATCGTCGTCCTTCAGATCCCCGTCACGCGGTTCATCGAGCACCGCGATCCGCGGCTGCTGCTCGTCGGCTCGTCGCTGCTGGCCGGGTACGGCTTCGGGCTCACCGCCTTCGCCGGGTCGGTCGGGGTCTTCGCCCTCACCGTGTGCGTGTGGACGCTGGCCGAGATCGTCAACGCGCCGACCCAGACCGGGCTCGTCGTCCGCCTCTCCCCCGTGCACGGGCGCGGGCGCTACCAGGGCATGTACACCATGTCCTGGTCGGTCGCCGCCCTCGTCGCCCCGCTGATGTCCGGGTTCGTCATCGACCACTGGGGCGCCGAGTGGCTGTGGGGCATCTGCGCCGTGGTCGGCACGGTGGCGGCGGCCGGGTATGGGTGGCTCATGCGGGGCCTGCCGGACGACGAGACACCGGTCGCCCGGGACACGTCCGCCGCCCCCGCGCCCCGGGTCGACGCCGGCGCCGTCTGATCCCGTCACGCGCTCACGGGTGCATCCGCGCCCCCTTCAGCACCTTGTCCACCGCGTTCTTCGGGCCGTACACCGCGAGGCCCACCAGGTCCAGGTCCGTGGTCCCGACGGCCCGTACCGCCGCCCGGTTGTCGCGGTCGTTGCCCGTGGTGAAGAGGTCGGACGTGAAGAGGGCGCGGGGCAGGGCGCGCGACAGCGCCCGTGCGTGGGCGGTGGTCAGGGTCTCCTTCGTGCCCTCGAAGACCAGCACCGGCTGGCGGAACATCGGCAGGTAGCCGACGGCGTCCGCGTCCTCGTAGGGTTCCCCGATCACCTCGGGGAACTGCCGGCCCAGGCCGCTGACCAGGAACGCTGTGACGTTGAGGCGCTGCCAGGTCTCCAGGTCCTCGCGCAGCAGTACGGCGATCTTGGTGTCGAAGCGGACGGGGGTCTCGGCCTCGGGCGCCTCGGCGGCTGCTTCGTGCGTGCTCATACGGTGAGACTGCCGACCCGCACCCCGCCCGGTCTTGTACGTTTTTTGCATGGGCGGCCGGCGCAGCGACCAGCGGAAGGACCAGCGGAACGTCTCCGCATGGCGCCCCCGCGTCCCGGGCGTCGTCGAGGTCTTCCACGCCCACTACACCGAGTACGCCTATCCGATGCACGTCCACGACGCCTGGACGCTGCTCATCGTCGACGACGGCGCCGTACGGTACGACCTGGACCGGCACGAGCACGGCACCCCGCACGACACGGTGTCGCTGCTGCCGCCGCACGTGCCGCACAACGGCTCCCCGGCGACACCGGACGGCTTCCGCAAGCGCGTCCTGTACCTGGACGCCTCCCGGCTGGGCGACGAGCTGATCGGACCGGCCGTGGACGCGCCCGACCTGCGCGACCCGGTGCTGCGGCGGCGGGTCGGGCAGCTGCACGCCGCGCTCGCGCTGCCCGGTGACGAGCTGGAGGCGGAGAGCCGCCTGACGCTGATCGGCGAGCGGCTGCACACCCATCTGCGCCCCAGGGACGACGGGGACCGCGCCCGCCGGGACCCCGTACTCGCCCGGCGGCTGCGGGAGTTGCTCGACGAGCGGGTCGTCCCGGGGATCGGGCTGGCGGAGGCCGCCGCACTCGTGCCCGCCCATCCGGCGCATCTCGTACGGGCGTTCAGCGGCGCCTACGGCATCGCGCCGCACCAGTACCTGATGTCCCGCCGGGTCGACCGGGCGCGGCGGCTGCTGCTCGCCGGACGGTCCCCGGCGGACGTGGCCGGGGCCACCGGTTTCTACGACCAGGCCCATCTGACCCGGCACTTCAAGCGGTGGGTGGGGGTCACGCCGGGGCGGTACCGGGCGAGCGGCGCCCGGAGCTGAGCCGGCCCGGGACGCGACGCGACGCGACGGGCGGGGCGGGACGCGACGGGATCAGTCGCCGGAGCGGGGGCGCTCGATCAGGTGCTGGAACGCCTCCAAGTTCCGCGTCGACTCCCCGCGCGAGGTCCGCCACTCGTACTCCTTGCGGATGGCGGCGGCGAAGCCCAGCTCCAGCAGGGTGTTGAAGGCGCCGTCGGCGGCTTCGAGGACCTGGCCGAGGAGGCGGTCGATCTCGTCGGGGGTGACGGCGGCCAGGGGGAGTTTCGCGGTGAGGTAGATGTCGCCGAGGCGGTCGACGGCGTACCCGATGCCGTAGAGCTTGAGGTTGCGTTCCAGCAGCCAGCGGTGGACGGCCGGTTCGTTCTCGTCGGGGTGGCGGATGACGAAGGCGTTCAGGGAGAGCGAGTGCCGGCCGAGGAGGAGGGAGACGGTCGTCGACAGCTTGCGGGTGCCGGGGAGCTTGACGACGTAGTTGCCGGGTTCCGGGCTCTCCCACTCCAGGTCGGCGTCCTTCAGCGCCGCCTCAAGGACCTGCGCTGCCTTCTGCTGCGGTGCCTCAGCCATGGTGCGAGCGTACGCGACGGCGGTGCGACTGGATCGCGGCCGTGTAGACGTCGGCGGTGGTGGCGGCGGCGCTGTCCCAGCCGAAGGACTGGGCGTGCCGGGCCGCGGCGTCGCCCATGCGGGGCGTCAGCTCGGGGTTGTCGGCGAAATCGCGCAGTACGCGCGCGTACGCGGCCGGGTCGTGGCCGTCGACGAGGCGGCCGGTGACCCCGTCGCGCACGGCGACCGGGAGGCCGCCCACCGCGGCGGCGAGCACCGGCGTACCGGCCGCCTGGGCCTCGATGGCGACCAGGCCGAAGGACTCGCTGTAGGACGGCATGACCAGCACGGACGCGGCCCGGAACCAGTCCGCGAGCTGCTCCTGGTCGACGGGCGGGCGGAAGCGTACGACGTCGGCGATGCCGAGCCGCGCGGCGAGCTTCTGCAACCCCTCCGGCTTGGCGAGGCCGCTGCCGCTGGGGCCGCCGACGACGGGCACGACGATGCGGGAGCGCAGCTCGGGGCGCTCGTCGAGGAGGACGGCGACGGCGCGCAGCAGCACGTCCGGCGCCTTCAGGGGCTGTATGCGGCCCGCGAAGAGCGGGATCAGCGCGTCCTGGGGCAGGCCGAGGCGGGCGCGGGCGGCGGCGCGGGCGTTCCCGTGCTGTCCCGGGCCGGGTACGGAGCCCTTGGGGAAGGGGCGGAACCGGTCGAGGTTCACGCCGGGGTGGACGACGGCGACCTTGTCGGGGTCGGCGGCGTAGTGGCGGACGAGTTCGTCGGCCTCCTCGGCCGTGTTGGCGATCAGCCGGTCGGAGGCGGCGACGATCTGGGTCTCGCCGATGACGCGGGCGGCCGGTTCGGGTGTGTCGCCGTCGGCCAGGTTGGCGTTCTTGACCTTGGCCATGGTGTGCATGGCGTGCACCAGGGGCGCGCCCCAGCGCTGGGCGGCGAGCCAGCCGACGTGGCCGGAGAGCCAGTAGTGGGAGTGCACGAGGTCGTAGTGGCCGGGGCGGTGGCCGGCCCACGCCTGCATCACGCCGTGGGTGAAGGCGCAGAGCTGGGCGGGCAGGTCCTCCTTGGCCAGTCCCTCGTACGGACCCGCGTCGACGTGCCGGACGAGGACGCCGGGGGCCAGTTCGACGGCGGGCGGGAGGGCGGCGGTGGTCGCCCGGGTGAAGATCTCGACCTCGATGTTGATCGCCGCGAGGCGCTGCGCCAGCTCGACGATGTAGACGTTCATGCCGCCGGCGTCGCCGGTGCCGGGCTGGTGGAGCGGTGAGGTGTGCACGGAGAGCATGGCGACGCGGCGGGGCCTGCGCAGCAGCCGGAGCCGCGGGGAAGCCGCCGGTGAGCGACGCCCGAGCCTGCTGACGTACTGGCTCACGAGCCGTTCCTCCTCGCTGCGGGCATGCCGGTCGGAGGACCTGGGTTGCCCTCCAAGGGGTGGGAACACCGGACGGACGGTCCTCCATTCCGGTTTTCCGACCTTTGCCGAATCATTACCGCCGATCGCTCAACCGTTCGAGGGCTGGTCGGGTCCCCGACCGGGGCCGTGACCGGTGGCGGCGGAAGCCCCGCCGTGCTGCGCGGGTACCACCGTCCTGCGGACGAATGCCGGACGGCATCCTGCGGACGAACGCCGGACAGCCGGCCGCATACCCTCGTAGTCATGCCACCCCGCGCCGCCGCCACCCGCCCCGTGGGCACGGTCACGCGCGGGACGACGAATCCCAACCGGCTGCGCCGCATGGACCGCTGGATCGCGGCCGTGCACGGCGCCGAACTGCGCCGCGCCGCCGAGCCCGTCGCCGTCGACCTCGGGTACGGCGCGGCCCCCTGGACCGCCGTCGAGCTGCTGCACCGCCTGCGCACGGTCGCACCGCACGCGCGCGTGGTGGGCGTCGAGATCGACCCGGCGCGGGTGGCCGCCGCCCGGCCGTACGCGCGCGCGGGGCTCGATTTCCGGCACGGCGGCTTCGAGGTCCCCGTCTCCCGGCCGCCGCTGCTGATCCGCGCGGCGAACGTGCTGCGCCAGTACGACGAGGACGAGGTGGCCGGCGTCTGGCGGCGGCTGTGCGCGCGGCTCGCGCCGACCTCCGAGCACTCGCGCGGCGGGCTCCTGGTCGAGGGGACGTGCGACGAGATCGGGCGCCGGCACGTGTGGGTGGCGCTCGGGCCCGAGGGGCCGCGCACGGTCACCTTCGCGACCCGGCTCGGCTCGCTGGACCTCCCCTCCGACCTGGCCGAACGGCTGCCGAAGGCGCTCATCCACCGCAATGTCCCCGGCGAGCCCGTGCACGCGTTCCTGCGCGACTTCGACCGCGCCTGGGCCGCCGCCGCGCCCTACGCCTCCTACGGCGCCCGGCAGCGCTGGATGCGGGCCGTGCGGGACCTGACGGCCGACTGGCCGGTGACGGACGGGCCGGTGCGGTGGCGGCAGGGCGAAGTGACGGTGCGGTGGGAGGCGTTGGCGCCCCGCGCGTGAACCGGCGGCACCGACACGGGCGGCCCCGGATGGACGCGGACCGGGAACGATCTCCGTGCGGCGTTCGTCACACACCGCGGGAAGCCATCGACGGAAAGCCACCGCCGGAAACCACCGCCGGAAACCACCGCCGGGAGGCCACCACCGGTAAGCGATCACGAGGAAGCAGGAGGAAAGCACGACCTCTGTCGCTTTTCGCGTCGGCGTGGCACGATCCCCCGAGCGGCCTATGTTACTGACGGTTAATCAGTTTGGGGGCGACGTATGCGTACGGGGAAGCGTGGCTTGACGACCGCTGCCGTGACCGTGGTCTGCGCGATCACCGTGCTGGCGGCACCGGGCACGGCGTTCGCGGACCCGGGCCCCTCGTCGTCGCCTTCACCGTCGGCGTCGGCCGGCGCCCCGCCCGCCACGCCCGGCAAGGACCTGGAAGCCGTACGCAAGAAGCTCGACGCGCTCTACCGCGCGGCGGCCTCGGCCACGGAGGAGTACAACGCCGCCGAGGAGAAGGCCGAGAAGCAGAACGCCGAGATCGTCGAGCTGGCCAAGAAGATCGTCAAGGGCCAGGAGAAGCTGGACGGGCTGAAGGACCGCGCCGGAGCCGCGGCCCGCTCCCAGTACCGCACCGGCGGCCTGCCCGACGGGGCCAAGCTGGTCCTGAGCGACGACCCCGAGGACTTCCTCGACGGCACCGGCCGGGTGATCCAGGGCCACCGGGCCACCAAGGGCCTGCTCGGCGAGCTGACCCGCGCCCAGGAGGACCTGAAGACCTACGCGGTGGACGCCTCCGCCCGCTACAAGGAGCTGGAGGCGCACCGCAAGGCCAAGGCCACCGCCCAGAAGAAGATCGAGAAGCAGATCGCGGCGGCCGAGAAGCTCCAGTCCGAGCTGGAGCAGGAGGAGAAGGAGCGCCTCGCCCGGCTGGAGAAGGAGGCGCAGGCCAAGGCCCAGACCGCCTGGCTCGACTCCGGCATCCTCCAGGACCTCGACACCGAGGCGACCGAGCGGGGCCGCAAGGCGGTCGAGTACGCCACCGCCCAGATCGGCAAGCCGTACCAGTGGGGCGCCGAGGGCCCGGAGTCCTACGACTGCTCCGGCCTGACCTCACAGGCCTGGGTGTCGGCCGGGCAGGTGATCCCGCGCACCTCGCAGCAGCAGTGGAAGCAGCTCAGGCACGTCGACATCGCGGACATGCGCCCCGGCGACCTGATCATCTACTTCGACGACGCCAGCCACGTCGGCATGTACGTCGGTGACGGCTCCGTCGTGCACGCTCCCCGCCCCGGGCGCTCGATCACCCTCGCCGGCGCGGGCTCGATGCCGATCCTCGGCGTGGTCCGGCCGGACACGGCCCCGGAGCAGACGCCCGCCCCGAAGGGGTGACGCGGGCCACGTGACCCAGTCCACGCCCGGCGCCCCGCCCCGCGTGACGTTCGTCATCCCGGGACCCCGGGCGAGGTGTCCAACTGCGGGGGATTACGCGGCATATGACAGTGGCCGAGGGCCGCCCGACGTGTCCTGGACCATTCCGCAGCGGCGCCGTCACCCGCTATGGTCCCCGTCGGTGGGTCGAGGTCCCTCGCCCCGCCATGCCCTCGGGGGGAGGGAAGGAAACCAAGACGATGCCCGTACCCGTACCGCGGCAGAGGGCGATCCCGGCCGTGGAGTGTGGTCAGGCGCCCGCCGCGTCCCCGGACAGCGGCCCCTCCAAGGAACAGGCCCCGCCCGGGACGCACCCGGCCGAGCACCCCACCCGCCGGCGAGAGAACCCCACGGAGAAGCGCGAGAAGCCCACGGACACCAGCCCCGAAACCAGCACCGGCCCCGGCAGCAGCGCCGGCCCCGGCATGGACACCGGTAGCGTCCGGACGCCCAGCGGCCGGACGGAGAGCGCGGTTCCCACAAACCTGACCGTGCTGCTGATCGAGGACGATCCGGCCGGTTCGCCGATCGTGCCAGACCTGCTCGACCAGGCCGGCAAGCCGATCCGGGTCCGCACCGCGCGCAACCTCACCGAGGCCGGGCGGCTGCTGACCGACGACGTCCACTGCATCCTGCTGGACCTCGCCCTGTCGGCCCCCGCCCCGGCCCGCACCGGCGCCGACGGCGGTGGCCACGGCAACGGTGCCGAGGCCGAGGACGAGCTCGCCGTGCTCCGGCACGTCCTGGAACTGGCGCCCCGGCACGCCGTGCTCGCGCTCACCTCCTCCAGCGACGCCGAGCGCGGCGCCGAGGCGGTGGCGGTCGGCGCGCAGGACTACCTGTTCCGCGACGAGCTGGACGGCCGCCTGCTGAGCCGGGCGATCCGCTACGCCGTCGAGCGCAAGCGGTCCGACTCGGCGGAGCGGCGGCTGGCCGAGGGCCGGCTGCGGGCGCAGGAGAACCGCCGCCTGGAGCGCGGCCTGCTGCCGACCCCGCTGCTGGCCGGGTCCCCGCTGCGCTTCGCCGCCCGCTACCGTCCGGGCCGCTCGCGCGCGCTGCTGGGCGGCGACTTCTACGACGTCGTCCGCACCCCGGACGGCACCGTGCACGCCATGATCGGCGACGTCTGCGGGCACGGCCCGGACGAGGCGGCGCTCGGCGTGGAGCTGCGGATCGCCTGGCGGGCGCTGACCCTGGCCGGGCTCTGCGGCGACCAGCTCCTCGGCACGCTCCAGCAGGTGCTGGAGCACGAGCGCTCGGACGACGAGATCTTCGCGACGCTGTGCGCGGTGGACATCTCCCCGGACGGCCGCCGCGCGGGCCTGTGCCTGGCCGGGCACCCGTCCCCGCTGCTCAGCCGCCCCGGCGTGCCCGCACGGCTGCTGCCCTACGACAACAACGGCCCGGCGCTGGGGCTGCTGCCCGGCGCCCGCTGGCCGCGGACGCAGGTGGAGCTGGGCGCCGAGTGGAGCCTGATGCTGTACACCGACGGCCTGATCGAGGGCCATGTCGGCGGGGGCCGGGAGCGGCTCGGCCAGGACGGCATGGTGGAGATGGTCCGCCGTCAGCTCGCCGCGGGTCTGACCGGCGAGGAGCTGCTGCGGGCGACCGTCAACGAGGTCCGCGAACTCAACGGCGGCGAGCTGGCGGACGACCTGGCCGTGGTCCTGCTGGACCGGACGGCCTGAGCCGCCCGGTCCCTCCTACGGGATCAGCGTCCGCCGTTGTACGGACCGTAGGGTCCGTCGCTGCTGGAGCCGCGGCGGCTGCTGCGGCCGCCGCCGGGCAGGCCGCGCAGCGCGGGCCGTACGTCGACCATGTACACGATCGTCGCGATGAGGCCGAGGATCGGCAGGAACGACAGGATGTTGAAGATCAGGTTCACCACGAAGGCGAGCCCGAGGATGATCAGCCAGAAGGGCTTGGTCTTCTTGTCGGCCGCGCGGTAGGCGTCCTCGCGGCGCGTGGCGGCGTCGATCAAAGCGAAGCCGCTGAAAAGGATCAGGGCGATGCTCAGCAGCCACATGAAGCCTGCGAACCCCTGCATCAGCACAACGTCCACCACCAGAATCGGATCGTCATTTAGCGGTCACCGTACCCGCAGAACGAGCCGGACACCCCGAGGGTGCCCGGCCCGCTCCCCGCTCGTCGCGCCCTGCCCTACTTGGCGGGCGGCGTCGTCTTCTTGGCGGTGGTGTTCTTCTTGGCCGGAGCCTTGCGCGGCGCGGGGGTCTTCTTCGCCGCGGCGGACTTGTCCTCGGTGACCCGGACCGGCTCCGCCTTGGCCGTCGCGGGCTTGGCCGGGGCGGGCTTGGGCGGCTCGACGGCCACCGCGAGGTCCTCCACGTCCTCGGCGAGGTCCTCGATGCCGTCGGCGGCCTGGCCGCGCCAGGTGCGGACCGCCTGCTCGCCGCGCTCGGCGACCTTCTCGTAGGTCTCGCGGGCCTTGACGGCGTACTCGGCGGCGACGCCGACGGAGCGCAGCGCGAGGTCCTGGGCGGTCTCGCCGAGCTTCTTGAAGTCGGCGTCGAGGGAGCCGAAGAGCTCGTTGGCCTTGGCCTGGAGGCTCCCCTGGGTCTCCTTGACGCGGGCCGTCGCCTTCTCCTGGACGGCCTTCGGGTCGGTGTTGCGTACGGCGTCGATCCGCGCCGGGGCCTCCGCGCGCAGCTGCTCCACCAGCACCGGCACCTTCTTGGCCTGCTGGAAGGCGAGGTCGGCGGTGCCCGCGGCGAAGTAGAGGGGGGTGGGGTCGCTGAAGGTCTTGCGCAGGTCGTCGGTGATGGCCATGGTGATGGTCCTCCGGAATTGCTTACGAATGAGGGTTCTGTGTTGCTTCCGCCCCGTCGACAACGGCATCGGTGTCGGCGTCGGCCTCCGCGTCGGCCCCGAACCCGTTCTCCTTGCGGAAGGACTCGTAGACCTGGAGCAGCACCTGCTTCTGCCGCTCGTTCAGCGAGGGATCGGCGAGGATGACCGCACGCGTCTCCACGTCGTCCCGGTCCCGCTCCGCGTCGAGGATGCCGGCGCGCACGTAGAGCGTCTCGGCGGAGATCCGCAGCGCCTTGGCGACCTGCTGGAGCACCTCCGCGCTCGGCTTGCGCAGCCCCCGCTCGATCTGGCTCAGGTACGGGTTGGACACGCCCGCGGCATCGGCGAGCTGCCGCAACGACAGCTGCGCGTTGCGCCGCTGCTCGCGCAGGTACTCCCCGAGATTGCCGACATTGAGCGATGCCATGCCTCCACCATGCAGCACCTTGCTAACTATTGCAAGCACCGCGCTTGCAAGAGTGTCACTGATCGCGGGGCGACACCTGAGAAGCACCCCGAGGCACACGGTTGCCGGAGAATCCCGGTGACGCCGAACGCGACGCCGCCTAGCGTGCACTATGCCGTCGAGCTGCGGGCCCCGGGCCTGGCCGCCCGCGTCGACGAGGTCGTCGCCTGGATCTGGGACCGCGATCTCACCACGTTCCTGGATGCGCTCGCCGCGGACTACCGGGGATGGGACGGCGAACGCGGCTGGCAGACCAACGACCGGGACCTGACCGTGTCGGCCGTCTTCCGTTCCGGCGGCCACGTCGGACCGACCTGGACCTTGCGGCCCTGGCCACGGGCCGCCGGCGGCTGGACGGCCTCGGTGACCACCTGGCTGGAGGCGGGCGAGCAGATGGCTTCCCTGGCGGCCCACGTCCGGCACTTCCTCACCGGGGAGCAGCAGTGACATCCGGCCTGCGCATCTCCTGGGGAACCGAGATCCGGTCCGGCCGACTCGGCACCAGCAAGCGGGGCGAACCCTCCCCACGAACCGAACTCGAAGCCCGCAGGCGCCCCTGGCACGCCCACCACGGCAGCGGCAACACGTAGCCGCAGCAGTCCGCCGCTCAGGTCACCGCCTCGCGATGGCCCACGTCTGCCGAGACGGGACCGCTCAGTCGCGGCCCCCCGCCCGCCTCCTGGACCAGGTGGCGGCGTCGGTGCCGTAGCGGACCAGGAGGTGGGCGAACTGGAGGCGCTCCTGGGGTGTCCAGGCGGCGGTGATCTCGTGGAACGCCTCCCGCTGCTCGGCGGCGAACCGGCGGCGTTCGGCCTCGCCGTGCTCGGTGAGTTCGAGCACGGTACGGCGCCCGTCGGACTGGGACGCCGCCCGGCGCAGCAGCCCGTCCTCGATGCAGGCGGCGACGGTCCGGCTGGCCACCGGCTGGGCGACGCCCATCTCGGCCGCGAGGCCGCCGACGGTCGTCTCGCCCGGCGCGTCGGCGATCACGTTGAGGACCAGGTTGCGGGAGAGGTCCTTGGCCGAGGCGGGTGTGCGCCGCCGCAGACGCGACAGCGCCGGGCCGATCTGGTCCAGCACCGGGTCGTCGGCGGTCCGGCCGGAGGAAGACGCGCTGCTCATGCCCCGAGTCTAGGCCGCCCGCCCGCATTTGCATACCTCACCACAACTCCATAGCATCGGGTATGTAAATGTGAACGAGCCAGGAAACGAGGCGGACTGCCATGGCACTCACCGCGATCACCGACGCGCAGGTATTCGACGGGGAGAAGACCGTAGGCGTACGGACCGTGGTCATCGACGGCACCAGGATCGCCCGCGTCGGCGGCGAGGTCCCCCGGGACTGCGAGGTCGTCGACGGCAGCGGAGCCACCCTGCTCCCGGGGCTGATCGACGCCCACGTCCACTCCGCCCCGGGCTCCCTGGCGCTCGCCCTGCGGTTCGGGGTGACGACCGAGCTGGAGATGCAGGGGATGAACACCCGGGAGAACCGCGGGGCCATCACCGACGACGACACCGTGGCCGACGTGCGCTCCTCCGGGTTCGCCATCACCCCGCCCGGCGGTCACCCGAGCGAGCTGATGCCCGAGGGGTTCCGGCCGAAGTGGGACCTCCCGCCGGTGATGCCGCTGATGCCGTTCTCCACGACCCCGGCGGAAGCCGCCGCCTACGTGCCGCAACTCCTCGCCCGGGGTTCGGACTTCATCAAGTTCATGATCGATGACGGCACCGTGGAGGGACACCCCGGGCTGCCCTCGCTCGACCGGGCCACCCTGAACGCCGGTGTCGCCGAGGCCAGGAAGTACGGCGCCCTCACCGTGGCCCACGCGCTGACCGTGGAGGCCACCCGGATGGCCGCGGAGGCGGGCGTCGACGGCCTCACCCACGTGTTCATGGACCGGCCGCACACCGCCGAGATCATCGACCTCGTCCGGGACGCGGGCATGTTCGTCATCCCCTGCATCACCCTCAACGCCTCGATGATGGGCATCACCGGCGGCGAACTCGCCGACGACCCCCGGGTCGCCGCCCGCCTCGACGAGGACTGGGACCGGACCCTGCGGTCCAGCTACAACCGCTACCCGCAGGGCAGCCTCGAGGACGTCTACGCCACCGTCCGCGCCCTGGACGCCGCCGGCGTCGACGTGCTGGCCGGGACCGACGTCTCCATGCCCGAGACGTTCTTCGGCGGCCTGGCCCACGGAGCCAGCCTGCACCACGAGTTGCAGTACCTCGTGGCGGCCGGCCTCACGCCCTCGCGGGCGCTGCGCGCGGCCACGGCGACCACGGCCCGGCGCTTCCGCCTCGGCGACCGGGGCCGCGTCGCCGAGGGACTACGCGCCGACCTGCTGCTGGTCGACGGCGATCCGACCCGCGACATCGGCGACACCCTCAACACGCGCGCCGTCTGGCGCCGCGGCACCCGCCTGGCGGCCTGAAGCCCGACCGCCCCCGACCGCCCCCGTCCGCCTCCGGCGCGGTGCCGACGGCGGCCGGGACGCCCACCGGGCCTCAGAACGGCAGCGGCCGCCCGTGCACCACGTCCAGCCGGGACACCGCGCGGGTGAGCACCACGTAGAGCCGGTGCAGGCCCCGCCCGCCGGGTCCCTCCGCCGCCGCGATCGCCGCCGGTTCGACGGCGACGACGTGGTCGTACTCCAGGCCCTTGACCACGCTCGCCGGTACGACGGCCACCCGGGCGCCCAGCGCCTCGGGCCCCGCCGCCGCGACGCCGGCCGCGTCGAGGGCCGCCCGCAGGCCGGGCACGTCCGGGTCGGCGGCGACGACGCCGACCGACCCCTCCCGGGCGAGTGCCTGCCGTACGGCGTCCACCACCGTCTCCGGCACGGCGTCCGGCGCGCACGCGCGCAGCGTCAGCTCGCCGTCGCCGCGCAGCGAACGGGCCGGGGGCACGTCCACGCCGAGCCGCTCCAGCAGCCGGTTGGCGAGGCCCACGACCTTCTTCGGCACCCGGAACCCGGTGGTCAGCGGCACCACGGCCGCGTCCGGGCGGCCCAGGTGGGCGAGGACGGTCCGCCAGGAGCGCGCGGCCCACGGCGTGGTCCCCTGGGCGAGGTCGCCGAGGACGGTGAGCGAACCGAAGGCGGAGCGGCGGGCGATGGCCCGGCACTCCATCGGGGAGAGGTCCTGGGCCTCGTCGACGACGATGTGGCCGTAGCCCTCGGGGTGTTCCAGGAGTCCGGCGACCTCGTCGAGCAGGACCAGGTCGGCGGCGGACCAGCGCGCCGACTTCCACGACCGCGGGGGCCGCCCCGTCCACAGCAGGGCCCGCTGCTCGTCGTCGTCCAGCACACCGTCGGCCGCCCGCGCCAGTGCGCCCGGGTCGCCGAGCAGCGGCGCGAGCACCTCCTCCGGGCGCACCCGGGGCCATACCGCGTCCAGGGCCGCACCGACCGGCCGGGCCCGTTCGACCCGGCGCAGCCAGGCGTCGGTCCGCGGCCCGGCGCGCCGCTCGGCCCGCTCCCGGACGTACCGCACAATGCGGGCCCTGACCCGCTCGCGCCCGACGGTGTACGGCGGCTGCTCCCGGCGTACGTCCGCGACGATGCGGGCCAGCACCTCGGCCGGGACGCGCCAGCGGTAGGAGCCGTCCGGTACGGCGAGGTCGCCCGCGGCGCCGGGGTCCACGCGCGCGTAGAGGGCGCGGCGCAGCACCTCGGCCGTCCGGGCGTCGTGCTTGAGCGCGGCGGCCCGCGCGTCGTCGGTACGGGTGACGGGGTGCCGGGCGATCTCCCGGGCGAGCGTGGACTGCCGTACGCCGCTCTCGCCGAGGGCGGGGAGCACTTCGGCGATGTAGGAGAGGAAGGTCGGGTTGGGGCCGAGGATCAGCAGTCCGCCTCGCTGGATGCGCTGCGGGTGGGTGTAGAGCAGGTAGGCGGCCCGGTGCAGGCCGACGGCGGTCTTGCCGGTGCCCGGGGCGCCCTGGACGCAGACGGTGGTGCCGAGGCCGGCGCGGACCAGGTCGTCCTGCTCGGGCTGGATGGTGGCGGCGATGTCCCGCATGGGTCCGACGCGGGGCCGTTCGATCTCCCGCGCGACGATGGCGCTGGCCCGGGACTCGCCCCGGCCGAGGTGTTCGTCCTCCATGCCGGTGAGGTCGGCCCGGTCGCCGCGGCTGCCCGGCGCCCATCCGAAGCGGCGGCGGACGGCCACGCCTCGAGGATCGCCCGCGGTGGCCTGGTAGAAGGCGCGGGAGACGGGGGCGCGCCAGTCGACGACGAGGGGCTGGGCGGCCGGGTGCTCGGTGATCCGCAGCCGCCCGATGTGCAGCGCCCGCCCGGTCTCCTCCCCCTCGGCGAAGTCGAGCCGTCCGAAGAACAGCGGGCCCTCGGGCAGCTCGCGCATCTCCTTGGCCCGGCTGCGCAGCCGGTGCCCGAGGACCTCGGCGTCGGCACCGGAGGCGGAGACGTCCTCCCCGGTGACGACGTGTTCCTGGGCGCCCTCGACCATCGCGGCGAGGACGGTCCGGCAGCGGTCGTGGTGGGCGCGTTCACGGTCGAGGGCGCGCTGGAGGGCGGTGTCGGTCGACGTCATTCCGGCAAGCATAGCCGCCTGACGTTACCGAGTTACATTTTTTACTCCGTTGTGGATCGGGGCGGCCCCGTCCCCAGTCCCGCCGCCAGCCCGGCCTCCAGTCCGGCGAACGCCCGCTCCGCCGCCGCCACCGCGTCGGCCCGCACGTCCTCCACCCGTTCCCCGCCGGAGATCCGCCGCCAGTTCTCCAGCGCGAGAATCCGCTGCACGGCGATGATCTGCCCGGCCGCCAGCCTGGCCGCCAGGCCACCGCCGAGCGCCTCGGCGAGCGCCGCCTCGGACCGCTCCAGCTGGGTGTGCATCCGGGCGACCAGGGCGGGGGTGCCGTAGAGCAGCCGGTGGAAGGCGAGGACGGCGGGGTGGTCGTTGAGCCCGGTCACCGGGTCGCACCGGTCGAGCCCCGCCAGGAAGTGCCGCCGCAGCGCGTCGATCGGCTCGGGCCCCTGAACGGCCACCCGGGCGGCCTCGTCCTCGTGGTCGGCGATGCGGTGCAGGACCAGGTCCTCCTTGGCGGGGAAGTACCGGAAGAGCGTCGGCTTGGAGACCTCGGCCGCGGCCGCCACCTCCGCGACGGACACCGCGTCGAAGCCCTTCTCCAGGAAGAGTTCGACGGCGATGTCCGACAGGGTCCGGAACATCCGCTGCTTCTTGCGCTCGCGCAGACCGGGGGCGTTCATGGGGCGAGCCTAGAGGGTGTCCGGCGGGGGCCCTTCGTCCGCGTGGGCGCGGCTCCACCGCCTGAGGGCGGCGCCGATCGCCGCCGCGTCGGGCACCGACTCGAGCCCGAGGGGCGGGGCGGCGTCGGCCAGGATGCCGTGCAGCCTGGCGGCCGCGAGCCGTACGCCGGGACCGGGCGACCGGGCCTGCCGCCCCAGCGAGGTGGCTTCACGGATGACGTCGGTGAAGACGGACTGGGCCCGCTTGTAGCCGAGGATCCGTTCCAGGTCCTGCCGCCAGCCGTACGAGCCGCCGGGGCGCACGGCCTCGACCGTGCGCCCCCACGCCTCCGCCACCCGGGGACGCTGCCGGGACGGGTAGCGCATCAGGTGCAGGTGGGTGGCCAGGTCGTAGAGCGGGTCGCCGACCATCGCCAGTTCCCAGTCGATGGTCCACAGCCGCCGGTCCGCGTCCACGACGAGGTTCTCGCGGTGCAGATCGGCGTGGAGCAGGCAGAACGGCCGCCCCCGGAGCCCGGCGACGTGCTTGCGCAGCCGCGTGAAGACGTCGTCGTCCAGCCCGAGTGCCGCGAAGAGGGAGCCGAACCGCGGCAGGTTCTGCGCGTAGACGCGCTGCTCGGTGAAGCAGACGAGCCGTTCCATGAAGCCGTCGGTGTCGCCGTCCGGCGGCCGGTCCTCGGCCCGGCACCGTCTGGCCACCGGAAGGGTCCGCGACGTCACGGCCGCCATCTCGCCGAAGAGCCGCAGGATCTGCCGTGTGAACCGGTCGGGCACCGCCCGGCCGGCCCCGTACAGCGATCCGAGGGTGCGGCCCTCGACGAACCGCTGCAGGGGCAGCAGCCCGTCGAGCTCGAAGAGGTCCGGTAGGCCGGTGATGCGGCCCTGGAGGGCGCACAGCAGCTGCTCCTCCGACACGAAGCACCGGCGGTCGAACCAGAGCAGGTCGCTCCGCGGCTCCCGGCACTTCCAGCGGGCCGCGCCCGCGGCACCCGCCGCGCCGGGCAGCGGTATCACGTACGTCTCATGATGGAAACTGCCGAGCGGGCCCTCGACCGCCCGCTGGTCGCCGCTGACCTCGGCGGCCCGCGGGCGGGCCGTGGACTTCTGGGACGGTGTCATTCTCTGTGCTCCGCTCAACCTGGAGGAGCCGGTGCGGTGACAGGGTGCGTCACCCTACTCCGAACCCCCGTGTCGCGATGGCTTGTTCGCGCCCCGTACGGGAGACTGCCGCGATGACCGACACGGACCTCGGCCGGGTGGCCTTCGGCGAACCGGCCGCACTGCTGCGCGCGTTCGGGTCCGCCCGCGCGGTGCTGTTCGACTTCGACGGCCCCGTCTGCGATCTGTTCGCGGGTTCCCCCACAGCGGCCGTGGCGGAGCGGATCAAGCGGACGGCCCGGCGGTACTGGGGGCCGCTGGACTCCGCGGTCGAGCAGTGTGACGACTCCCACGGCGTCCTGCGTCCCCTCAGGGAGATGTACGAGCGATCCGTCCCCAGGCCCAGCGCCCTCCCGCTGGAACGCGCCGAGGCCGATGTCACCGCCCTGGAGCGGCAGGCCGTGCGCACCGCGCTCCCCACACCGCACCTGCACGCCCTGGTGGACCTGCTGCTCGACCACGGCAAGCGCCTGACCGTGGTCAGCAACAACGCGGAGGGGCCGATCAGGGAGTACCTCGTCCGTCTCGGACTGACGCCGAAGTTCGACGGGGTCTTCGGCCGGTCACCCCACGACGCGCGGCTCATGAAGCCCCATCCGGACTGCGTGCACCGGGCCCTGCGCCACCTGGCCCTGCCCGCCTCCGACTGCCTGCTCATCGGTGACCAGCTCACCGATCTCGATGCCGCCAGGTCGGCCGGGACCGGCTTCCTCGGACTCACCCGCCGAGCGGGACGCGCGCTGCGGATGGCGCAAGGGGGCGCGGACGCGGTGGTGGCCTCGTACCTCCCCGTCCTGGGGGCCGTCGGCGCGTTGTCGGTCTGCGATTGACTCCGGAAGCTACTTCCGAGGCCCGGCCGCTTCCCACAGCAGCCGCAGGACCGGCTCCAGGGAGTGCACGACCGTGTGCGCGCCCGCCTGGTTCAGGATCGTCGTCTTGCGTTCGTTGTGGCCGTAGCCCAGGAAGGGCACGCCGGCCCGGCGGGCGGCGGTCAGGTCCGAGGCGGAGTCGCCGACCATCAGGGCCTGCGCGGGCGCGACGCCCATCGCGTCGAGGGCGCGGTTGAGGCAGTACGGGTCCGGCTTGAGCAGGTGCAAGTCATGGGTGCGGCCGTAGACGTGGGGGGCGAAGCAGCCCAGCAGGCCCCGGGACGCCAGGTACTCGCTCACCACGCGGGGCGAGTTGTTGCTCGTGACCGCGAGACCGACGCCGAGCGCGGACCAGGTGCGGATCAGAGGGTCGGCGTAGGGGGTCGGCCATGCGGTGGGCACGGCGCGCAGCTCCTCGCGGGTCAGCCGTTCCTCGAAGGAGGCGACCAGGTCGCTCTGGTGGCGCCTGCGATCGAAGGCACCGAGCAGAACGTGCAGGTCGGGGTGGGCCTGCTCCTCCTCGGTCAGCAGTCCCTTGAGCCCCAGTGCCTCCATCCAGGCCACCAGTTCGCCCGCCACCCGGTCGGCCGAGTAGCCCGCGAACAGTCTGCAGAGGGGCCCGTCGAAGTCCCACAGGACGACCCGGGCGCCCAGGACCAACTCCCGCAGGCCCTCGGACTTCTCGTACTCGGACTGCTCGGGCTGCTCGTCCCGCTCGCTCACCGGTTCCGTCTTCTGCTCCGTATCGGAAGTCACTAGGAGAGTGTCATCTCCGTGGCGACGGTTTCCCAGAGGGCGTCGAACCACTTCTGTGCCTCCTCCACGAACACCGCGTCCCGGTGACCGGACCGCTTCAGGAACGAGAACAGCAGCGACTCGAAGCCGAGCGCGTCGTACATCTCCAGCGCCCGGCCCTCGTACTCCTCCGCGCGCCGGGTCAGGATGTAGTAGCCGTGCAGGGCCTCCTCACCGTTGAGCAGGTAGAGCTTCGTCGGCGGGGTGAACGGCAGGGAGCGGAAGGCGACCCGCACGTCGATGCGGTGGGTGGAGCCGACGGCCCGCAGGTTGTGGCGGAGGACGCGGGCCTGCGCGTTGCGCATCTCGAGCCAGCGCCGGTGTACCGGATCACCCTCCTCGCGCTCGACCAGGACGGGGAAGGCCAGCTCGATGTCCTCCGCCGGGACCAGGAGCCGGAATTCGATGCTCTCCGGACGGAGACGCCCCTCCTGGATCAGGCGGAGCGGCTCACTGAGCGCGAGCCCCAGCGTCTCCGAGGTGTGACACACGACGTCGACCCGCACATGCGGCGCCGAGAACGCCTCCGTCAGGCGGGGCCCCAGAGCCTGCATCGTCCGCTGCGGGAGATCGCCCCGGGCGGGTGCGGGCTCGGCGATGCGGGGCGGGCTGCCCTTGCTGACGTTGGTGAGCAGGCCGTCCTCCTGGAGCGCGCGCAGGGCCTGGCGGACGGTGCCGCGCTCCACGCCGAACTCCTCGGCCAGCTCGGCCTGGGTGGGCAGGCGGTCGCCCGCCTTGAGGTCGCCCCCGCGGATCCGTTCCCGCAGGGCCTCGGCGATTTCCTGGGACGAGAGCCTTCTGCTGCCGTTCACGGACACGTTCTCCTGAGTCACGACCAAACGTTACAACTTCGACCTACCTACCGGGAGTTGATTGAAACTTGTTTATAGATGGAGACCAAGTGGGAACAACTTAAGTATAGTTGGTTGCCAACTTTTCCCGGTTGGCGGAAGTTTACCTCTCTGACGGCGTGACCCTGAGAGCTTCCGGCCGCCCGAACACCCCAAAGGGGGAGATCATGCCCGTCCTCGGCCTCGTCTCCGCGGTCTTCGTCATCGCCTTCGAGCAGATCGTCCAGTGGCGGTACGGCGCCGCCGGCATCGTCGGTCTGCTTCTGCTCGCCATAGGCATCAAGGCCAAGAGCCCTACCGTCAGCTCCGCCGGAGCGGTGCTGCTGGCCCTCCTCGTCGCGGGTCCCGCGCTGTGACCGCGACCAGGAGAGTCGCTCGATCTTGGCCGGTTCCAGCCGTCCCGCCAAGAGCCGACGCGGCGACTCACCGAGGGCAAGGCCGAGGGAGACGACCAAACACCACAACTTCCCGCCATCCTTGGGCTGTTCATTGAAAGGTGGTTACGAACCTCTTCCACATGGACATGAGTAAGGTTAAGTTGGCAGCCAACTTGAGCAACGTGGTCGAGCCTCGCGGGGGTTGGCCACCACGGTGACAGGGGGACCACCATGCCGCTCATCGCCATCGTCGTCGCGGCTCTGGCCATCGGGTTCGAGCAGCTCGTGCAATGGAAGTACGGGCCGATGGGCATCATCGCGTTCGTCGCGCTGTCCATCGGCATCAAGGCGAAGAACACCATGATCGGCGGTGTGGGCGCGGTGATCCTCGTGATGCTGCTCGCCCAGTCCGGCTGAACCGACGTACCGACGGCCGGGCTCCACTCCGGAGGGGAGCCGGGAGCCCGGCCGGCCGGTAGGCACCACAACCACAACCACAACCACAACCGCAACTGAAGAGCACACGCGCTACGGATGCGCAGGTCCACCGGCACCGGCGGAAGGGAGCCACCTCAGAACATGTCCGGGCACCATGGCCGCCTGGACGTACGCAGCAGGGCGTCGACCACACGGGCGGCGCCCGCTCGTTCTTCCCGCACCCGGCCGAGCGCCGCCAGCCGTACGGCCGAGGCGTCGCCCAGCCACAGCGCCGCCAGCTCCGCCACGTCGAGCACGAGATGGGCGCTCTCGGTGGTCGGCACGCAGGACGACCCGTCCGGGCCCGCCGCCAGCCGCCACCGCCCTCCGGTGAGCCCTGCCCGGTCCACCACGTCGAGCACCACCGACCCCTGCCCCTCGTACGTCCGCGCCGTGAGCGCCCCGGCGACGTCCAGGATCCGCACCCACAGCCAGTCGGCCTGCGTGGTGACGCGGGCGGCGCGCGGGTCCGGCAGGAGGCCGGGGAGCAGGTCGTCCGGGGAGCGCCAGCCGCTCTTCACCGTCTGGACCCAGTCGATCGAGCACAGGTAGTGCCACAGCGCGCGCTCGGCGGCCGGGGTCACGGCGAGCAGCCAGTCCACGGTCGCCGTGATCAGCGGCTGCTTGGCGTCGCCCCAGTGCTCGTCGGCGCGGTACGAGGCCAGGCCCTCGACCTCGCCGTCCGCCGCCCGGTACAGGGCGTAGTACGGCTCGGTCCAGGGCGTGCCGTTCATGTGCACGACCCCGGTCCGGGCCTGCCACCACAGCTCGGCCCGGCTGACCGCGCCCGGCTGGGCCCGGCGCAGCCGCTCGTGCAGCTCGGGGCCGAGCTTGCGGACGTCCGCGCCGTCCACGAGGTCGATCCGGCCGCCGCACTCCGGTGCCGCCCAGCGCGGGTCGAGACCGGCGCGCGGCACGTCGACCGTCCACTCGGTCATGGTGGTGGCGGGGCCGAAGCCGTACCGGCCGTAGATCCGGTACTCCGCCGCGATCAGCGTGGCGACGACGTCCCCGCGCTCCTTCGCCGCGGCCAGGTCCTGCGCCATCATCCGGGTGAGCAGGCCGCGGCGGCGGTGGGTCGCGGTGACGGTGACGTTGGAGACCGCGTCGGCCCGGACGGGGGCGCCGCCGACCGCCGTCAGCTCCTGGTCGAAGGACCGGAAGGTCGCCACGCACCGGTCGCCGTCGAAGGCACCGAGCGACCGGCCGGGCACGAACTGCCGGCGCCGCGCCTCCAGCTGCTCCTCGGCCACGGCGGGCGGTTGCAGGAACCCGGTGTTCATGGCCCGGTTCCAGTCCGGGAACTCGACCTCGGTGATGGGGCGTACGTCTATCTCGGTACGGCGGCTCATACGCTCACGGTAGGACGACGCCCCCACCCGCGTCGCGGGGATAAACCCGGGGGCCGTGGACGTCAGAAGGACGCCCGGATCTCCCCCACCTCCCGGCCGGCGCCCAGCAGCGGCGCGCGGCCGATGCGGTCGACGACCGGACCCTGCACGCCCAGCAGGGTCAGGGCGCGGGACAGCACCGGGCCCAGGGCCCGGGCCGCCCCGTCCTCGATCTTGAAGGCGAGGGCGCGGCCGTCGGGCAGGGCCACCGCCTGGACGGCCTCCGCGCCCATCTTGGAGAGCGTGCCGGGCACCTCGCGCATCAGCCAGGTGTCCGCGCGGCGGCTGCCGGCGACGTACTCGGGGTGGGCGCGCATCGCGTCGGCGACCCGGCGCTCGGCCGAACCGGGCTCGGCGGCGACGAAGGAGCGGAAGGCGCGGGCCAGCCCGACCAGGCTGATCGCCATCAGCGGCGCCCCGCAGCCGTCGGTGCCGACCGCGGCGACCGGCTCGCCCGCCGCGTCCTCCACCACCCGGTGGATGATCCGCTGGAGCGGGTGCTCCGGGTCGAGGTAGCTCTCCAGCGGCCAGCCCTGCTGCGCGCAGACCGCCAGCATCGCGGTGTGCTTGCCGGAGCAGTTCATGGTGACGCGGTCCGCCGCGGCGCCCGACGCCAGGTACGTCTCCCGCTCCTCGGTGTCCAGCGGCAGGTCGGGCGGGCACTGGAGCAGCGCCGGGTCGAGGCTGTACTCGTCCAGCATCTTGCGGACCAGGTCCCGGTGAAACGGTTCTCCGGAGTGGCTCGCGGCGGCCAGCGCCAGCCGCTCCCCCGCGAGGTCGAGACCGGCCCGCAGGACGCCCGCCGCCTGCATCGGCTTGTTGGAGGAGCGGGGGAAGACCGGCGCCGTCACGTCGCCCAGCGCCAGCTCCACCGCCCCGTCGGCGCCCAGCACCACCAGGCTGCCGCGGTGCCGCCCCTCGACGAAGCCGGACCGGACGACCTCGGCGAGGACGGGCGGCACGACGGGCGAGAGGGCGGACGTGGGCGCGGTCTGGTTGCTGTGCGACGGTTGCGAGGGCTGGGGCGCGGGCATCGGCGGTGGCCTTCCGGAACGGGCGACCCCCCGCGGCGACGGCCCGGGATCACCGGGCCCCGGAGGCGGCGCGGATGGCCGCCCCCGTGTCACACGAGCAGGTCGTCGACTTGTGCTTCCCCCTCACGGTACCGGCGCGCGATCTCCGCGCCGCAGCCGTCCGCCGTGCGCTGGAGCCGCTGCCGCCTCCGGGAGACCTGCTGCTCGTAGCGCACGAGCCGCCCCATCCCGGCGGTCAGCTCGACGTCGGTGCGGGCCGTCAGGTCGGACAGCTCCACCTCGCCCAGCATCTCCGCGGCCAGCCGTCGGCACTCCTCGCTGCGCGGGGTGCCCAGCGTCACATGCCGGGCGGAGGAACGCTGGCGGGCCGGCGCGTCGGCGAGGATCTCCGACAGCCGCTCCACCACCGACCCGGTCGCCGCGGTGACCACGGACGACGACGAGGCCGGCCCGCGCCCCGCCAGCTCCGCGCGCAGGATGTCGATACGGCCTTGCAGCAGCCGCCGTACATAGCTGAGGTCGGCCTCCTCGCGCTGGGCGTCCCGGCGCAGCGTGCGCAGCTCCGGCAGGCTCAGCGCGGTCAGGTCCCGCTCCGGAGGGTCCGCCGGCAGCTCCGGGCTGTGCGTGCGCTGCACGGGCGGCCGGGGCGTCTCCAGACCACCCGGACCGCTCGGGCCGCTCCGGCCACTCGGAGATGTCAACGCGGCGGTCCCGAACGACCGCCCCGTACTCGGTGTGCTCATGTGCCTCAACCGTCCCCTCGCCCGGCGCCTGGGAGCATCGTGCCACCCCAAGTGGCCGCTATGTGACCGAGTGCCCCCGATCGGCCCCGATCGGCCCCGGATGGGGGGTTCGCAGCGAAAAGAAACCCCCTACGGCCCCGCCCCCCGACCCCCTGGGGGCGCACGGCATCATGACGGGATGCGTGCAGTGGTGCAGAGGGTGGACGGCGCGAGCGTCGTCGTGGACGGCGAGACCGTGGGCGCGATCGACGGCGAGGGCCTGTGCGTCCTGGTCGGCGTCACCCACGACGACACCGGGGAGAAGGCGGCGCAGCTGGCCCGCAAGCTGTGGTCGCTGCGGGTCCTGCACGACGAGAAGTCGTGCAGCGACCTCGACGCCCCGCTGCTGGTGATCAGCCAGTTCACGCTGTACGGCGACGCCCGCAAGGGCCGCCGCCCCACCTGGAACGCCGCCGCGCCCGGCGACGTCGCCGAACCGCTGGTCGACGAGGTCGTCGCCCGGCTGCGCGCGCTGGGCGCGACCGTGGCGACGGGACGTTTCGGCGCGCGGATGCGGGTGTCGCTGACCAACGACGGCCCGTTCACCGTGCTCGTCGAGGTCTGAGGCGGGGTCTGAGGCCAGGTCTGAGACGGCCCCTACGGCTCGACGACGGTCTCCTGCGCGGCCGCCGTCTCCTCGGCCATCAGCCGGGCGTCCACCGGCACGTTCCGCTTCACCAGGGCGAGGGCGACCGGGCCCAGCTCGTGGTGGCGCGCGGACGTGGTGACGAACCCGACCTTCCGGCCGTCGGGCCCGTCGTCCGCGAGGCGGATCTCCGCCCCGTTCGGCGGCAGGTGGACCTCGCTGCCGTCCAGGTGCAGGAAGACCAGCCGGCGCGGCGGCTTGCCGAGGTTCTGCACCCGGGCGACGGTCTCCTGCCCGCGGTAGCAGCCCTTCTGGAGGTGCACGGCCGTACCGATCCAGCCCAGCTCGTGCGGGATGGTGCGGTGGTCGGTCTCGAAGCCGAGGCGGGGGCGGTGCTGCTCGACCCGCAGCGCCTCGTGGGCGAGGAGCCCGGCCGCGGGCCCGGCCTGGGCGGCGAACGCCTCCAGCTCCTCCCTCGGCAGGAAGAGATCACGCCCGTACGGCGTCTCGCGGACGGCCACGGAGTCGGGGGCCGGGGCGATCGACCCGGCCGGCAGGTGCACGACGGCGGTGTCGGCGGTGCGGTCGGCGACCTCGACCCGGTAGAAGAACTTCATCGACTCCAGGTAGGCGATGAGCGCCTCCTGGCTGCCGGGCTCGACGTGGGCCCAGACGGTCGTGCCGTCGTCGACGAGGTACAGGGCGTGTTCGATGTGGCCGTTCGCGGAGAGGATCAGCGCCTCGGTGGCCTGGCCGGCCGGCAGGTCGCTGACGTGCTGGGTGAGCAGCAGGTGCAGCCAGCTCAGCCGGTCCTCGCCCGTGACGGTGACGACACCGCGGTGGGAGAGGTCGACGAAGCCGGTGCCGTCGGCGAGGGCACGCTGCTCGCGGAACAGGTCGCCGTAGTGGGCGGCGACGCCTTCGTCCACCCCCTCGGCGGGAACGGCGCCGGGCAGGGACAGCAGGGGGCTCTTCATACGCCCCAGCCTACGACTCGCTTACGAGTCGCCTACGAGTCGGTAGTTGAACCCTTCAGGGAACAGCTCTCGCACCGGCCGAAGATCGCGAAGTGCTTCATGTCGGTGTCGAAGCCGAACTGCTCGCGCAGCTTGGCGGTGAAGTCGGCGGCCACCGACAGGTCGGCCTCGATCACGTTGGTGCAGTCCCGGCAGACCAGGTGGATGTGGTGGTGCCGGTCGGCCAGGTGGTAGGTGGGCGCACCGTGCCCGAGGTGGGCGTGGCTGACCAGCCCCAGCTCCTCCAGCAGCTCCAGCGTGCGGTACACGGTGGAGATGTTGACCCCCGACGCGGTCTTGCGCACCTCGCCGAGGATGTCGTCCGGGGTCGCATGCTCCAGCGTGTCGACGGCTTCGAGCACCAGCTGCCGCTGGGGGGTCAGCCGGTAGCCACGCTGCCTGAGGTCGCTCTTCCAGTCGGTGCTCACCACACCACGAGTCTAGGACTACTTGAAGAAAGCGATCCCGTCGTCCGGCATGTCGTCGGGCAGGGCCTTGGCCCAGCGCTCGACGTCCTCCGGGGTGACGACCTTCTTCAGGTGCGCCGACATGTAGGGGCGCAGCTCGACCTCGGGGGTCTGCTTCTCGCCGACCCACATCAGGTCGCTCTTGACGTAGCCGTACAGCCGCTTGCCGCCGGTGTAGGGACGGGACGCCGCGGTGCGGGCGACCGCGTCCGTGACCAGGTCGATCTGGGGCTTCTGGTCGGCCAGCTCGCCGTACCAGATCTCGATGACGCCGTCGTCGCGGGTCATCGTGACCTCGACCTTGCGGTGCGCGTCGATGCGCCAGAAGCCGTGCTCGGACTCCAGGGGACGGACCTTGTTGCCGTCGTTGTCCAGCACCCAGGTGTGCGACTGGTACTCCAGGAAGTCCCGGCCGTCGTGGGTGAAGGAGACTTCCTGGCCGAAGTTGCACTTCTCGGCGCCGGGGAAGTCGTGCACGCCCGCGCCGGCCCAGTCACCCAGCAGGAAGACGAGCGGGACAAGGTCCTTGTGCAGGTCGGACGGGATCTCGATCATGAGCGGTACTTCCTGGCGTCGGTGATCAGCGCTGGCCCTGGTACAGCTTCTTCACGGTCAGACCGGCGAAGGCGAGAACGCCGACGCAGACCAGGACCAGCAGGGCTTCGAAGAAGATCTCCACGGGGTGCTCCTTGAGCGGGGGGCATAAACAGGGCCGGCCTCAGCTTACGCGGCCCGCCCCGGCTCCTCTCGCCGGACTCCGTCCAGGAAGGCGCCCCACGCGGGCGCGGCGAAGAGGAGGGCTCCGCGGGCGGGGTCCTTGCTGTCCCGGACCGGGACGAGGGGGAGGCCGGGGGCGACCTCGACGCAGTCGCCGCCGCTCGTGTTGCTGTAGCTGCTCTTACGCCAAGAGACGGCGCTCAGATCGACGACTCGCATGGCGCTTCCTCCAACGTCCGCAGGATGAACTCGCGCGACTCGGCGGGCGACAGCGCCAAGTCACGCATCGCATCGTACCTACGTTGCAGCAGCTCAACTGAGGCGTTTTCCTCCACCAGTTCACCGCGCAGGTCGTTCTCCGTGTAGGCGACCACGCGGCCGTTCGGCAGCCGCAGGAATTTCACCGCGGTGTTCATGAGGCCGTGCGGGCCCGCACGGAACGGCAGCACCTGGAGGGTGATGCTCGGGCGCTCGGCCATCTCGGCCAAGTGGGCCAGTTGCTCTCGCCACGCCTCGACGTCGCGCAGCGACGTGCGCAGCACCGCCTCGGAGAGGATGACGCGAAACGGCGGTGGGGCCTCCCCGTCCAGCAGCTGCCGACGACCGAGGCGGGCCTCGACCTGCTGCTCCAGTTCAGGTCCCTTGAGCCAGCCCACGGCAAGCGCCTCGCGCGCGTACCCGGCGGTCTGGAGCAGACCCGGCGGCGCGCTCACCGCGTAGTGCCACAGGCTGATCGCCTCGGCCTCCAGGATCATGTACCGCCGATACTGCTCGCGGAACTGCGTGGGATCGGCCACCGCCAGCTCCCACAGCGTGAGCAGCATTCCGCCCGTGCCGTAGTACTGGTCCAGCGCCTCCACGATCTCCGGGCCGCCCAGCGTGTGGCCGTTCTCCATCTTTCCGAACTGGGACGCGTCCCAGCCCACCACCTCCGCGACGCCCCGCAGGGACACGCCCCGCCCCTGCCGGAGCAGCCGCAGCTCCTCCGCGAACCGCGCCCTCGGTTCCTGACTGCGACCCGTGATCGCCCTCCGCTGCGGCACCGCACCCCTCCCGGCTGTGGAATTTGTGGAATTTGGAGCGCCCGTTGTGGCACTAGCGGCCGTTCCGGGCTTGGCGACCCCCGGCATGGGACATGCTCGTATTGCCCACCGCTACGCAGAGTAGGGCAACTGTCGCATTCCGTACAGACGTTGACGTAAGGGAGCGGACCCGTGAGAACAGAACCGGCCACCTACGAGCCCGGCGCGGTGCTCTACGACACCGCCGCCGCCAGGGTCGGTGAGTACCGGGGCCGCAGCGGGGCGCGCCTGATGCTCCGGCCCCTCGGCGGCGGCCGGGAATGGGAGGCGGAACCGGCCGCACTGCGCCCGGCGACCGACCGCGAGCGCCTCGGGGCGAGCCTGCGCGCCGCGAACGACCGCACCCTCGCCACGCCCCCGGCCCCCGGCGGGTGGGAGCGGCCGCCCCTGCCGGTCCCCGGCTGCGACGCCTGCGCCTGGCTGGCCGACCGGCGGGAGGCCGCGCGGGCGGCGTTCGACCACAGCGCGGTGACGGACGCGAACGTCCTGCTGCGCCAGCACCAGCGCAAGGAGCACGAGTGATGACGTACGACGGCGGACTGCCCTACGAGGAGTGCAGGCGGGCGCAGCGGCTCGCGCCGCGACAGGAGCGGGCTCCCCTCTCCCCCGGCTTCGCGATGCCGCCGTTCCATCCGGGGCACCCGCCCCGGCCCGCGCCGAAGCACCAGGCCCGGCCCCGGCGGTGGCGCACCCGGCTGGAGGGTGCCACCGAGGCCCTAGTCCGTTGAGCGGTCACAGGAGCAGCCGGGTCTGAAGGGCCACGGTCTGCTGGAAGGGCACCTTCTCCGCCCCGCCCGCTCGACTGTGCAGCACCACCGCCAGAACGTCGCCGGCGCCGAGGTATGCCTCGCGGACCTGTTCATCGCCGTAGGGCTCGGTCTCGGCATAGACGGAGGTGAGCACGTCGTCGGACTCGGCAGCCTCCGGGAACTCCTCGTCGGGCCCCACCGTTTCCGTGTCTCGCACGGCGTAGGCCGGACTGTCGTAGGGCGCCAGCTGCATGGTGATCAGATCGTCCACCGCGGCCGCCGTGCCGAACTGGAGCAGGTAGATCCGCGTGTGCGTCCCGTCGGCGGCGGTCCAGCCGCGGGCGGCGATGTGCCGCAGCCCCGCGTCGACGATCTGTAGCCGCAGCGCGTCACGGTCGGCCTCCTCCCGGTACTCCGCGAGGAAGGCCTCCGTCCGCAGCCAACCGTCGTCGCCGCGCAGCCCCCGGTCCGCCGTCGCCCCCTCGGGCACCGGCAGGAGCAGGTCCCGCAGATCGGCGTAGTGGGCACCGGCCGCGTTCTTCTCGTCGAACGGCCCCGGGCTGCCGGACGGCAGCGGCGCCGCGGTGAGCGTCGGGTAGGACCAGCGCCCGTCCGACGCGGTCGCGAGCCCGGGCACGTCCGTCCGGTCCATCCGCGTGACGCCGTACGCCGTGGCCGACCCGACCGCCGCGAAGACGACGACGGCCGCGGTCCAGCGCAGCACGGCACGCAGGGCCCGGCGGTCCCGGCCCGGCGAGGTCGGGGCGCCGGGCGGCGGGGCATCCGGCAGGGGCGGCAGCGCGGGCACCGGCGGGACGGGTGCCGACGGGGTGATCTGCTCGGTCACACGGACTCCCCGGGTTCGATGATCCGGTCCAACTGGTCCTTGAACAGCGCGGCGGCGGCCTCGGCGTCGATCGGCCACAGTCCCTCGGCGGTCGCGTTGACGGTGATGTTCGCCACGGAGGCCGAGCAGTACACCGAGTCGAGACCCTCGTCGTCGCCCGCGTCGGAGGGCGTCCGGAAACACTCCGCGTCCTTGTAGCCCTCGATCTCGGGTCCGGCACGGAAGACGTCCAGGGTCTTCATGAACTCGCTCCGGCCCTCCGTCACGGCACGCGCGGCGGCCGGGTCCTTCATCCGGGCCAGAGTGATGCTCATGGTGGCGGCGACGCCGTTGATGTGCTCATCCACGTTGAAGGCGTAGCTGCGCATCGCCATCTCCTCGATGGGCCTGCGGTCGATCTCCTTCTCCAGCTGCTTGCGCTCGGACCGAGGCAGTCCGGCCAGCGACTCCTTGAGCAGCGCGGCCGTCCGAGCGCCGTTCAGCACGGCGTCCGAACCGAACTCCCCCAGGTCGGGGCCGCGCGTCCACTCGTCGGGCCCGTACGGCACGAGGGCCGAGGCCAAACCGCCCGGTTCGGCCGCCGCCGGATGGTCCCGGGTGGGTTCGGGACGCGCCCAGGAAGGGGTGCCCGGCTCCCGATCGGCGTCCGCGACGGCCACGGCGGTGTACGCGACGGCACCGACGACGGCACCGGCCAGCAGGAGTGACCCGGTGACGGCCGCGATCCGTCCGGTGCGGTTCTCGTTCACAGCCGCTCCATCTGCCGCTCGGCCAGACTCGTGATCATCTTCTTCTCGATCCGCTTGGCTCCGCTCACCCAGATCTCCATGGCGATGTCACCCCGCCGGGCGTGCGCTTCCGCCTGGTAGGGAAACGGCGCGGACTCGAGGCCGGGGACGGGCCGGTCGTAGACATACACCCGCCCGTCGCCCGTGCCCGGGATCCCCCCGTCGTCGACGCCTCCCTCGCCCGCGTGGTACTGGCCGGTCGCACTGGCTCCGCCTGCGCCGAGGACCTCCTCCTGTCGGTACTGGATCAGCCGGATCTCCACGGAGTACGCGCCGTCGACCTCCCAGCCGGTGACGGCGGCCCGGCGGAACTCGCTGTGCAGCAAGTGCTCGTACTCACGCGACGGGTCCCCGAACGTCCCGGCGTAGCCCGCCAGGTCCAGCCGGCCGTCGGAGGCTTCCAGCCAGTCGACCTCCTCCGCCCCGCTCGGCTTCTTCAGCAACAGGTCGCGCAGGTCACCCTCGGTGCGCACCTGGCGGTCCTGGTCGACGGACAGCGGCTTCGGCGCCTTCCCCGTACCGCGCGCGAGCGCGGCCTGCGACAGCGGCGGCAGCTTCGTCGGTTCCCGGTCCGCCTGCACGAGGTAGCCGGTGCAGGTGCCGGCGACCAACCCCAGCACGGTGGCGGTGCAGATAAGCGCGGCGGTGCGCCCGCGCCGACGCGGCCGTGACCGCGGCGCGGTCTCCTCGGCCACCGGTGAACCACCCTCGGGTTCCGGTTCGTCTTCCAAGTCGTCCCCCCACAGAACGTATGACGCATTCGATCAAGCGTGCGCACAGGAGACCCACAGCCCTGCCCCTGGGTTGTGGCGGCGTTGATTACGATTCGGCCATGGCGAAGAAGCTCGTGATCAAGGTGACGGCGGGGGCGGACGCGCCCGAGCGGTGTTCTCAGGCGTTCACGGTGGCGGCGGTGGCCGTGGCCAGTGGGGTGGACGTGTCGCTGTGGCTGACCGGTGAGTCCGCGTGGTTCGCGGTGCCGGGGCGCGCGGCCGAGTTCGAGCTGCCGCACGCCGCGCCGCTGCCCGACCTGCTCGACTCGCTCCTGGCGGGCGGCCGGGTGACGCTGTGCACCCAGTGCGCGGCCCGCCGCGACCTCACCGAGAAGGACGTCATCGAGGGCGTACGGATCGCGGGCGCGCAGGTGTTCGTGCAGGAGGCGCTGGGCGAGGACACCCAGGCCCTCGTCTACTGACGCAGGGCGGCGGCCACGAGCCCTTCGAGGGCCTCGCGCGGCACCTCGCCCCCGCAGACCAGCCGGTCGAAGACCAGCCCGTCGACGCAGGACAGCAGCGTGTGGGTGCGGTTCTCGACGTCCGTCATGCCGTGCCCGGCGAGGAAGGACCGAACGGCCTCGCGGCCGGCGTTCTCGCGGGGGACGAGGATCTCCCGCAGTTCCGGGGCGCGCACGCTCTCGACGGCGCAGGCGTAGCGGGCGAGCGAGCGGCGGCGCCCCTCGCCGGTGAGCCGCCGGCGGACGAGCAGCGTCAAGCCGTCCACCAGGTCCCCGGCCGTGCGCAGGGGCGCGAGCCGCTCGGCCGTCGTGTGCAGTTCCGCCTGGTCGAGTTGGACCAGGCGGGTGACGAGCCCGGTGAGCAGCGCGGCCCGCGTGCGGAAGTACGCCGACGTGGTGCCGGACGGCAGGCCCGCCCGGCGGTCCACCGCGCGGTGGGTCAGGCCGCGGGCCCCCTCGTCGGCGAGTACGTCGAGAGCCGCGTCCGCGAGGAGGGTGCGCCGATCCGTAGCCATGGCTCCATTTTCTACACCTGTAGCGCTTCGGATACAGTCATTCTTCTACAGGTGTAGAAGAGGGGGCTCGGCATGGGCAGCACAGCGGTGATCGTCGGCGGGGGCATCGGCGGACTGGCCGCCGCGATCGGCCTGCGCCGCATCGGCTGGGAGGTGACGGTCGTCGAGCGCGCGCCCGTGCTCGACGACGCGGGGGCGGGCATCTCGCTGGCCGCCAACGGCCTGCGGGCACTGGACGAACTCGGAGTGGGCCGGGCGGTGCGGGAGGCGTCGCGGGGCCAGTACAGGGGCGGCACCCGTACGCCGGGGGGCGGTTGGCTGGCCCGGATGGACGGCGCGGCGCTGGAGAAGGCGGTCGGCACGCCCATCACGGGCATCCCCCGCGCCACTTTGCACCGGCTGCTGCGTGCGGCCCTGCCCGCCGAGACGCTGCTGATCGGTTCCGAGGCCCGCCCGCTCCAGGGGGCCGGGCCCGGGGCGGTTCGCGTCGGCTGCGGCGACCTGGTGCTGGACGCCGACCTGGTGGTGGCGGCCGACGGCATCGGCAGCACGTTCCGCCGCCGTCTGTTCCCCGCTCATCCCGGTCCGGTCCACAGCGGCTCGGCGGTGCTGCGCGCCATCACCGAGCAGGCGGTCGAGCTGCGCACCGACTTCGAGCTGACCTGGGGTCACGGCGCCGAGTTCGGGCACATCGCCTTCCTCGACGGGCGGGCCGAGTGGCACGCGGTCCTCACCCTTCCCGCGGGGACGCGGTTCTCCGACCCCCTGGCCGAACTGCGGCGACGCTTCCAGGACTGGCACGACCCGATCCCCGCCCTGCTCGACGCGACCCGGACCGACGCCGTGCTCCACCACGACGTGTACGAACTGCGCACGCCCCTGCCCTCGTACACGGCCGGCCGGATCGCGCTGCTCGGGGACGCGGCGCACGCGATGACCCCGAACCTGGGGCAGGGCGCCTGCCAGGCGCTGGAGGACGCGGTCGTGCTGGCCGCCGCGCTCGCCGCCGAGCCCTCGGTGGACGCCGCGCTCGCCCGGTACGACGCCGAGCGGCGGCCGCGCAGTCAGGCCGTCGCGCGCGCCGCCCGGCAGGCCGGACGGATGGGCCAGCAGCTCGCCCGCCCCGTGCCCGTCGCCCTGCGCAACACGGCCATGCGGCTGACCCCGTCCCGCGCCGCCGTGCGCATGATCCTCCGGCACCACGACTGGGCCCCGCCCCGCCTGAGCCGAGCCGACCGGTGACCCCGGTCCGCGCCGGCGCTCACCGCCCCATGACATACGCCTGACGATCACGTTCTTGCCGGTCAGGTCGTGCATGGTGCTGTCCTCTCCGGCATGCGGGCGGCCTCAGAAGTGGGTGCCGCCGTCGATCCGGATCTCCGTGCCCGTGATGAACCGGCCGTCCTCGCTGCCCAGCATCGCGACGACCGACGCCACCGTCTCCGGACCGGCGAAGCCCCGGCCGAGGGCGGGCGACAGCTTCGCGTAGAGGCTCATGTCGGCGTCCGCGGGCAGTCCGGGACCGGCGCTCTGCCCGCTGGCCCCGCTGCCGTCCGTCATGCCGGAGGAGATGGACCCGGGCTGGACGGCGGTGAAGCGGATGCCGCGCCCGGCGTACTCACTGGCCAGGGCGTGGGTCATGGACTGGATGCCGCCCTTGCTCGCCGCGTAGGCCGCCATGTACGGGTGGGCGAACGCCGCGGAGGTCGAGCTGAAGTTGACCACCGCCGCGTCCCTGCCCTCCAGCAGCGCCGGGATCGCCTCGCGGATCACCAGGAACGTGCCGACGAGGTTCACCGTGAGGACCCGGGTGAAGTCCGCGAGGCCGGTCTCCGCGGTGTGCGAGGAGCGCAGGATGCCGGCCGCGTTGACCAGGACGTCCAGGCCGCCCAGCGCCTCCGTGGCCGCCCGGACGCCCTCGCGCACCGAGGTCTCGTCGGCGATGTCGACGACGCGGGTGGTCAGCCGGTCCGCGTGGGCCGCCGCCTTCGCCGCGGTGTCCTTCAGGCCCGCCTCGCTGATGTCCGCGGCCACGACGGTGCCGCCTTCCGCGAGGAGACGCAGCACGGTGGCCTGGCCTATGCCCGAGCCGCCGCCGGTGACCAGGACACGGCGGTCTTCGTAACGGTGCACGTAGTTCATGAGCGTCACCGTACGCCTAGGTGACACGTTTTGCCATCACGTCACGGCATGCCGCCGGGTGGTGGCAGGCCGTACGCTTCTGGGGTGAGCACCGAGCCACCGCCCCCGACGCTGACCGAACGCCGCAAGGCCGCCACCCAGCTCGACATCGCGCACGCAGCGGCAGAGCTCTTCGCCACCCGGGGCCCCGAGGCCACGACGGCGGAGGAGATCGCCCGGCGGGCGGGGGTCGCGCTGCGGACCTTCTACCGGTACTTCCGCTCCAAGCAGGACGCCGTCGGACCGCTGCTCACCGTCGGCGGCGACCGGTGGCGCGCGCTGCTGGCCGAGGCACGGCCGGGTGCCGCGCTCGGTCCGGTCCTGCGCGGCGCGGTCGAACAGGCGCTGGCGACGCCGGACCCGCAGGCCGTCGAGGCGCTCCTGCGCACACGCGGTCTGCTGCGCGCCGCCGCTGACGATCCCGCGCTGCGCGCCGTCTGGTACCGGGTGAACCAGGAGTCGGAGGAGCTGCTCGTCCCGGTGATCGCCCGGCTGGCGGACGGCCGCCGGGACCCGCTGGAGGTGCGCCTGGTCGCCGCCGCGGCCACCGACGCCATCCGGATCGCCCTGGAGACGTGGTCCGGCACCGAGGCGGCGACCGAGGGGCCGGGCTCCCCCGCCGACCTCGCGGTGCGCTGCCTGCGCCGCCTCCTGGGCGGCATGGACACACCGGAGGACGAGGGCGACGCCCTCTAGCCGGCGCCCGGGACTAGGGGGTGTCGTTTGGATCTTGCCGGGGTCGCGGGGTGGAACAAGGCACCCGTCGCCCGGAGCCGGCCTGATCCAAACGACACCCCCTAGGGGCGCTTCTTGCCGTCCAGTTCGTCCCACCACTCGTCGGACTGGGCGTCGCCCGACGGGTCGTCCCACCAGCGGTCCTCGGGCCCGCGCCGGTTGGCGATCATCGCGGCCACCGGGGGGATGAGCATCGCGAACACGCACAGGCCCACGGCCGCCGGGACGGACCACAGGCGCACGACTCCCCAGGCCAGGACGAAGAGCACGACGCAGGTCCCCATCAGGGCGAAGTAGACGTGCCGGCGCCGCGCGTACATACCTCCAGCGTAGGCCGGGCACGCCGAAGGGGCCGCACCCCAGGCGTCCAACCCGGTGGGTGCGGCCCCTTCGGCCGTCGCTGCCGTCAGACGGCGATCGCGACCTCCGCCAGGCCGCCCTGCTGGGCGACGACGGTGCGGTCGGCGGTGCCGCCCGGGACGAGCGCGCGTACGGTCCAGGTGCCCTCGGCCGCGTAGAAGCGGAACTGGCCCGTCGCGGAGGTCGGGACCTCCGCCGTGAACTCGCCGGTGGAGTCCAGCAGACGGACGTAGCCCGTCACCGGCTCGCCGCCGCGGGTCACCTGACCCTGGATGGTGGTCTCACCGGGCTTGATCGTCGAGGCGTCCGGGCCGCCGGCCTTCGCTCCGCACATGTCGTTACTCCTGAGGGGTTGAGAAGGGGCGGGCTTACTTGTTGGCGCCGAGCTCGATCGGCACGCCGACGAGGGAGCCGTACTCGGTCCAGGAGCCGTCGTAGTTCTTGACGTTCTCCACGCCCAGCAGCTCGTGCAGGACGAACCAGGTCAGGGCCGAGCGCTCGCCGATGCGGCAGTAGGCGATGGTGTCCTTCGCCAGGTCGACCTGCTCGTCGGTGTAGAGCTGCTTCAGCTCCTCGTCCGACTTGAAGGTGCCGTCGTCGTTGGCGTTCTTCGACCACGGGATGTTGCGGGCGGACGGGACGTGGCCCGGGCGCTGCGACTGCTCCTGCGGGAGGTGGGCCGGGGCGAGCAGCTTGCCGGAGAACTCGTCGGGCGAGCGGACGTCGACCAGGTTCTGCGCGCCGATCGCCTTGACCACGTCGTCGCGGAAGGCGCGGATCGCGGTGTTCTGCGGCTTGGCCTTGTAGTCGGTGGTGGCGCGCTGGGGCACCTCGTCGCCGGGCACCAGCTCGCGGGCGTCCAGCTCCCACTTCTTGCGGCCGCCGTCGAGGAGCTTGACGTTCTCGTGGCCGTAGAGCTTGAAGTACCAGTAGGCGTACGACGCGAACCAGTTGTTGTTGCCGCCGTAGAGGACCACCAGCGTGTCGTTGGCGATGCCCTTGGCCGACAGGAGCTTCTCGAAGCCCTCCTGGTCGACGAAGTCGCGGCGGACCGGGTCCTGGAGGTCCTGGGTCCAGTCGATCCGGATCGCGTTCTTGATGTGGTTCTTCTCGTAGGCGGACGTGTCCTCGTCCACCTCGACGATCGCGATGGACGGGTCGTCCAGGTGGTCCTGAAGCCAGTCGGCGTCGACCAGGACGTCGCTGCGGCTCATGTTTTCTCCTCCGGGGCAGTTGGCGGCGGGGCGTGCGGTGAGAGGGGTGCGCGCTCGGGCCGTGCGGCGGCGCGCGGGTGCCCGGGGCAGGCCGGGGCGAGGGATGAGGGGGACACGGACGGCGACGTCGCCGCCCACCTCAGAAGGTGCGACAGAGCATGGCGGCAACGCGGCACAGGTCCACTGCCCGCCGCTTCGTGAGATCCGCCTGTCGCTGCATAGGAGCGATCGTAGGGATTGAGGGCGGGCCATGTCACCGACGTGTCGCATGGTGAGACACGATCGTCCGCACTATGGGATGGGGAGCCCCGTCGCTCGGGCGTCGGAGGCCGCGGGAGCCGGGGCGGGTGTCTCCGCATCTGCGGTACGGACGGCGGCGTCTCGCCTGTCGGACAACGGCTGTCCGGTCCCGTGGGGGGACGCCCCTCGTCCTACCCGGCCAGCTTGACGTTCGAACCCTTCACCGTGATCTCGACGCCGTCCTTCGCCGCCTCGACCTTGTCCAGCTCGATGCCGCCGGGCAGCTCGTCGATGGTCTGCTGGAAGTCGGTGATGGCCCGGATCCGGGACTCGGCGAGCTGCCTGCCGCCTATCCTCGGCAGGCCGTCGGCGACGACCTCCACGTCGTCGTCCTTGACCTTGACCGAGCTGAGCACCTCGACCGGCTCGGGCACCTCGACACCGAGGACCGTGGCCTCCAGCGACACCTTGATCTTCCCGTTGCCGCCGTCGGAGAGGCCGACGACCTTGGCGTCGATACCGGGCGCGATCCGGGTGGGCTCGGACTTGGTGGCCTTCATCAGCTCGTCGTAGCCGACGGTCGCCGTGCCGGTGGCGGTGGCCGCGGTGGCGGAGCTGTAGTCGCCGGAGAACTCGACGCCCTTCATGTGGGCGCGCAGATGGGCGATGCGGATCTTCTCGTTCGCGTTGCCGGTGGACGCCTCGTAGTCGTCGATGCCGATCTCCACGTCGTCCAGCTCACCGCCGGCGACCTGGGTGAGGAAGGGGAAACCGTTGATGGACACGTCCGGCGTCGAGGCCAGGTTCTCGGTGCTGCGCACCTGGTCCGCCGCCTCGTCCTCGGCGAAGTTGACGGCGACACGGTCGGCGATCACGAAGAGGCCGCCCAGGATCACGACGACGATCAACAGTATTCGCAGTGCGCGCATGCGGTGTTTCCCCAACCCTGGACGCTCGGCGGTGGCGGACCCGACGACCGGCGGCCGTCCAGCGCGAGCGTAACGCGGCCCCCGGGCACCCCCCGGTTTTTGTCGAACAGCTGTGACAGGGGGTGCCGTACCGGCGGCGACTCAGGCCAGGGCCCGGCCCAGGAGGTACACGGCCGGGGCGGCCGCCGCGAGCGGCAGGGCCACGCCCGCCGTGAAGTGGACGAAGCGGGAGGGGTAGTCGTAGGCCGCCACCCGCAGGCCGATCAGCGCACAGACCGCCGCGCCCGCGCCGAGCAGCGCCCCCGACGCCCCGAAGTCCGTCACCGAGCCGGCCGCGATCCCCGCCCCGGCCGCCGCGAGCAGCGCGACGACCACGGACGCCGGGGTCGGCAGCGGCAGCGCACGGGCCACGGCGGCCACGGCCACCGCGATCCCGCCGACCGTCACCGCGTCCGCGTCGGCGGCGAGGTACCCGCCCGCGACGACGGCCAGGGCCGCCGCGGCGATGGTCGCCATCAGGCCGTACATCCGCTCGTCGGGGTCGGCGTGCGAGCGCAGTTGCAGGACGAGGGAGAGCAGCACCCACACCCCGAGTGTGCCGAGGATCGCCGCCGGGGAGCGGTCCGACACCAGCAGCGCCGCGTCGGCGGCGAGCGCGCCCGCGAAGCCCAGCGCGATGCCCTGCCGGGCGGGCCACATGCCGTTCAGCCGGAACCAGCCCGCCGCGGTGACCGCCTGGAGGGCGACGAGCGGGACGAGCAGGGCGTAGGTGCCGAGCGCCGCCGCGCCGGACAGCAGCAGCCCGAGCAGCGCGGTGAGAGCGGCCGGCTGCATGCCCGGGTCGATGATCGGCGAACGCCCCTCGGCGCGGGCCCGCTGCGCGTCCGTGATCCGCGTGTTCCCGGCGACGGTCGCGGGACCGTAGCCCGGATCGTCGGAGGGGGAGGCGGAGGAGGGCGCGGGGGCGGGAGCGGGGGCGGGAGCGGGGGGCTCGTACGGCTGAGGCTGGGGCTGGGGCGCGTACGGCTGCGGCGGGGACTGGTACGGCTGCGGCTGCGGCTGTCCGTACCCCTGGGACGGGTACGGCTGCGGCTGCGGCTGGGCGTGCGGCGGCAGGTACGCCGTCTCCTCCGCGGAGACCGGCGGCTGCACTTGCGTCTCCCAGGTCTGCCCCTGCCACTGCTGCGTGTACTGGGCGGCGTTCGGGTCCGGCTGCTCCCCGTAGCCCTGGTACGACGGGTACGGCTGCTGCCCGGGCCACGCCTGGGCGT
Source organism: Streptomyces sp. NPDC102490 (assembly GCF_044765285.1). Classification (NCBI taxonomy): domain Bacteria; kingdom Bacillati; phylum Actinomycetota; class Actinomycetes; order Kitasatosporales; family Streptomycetaceae; genus Streptomyces; species Streptomyces sp. NPDC102490. The sequence goes on from NZ_JBIWJU010000006.1 coordinate 523,430, forward strand.
CGTACCCCTCGTACTGCTGATTCGGGTCGTACTGCTGTTGCGGGTCGTACTGCCGGTACGGCTGCTGCGGCTGGTCGGTCATCGCTCACCCTCCTGCGAACGGCGGGAGCACCTCGACCGTGCCGCCCTCGGCCAGCCGTACCGTCTCATGCCCGCGGGTGCCCACGGGGTCGCCGTCGACGAGGAACGAGCAGCGCAGCAGCACGCGCGTGAGTTCGCCGGGGTGGCGCTCGCGGACCGCGCCGAGCGCGTCGGCCAGCGTCACCGCGTCGTACGGCTCCTCGGCCACCCCCGCCGCGGCCTTCGCGGCGGCCCAGTAGCGCACCGTGACCTTTGCCATCTCGATCCTTCGTCGTCGGCGATGAACAACGTCAGGCTAGCCCGCCCGGGCCACCGCCCAGTCGCCGATGCGGTCGAGCAGGTCCTCGCCGGAGGCGTTCTCGGCGTGGCCCATGCCGGGCTCCAGCCAGAGTTCGCCGTGGTCACCGGCGGCCTCGGCCAGCATCCGGGGGTGGTCGAGGGGAAAGTAGCCGTCCCGGTCGCCGTGCACGACGAGCAGCGGCCTCGGCGCGATCCGGGGCACCGCCTCCACCGGCGACAGCGGCACCGGGTCCCAGTCGCGGTGGTGGATGCGGGTGCGCAGGCCGTAGCGGCCCACCAGGCGCCCGGTGGGGCGCATCACCAGCCAGTGCAGCCGGCGCATGGGTGCCGTGCCCCGGTAGTACCAGCGGGCGGGGGAGCTGACCGACACGACGGCGTCCGTGCCCGCCGCGGCGTCGTCGGCGTACAGCGCGGCGTGCCGCAGGACCACCGAGCCGCCCATGGAGAAGCCGACGGTCACCACCCGGGGGTGCCCGAAGCCGCGCGCCCAGGCGACCGCCGCCGCCAGGTCGAGCACTTCGCGGTCCCCCACGGTGGACCGTCCGCCGGACGCGCCGTGGCCCCGGAACGAGAACGTGACCACGGCGCCGTGCCGCGCGAACGCCCCCGCGATCCGCCGTACGTGCGGCCGGTCGGCGTCGCCGGTGAACCCGTGCGCGACGACGAACACCAGGTCAGAGGGGTCGCGCCCGGCCGGTCCCGGCTCGTACACGGCGTCGATGGGGACCCCGTCGGCCGTCCGGAGGACGGTGCGCGCGGGCGTGCGGCGCGGCGCCCCCCGCGGCGTCTCGGAATGCGGACGATTTGCTGGACCACGGGTGGAACGCGCCACATGACCCGGCGGTCGGTTGCTCATGTCGGCTATTCTGCTGGGCAGAGGACTCGGGCAACGTAGCCCCCGGGTCCTTTTGTGCTTCCGGGAGCGATGCCGGGCGGTCGTCGGACGGTCGCCTGGCCTTCACCTCCCGGACGCGCCGCGGGCCCCACGGGCACGGGACCCGCACCCGCACGACCTGTACGAAGCAGTGCCGTAAACGTCCTCGCAGGGACCCAGGAGGAACCAGACGTTATGGGCGAGCGAACCGGGCACGACCACGAACCGTCCCAGGCAGGTGGGGCGCGATGAGTTCTCTGCTGCTCCTGACCAACGCCCTCCAGCCGTCGACGGAGGTGCTCCCCGCTCTCGGCCTGCTGCTGCACAACGTGCGGGTCGCCCCCGCCGAGGGCCCCGCCCTCGTCGACACCCCGGGCGCCGACGTGATCCTCGTCGACGGCCGCCGCGATCTCCCCCAGATCCGCAGCCTGTGCCAGTTGCTGCGGTCCACGGGCCTCAGCTGTCCGCTGGTGCTCATCGTCACCGAGGGCGGTCTCGCCGCCGTCACCGCCGACTGGGGCATCGACGACGTCCTGCTCGACACCGCCGGTCCGGCGGAGGTCGAGGCGCGGCTGCGGCTGGCCACGGGCCGCCAGCAGCTCGGCGGCGACGACTCCCCGATGGAGATCCGCAACGGCGACCTGTCGGTGGACGAGGCGACGTACTCCGCGAAGCTCAAGGGCCGGGTCCTGGACCTGACCTTCAAGGAGTTCGAGCTGCTGAAGTACCTCGCCCAGCACCCCGGCCGGGTGTTCACCCGCGCACAGCTGCTCCAGGAGGTGTGGGGGTACGACTACTTCGGCGGCACCCGCACGGTCGACGTGCACGTGCGGCGGCTGCGCGCCAAGCTCGGCCCCGAGCACGAGTCGCTGATCGGCACCGTCCGCAACGTGGGCTACCGCTTCGTGACGCCGGAGAAGCCCGAGAAGGGCGAGAAGCCGGAGGGGGCGGAGGACGCGGAGCCGAAGAACGCCGAGGCGGAGAGCGCCGAGGACCGGGCCGACACGCCGGCGAAGGCGGCGGACGCGAGGTCATCCAAGGTCTGATACGCCCTGCCCGGAGCGGGTCCATCCGCGTAGACTCCGCGCGTGGCCAAGGTGACTCGGGATGATGTGGCGCGACTGGCGGGGACTTCCACCGCCGTCGTCAGCTACGTCATCAACAACGGACCCCGGCCGGTCGCCCCGGCCACGCGCGAGCGTGTCCTCGCCGCGATCAAGGAACTGGGGTACCGCCCGGACCGGGTCGCCCAGGCCATGGCGTCGCGGCGCACGGACCTCATAGGTCTGATCGTGCCGGACGCGCGCCAGCCGTTCTTCGCGGAGATGGCGCACGCGGTCGAGTGGGCCGCCGCCGAGCGCGGCAAGATGGTGCTCGTCGGCAACAGCGACTACGTCGGCGAGCGCGAGGTGCACTACCTGCGGGCCTTCCTCGGCATGCGGGTCTCCGGCCTGATCCTGGTCAGCCACGCGCTGAACGACAACGCCGCCGCCGAGATCGACGCCTGGGACGCCCGGGTGGTCCTGCTGCACGAGCGCCCCGAGGCCATCGACGACGTCGCCGTCGTCACCGACGACCTCGGCGGCGCCCAGCTCGCCGTACGGCACCTGCTGGAGCACGGGTACGCGTACGTCGCCTGCATGGGCGGCACCGCCGAGACGCCGTCCGTCGGCGACCCGGTCTCCGACCACGTCGAGGGCTGGAAGCGCGCGATGAAGGAGGCCGGGCTCTCCACCGAGGGCCGGCTCTTCGAGGCGCCGTACAACCGCTACGACGCGTACCGCGTGGGTCTGGAGCTGCTCTCCGGGCCGCAGCGCCCGCCCGCGATCTTCTGCTCCACCGACGACCAGGCGATCGGCCTGCTGCGCGCGGCCCGCGAGCTGCGCATCGACGTCCCCGGCGAGCTGGCGGTGGCCGGGTTCGACGACATCAAGGAAGCCGACCTGGCGGACCCGCCGCTGACGACGGTCGCCTCGGACCGGTCGGCGATGGCGCGGGAGGCGGTGGACCTGGTCCTGGACGACGGCCTGCGGGTGGCGGGTTCCCGCCGCGAGCGGCTGAAGGTGTTCCCGTCCCAGCTGGTGGTACGGCAGTCCTGCGGCTGCGCGTAGCGATCAGCCGACGGGCGTCTTTATATCGGGCATACGAGGTTCTGCCGGGCTTCTCAGGCAGCACTCAGGCCGCTCTCATCCGGGGGCGGGAGGCTCATGGACATGACCGAGAGCCTCCGCCCCAACGGCGAGTACGAGCACGCGAACCCGTACCAGGGACCCCACCAGCACGCCTCCTCTCCCGTCAACCCGGAGTGGCCGCCCCCGCCGGCGCAGCCGCCCGGGAACCACGCCACGCAGCCCCTGCCCGGCCCGCAGCCCGAGCCGCCGCACGGCGGGCGCCCGGCCCGGCGGCGCGGTCCCGCCGCCCTGCTGGTGGCCGTGGCGATCGTCGCGGCGGCCGTCGGCGGCGGCACGGCGTACGGCATCCAGGAGCTGGCCGGCGGCGACACCGTCGCTGCCGGTTCGACCAGCACCAACGTGGTGCCCTCCAGCCAGAAGGGCACGGTCTCCGGCGTCGCCAAGGCGGTCAGCCCGAGCATCGTCGAGATCAACGCCACCTCGAACGCCGGGTCCTCCACCGGCTCCGGCGTGATCATCACCGACGACGGCGAGATCATCACCAACAACCACGTCGTGTCCGGCGCCTCCTCCGTCAAGGTGACGACCAACGACGGCAAGCAGTACACCGCCGAGGTGGTCGGCACCGACAGCAAGAAGGACCTCGCGCTGATCAAGCTGAAGGACGCCGCCGGCCTCAAGGCCGCCACCCTCGGCGACTCCGACGGCGTCGGGGTCGGCGACCAGGTCGTCGCCATCGGCTCCCCCGAGGGCCTGACCGGCACCGTGACCAGCGGCATCGTCTCCGCCCTCGACCGGGACGTGACCGTCTCGACGGACGAGGGCCGGCAGGAACAGCAGCAGCGGCAGGGCGGCCAGTGGCCGTTCGAGTTCGGCGGGCAGCAGTTCAACGGCGACACCGGCTCGTCCACGACGACGTACAAGGCGATCCAGACCGACGCGTCCCTCAACCCGGGCAACTCCGGCGGCGCGCTGATCGACATGAACGGCAACATCATCGGCATCAACTCCGCGATGTACTCGGCGACCGAGTCCTCCGCGAGCGCGGGCAGCGTGGGCCTGGGCTTCGCCATCCCGGTCAACACGGTGAAGGCCGACCTGCCCGGGCTGCGGGCGGGCGCGAGCAACTGAGCGGGCGCGCAGACGTGCGACGCTGAAAGCGTTGACACCCCGTACCCGTACCCGACCGCACCCGAGGACCCGAGCCCATGAGCCCCGCAGACGCCGACCGCGAGATCCAGCGCATCCTGATCGTCGACGACGAGCCCGCGGTCCGCGAAGCCCTCCAGCGCAGCCTCGCCTTCGAGGGGTACGACACCGAGGTCGCCGTCGACGGCGCCGACGCGCTGGAGAAGGCCGCGGCGTACCGGCCCGACCTCGTCGTCCTGGACATCCAGATGCCCCGCATGGACGGCCTGACCGCCGCCCGCCGCATCCGCGGCGCGGGCGACCTGACGCCGATCCTGATGCTGACGGCCCGCGACACGGTCGGCGACCGGGTCACCGGCCTGGACGCGGGGGCGGACGACTACCTGGTCAAGCCGTTCGAGCTGGACGAGCTGTTCGCCCGCATCCGCGCGCTGCTGCGCCGCAGCTCCTACGCGGCGGCGGTGGAGGCCACCGCCGAGGACGACGACACCCTGAGCTTCGCCGACCTGACCATGGACCTGGCGACCCGGGAGGTCAGCCGCGCCGGACGCCCGGTCGAGCTGACCCGCACGGAGTTCACCCTGCTGGAGATGTTCATGGCGCACCCGCGCCAGGTCCTCACCCGGGAGCAGATCCTGAAGGCCGTCTGGGGCTTCGACTTCGAGCCGTCGTCGAACTCCCTCGACGTGTACGTCATGTACCTGCGCCGCAAGACGGAGGCGGGCGGCGAGCCCCGCCTGGTCCACACCGTCCGCGGCGTCGGCTACGTCCTGCGGCAGGGCGGCGCGGAGTGAGAGGCGTCGCCCACCGGGTCCGGTCCCTGCCCATCAGGGCGCGGCTGTCGCTGCTGGTGGCGGCGGCGGTGGCGTTCGCGGTGGCGGCGGCGGCGGTCGCCTGCTGGTTCGTCGTCAAGAGCGTGCTGGTCAGCTCGCTGGACGAGGCCCTGAAGGCCAACCGCATGACCAGGGAGCAGGTGAGCCAGTACGTCAACCTGCGCACCGGCGCCTGCGCCCACGACCCCGTCACGCACGAGCAGAACCCCTTCGGCTCGTCCGTACAGCTGGTGGACGGCACGGGAGGGAGCTGTCTCATCATCGGCACCCGCGAGGTGCCGCTCGGCGACGCCGACCACGCCGTGGCCGAGGGCGCCTCCACCGACGCGTTGCACGACGCCACGGGGGCCGACGGTGCCCAGTACCGGGTCTACACCTACAGCGTGCTGCCCGAGCTGGGTGTGGCCGTATCCGCCGCGCGACCGCTGGGCGAGGTGAACAGCTCCCTCAACGACCTCGCCCTGGTGCTCGCGATCGTCGCGGGCGCGGGTGTCCTGGGCGCCGGCGCCGCCGGGCTGTGGGTGGCGCGCACCGGGCTGCGTCCGGTCGACGAACTCACCGAGGCCGTCGAGCACGTGGCCCGCACCGAGGACCTCACCGTCCGCATCCCCGTCGCGGACGACAGTGACGACGAGATCGCCCGCCTCTCCCGGTCCTTCAACAGCATGACCTCGTCCCTGGCCAGCTCCCGCGACCTCCAGCAGCAGCTCATCGCCGACGCCGGCCACGAACTGCGCACCCCGCTCACCTCCCTGCGCACCAACATCGAGCTGCTCACCCGCAGCGAGGAGACGGGCCGCCCGCTCCCGGAGGCCGACCGCAAGGCGCTGCTCGCCTCGGTGAAGGCGCAGATGACGGAGCTGGCGGCGCTCATCGGCGACCTCCAGGAGCTCTCCCGCCCCGACACCGGCCAGCACGAGGGCCGCACCCGCATCCTCGCCTGGCACGACGTCGTCGAGTCGGCGCTGCGCCGCGCCCGCCTGCGCGGCCCCGAGCTGGCGATCGACGCGGACGTGCGCCCCTGGTACGTCCGGGCGGAACCCGCCGCGCTGGAACGCGCGGTGGTCAACATCCTGGACAACGCGGTGAAGTTCAGCCCGGAGGGCGGCACCATCGACGTACGCCTCGCCGACGGCGTCCTGACCGTCCGCGACCACGGCCCCGGCATCGCCGCCGACGAACTCCCGCACGTCTTCGACCGCTTCTGGCGCTCCCCGAGCGCCCGCGCCCTGCCCGGCTCGGGCCTGGGCCTGTCCATCGTGGCGCGGACGGTGCAGCAGGCGGGCGGCGAGGTGACCCTGCGACCGGCGGACGGCGGCGGTACGACCGCCACGATCCGGCTGCCCGGGGCGCCGGTGCCGCCGCCGGAGGGAGACGTCACGCAGGCAGCCCCGTATCGATGACGAAGCTGATCTCGACCAGCTGACCGGGCAGGGTCAGCTCGGTCACGCCGAGGACCGTGGCGGCCGGGCGGTGCTCCCCGAAGTACGCCAGGTTGCCCCGCGCCGCCGCGGCGGCGTGGTGCCGCAGGTCCACCACGTACAGGGTCTGCGACACGATCTGGTTGCGGGTGGCTCCGTAGTGGGCCAGGACCCGGTCCATGTTGGCGTGGGTGCGCCGGAGCTGGGCGGCGAAGTCGCCCCCGTCCGGGAACTCGCCCGCCGCGTCGAACGCGAGCTGCCCGGAGACACGGACCAGCGCGCCCGACCTGATCGCCTGGGAGTAGCCGAAGTCGTCCTCGGCCGGCACGTCGAAGCGGAAGACATCGTGGGTGGTCATGGTGCTCGCCCTTCCGGTCCACTCTCTTGCAGTTACTCGGGAACTGTAGGAGAGTGGCGGCTGACCTGGAAGAACGCACTTTTCGGTGACTGAGGAACCTCATGGTGACCAAGCAACTGCTCAACGACCTGCCCGAGGACGCGGACCTGCGGCGCGCGGACTCCCTGGCGCGGGAGATCTTCTCGGACGTCGCCAACAAGTGGGCGCTGCTGATCATCGAGGCGCTCGGCGAGCGCACCCTGCGCTTCAGCGAAGTGCGGGGCGAGGTCGAGGGCATCAGCCACAAGATGCTCACCCAGAACCTGCGCATGCTGGAACGCAACGGCCTGGTCGACCGGACGGTGTACCCGACCGTGCCGCCGCGGGTCGAGTACACCCTCACCGAACCGGGCCGCGCCCTGCGCGCCACGGTCGACGCCATCTGCGACTGGACCCACCGGCACCTCGGCCACATCGAGGGCGCCCGCCGGAGTTTCGACGGCTGACGGGCGCCCTCAGGGACTCGCTGGCGCCGCCTACTGGACGACCGTGATCCGGTCCGCCGCCGGCGGAGCGATCGGGTCGGCCGCCGAGGAGTGGGCCGTCAGGTACTGCTCGAACGCCGTCAGGTCGTCCGCGCCGACGAGTTCGTTCGTGCCCTGCCCCAGCGTGGTGAAGCCGTCGCCGCCGCCCGCGAGGAAGCTGTTGGACGCGACGCGGTAGGTGGCGTTCCGGTCGACGGGCGCGCCGTTCAGGCGGACGGAGTCCGCGACGACGCGGTCCGCGCCCGACTTGGTCAGGTCCAGGGTGTAGGTGAGCCCGGAGGAGACCTGGAGGATCTTCGGGGCCGCCTCGTTCGGGCCGCTCACCTGCTCCTTGAGGACCTGGATCAGCTGGGCGCCGGTGTAGTCCTTGAGGTTCACCGTGTTGGCGAAGGGCTGGACCGTGAAGCCCTCGGCGTAGGTGACGACGCCGTCGCCCTCGGCGCCGGAGGCCGCGTAGGTCAGCGGGGCGCGGATGCCGCCCGGGTTCATCAGGGCCAGGTCGGTCTCCGGGTCCCGCTGCTTGCCGTACGCGAACTGCGCGTCGGCGATCAGGTCGCCCAGCGGGGACTCGGTGCCGGTGCGGTCGATGTCGGCGGAGACGTAGCCGATGGGGCGGCTGCCGATCGGGGCGGCCAGGGTGTTCCACGCGCCGATCAGCCGGGTCATGTCGGGCGCCTTCGGGACGTCCCGCGTCACCACGTGGTTCGCCGACTTCACCGACGTACGGGCGATGTCACCCGTGCGGCGGTCGTACGTGAGCGTGGTGTCCGTGTAGAGGCGGCCGAAGGACGAGGCCGAGGTGACCATGCGGGGGTTGCCCGCCGGGTCGGGGACCGTGCAGACGTACGCGTTGTGGGTGTGGCCGGTGACCAGCGCGTCGACCTGCGGGGTGACGTTCTTGGCGATGTCGACGATCGGTCCGGAGATGCCGTCGCCCGCGCCCGGGGAGTCGCAGTCGTAGTTGTAGGAGGACGAGGCGGGGAAGCCGCCCTCGTGGACGAGCGCGACGATCGACTTCACGCCCTGGCGCTGCAACTCCTTGGCGTACTTGTTGATCGTCTCGACCTCGTCCTTGAACGTCAGGCCCTTCACGCCCTCCGCCGAGACGATGTCCGGGGTGCCCTCCAGGGTCACGCCGATGAAACCGACCTTGACGCCCCGCTGCTTCCACACCCAGTAGGGCTTGAGGATCGGCTTCCTCGTCTTCTCGTCCAGGACGTTGGCCGCCAGGTAGGGGAAGTCGGCGCCCTCGAACTCCTTGTCCGTGTAGCAGCCCTCGGTGGGGTGGCAGCCGCCGTTCTGGAGGCGGGCCAGTTCCCTCGCGCCCTCGTCGAACTCGTGGTTGCCGACGCTCGTCACGTCCAGGTCGAGCTTGTTCAGCGCCTCGATCGTCGGCTCGTCGTGGAAGAGACCGGAGAGCAGGGGGGAGGCGCCGACCATGTCGCCGCCCGCGGCGGTGATGGAGTAGCGGTTGCCCTTGCGGGCCTCGCGCAGGTGGGTGGCCAGGTACTCCACACCGCCCGCGTCGATCGTCTTCGTGGTGCCGTCCGGCTGGACCTCGGTGACCCGGCCGGAGGAACCGGTGGGCGGCTCCAGGTTGCCGTGCAGGTCGTTGAAGGAGAGGAGCTGGACGTCCTGGTAGCGGCCCTGGCCGTGGCCGCCGTGGCCGCGGTCGTTCCCGCCCGCGCTCGCCGAGGCCGGCAGCGCCGCCGCGGCGAGCGCCCCGGCGGTGACGACGGTGGCGGCGGCGACGAGCAGACGGCTCGTACGCCGTCGGCGACGCGGCTGGTGCGGCTGTGCTGTGGCTGGCATGCGCCCCCCCTGTGGGTGTGCGTGGCGCGAGCCGCTGAGGAGACGGCTCGTCGGCGCAGCAGCCTAGGGTCAACGCGCGTAGCGCGACAGGGGCTTCCGGGTTACAGCCTGGTTTAACTTCACCCCCTCCCACGCCCTCTGCGGCACCCTCGTCCGCGGCTGCGTCCGCTGCCGCCGCTTTGCCGTGACCGCCCCTTACCCTCGTACGCATGACCAGCGACGACACCCTGCGGCCCGGCCGCCCCCGCTCGATCGAGACCCTCGCCGACCTCACGCCGGAGCAGACCGACGCCGTCCTCGCCCTGCTCACCGAGGCGGCCCGGAACGACGGGCAGCACGCCGTGTCCGAGCAGGGCCGGCTGCAACTGCGCGGCCCCGCCCGGGAGGGCGTCGCGCACCTCCTGCTCACCGTCGACGGCGGTGAACTCGTCGGCTACGCCCAGTTGGAGGGCACCGACCCGGTCGAGCCGCCGGCCGCCGAGCTGGTCGTCCACCCCTCGCACCGGGGCCAGGGCCACGGACGGGCGCTGGGCGCCGCGCTGCTCGCCGCCTCCGGCAAGCGGCTGCGGGTCTGGGCGCACGGCGGGCACTCCGCCGCCCGGCACCTCGCGCAGGTGCTGGGGCTGTCCCTCTTCCGCGAACTGCGGCAGATGCGGCGCCCGTTGGCCGGCCTGGACCTGTCGGAGCCGGTGCTGCCGGAGGGCGTGGGCGTGCGCACCTTCGTGCCCGGCCGGGACGACGCGGCCTGGCTCGCCGTGAACGCCGCCGCCTTCGCCCACCACCCCGAGCAGGGCTCGCTCACCCAGCGCGACCTCGACGACCGCGAGGCCGAGCCGTGGTTCGACCCGGCCGGGTTCTTCCTCGCCGAGCGGGACGGCGAACTGATCGGCTTCCACTGGACCAAGGTGCACGCCGAGGAGCGGCTGGGCGAGGTGTACGTCCTCGGCATCCGCCCGGACGCCCAGGGCGGCGGCCTGGGCAAGGCCCTCACCACGATCGGTCTGCGCCACCTGGCGGAGCGGGGCCTGCCCACGGCGATGCTGTACGTCGACGCCGACAACAAGGCGGCGGTGGCCGTCTACGAGCGCCTCGGCTTCACCACCCACGAGACGGACCTGATGTACCGCACGGAGACGTGAGCCGCGGGGCCGGTCCGGCGGACGCGCCGTCCCGTCAGCGGCCGGCCCGGCGGCCCAGCGGCTCCGGCCCGCACGCCGCCCCCGCCGCCGCCACGGCCACCGCCAGCACCGCCCACCGGTCGTGCGCGGCGGGCCAGCGCGGGTCGTTGGCCTGGACGAACAGCGCCCAGCCCTCCGGCGCGAGCAGGGGCACGAGGACGGCCGCGAGCAGCAGGGCCGCCGCGACGAACGGCCCCGGCCGCGCCTCGTCCGTCACCCGTACGGCCAGGGCGGCGGCCGCCAGGGCCAGCGCGCCCACCGCCAGCGCCTCCAGGGTGATCCCGCCGGCCGGGGGCCGGGACGCCGAGGGGGGCAGGTGCAGTACGGCCGCCCACCACAGCGCGGCGAACGGCGCGACCAGCGCCACCCGCAGCGCCTGCCGGACGGGCCGCGGGGTCGGCACCGGGGCGGTGAGGTGGCGGGCCGGGTCGTCCAGCAGGAAGGCCAGGCCGAGCGCGCCGATCAGGGCGCTGCCCCGCAGCAGCAACAGCGTCTGCCAGGGCGCCGGTTCGGCACCGGTGACGAGGGGGGTGGCGGCGACCAGCAGGCCCAGCGTCCCCGCCGCCGCCAGGGCCCGCCACGGGAGCGTGCGCCACAGCGGGCCGACCAGGTCCACCGACACCGACGTTCGGCCCGCCGTCACTCCTCGCACGAGTCCGCCTTCCCCGGCCCGGCCACGCCGAGCAGGTCGGCGACCCGGGCGGTCGTGACGCCCGGGGCGGTCAGTTCGGCCCAGTGCTCCTTCACCCGTGCGCCGACACCGGCGGGCGGGTTCTCCAGCAGGCGGCGCACGACGTCCGTCTGGCCCTCCGTCATGGACAGCGGATTGGTGGGCGACAGGACGATCGCGGAGCCGGACACGCTGTCGTCGAGGCGGACTCGGCGCAGCGCGTCCATCGGGTCGTCCTGCCAGCTCAGGGAGAGCCACATGACGGTGACCATCCGCCCGTCGCACAGCTCGCTCCCGGCCGCCTCCGTACCGGCGACGAGGACGGCGGCGACGGCACTGGAGAACTCGGGGACCCGGTTGCCGCCCCAGGAGGTGCCCACGGTGACCCGGTGCGGTGCGGTCGACGCGGGGAGCGCGGTGTCGGTCCCCGGACCGTAGCGGGCGTCGATCCGCTGCCGTACGACGAGGGGCCGGTCGTGCGCGGAGCCCCCGGCCACGGCCTGGACGCGGTCCACGACCCCGGCCCAGGTGCCGGTGCGCGGCGCCCACTCGGGGAAGGCGCAGTACCGGGACCGGCCGTGCTCGGCGCAGGTCAGGTCCGGGTGCGCCGAGGCCCGCTCGCGGGCCGCGACCAGCTCCGCCGACGGCGTCGCGCCGCGGGCCTGGAGGACCCCGCCGGTCACCGCCGCCGCGAGGCTCAGGACGAGCCCCGCGCGGACGGCCGCGGTGCGCCCGCCGGCGGCGGCCACCGCCAAAAAGGCGAGGCACAGGGCCGCGCCCGCCAGGTACAGGGCGTGCCAGGCGGCGGGGCGCCCCAGGAGGTCGGAGGGCAGGGCGTCGGGCCCGGCCTCGGTGACGGCCGGTGCCAGCCAGGACAGCCCGCCCGCCTCGCTCGAACCCGTCCCGAGGACGAACACGAACAGCAGCACCACCACCAGCAGCGGCGCGGCGAAGGGCGACATCGTCAGCCGGCCGAGCAGCACCCCGAGCGCCCCGAACGCCAGCACCGTCAGCGGCCCCACCGCCAGTTCGGCCGGCGAACCGTGGCCGATCGCGCCCGGCTTGAGCGCCTCCCAGCCGAACTGGCCGGCCACACACCCGGCGGTGAGCAGGGCGGCCGGTACGACGGACAGCGCGTGCGCGGCCATCCGGCGCCAGGGCCGCAGGACCAGGACCGAGAAGTGGTGCTCGGTGCCGTGGCGTTCGGAGCGCACGACCGCGCGGGCGGCGCTCAGCAGCACGGCGAGGCCGACGAGCATCGGCGTGGACTGGGTGGCCTGGTCGGCCTCCTGGAGGGCGGGGTAGCCGTCCCAGGACTCCGGCGTGCGCCAGACGATCCAGGCGACGTACGCCACGAAGGCGACGACTACGGGAACGCTCAGCAGCAGCCTGCGCGCCTCGAACCGGGCGAGGGCGAGCACGGCCCGCGCGCCCCGGTCCCGGTGCGGCGCCTGTACGGGTGCGGACTCCTCGGTCACCACGGTGCTCACGCGGCCGCCTCCTCGCCGGTCGTACCGGTCGTGCCGGCGTCGTCGAGGACGAGCAGGTAGCCGTCCTCCAGGGTGGGTTCGGCCGGTTCGGCGCCGGGGGGCGGGTCGCCCACGTTCCGGAAGGAGCCCGTCCCGGTGCGCCACCCGGCCCTCGCGCCGGGGTCCTTCTCCGTGCTGCTCCACACCCGCCCGGCGGCCCGCGCGGTCAGCTCGGCCGGGGTCCCGTCGAACCGCACCGTCCCGGCCGCCATGACGATCACGCGGTGGCAGAGCATCGCCACGTCCTCGGTCTGGTGGGTGGACAGCAGCACGGTCCGCCCCTCCCCCGCCCCGGCGATCAGCTCCCGGAACCTCATCCGCTGCTCGGGGTCGAGACCGACGGTCGGCTCGTCCAGCACCAGGAAGCCCGGGTCGCCCACCAGCGCGGCGGCGAGCGCGACCCGCTGCCGCATGCCCCCGGACAGCTTCTTGATCCGGCGCCCGCGCACGTCCCCGAGGTCGACCTCCTCCAGTACCCGCCGCACCTCGCGGTGCCGTTCCCGGCGGTCCGTCAGCTCCTTCAGGATCGCCACGTAGTCGACGAACTCGAAGGCGGTGAAGTCCGGGTGGAAACCGGGCGTCTGCGGCAGGTAGCCGAGCCGCCGCCGCACCTCCTGCCGGCCGCGCGAGGTCCCGGGGTCGTGCCCGAGCACGGTGAAGGCACCCCGGTCGGCGGGCACGGCGGTGGCGAGCACGCGCAGCAGCGTGGTCTTCCCGGCGCCGTTGGGCCCGAGCAGCCCGGTGACACCCGGGGTCAGCCGCAGCGACACGTCGTCGAGGGCGCGGGTGCGCCCGTAGTGCAGGCGCAGCCCGGAGGCGGAAACGGTGGGGGTCATACGGCACTCCGGTACGTGAAAGTGATCAGGAAGAAGAAGGAGAGGGGGAGAGGAGGGGGGAAGCGGGATCAGCGGGCGGGGCTCACGCGAGGCCGCGGCCCGACACGTCGAACCGGTCGCGGAACAGGAACAGCAGCCCCACGCCCAGCACCGCCACCAGGCCGGACACGCCCTGCCCGGCCGCCGTGAACGGCGCCAGCGGACCGTCCGCGGACGCCCGCGCCGCGTCGGCGGCCAGCAGTACGGCCGCCCAGGCCCCCGCGAGCACGGACGGCGCGAGGACCGGGCCCAGCCGCGGCGCCAGCGCGAGCCCCGTCGCGGTCAGGGCGAGCCCGGGCAGCAGCCAGGCCAGGGCGGCAGGACCGAACCCGGGCAGCGCGAGGCTGGCCAGGCCGCCCACCCCGAGCGCCACCACGAGCACGGCGACCGTGCGGATCATCAGCAGCCGGAAGCCGTGCATCGGCGAGACGACGGCCATCTCGTACGTCGGGTCGAGCACCGGCCCGTAGGCGAGCGCCACCGAGGCCAGCGGCAGCAGCGGGGCGAAGGCCAGGAACAGGGTGGGCCGGCCGGCCGCACCGGCCGCGAGGGCCACCGGGAAGGTGGTGAGCAGGACGGTGGCGAGCGCGCCGAACCAGGACCGGCGCAGTACGGGGGTGGCCGCGAGCAGCCGCGCCGTGGCGTCCCCCGCCCCGCACCGCATGAGCAGCCGTTCGAGCCGCCCCGGCCGGGGGGCGTCCAGCTCGGCGTCCAGCCGTTCCCAGCCCGCGTCCAGCGCGGCGGCGTCGCTCACCTCGGCGAGGACGCCCCGGCAGGCGGCGCAGGCGGTCAGGTGGGTGTCGGCGGACCAGAGCAGGGGGGCGGCCAGTTCCCCGCGTGCGTAGGCCCGCAGGTCGTCCTCGGCCACGTGCCAGGCGTTGCCACCCCGGCGGCCGCTGTCCTCGTTCCTCATGCCAGCGCCTCCCGCAGCTGCCGGCGGGCCCGCATCGCCCGCGTCTTGACCGTGCCCGGCGGGATGCCGAGCAGGACGGCCGCCTCACGGGTGGTCAGCCCGTCGACGACGGTGGCCTGGAGCACCGCGCGCAGCTCCGGCGAGAGCCTGACCAGCGCGCCCGCGAGGTCTCCGTGCTCGACCCCGGCGAGGACGCGCTCCTCGGCCGAGACCTCGTCCCGGTGCCGCAGCCGCGCCAGCGCCTGCCGCAGCCGTCCGCGCGCGCCGTCGCCGCGCAGCACGTCGATCAGCCGCCGCGACCCGATCCGCCACAGCCACCCGGCCACGTCCCCCTCCTCCCGGTAGCGGGCGCTGCCGCGCCACACCGCGAGGAAGGTCTCCTGCACGACGTCGTCGACCACGGCGGGGTCGGCGCAACGGCCGCGCAGGCGGGCGGACAGCCAGGGCGCGTACCGGCGGTACAGCTCCTCGAAGGCCCGGCGGTCGGCATCGGACGCGACGGCCCGCAGCAGCTCCCCGTCGCTTCTCGTTTCGCTCACGTCTCCTCATCGCACGAGCCCTGCGGATCGGTTCACACGATCTCAGAGGAGCCGCGCCGCCTTTCCCGCCGCCTGTCCCGGCGCCTTCCCGCCGTCTGTCCCGGCGACCTTTCGGAGGCCCGCCGCTATCCCGCACGTCATGTCCCCGTAACCGTCGATTCAGACAGCCTTGCGAGGCTCGCCGAATGAAGCCGACCGAGCCGTACCCTTCCGGGCCCTTGGGACCCTCCGACGCGCCTGACCCGCGCGCGGCGCGGAAGAATGGGTTCATGAGGCAGCCGAACACCCAGGCAGAGGTCCAGCCCACGCAGCCGTCCGTGGGCTCCATCGCGGCGCACCGCCCGGACACCGTGGCCGCCGCGGTCTCCGGTCTGGAGCCGGACATCGACGCCGACCTCGACGCGTACGAGGAGTCGGAGGAGTCCCAGGACGGCGGTGCCCGCCTCCCGCAGGGCCGCTTCCTGGACCGCGAGCGCAGCTGGCTGGCGTTCAACGAACGCGTGCTCGAACTCGCCGAGGACCCGAACACGCCCCTCCTGGAGCGGGCCAACTTCCTCGCGATCTTCGCCAGCAACCTGGACGAGTTCTTCATGGTCCGCGTCGCCGGCCTCAAGCGCCGCATCGCGACCGGCGTCGCCACCCGCTCCGCCTCCGGCCTCCAGCCCCGCGAGGTCCTGGACATGATCTGGGCCCGCTCCCGCGAGCTGATGGCCCGGCACGCCGCCTGCTTCCACGAGGACGTCGCCCCGGCGCTCGCCGAGGAGGGCATCCACCTGGTCCGCTGGAGCGAGCTGGCGGAGAAGGAGCAGGCCCGCCTGTTCACCCTCTTCCGGCACCGGATCTTCCCGGTCCTCACCCCCCTCGCGGTCGACCCGGCGCACCCCTTCCCGTACATCTCGGGCCTCTCCCTCAACCTCGCGGTCGTCGTCCGCAACCCCGTCACGGGCCACCGCCACTTCGCCCGCGTCAAGGTCCCGCCGCTGCTCTCCCGCTTCCTGGAGGCCTCCCCGGGCCGGTACGTCCCCGTCGAGGACGTCATCGCCGCCCACCTGGAGGAGCTGTTCCCGGGCATGGAGGTGCTCGAGCACCACACCTTCCGCCTCACCCGCAACGAGGACCTGGAGGTGGAGGAGGACGACGCGGAGAACCTCCTCCAGGCCCTGGAGAAGGAGCTGATGCGGCGGCGCCTGGGCCCGCCCGTGCGCCTGGAGGTCGAGGAGTCGGTGGACCGCGAGGTCCTGGACCTCCTGGTGCGGGAGCTGAAGATCGGCGAGGCGGAGGTCTACCCGCTCCCCGGTCCCCTGGACCTCACCGGCCTCTTCCGCATCCACAGCCTGGACCGGCCCGAGCTGAAGTATCCGAAGTTCGTCGCCGGCACCCACCGCGACCTGGCCGAGGTCGAGTCGGCGTCCGCGCCGGACATCTTCGCCGCCCTGCGCACCAAGGACGTCCTGCTCCACCACCCGTACGACTCCTTCTCCACCTCCGTGCAGGCGTTCCTGGAGCAGGCCGCCACCGACCCCGACGTGCTGGCGATCAAGCAGACGCTGTACCGGACGTCCGGCGACTCCCCCATAGTCGACGCCCTCATCGAGGCGGCCGAGTCCGGCAAGCAGGTCCTCGTCCTGGTCGAGATCAAGGCCCGCTTCGACGAGTCCGCCAACATCAAGTGGGCCCGCAAGCTGGAGGAGGCCGGCTGCCACGTGGTCTACGGCCTGGTGGGCCTGAAGACCCACTGCAAGCTCTCCCTGGTGGTACGGCAGGAGGGCGAGACGCTGCGCCGCTACAGCCACGTCGGCACCGGCAACTACCACCCGAAGACCGCCCGCCTCTACGAGGACCTGGGCCTGCTCACCTCGGACCCGCAGGTCGGCGCGGACCTCTCCGACCTGTTCAACCGCCTCTCCGGCTACTCCCGGCGCGAGACCTACCGCCGGCTGCTCGTCGCGCCCAAGTCGCTGCGCGACGGCCTCGTCTCCCGCGTCCACAAGGAGATCCAGCACCACCGCGCCGGCCGTCCCGCCCACGTCCGCATCAAGGTCAACTCGATGGTCGACGAGGCCGTGATCGACGCCTGCTACCGGGCGTCCCAGGCAGGTGTGCCGGTCGACGTGTGGGTGCGCGGCATCTGCGCGCTGCGCCCGGGGGTGCCGGGCCTGTCGGAGAACATCCGGGTCCGCTCCGTCCTCGGCCGCTTCCTGGAGCACTCGCGGGTCTTCGCCTTCGGCAACGGCGGGGAGCCCGAGGTGTGGCTCGGCAGCGCCGACATGATGCACCGCAACCTCGACCGCCGGATAGAGGCCCTGGTCCGGGTCACCGACCCGGCCCACCGGGCGGCCCTGAACCGGCTCCTCGACAACGGCATGTCCGACGCCACCGCCTCCTGGCACCTCGGCGCGGACGGCGAGTGGACCCGGCACGCGACCGACACGGACGGCCAGCCCCTGCGCAACGTCCAGGAGATGCTCATAGACGCCCGGAGGCGCCGGCGTGGCACAGCGACACCTTGACCCGACACACCCCGCGGCGACCGCCCCACCGCCGCACCCCGCGACCGCACCCGCGCACGGGGACGCCGGTGCGGCTCCGCGGGCCGGCGCGGGCACCGACGCGCTCGTGGGCTACCTGCGCGCCCAGGCCACGGAGTTCCTGCGCGCACTGCGCCGGCACCGGGAGTCGGGGACGGGACCGGGACCCGGTGCGGGCGCGGGAACGGGAGCCGGGGCGGAGGCGGCGGGTGCGCCCGGCGCCCGCGGCGCGTACGGCGGCCCGGACCGGGCGGCCCCGCCCGCGGACGACGTGGACGCGGCCCGCGCCCTGCGCCGCGCCGCCCGCCGCATCAGCGCCACCCTGCACACCTTCCAGCCGCTGCTGGACGCCGACTGGGCGGAGGAGCTGCGCCCCGAGCTGGCCTGGCTGTCCGGCACGCTGGCGAGGGAGCACGCCTACGCGGCCCGCCTGGAACGCCTGCTCCAGGCCCTGCACCGGCTCTCCGGTTCCACGGCGTTCCCGGCGCCGCGGCCGACGGGCCGGGACACCGTCACCGCGGCCGTGCCGCCCGCCGTCTCCCCCGTGCCCGCCGCCGCCCACCCGGCGTCCGCGAACCGCGGCAACCTCACGGTCGGCGCGGCCAAGGCGGGCGCGCTGCTCGACCGGCAGCTGACCCTGGCCCGTACCCGGGCGCACTCCGCCGCCCTCCAGTGCCTGGGCAGCAGCCGCTTCCACGCCGTCGCCGACAAGGTCGCGTTACTGGCCAGCGAAGTCCCGCTGAGCAGTGCCGGGCGCGGGGCCGCCGCCGCGGGACCCGACGCCGCGCCCGCCGACCTGCGCCCGCTGGCCGGTGCCGCGCAGGAGCGCCTCGCCGACGCCGTGGCCGCCCTCCCGCTGGTCACCGCGGGCAGTCCGTACAACGCCGAGGCGCTGGTCCACGGGCTCTCCCCGGACCCCGCCCCGCACCCCCAGGACGCCCCGTGGCACCAGGTCCGCCTGCTGCTGCGCCTGCACCGCTACGCCCTGGAGGCGCTGGCCGGCGCGGAGGCCGGGGCCGACGACGACTCCCTGGACGTGCGCCTCCTGGCGGCGGGCGAGGCCCTGAACCGCCACCGGGACGCCGCGGAGGCCGCCGCGGCCGCCGCCCAGGCCGCCCGTACCCCGCGCATCGCCCCGGCGACGGCGTACGCGCTCGGCGTGCTCCACGCCGACCAGCGGCATGAGGTGGAGGCGGCGCGGTACGCGTTCCAGCACAGCTGGCGCAAGGAACCGATCAGGCTGCCGTAGGACGGCCGCAGGACGACGGGAGGCGTGCGCGCCGTGAGCCCCGCAGACGACGACACCACGGTCCGCGCGGCGGGCTGCGTCCTGTGGCGCCCCGCGCCCTCGACCGCGCTCCCCGGCCTGGAGCTGTGCCTCGTGCACCGCCCGAAGTACGACGACTGGTCGCACCCGAAGGGCAAGCTCGAGCCTGGTGAGGACCCGCTCGCGGGCGCCCTGCGCGAGGTCGCGGAGGAGACCGGGTACGCCGCCGAGCCGGGCCCCGAGCTGCCCACCGTGCGCTATCTCGCGAACGGCCGCCCCAAGGAGGTCCGCTACTGGGCCGCCGCGGCGGGCGCCGGTGCCTTCGCCCCCTCCGACGAGGTCGACCGCATCCTGTGGCTGACCCCGGACGCGGCCCGTGCCCGCCTCACCGCACCCCGGGACCGCGACCTCGTCGACGCGCTCCTGGCGACGCGCCCCGACGGAACCGGCCACTGAACCGGCCCCTGAACCGGCCACTGGCCCGACCCCCGGCCCGGCCCCGGAACCCGTCCGTGTCCTCGACGTAAGCGTTCCGTGACCTCACCGCACCGTCCTCAGGGGTTCACCCCGCGTTCATTTACGCCCTTCGGCGCCTTCATCTGATCTGCCTAATTTCGGCCTTACCACTCCTCGCACGCCGCCGAATTCAGGACGGCGGCTCCTGGAAGGAACTCCCTCAAGTGAAGCTTCAGCGCATGAACCGGCGGGCCCTCGCTCTCGGTGCTCTCGCCGTCTCCGGCGCCCTGGCCCTCACGGCGTGCGGCTCCGACGACACCGGCGGCAACAGCAACGGCGGGGACGCCGGCGCCAGCGCCAACAGCAACATCAAGTGCGACGACGCCAAGGGCCAGCTCCAGGCCTCCGGCTCCTCCGCCCAGAAGAACGCCATCGACGCCTGGGTCAAGCAGTACGTCGCCGCCTGCAACAACGTGCAGATCAACTACAACCCGACCGGTTCGGGCGCGGGCATCACCGCCTTCACGCAGGGCCAGACCGCGTTCGCCGGTTCGGACTCCGCGCTGAAGCCGGAGGAGATCGCCGCCTCGAAGAAGGTCTGCAAGGACGGCCAGGCCATCGACCTGCCGATGGTCGGCGGCCCGATCGCGGTCGGCTTCAACGTCACCGGCGTCGACTCGCTCGTCCTGGACGCCCCGACGATGGCCAAGATCTTCGACAGCAAGATCACCAACTGGAACGACGAGGCGATCAAGAAGCTCAACCCCGACGCCAAGCTTCCCGACCTGAAGATCCAGGCCTTCCACCGCTCGGACGAGTCCGGCACCACGGACAACTTCACCAAGTACCTCAAGGCCGCCGCGCCCGAGGACTGGAAGTACGAGGGCGGCAAGTCCTGGGAGGCCAAGGGCGGCCAGTCCGCGCAGGGCTCCTCCGGCCTGGCCGGCCAGGTGAAGCAGACGCCCGGCGCCATCTCGTACTTCGAGCTGTCCTACGCCAAGGACGGCATCAAGACCGTCGACGTCAAGACCGCGGCCGCCGAGCCGGTCAAGGCCACCGTCGAGAACGCCACCGCCGCCATCGGCGCGGCCAAGGTCGTCGGCACCGGCAAGGACCTGGCCCTGGAGCTGGACTACACCCCGGACGCCGCCGGCGCCTACCCGCTGGTCCTGGTGACGTACGAGATCGCCTGCGACAAGGGCAACAAGGCCGACACCCTGCCGGCCACCAAGTCCTTCCTGAACTACATGGCCTCGGAGGACGGCCAGGGCCTGCTGGCGGACGCCGGCTACGCCCCGATGCCCTCCGAGATCATCACGAAGGTCCGCGAGACCATCTCGGGCCTGAGCTGACCCGAGTGCGGTCCGGTCCCCGCGGGGGCCGGACCGCACCGTCCGGTGCACCGCCGCCAGGAGCCCCCGACCGGGGCTCCGCCCGAGCCGCCGACCACGACGGCTCCGCAGACCGGAGAACCCGATGGACATAACAACGGACACCCAGAAGCCAGCCCCCTCCCGCACACCCCAGCCGCCCGCCCCCGCGGACCCGCGCGCCGCCCGCGGCGTCACCCGCCCCGGCGACCGGATCTTCGTCGGGCTCTCCCGCGGGTCCGGCATCCTCGTGCTGGTCATCATGGCCGCCATCGCGGCCTTCCTCACCTACCGCGCCGTCCTCGCCATCAGCGACGACGAGGCGAACTTCTTCACCAGCTTCGAGTGGAACCCGACCGGCAGCCCGCCGGAGTTCGGCATCGCGGTCCTGGCCTACGGCACCGTCGTGTCGTCGATCATCGCCATGGCCATCGCCGTCCCGGTCTCGGTCGGCATCGCGCTGTTCATCACGCACTACGCGCCGCGCAAGCTGGGCGGCCTGATCGGCTACGTGATCGACCTGCTCGCCGCCGTGCCCTCGATCGTCTACGGCCTGTGGGGCGCGCTCGTCCTGGTGCCGCACCTGGACGGACTCTACGGCTGGCTGGACGAGTACCTCGGCTGGACCGGGATCTTCGAGTGGAACGGCGGCGCGGGCCGCTCGCTGTTCACCGTGGGCATCCTGCTCGCGATCATGATCCTGCCGATCATCACCAACGTCAGCCGCGAGGTCTTCCGGCAGGTCCCGCGCATGCACGAGGAGGCCGCCCTGGCCCTCGGCGCCACGCGCTGGGAGGTCATCCGGATGTCGGTGCTCCCCTTCGGCCGCTCCGGCGTCATCTCCGCCTCGATGCTCGGCCTCGGGCGCGCGCTCGGCGAGACGATGGCCGTGGCCATGGTGCTCTCCCCGACCTTCGACATCGCCCCCAGCCTGCTCGACCCGGGCGGCGGCACCTTCGCCCAGAACATCGCCAGCAAGTTCAACGAGGCCACCCAGATGGGCCGCGACGCCCTGATCGCCTCCGGTCTGGTCCTGTTCGTCATCACCCTGCTGGTCAACGGCGGCGCCCGCATGATCATCGCCCGCCGCAAGGAGTACTCGGGGGCCAACGCATGAGCAACGCAACCCTGACCCCCGCCCCCAAGAACCGCAGCTCCCTGCGCGCCGCCACCCTGCCCAAGTGGTTCCCCTGGGCGGTCGCGGCCGGCTCGGTCCTCCTCGGCCTCGGCATCAGCGCCGCCGCCGGGCTGGACAGCAGCATCCAGTGGGCCCTGATCGCCGCGGTCCTCTTCGTCGGCGGCTCGTACGGCATCTCGGCGAGCGTCGAGGGCGGCCGGCAGGCCAAGGACCGGGTCGCGACCAGCATGGTCTGGGTCGCCTTCCTGCTGGCCCTGATCCCGCTGGTCTCCTTGATCTGGGAGACCGTGAAGCAGGGCGTGAAGGTCCTCGACGGCTACTTCCTGACCCACTCCATGGGCGTGGTCGGCGACGCCGAACCCGGCGGCGGCATCTACCACGCCATCCTCGGCACCCTGGAGCAGGTCGGCCTCGCCACCCTGATCTCCGTGCCGATCGGTGTGCTCACCGCGATCTACCTGGTCGAGTACGGTCGCGGCCGGCTCGCCAAGGCCGTCACCTTCTTCGTGGACGTCATGACGGGCATCCCGTCCATCGTCGCGGGCCTGTTCGTGCTCAGCCTGTGGGTCCTGATCCTGGACATGGGCCCGTCCGGCGTGGCCGGCTCGTTCGCCCTGTGCATCCTGATGATCCCCGTGGTGGTCCGCTCCACCGAGGAGATGCTCAAGCTCGTCCCGAACGAGCTGCGCGAGGCGTCCCTCGCCCTGGGCGTGCCCAAGTGGCGCACGATCATCAAGGTGGTCCTGCCGACCTCGATCGGCGGCATCGTCACCGGCGTCATGCTGGCCGTCGCCCGCATCACCGGCGAGACGGCCCCCGTGCTGCTGCTGGTCTGGGGCACCGACTTCATCAACGCGAACCCCTTCGAGGGCCCGCAGGAGTCGCTGCCGATGTACATCTACCTCCAGTACGGCGCGGGCTCCGACGCGGCCTACGACCGTGCCTGGGCGGCGGCCCTGACGCTGATCGCGTTCATCATGATCCTCAACCTCGCGGCCCGCGGCATCGCCCGCTGGAAGGCCCCGCGATGACCTTGTGCGGCTGCCGCCGCATGGCAGGTCGCTGACGCGACCGACGGCACACAGTCAGCGACCCGACCCGAAAGAAGCAGTGATTTCCATGGCCAAGCGCATAGATGTCAGCGGCCTCAACGCCTACTACGGCTCCTTCCTGGCCATCGAGGACATCTCGATGACCGTCGAGCCCCGCTCCGTGACGGCCTTCATCGGCCCCTCCGGCTGCGGCAAGTCCACCTTCCTGCGCACGCTCAACCGCATGCACGAGGTCACCCCGGGCGGCCGCGTCGACGGCAAGGTGATGCTGGACGACGAGAACCTCTACGGCGCGGGCATCGACCCGGTGGCCGTGCGCCGCGAGGTCGGCATGGTCTTCCAGCGCCCGAACCCGTTCCCGACCATGTCGGTCTACGACAACGTGGCGGCGGGCCTGCGCCTGAACGGCAAGTACAAGAAGTCCCAGCTGGACGACGTCGTCGAGAAGTCACTGCGCGGCGCCAACCTCTGGAACGAGGTCAAGGACCGCCTGAACAAGCCGGGCTCCGGCCTCTCCGGCGGCCAGCAGCAGCGCCTGTGCATCGCGCGGGCGATCGCGGTCGAGCCGAACGTCCTGCTCATGGACGAGCCCTGCTCCGCCCTCGACCCGATCTCCACCCTGGCGATCGAGGACCTGATCGGCGAGCTGAAGGAGCGCTTCACGATCGTCATCGTGACGCACAACATGCAGCAGGCGGCGCGCGTCTCGGACCGTACGGCGTTCTTCAACCTGGCGGCGGTCGGGCAGCCCGGCAAGCTGATCGAGATCGACGAGACGGAGCGCATCTTCTCCAACCCGTCGGTCCAGGCCACGGAGGACTACATCTCCGGCCGCTTCGGCTAGACCGCCCCTCCCAACCCCTCGCGGTGCTGCATGGCGGTGCCACCGCGAGGAGCACAAGGGCCCGCCCCCGGATTCCGGGGGCGGGCCCATCGCCGTACGGGGCGCCGCTACAGGAACGCCAGGTTCACGATCCAGAACGACACCGCGGCCACCACCGCCGCGGCCGGCATCGTGATGAACCACCCCATGATGATGTTCTTCGCGACCCCCCACCGCACGGCGTTGACCCGCTTCGTGGCGCCCACACCCATGATCGCCGAGGTGATCACGTGCGTCGTGGAGATCGGCGCGTGGAACAGGAACGCGGACCCGAACATGATCGACGCCCCCGTCGTCTCCGCGGCGAACCCCTGCGGCGGGTCCAGCTCGATGATCTTCCGCCCCAGCGTCCGCATGATCCGCCAGCCACCCGCGTACGTCCCGAGCGACAGCATCAGCGCGCAGGCGAGCTTCACCCACACCGGGATCGGGTCGCCGTAGTCCTCGACGTCGGCGATGACCAGCGCCATCACCACGATGCCCATCGTCTTCTGCGCGTCCTGGAGGCCGTGCCCCAGCGCCATACCCGCCGCCGACACGGTCTGCGCGATGCGGAAGCCGCGCTTCGCTTTGTGCGGATTGGCCCGCCGGAACATCCACATGATCGCGGTCATCACCAGGTAACCGGCGACCAGGCCGATCACCGGCGACACGAACATGGGGATGACGATCTTGTCGACGACCCCGTGCCAGTACACGGTCGTGCTCCCGGCCAGCGCCGCGCCGACCATGCCGCCGAACAGGGCGTGCGAGGACGAGGACGGCAGGCCGAAGTACCAGGTGATGAGGTTCCAGACGATGGCGCCCACCAGCGCCGCGAAGAGGATGCCCATCCCCTTCGAACCCTCGGGGGTCTGGATCACCCCCTCACTCACGGTCTTGGCGACCCCGGACCCCATGAACGCGCCTGCCAGGTTCATGACCGCCGCCATGGCGAGCGCCGCCCGGGGCGTCAGCGCGCGCGTCGACACGGAGGTGGCGATCGCGTTGGCCGAATCGTGGAAGCCGTTGGTGTAGGTGAAGAAGAGCGCGACCCCGATGGTCACGACCAGAGCGAAGGTGTCCATGAAGAGGTCAGGACTCCTTGACCGCGATGGTCTCCACCGTGTTGGCCACGTGCTCGAACGCGTCGGCCGCTTCCTCCAGCACGTCCACGATCTGCTTCAGCTTCAGCACCTCGATGGCCTCGTACTTGCCGTTGAAGAGGTGCGCGAGCAGCTTGCGGTGCACCTGGTCGGCCTGGTTCTCCAGCCGGTTGACCTCGATCCAGTACTCGGTGAGGTTGTCCATGGTGCGCAGGTTCGGCATGGCCTCGGCGGTCAGCTCGGCGGCCCGCGCCAGCACCTCGATCTGCTGGTCGACACCCTTGGGCAGTTCCTCGACGTTGTAGAGGACGACCAGGTCGACGGCCTCCTCCATGAAGTCCATGATGTCGTCGAGGGAGGAGGCGAGGTTGTAGATGTCCTCGCGGTCGAAGGGCGTGATGAACGAGGAGTTCAGCTGATGGAAGATCGCGTGCGTGGCGTCGTCACCCGCGTGTTCGGCGGCCCGCATACGCTCTGCGATCTCGGCCCGGGCGGATGCGTCCGCCCCGAGCAGTTCCATCAGGAGCTTGGAGCCCGTGACGATGTTGTCCGCGGAGGCGGCGAACATGTCGTAGAAGCTCGTCTCCCTGGGGGTCAGACGAAAGCGCACGTTGGGGTCCTCGGGGTGCATCGGTTTCGGTCAGGCTGATGCTAGGCGCATCATCCGGCCACTGCTAACGGGCCGTCCCCCAGTGTCGCCCATCAGGCAGAGTGATGAGCAGGGGGGCGACGTCAGCGCTCCGGCAAGGGCCCCCTACCCGGGAAAGTTCGTTACCATATACCCACCAGGGGTATATGTCCGTATCAGGAGGACGCGATGACGACCACCGAGGCCGGCGCGGGTGCGCCCTCCTCCGCCGTGGACCCGGCGGTGGACCAGGTGGAGACGGACGGCACGGACCTCGTGACCGACCACGACCGCGGCGTGCACGGGTACCACCAGCAGAAGGACGAGCACCTCAAGCGGCTGCGCCGGATCGAGGGCCAGATCCGCGGCCTCCAGCGGATGGTCGACGAGGACGTCTACTGCATCGACATACTCACCCAGGTCTCCGCCTCCACGAAGGCCCTCCAGTCCTTCGCCCTCCAGCTCCTGGAGGAGCACCTGCGCCACTGCGTCGCCGACGCGGCCCTCAAGGGCGGCACGGAGATCGACGCGAAGGTGGAAGAGGCGACGAAGGCCATCGGCCGCCTACTGCGTACGTGACCGCTCCTCGGCCACGCGCAGTACCTCGTCGATGCTCTCCAGGCTGAGCCGCTCCCGGGCGGCCGACGCCGCGATGATCAGCTCGCCGCACAGCTCGATCTCGGCGAGGGCCACGTGGTCCTGAACCGCCGTACCGCCGACCGGAGCCACACGCGTCACCTCGTCTCTGCCGTCACCGACTTCCTAGAGTAGGGAGCGGCCTACGCACCGCGCATGGCACGGAAGGGCTAGTTCTTGCCGTCCACCGCCGTGTCCCCCGGCCCCGCGGCGATCTTGCCGGCGTAGATGTCCCGGTCCTCGGGCAGCCGTACGCGGACGGCGGCGCCGAAGTCGAAGAGCAGCGTCGTCGAGTCGACGTCCACGATGCCGGTGCCGCTCTCCCGCCCGTTGGAGAAGCTGAAGCGGTGCCGGACCTTGCGGATACGGCCCTCGTCGTCGAGGTAGGCGTCGAACGGCACCTCGGCGGTGGCGAACCCCTCGGCCGCCGCGGCCAGCGCCTTCCTGTTGCCCTCCGAGGCGTCGCGCGCCGCCCGCGCGAGATCGGCGGTCCCCCGGTAGTGCCGCACCTCGGTCCCGGCCAGCTCCGTGCGCCCCACGAACCTCGCCGTCCGCGTCCCCCGCAGCACCTCGGCGGCGGCGAACGGGTCCGTCGCCCCGCCGGTGACCAGGTTCCCGTCGGACAGCGAGGCGGTCTCCACCCGCACCCACTTGTCGTCGGGCACACCGGCGCCCCGGTTCTTCATGAACAGGGCTCCCGGGGCCAGCAGTTCGGTGATCGGGCGGTGCTCGCTCGACCCCGCCGGGTCCTGCGGCAGCCGCACCGTCAGCCGCCCGAGCCGCGTCTCGAAGTCGTACACGCCCTCGCCCCGGATGGTCACCCGCGTCCCGCCGCTGGCCATCTGCATCGCGGTGCGCGCCTTGGCGCTCCCGGCGGCCACCAGCCGGTCGGCGGCCCGGTGCAGCACGGCGACCGGATCGCCGCCGTCCGCCCCCTGGACCGCGGCCCCCTGCCCGGAACACCCGGCAACGGCCAGACAGACGCAGACCACACCGCCGGCGAGGGCCAGACCGCCGCCCGGCCTCCCACTCCGCAGCTCCCGCTCCCGCCCGACCATCGCCACCTGCTATCCCAAGCCGTCACGCCCGTTCCGGACCCCCTGCCGTCCCGCTTAACGAGAGGCAGGCGACCCCGGTAACGTTGTGGGCGTGGCGCAGCAGGACGGTCTCGAAGCCCCCGGGGACGCCCCGGAACACCTCACGACAACGGTCGAACAGGGCCCCTTCTGCCTGGCCCGCTGCACCTGCGGCTGGCGAGGCCCGGCCCGCAGAGCCAGAAGCCAGGCCCGCACGGACGCCGAGACGCACAGCACCACCCTCTAGCTGCGGGCAGTCGTGCTAACTGCGGGCAGTCGTGCCGCTGGGGCGATGGGGGTCCCCCCGCTCGAGCGAAGCCGAGAGTGGGGGAGGGTGGGCGCAGCGGCACCCGGCCAGCGCCGGTCAGCGCCCCCACCCCCGGTCACCACCGACGCCGTACACCTGTACACCCACCGCACCCCAGGGAACCCAACCCCCCGCACCCCCGTCTCCCTCCACGACCCCCCACGGGACGCGGAGGCGACATGCACCGGCGCACATTCCTGAGCACCACCACAGCCGCCGCCCTGGCGGCAACCACAACCGCCTGCACAGGCAAGGACCCCTCCCCAGGCACCGACTCCAAAGCCACCGGAGCCACCGGAGCCACCACCACGACCACAACCACCCGCACAGCCAGGGCCGGCAACGGCACCCCCCGCACCCCCACCCCCAAGCCCCCCGCCACCTGGACCGCCCTCGCCAAGTCCCTGGACGGCCCCCTGATCCGCCCCGGTGACCGCACCTGGAAAACGGCCCGTCAGCTCTACAACACCCGCTTCGACACCCTGAAGCCCAGCGCCGTCGCCTACGCCGCCCACCCCGACGACATCCGCACGGCCCTCTCCTACGCCCGCGCCCACCACATCCCCGTGGCGATCCGCAACGGCGGCCACTCCTACGCCGGCTGGTCCTCCGGCGACGGCCGTCTGATCATCGACGTCTCGAAGCTGAACCGCGTCCGCGCCTCCGCCGGCGAGGCGGTCGTCGGCGCCGGCGCCAAGCTGATCGACGTGTACCGCGCCCTCGCCGCGAAGGGCGTCACCGTCCCGGCCGGCTCCTGCCCCACCGTCGGCGTCTCCGGCCTCACCCTCGGCGGCGGCCACGGCGTCGTCTCCCGCGCCTACGGCCTGACCTGCGACAGCCTCACCCGGGCCACGCTGATCACGGCGGACGGCAAGGAGATCACCGCCGACGCGGCGGGCGCCCACAAGGACCTCTTCTGGGCCCTGCGCGGCGCGGGCAACGGCAACTTCGGCATCGTCACGGAGCTCCACTTCCGCACCCACCCCGCGCCCCGGGCGGTGTCGGCGTACCTCACCTGGCCCTGGCGGAAGGCCGCCGCGGTCCTCCGCGCCTGGCAGGAGTGGGGCCCGGCCCAGCCCGACGAGATCTGGTCCTCCCTCCACCTGGCCACCGCCCCCGGCCGCACCCCCACCGTCTCGGTCGCCGCCTTCTCCCTCGGCACCTACGGCGAACTCCAGAACGCCGTGGACCGCCTCGCCGACCGCGTCGGATCGTCCGCGAGCCACGTCTCCCTCAAGCGCCGCACGTACGAGGAGTCGATGGAGATGTACGCGGGCTGCTCGTCGTTCTCGAGCGACGCCCGCTGCCATCTCCCGGGCTCCGTCCCCGGCCACTCACCGGAGGGGGCGCTCGGCCGGGAGACGTACGCGGCCCGCTCGGACTTCTTCGACCGCCCCATCCCGTCGGCCGGCGTCAAGGCCCTGCTCTCCCACCTGACCACCCCCGTGCGCGGCGGCGCCGGCAGCATCGCGTTCACGGCGCTCGGCGGCGCGGTGAACCGCGTCTCCCCGACGGCCACCGCGTTCGTGCACCGGCGCTCCCGGACGCTGGCCCAGTACATCGCCTCGTGGCGGCCGGGCACGAGCGGCACCGCGGCCCAGTCCTGGCTGAAATCCACCTACGGCGCGATGCGCCCGTACGGCTCGGGCGCCGCCTACCAGAACTACTCGGACCCGACCCTGAAGGACTGGCGGAAGGCCTACTACGGAGACGCGGCCCCGCGCCTGGCGCGTCTGAAGCACCAGTACGACCCGGACCGCGTCTTCACCTACCCGCAGGCACTGTGAGCCGCACGCGTCAGGCGGCGAGGTCCCGCTCGCCCGACGACTCGGAGGCACTCTCCTTGCGCGCCCCGGGGATCACGGCGCCGCGCCCGGCGGCACCCGCCCGCCCCCGCGCGCTGACCAGCCACCCCACCCGGGGCGAGCGCTCGACGGCCCGGGTCAGCGGCGTCAGCAGGGCCATCGCGACCGGCGACAGCAGCAGCGCGACCGCCGTACCGAGCGCGAATCCGCCCACGACGTCCGTCGGGTAGTGCACGCCCATGTAGACCCGGGCGAAGCCGCCGAACAGGGCCAGCACGATCGCGGCGATGCCGAACTTCCGGTTGGCGACGAACAGTCCGACCGCCAGGGCCATGCAGAGCGTGGCGTGGTCGCTCACGAACGAGAAGTCGTTCTTCCCCTCCACGAGCACGTCGAGCCCGTCATGGGACTTGAAGGGCCGGGGCCGCTCCACGAAGCCCCGTATCGGCACGTTGACCAGGACCGCGACTCCGGCCGCGAGCGGCGCCCAGAGCAGAGCGGCCACATTCGAGGCCGCGTCCTCGCCGCCCCGCCGCCGCACACCCCACCAGCACCACAGCACCAGCAGCACGATCGCGAACAGCAGTCCGTACTCACCGACGAACTCCATGACCCGGTCGAACCAGTGCGGCGCGTCCTTGGCCAGGCCGTTGATGTCGTAGAGCAGCTCGACGTCGGGGTTCGACCCGGATTCGGCGAGTCCAGCCATGGTGCTGCGGCCCCTTCGTCATGTCCTCCGGCGCACCGGACGCGCGCCTCTTCTGCCACCCCCGTGGTCAGCCGTACGTCAACAGGAACGCACGTCCCCCGTTGATACGTTCCACACTCCACTGAATGATCACGCAGACGTTATCGAAGAGAAACACGTCGCCGCAGCTCAGGGCAGGGTTTCACGCTGAGTTCACACCCTCCCATTCACACCGTGGTGGGCAGCGCTTTCGCGCCATCCTCGGTCACCCGGGTGGCCCCGAAGTAGTCGGGGGTGTCGATCGGGTCGAACCGGATCACGGCACCCGTCCGCGGCGCGTCGATCATGTACCCGCCGCCCACGTAGATCCCCACGTGCCGGATGGCCCGCGAGTTGGTCAGGTCGTCCGAGAAGAACACCAGGTCTCCCGGCAGCAGTTCGTCCCGGCCGGGATGCGCCCCCGCGTTGTACTGGTCGTTGGCGACCCGCGGCAGCTCGATCCCCACACTCTCGTACGCCGCCTGGGTCAACCCCGAGCAGTCGAACCGCCCGCCCTGATCGGCCGTCCCGGTCCCGCCCCACAGATACGGCGTACCGAGCTTCTTCTGCGCGTAGGCGATGGCCCCGGCGGCCTGCTCCGACGGATCGACCCGGGTGGTGGGCGCGGCGAAGCTCTTCTCCAGGGTCGTGATCACCTTGACGTAGTTCCGCGTCTCCTTGTACGGCGGCACACCCTGGTACTTGATCACCGCGTAGGCCCCCGCGTTGTAGGAGGCCAGCATGTTCTCGGTGGGATCGCCGGGGACGTCCTTCACGTACGAGGCGAGGGAGCAGTCGTACGACGCCGCCGACGGAATCGCGTCCGCCGGGTCCCACACGTCCCGGTCCCCGTCCCCGTCGCCGTCGACACCGTGGACGGCCCACGTCCCGGGAATGAACTGCGCTATCCCCTGCGCCGCCGCCGCGCTCCGGGCCTTCGGGTTGAACCCGCTCTCCTGGTACAACTGCGCGGCGAGCAGCGCCGGGTTGATGGCGGGACAGAGATTGCCCCACTTCTGCACGATCGGCTGGTACGCCGCGGGCACGCTCCCCTTGGCGAGCTTCTTGGCTCCGCCCCCCGCACCGCCGGCCAGATTGCCGGCGACGAGGTAGACACCGACGACGAGCAGCATCACGAAGCCCATCCCCAGGGCGACCGCGGCACCGGCCCCGACCCACATCTTGCGCATGGTCCAACCATCCCCCATGGGCGCGCGGTTCAGTGACGTTTCCCGGCCATGTCGGACTACCTGAAAGTCAGTCACCCACCGTGATACCGGGCTGATTCGGCCACGCCGCAGAAGGGCACAACGACGCAACCACGTAACAGGTTGCGCCCCGCATCATTGCCCGGCGTAACCTCTCGTGATACACAGAGTGACCATACGACTCTTTACACACCGTTCCGCACCACCCGGCCAGGGCCCGGCGCGGAACGGTGGCAAGCTATTCATACGGAACCCGCCAATCAATGGCGCCAAGTCGACATGCGACGGTGTCATTGTCGGTGACAATGAGGCTTGACCTCTGCATGCCCGCAGAGGATGCGGAACTACCCAACAGGGGCGGTGACTTACATGCTCTTTGCGGCCGACGAGGGAGACATCAACACCATCATCGGGGGGATCGCTCCGGACTGGGGCCCCTTCGGCAGCCTGGGCAACGAGGCAAAGGTGCTGATCGAGGTGGTGATGGCCGTCGCCATCCTGCTCTGCCTCGGCATCGCCATCTGGGGCGCGGCCAAGCAGCGCATCGGTGCCACCGCGCTCCGGGACACCTTCAGCGCGGAGCAGGGCAAGGGCCTGATCGTCGCGGGGCTGACGGGCGTGTTCATCATCGGCTCGCTCGGCACCCTGTTCACCATCGTGTACGGGATGGCCGTGTAGCCCGTCACCACGGTTCCTCCCCCTCCATCCCACCCGCCCGTCGTGCCAACCGGCTGAGGTTGCGTTTCCCTGATGTCGAGTCATAACACCGCGCCCGAGCGGGAACCAGCACGGCTACCGTCGTACGTACACGGCCGACCCGACGTCGAGGGGGCGTACGCGGCATGAGTCTCGGAGACGATCACCACTCGTCCGGCGATTACGGCGGCGCCGGCCAGACCCGGCTCCGGCTGCCGGAGGAGGACGGCGGCCCCCGACGCGGCGGCCGCTCCTCCTCGCGGAGCCTGGTCACCGTGGTCGGCGTCGTCGTCCTGCTCATCGCCGCGATCGCCTTCGCGAACCGTGGAGGAGACGATTCCGCATCCGCGGGGGGCGACGGCGACAAGCCGAAGACATCGGCGACAGCCCCCTCGGGAACCCGCCCGGTCCAGTCCGGCTTCGCCCACGACGAGCAGGGGGCGCAGAGCG
The DNA here is from genome assembly GCF_044765285.1 of Streptomyces sp. NPDC102490. Taxonomy (NCBI): domain Bacteria; kingdom Bacillati; phylum Actinomycetota; class Actinomycetes; order Kitasatosporales; family Streptomycetaceae; genus Streptomyces; species Streptomyces sp. NPDC102490. The sequence goes on from NZ_JBIWJU010000006.1 coordinate 555,930, forward strand.
CGGCGGCGAATTACGCGGTGACTCTCGTCTCGGCCGAGATCCTCAAGCCCGCCCAGCGGGACGAGATCGTGCGGCGGGTCTTCGTGGCCGACAAGCAGGCCGCTCTCGCCGCCAAGTTCCAGAAGGTCTACAGCGAAGAGTTCCTCAGCAGCATCGGCCTGGACAAGAACGGCAACGCCACAGGTGGCAACACCTATGTCTCGCGCACCATGCCGATCGGGACCAAGGCCACGCAGTACTCCGACACGAGCGCGACCGTGGACGTCTGGTGCACGGGTGTGTTCGGCACAGCGGGTGAGAAGACCACCACCCCCGTCAGCAGTGACTGGTTCACCATGACCCTGAAGCTGCGCTGGGTGGACAGCGACTGGAAGGTCGAGTCCTTCTCCCAGAAGGACGGCCCGGCGCCAGTCCCGGGCGACAACAAGGCCTCCAGCGCCGACGAGATGTCCAAGGCCGTCCAGGAGTACGGAGGGTTCACGTATGCCCGCTGATCAGCGCCGCGTACTCAAGGCCGCCGCCGCCTTGACCGCCGTACAGACCGCGCTCGTGCTGTTCGCCACGCGGGCCGCCGCGGCACCCACTCCGTCACCGGCTCCGTCGGACGACAACTGCGACCTCATCGTGGGCCCCGCCAAGGACTACTGCGAACGAGGCGAAGGCGGGGGCTCCGGGGGTGGTGGGGGGACCACCCCGAACAGCGTCCCCGACACCCTCGACCCCCTCTCCTCCCTCGCCAAGGGCTGTGCCGACGCCGCCGCCTGGACCGTCGACACGCTCAGCGACGCCGTGAAGAGCACCGCCGACGTCGACTTCACGAACGACACCTTCCTCAAGCAGTACGCCGTCGTCTTCGCGGCCTCCGCCTTCCTGACCCTGATCCTCTGGCTGCTCGCGGTGGCCAAGCGCGCCGTCCGCGGCGTCCCGCTCACCACCGCGCTCTCCGAGGCCGTCGGGTTCCTCTGGCTCACCGTCCTGGCGTCGGCCTTCACGCCGTTGATCCTGTACACGGTCGTGTCGGCCACCGACGCCGTGACCGAGGTCCTGGCCAAGGGCACCGGCGACCAGACGGACACCTTCTTCGGCACCTTCTCCGAGGCGCTGAAGCAGGGCAACGACATCGGCGGCGGCCCGATCATGCTGATCCTGGTGTCGTTCGTGTCGATCGTCGCCGCGGGCGTCCTCTACCTGGAGCTGTACCTGCGCGCCGTCCTGCTCTACGTCGGCGCCCTGCTCGGCGTCGTCGTCTACGCCGGCCTGGTCGACAAGAACCTGTGGGGCCACGTCCGCCGCTGGGCCGGCATCATGATCGCCGTGATCATGGTCAAGCCCGTGATCGTCATCGTGCTGGGCCTCGCGGGCGCGCTGACCACGGAGGACGGGCCCGACTCCGTCGCCGCCATCGTGTCCGGCCTCGCCATCATCCTGCTCGCGATCTTCGCCTCCGCGATGATCTACCGCTTCGTCCCCGGCTTCGGCGACGAGATCGCCAACGGCCGCAACAACCGCATCATGCAGGGCGCCGAGGGCAAGGCCGCCGCGGTGATCAGCTCCCCGGCGAACCTCGTCGCCCAGGGCATCAGGACCCACAGCAGCCGCAACAACGGCGACAGCGGCGGCGGACCGTCCTCGTCCTCCGCCGCCGCCCGCCCCTCGAACCCCGCCTCCGGCGGCGTCGCCGCGCACAGCTCGCGCCCCTCGAACGGCGGCGGCGGAAATGTCCCCTCCGCCGCACCCGCACCGCGCTCCGGCAACCCGGTGAACACCCCGCACGCAAGCAACACCCGCAACAGCAAGAGCACAGGAGGTGACGGGCGTTGACGACCGAGTCCCACGTGTCCCACACGGTCACGCCCCGCCGTACGTATCTGATCGGCCGCGCCCGGCCGAACGCGATCGTCGGCCGCAACCGCGAGACCGGAGAGATCGCGCTGATCGTCGCGGGCGCGTTCCTCGGCATGATGTGCGGGCTCCTCGTCCCCGTCCTGAGCCTGCGCATCGTGCTGCTCGCCGGCTTCCCGATGCTCGCGCTGGCGGCGGTCTACGTGCCGTACAACCACCGGACGTTCTACCGGTGGTTCGAGATCAACCGAAGCTACAAGCGCACGCTCCGCAAGGGCACCACCTACCGCTCCGGTGCCATCGAGGCCGGTACCAGGATCGACGGCCAGGAGATCGAGGTCGGCCCGCCGCCCGGCATCGGCCGCATCTCCTGGCTGGCGGCGCCCTTCGGGCCCGACGAGATCGCCGTACTGCTGCACGCCGACCGCAAGACCGTCACGGCCGCCATCGAGATCGAGGGCCCCGGCGTCGGCCTGCGCGACTCCGAGGACCAGGAGGCCCTGGTCGACCGCTTCGGCACCCTGCTCAAGCACGTGGCCAACGGCGACGGCTTCGTCACCCGCATCCAGATGCTCGCCCGCACGCTCCCGGCCGACCCCGACGCGCACGCCAAGGACGTCGCCCAGCGCGGCGACGGCAGGTCACCGGCCTGGCTGCAACAGTCGTACGACCAGCTCCAGTCGATGGTGTCCACCAGCAGCGAGCAGCACCGCGCCTATCTGATCGCCTGCATGCACTACAACCGCGAGCTGGCCGCCGAGGCGCACACCATGGCCCGCGCCGCCCGGCCGCACAGCGGACGCAAGCTGGACCGGGACGCCGGTCTCGCGGTCGTGATGGCGCGCGAGCTGACCGACATCTGCTCCCGCCTCCAGGAAGCCGACATCCGCGTCCGCCAGCCGCTGGGCCAGGGCCGCCTCGCCTCCCTGATCCACGCCATGTACGACCCGGACCACCCGATCGACCACATCCAGGCGATGACCAAGCGCAACGCCTGGCCGGCCGAGCTGGACGCCATGGAGCCCACCTACCTCCAGGCCAAGACCCGCGAGTCCGCCACCCGGGCTCCCTGGTGCCACGCCACCGCCTGGATCAAGGAGTGGCCGATGACGCCGGTGGGCGTCAACTTCCTGGCCCCGCTCCTCGTCCACACCCCGGACGTCATCCGCACCGTCGCCGTCACCATGGACCTCGAACCCACCGAGGTCGCCATCGAGCGGATGCTGACCGAGAAGACGAACGACGACGCCGAGGCGTCCCGCGCCGCCAAGATGAACCGCACCGTGGACCCCCGCGACATCGCCGCCCACGGCCGCCTCGACCAGCGCGGCGAGGACCTCGCCAGCGGCGCGGCCGGCGTCAACCTGGTCGGCTACATCACCGTCTCCTCACGCAACCCCGAGGCGCTGGCCCGCGACAAGCGGACGATAAGGGCCTCGGCCGGAAAGTCGTACCTGAAACTGGAGTGGTGCGACCGTGAGCACCATCGCGCCTTCGTGAACACTCTTCCGTTCGCCACCGGCATCCGAAGGTAGGGGCTGAGCCTGATGCGGGACCCGCTGACCGTCCTCACCGACGCCTTCACGTCCTTCCTCTTCGGGAAGGTGGAGACGACCCGCCTCCCCGTGCGCACGTCCACCGGCCAGGCCCAGGCCGTCTACCTGCCCACGGCCGCCCCCGGTCTCGGCGACTCCGGCGTGATCATCGGCCGCGAGGTCTACTCCGGCAAGGGCTACATCTACGACCCCTTCCAGCTGTACGGCCAGCAGCTCCCCGCCCCGCACTGGCTGGTGCTGGGCGAGTCCGGCAACGGCAAGTCGGCCCTGGAGAAGACGTACGTCCTGCGCCAGCTCCGCTTCCGCGACCGCCAGGTCGTCGTCCTGGACGCCCAGGGCGAGGACGGCGTCGGCGAGTGGAACCTCATCGCCGAGGAGCTGGGCATAACTCCCATCCGCCTCGACCCGATGGCCGCCCTGGACCACGGCATCCGGCTCAACCCGCTCGACCCGGCGATCACGACGACGGGCCAGCTCGCGCTGCTCCGGACGATCATCGAGGTCGCCATGGGCCACGGCCTGGACGAGCGCTCCGGCTTCGCGCTCAAGGTCGCGCACGCCTACGTCAACGAGACCATCGTCGAACGCCAGCCGGTCCTCACCGACATCGTCGAGCGGCTCCGCCACCCCGAGCCGGAGTCCGCCGAGGCGATGAACGTCGCCATAGACGACGTGCGGGCCTGGGGTCTCGACGTGGCGCTGGTCCTGGACCGCCTCGTCGACGGTGACCTGCGCGGCATGTTCGACGGTCCGACGACGGTCGGCATCGACCTCGACGCGCCGCTCATCGTCTTCGACCTCTCCCACATCGACCGCAACTCCATCGCCATGCCCATCCTCATGGCCATCGTGGGCGTGTGGCTGGAGCACACCTGGATCCGGCCCGACCGGAAGAAGCGCATCTTCCTGGTCGAGGAGGCCTGGCACATCATCAACAGCCCGTTCGTGGCACAGCTGTTCCAGCGGCTGCTGAAGTTCGGGCGCCGGCTGGGTCTGTCGTTCGTGGCGGTGGTGCACCACCTGTCGGACGTCGTCGACGGGGCGGCCGCCAGGGAGGCCGCGGCCATCCTCAAGATGGCCTCCACCCGCACCATCTACGCCCAGAAGGCCGACGAGGCACGGGCCACCGGACGCGTCCTCGGCCTGCCCCGCTGGGCGGTGGAGATCATTCCCTCCCTCACCCCCGGCATCGCGGTGTGGGACGTCAACGGCAACGTCCAGGTGGTCAAACACCTGATCACCGAGACCGAACGCCCCCTGGTCTTCACCGACCGCGCGATGACCGAGTCCTCCGTCGACACGACCGACGACGCGCTGCGCGCCGCGGAGCTGGAGGCGGAGGAGCGGGCGGCGGCGTTCATGGAGCAGCACATCGGCGACTCGTCGGAATCGACGGTGGCGTAGGACGAGAAACGGAGAGGCACCGGACGCATGAGACCGGACGACCGCCGCGACCAGCGGCCGGCCCAGGGCGGCATCCCCGACGGCCTGCTGATCGGCCTCCTGGCCTTCATCCTCGGCATGTCCCTGCTGGTGTGGACGGCGACCGGCCTGTCCGCCCTGTTCGCCCACGGCTCCTGGCCCGCCGGCGTCAGTTTCACCGGTACCCCGCAGGCCATGCGCGAGCTGATCGCCCAGCCCCACGACCTCCCCGGCGCCTGGCCGGACGCCCCTCGGACGGACCTCTCCGGATACGGGCTGTTCTGGGGCCTGTTCATCGGCCAGCTGATGGTGCTGGTGGTACTGACGGTGTTCGTGATGGGCACGCTGGCGCGATGGCGTGCGGTACGGCAGCGGAGGCGTGAGGAGCCGGTGCCGACTCCGGCTCCGGTACAGGAGACGCTGGTACACGAGACGCCGGTCCAGGAGGCTCCGCTGCACGAGGTGCCCACCCCCAGAGCGCCGCAACAGACCCCGGCTCCGGAGCCCGAGCCCTCAACTTCTCCGTTCCAGGGCAAACGCGTGGGCGGGTGGGAAACCCACCGCGCCGAAGGCGCGGTGCACTACGGCCCACGGGAAAGCCGCCACACCACCGCAACCGAGGCCCTGCGGGACGCAGACGGCGCCGCCCTCGTCCTCACCTCCAACCCCGCCCTCTGGTCGGAGACCAAGGACGCCCGCGCCAAACTCGGCCCCACCCACCTCTACGACCCGAACCACCTCTGCGACACCCCGGCCCGCTTCCACTGGTCCCCCACCGCGGGCTGCGAGGACAGACCGACGGCCACCGCCAGGGCCGCCGCCCTGCTCGCACCGGTCCGCCCCACCGCCCGCCTCGACCAGGCGGTCGGCGACACGGCCGAACTGCTGCTGCGCAGCTACCTCCACGCCGCCGCCATCGACGGCCGCACCGTCCGCCACGTCCACCGCTGGTCGCAGGGCCTCCAGGTCCAGGACGCCGTCCGCATCCTGCGCACCCACCCCAAGGCCGCCCCCGGTTCCGCGGGAGAACTCGAAGGGTCCCTGACTGCCCACCCCGAGCGCCGGGACATGGCCCAGCAGCTGACCGCCCGGGCCCTGGCCGCGCTGTCCACGGTCAACATCCGCGAGGCGTGCACCCCCCACCGAAATGATGCCCTCGCCTTGGATTCCTTCGTCCACGAACAGGGAACCCTTTACGTGGTGGGTGAATCCATTGAGGACCCCCGCACGAGCCCGGGCGCGATGCCGCTGCTGACGGCGCTCGTCTCCAGCGTGGTCGAGCGCGGCCGGCGCATGGCCGAACGGTCATCCTCCGGTCGCCTCGACCCACCAATGACCCTCGTCCTGGACGACGTCGCGGCCGTGGCCCCGCTCCCCCAGCTCCCGGAGCTGCTGGCCACGGGAACGGACCTCGGCATGCCGACCCTGGCCCTGCTCCGCTCCCGCGAGCAGGGCCGCGCCCGCTGGCCCCACGACGAACTCCCCGTCTGACCCGAGCACGGGGGCGGGTCAGCGCTCGAGCACGTACTCCAGCTCGTGGTCGCCGGGCCCGCCCACCAGCGGCACCGTCCGCCCGCTCGGCACGAACCCGGCCTTGGCGTAGGCGCCCCGCGCCCGCCCGTTGTCCGGATGCACGATGAGCCGCACCCGCTCCAGACCATGCGCCCACGCCCACGCGAGACCGGCGTCGAACAGCGCCTTGGTCAGCCCGCTCCCCCGCCACTCGGGCCGTACGAACACCCCGACGACGTGCCCCTGCCGCCGCTCCACCGGGAACCCGGCCCAGTCCGTCGTCCCGGCCTCCTCCACGATCACGGTCAGCGTGCCGAGCCATCGGTCGCCGGGCCCCACGGCTACGAACTGCTGCGCCCCGGCAGCCCCTTCGGCGCCCTTGGCCGCCCGCTCCCGCCAGAAGGAGTCGGGCCGCGCGGCCGCGTCGTCGTACGTCTCCAGGTACGCGAGGTCCGCGACCGGGTCCCGCAGCGCCCGCAGCCGCAGTTCCTTCACCGCGGGCCATTCGTCGGCGCGGACGACGCGGATCACATAGTCACCGGGGACCGAGGCACTCATGCGGGCCACCGTAGTACTCGGGTACCAGCCCCCTCACCTCATATACGGCCCCCGGGCGGACGCCCGGCGCGCTCCGATCCCCGACCATGGTCGGATGGAGCCCGTGAAGCCGGTGCCGGAACACCGGGCCGCCGAACCACTCACCGAGTACGTCCAGCGCGTCAACCGGCGGCTCCGCGCCTTCGACCACCGCCATCCGCTGGTGTGGGACCTCCTCCTCACCGGCTTCTGGGTGCTGGCCGCGCTGATCGACGCCACCGGCGGCGGCTGGCGCAACGTCGCCCACGACCCCGGCGTTCCCGTCGGTCTCGTCCTCGTGCTCAGCCTCGCCCTCTCCGTGCCCGTCCTCTGGCGCCGCAGCCATCCCCGGGCAGCCCTCCTCGCCACCCTGCCCGCGGCACTGGTGAGTGCCTGGTCCGGCGCCACGCTCCAGGCCGCCCTGCTCCAGCTCCTCGTCGTCCACCACGTCGCGCTGCGTCTGCCGCTGCGCAACGTCTGGTGGGTGGTGGCCGTGGTCATCGCCCCGACCTGCGTCACGGCCGCCCGCTACGGGGACAGCGCGGGCTCCTGGAACCAGCAGGTCGGCTCGCAGTTCCTCTCCATCGGCGTGGCCGCCCTCATCGGCATCACCGTCCGTGCCCGGCGCGACCACACCGAGGTCCTCGAGGACCGCGCCCGCCGCCTGGAGACCGAACGCGACCAGCAGGTCAGGCTCGCCGCCGCGGCCGAACGCGCGCGCATAGCCCGGGAGATGCACGACATCATCGGCCACAACCTCTCCGTCATCACCGGCCTCGCCGACGGCGGCCGGTACGCCGCCGCCAAGTCCCCCGACCGGGCCGCCCAGGCCCTCGACGCCATCGGCACCACCAGCCGCCAGGCCCTCGGCGAACTCCGCCGCCTCCTGGACGTCCTGCGCGACGACGACCAGGACGGCACCGGCACGGCCCCCGAACTGGCCCCGCAGCCCGCCCTCACCGACCTCGACCGCCTCCTCGACGGCGTCCGCCGGGCCGGACTCCCCGTCCGCACCACCGTCAAGGGGGAGCCCGCACTCCCCGAGGGCCGCCAGCTCACGCTCTACCGCGTCATCCAGGAAGCCCTCACCAACACCCTCAAGCACGCCGGCCCCGACGCCACCGCCCACATCGACCTCTCCTACGAGCCGGGCGGCGCCGTCACCCTTACCGTCACCGACACGGGACGAACGGCCCCGCTCCCGTCCCCCGCCCTCTCCGGCGGCCGCGGCCTGCCCGGGATGCGCGAACGAACCTCCCTGTACGGGGGCACACTTGAGGCTGGCCCACGCCCGGCGCCCGAGCGGGGCTGGCGCGTCCATCTGCACCTACCGGAGGAACCCCCGCAGTGACCACCGTCCTCATCGCCGACGACCAGCCCCTCCAGCGCTTCGGCTTCCGCATGCTCCTGGAGAGCCAGGACGACATGACGGTCGTGGGCGAGGCGGCCAACGGCGCCGAAGCGACCCGGATGGCGGCCGAACTCCACCCCGACGTCGTCCTCATGGACGTCCGCATGCCCGGCCTGGACGGCATCGAGGCGACCCGCCGCATCGTGGCGAGCGGCGGCCGCACCCGCGTTCTCATCCTCACCACCTTCGACCTGGACGAGTACGCCTACTCCGGCCTGCGCGCCGGCGCCTCCGGTTTCCTCGTCAAGGACGCCCAGCCGGAGGAGCTGCTCTCCGGCATCCGCGCGGTGGCCACGGGCGACGCGGTGGTCGCCCCGAGCCTGACCCGCCGCCTGCTCGACGCCTACGTCCACCATCTCCCGGCCGCCACCACGCAGCCGAGCCCGACCGGCTCCCCCGACCCGCGCCTGAGCGCCCTCACGGACCGGGAGACCGAAATCCTGCGGGTCATGGGCCAGGGCTGGACCAACACGGAGATAGCCGAGCGCCTCCACCTCGCCGAGTCGACGGTGAAGACCCACGTCGGCCGCATCCTGGCCAAGACGGGTTCGAGGGACCGGGTCCAGGCGGTCATCCTGGCCTACGAGACAAAACTGGTCGGCTAGGAAACTGGTCGGTTAGGAAATAGGGGGTGAACGCAGAAAACCCCGCACCGTTTCCGGTGCGGGGTTTCCTCGCAATGATTGTTCGGCGGCGTCCTACTCTCCCACAGGGTCCCCCCTGCAGTACCATCGGCGCTGTAAGGCTTAGCTTCCGGGTTCGAAATGTAACC
>NZ_JBIWJU010000007.1:0-97915 GCF_044765285.1 Streptomyces sp. NPDC102490
GACCAGTCCACCGCCGGCGTCGGCTCATCCACATGCAACGTCCGCGGCACCACCCCGTGCCGCATCGCCAGCACCATCTTGATGACCCCGGCCACGCCCGCCGCACCCTGCGTATGACCGATGTTCGACTTCAACGACCCCAGCAGCAGCGGTTCCTGGTCCGCGTCCTCCGAGCGCGCCTGGCCGTACGTGGCCAGCAGGGCCTGGGCCTCGATCGGGTCGCCCAGCCGCGTGCCGGTGCCGTGGCCCTCGACGACGTCGACCTCGGCCGGGGACAGCCCCGCACTGGCCAGCGCCTGCCGGATCACCCGCTGCTGCGAGGGACCGCTCGGCGCCGTCAGCCCGTTGGAGGCACCGTCGGAGTTCACCGCGCTGCCCCGGACCACGGCCAGCACCGGCAGGCCCCGCTCGCGTGCCACCGACAGCCGCGCCAGCGCGAGCATGCCCACGCCCTCGGAGAAGCCGGTGCCGTCCGCCGCCGCCGAGTAGGCCTTGCAGCGGCCGTCGCCCGCGAGGCCGCGCTGCCGGGAGAACTCCACGAACACGCTGGGGCCGGACATCACCGTGACGCCGCCCGCCAGCGCGATCTCGCACTCCCCGCCGCGCAGGGCCTGCTCCGCGAGGTGGATCGCCACCAGGGACGAGGAGCAGGCGGTGTCCAGCGTCATCGTCGGGCCCAGCAGGCCCAGCGCGTAGGAGATGCGGCCCGACGCGACACTGGTGGTGCCGCCGGTGAGGACGAAGCCCTCCAGGTCGGGTGTCTCACCCGGTCGGGGCATGTACTCCTGCGGGATCACGCCGACGAACACACCGGTGTCGCTGCCGCGCAGCGAGGCCGGGTCCAGGCGGGCGCTCTCCAGCGCCTCCCAGGAGGCCTCCAGGAGCAGCCGCTGCTGCGGGTCCATCGCCGCGGCCTCCCGCGGCGAGATGCCGAAGAACTCGGCGTCGAAGCCGGTGGCGTCGGACAGGAACCCGCCCCGGGTGAGGTAGGTGGTGCCGGGCGTGGCGGGGTCGGGGTCGCTCAGCCGGTCGATGTCCCAGCCGCGGTCGGTCGGGAAGTCGCTGAGGGCGTCCCGGCCGTCGCGGACCAGCTCCCACAGTTCGTCGGGCGTGCGGGCGTCGCCCGGGAAGCGGCCGGCCATGCCGACGATCGCGATCGGCTCCCGTGCGACGGCCTCCGCGTCGCGCAGCTTCTGCTGCGCACGCTGAAGGTCGGTCGTGACACGCCTCAGATACTCCCGAAGCTTCTGCTCATTGGACATCCCGGGGCCCCCTTTCGTTCGTACGGGCAGATCGCGCGGTCGGCTGGGATCACGCGGTGTCGAGTTCGCCGTCGATGAAGTCGAAGAGTTCGTCGTCGGACGCCGCGCTCAGGTCCCGCTCCCCGCCCTCGTCGCCGGACGGGACGAGGCGGCGCAGCACTTCCTCCAGCTGCCGGGTGAGCAGACCGCGTTCGCCGTCCTCCAGGTCGGCGACGACGAGCCGGTCCAGTTCGGCCACGACCGACCGCACGCTCGTCTCCTCGGTCGGCACCAGCAGTTCGTCCAGGTACGCGGCGAGTTCGGCCGGTGTCGGGTGGTCGAAGACGACCGTGGGCGGCAGCCGCAGCTCGGTGGCGTTGCCGAGCCGGTTGCGCAGCTCCACCGCCGTGAGCGAGTCGAATCCGAGTTCCTTGAAGGCGCTCTCCTCGTCGACGGCCGTGGCCTCGCTGTGGCCGAGGACCAGTGCCGCGGACTCCTGGACGAGGTGCAGCAGTTCCTTGCGGCGCTGCCGGGCGGGCAGTTCCACCAGGCGGGCCGCCTGGGTGGCGGTGGCACTCGCCGCCGCCGCGACCCGGCGCCGGACCGCCGGTGTGCCCGGGTCGAGCGCCGACAGCACGTCGGGCACAGGGGTGCCGCCGCGCCGCAGGCGCGCCACGTCGACCGGCACCGCCGTCACCGTCGCCCGGTGTGTGCCGAGCGCGGCGTCGAACAGGGCGAGGCCCTGCTCGTCGCCGATGGCGTCCAGGCCCATCCGGGCCAGCCGTTCCCGGTCGGTGCCGCTGAGGTGGCCGGTCATCGCGCTGACCCGCTCCCACAGGCCCCACGCGATGGACAGGGCCGGCAGCCCTTCGTCACGCCGGTGCTCGGCGAGGCCGTCGAGGTAGGCGTTGGCCGCGGCGTATCCGCCCTGGCCCGCGTTGCCCAGGACGCCCGCCGCCGAGGAGAAGAGCACGAACAGCGACAGGTCCTGGTCCCGGGTCAGTTCGTGCAGGTGCCACGCCGACCGCGCCTTGGTCCGCAGCACGGTGTCGAGGTCCTCCCGGGTCAGCGCCTCCAGCACGCCGTCGGACAGTGCTCCGGCCGCGTGCACCACCCCGGTCAGCGGCGGTGCGGCGGCGATCAGCGCGGCCAGGGCGGCGCGGTCGGTGACGTCGCACGCCTCGACCGACACCTCGGCGCCCAGGGCGCGCAGTTCCGCGGCCAGTTCGGCGGCGCCCTCGGCGGCCGGGCCGCCACGGCTGGTCAGCAGCAGCCGTCGTACGCCGTGCTCGGCGACCAGGTGCCGGGCCACGAGGCCGCCGAGCACACCGGTCCCGCCGGTGATCAGCACCGTTCCCGCGGGGTCGAGGGGCGCGGGCACCGTCAGCACGATCTTGCCGATGTGCCGGGCCTGGCTGAGGTGGCGGAACGCCTCGGGCGCGCGGTGGACGCTGTACGTGGTGAGCGGCATCGGCCGCAGCGCGCCCTGATCGAACAGGACGCGGATCTCCTCCAGTATCTCGCCGAGGCGGTCGAATCCGGCCTCCATCACGTCGAAGGCCCGGTAGCGCACCCCGGGGTGCCGCTCGGCGATCTCCTCGGGGTCGCGGATGTCGGTCTTGCCCATCTCGATGAACCGTCCGCCGCGCGGCAGCAGGGCCAGCGACTCCTCGACGTGTTCCCGGGCCAGCGAGTTGAGCACCACGTCGACGCCCCGGCCGCCGGTGGCGTTCGCGAAGTGGGCGGCGTAGCCGAGGCTGCGGGAGTCGGCGAGGTGGTCGTCGTCGAAGCCCCAGGCGCGCAGCACGTCCCGCTTTCCGGCGCTGGCGGTGCCGAACACCTCAACGCCCCAGTGCCGGGCCAGTTGCAGGGCCGCGAAGCCCATGCCGCCGGTCGCGGCGTGCAACAGCAGCGACTCGCCCGCCGTGAGCCCGCCCAGGTCGGCGAGTCCGTAGTACGCCGTCAGGTAGACCACCGGCACTCCGGCGGCCTGCGCGAACGACAGCCGCTCGGGCATCCGGACGACCAGCCTGCGGTCGGAGATGGTGACGGAGCCGAGGCCGCCGGTGAACAGGCCCATCACCCGGTCGCCCGGGGCCAGCCCGGTGACCTCCGGGCCGACGTCCAGGACGACTCCGGCGCCCTCGCCGAGGGAGGACCACTCGTCGGGTGCGACCATGCCGAGTTCCAGCAGCACCGCCTTGAAGTTCAGGCCGCCGGCGCGGACGGCGACCCGGACCTCGCCGGGTGCCAGGGGTCGCAGCACCTCGGGGCAGGCTTCGAGCGCCAGGCCGTCGAGGTCGCCGCGGTAGGTGAGGGACAGCCGCCAGGGCTGGTCGGCCGGTGCGGTCAGCGCGGGCGACGCGGCGGCGCGGGCAAGCCGCGGTACCGCGGCCAGTCCCGCCCGGACGGCCAGTTCGGGGTGGCCCGCGGCGATCGCGGCGGGCAGCGCGGCACGGGTGTCCGCGCGGTCGTCGGCGTCGATGTGGCGGATCCGGCCGGGGTGTTCGCTGCGCGCGGTGCGCAGCAGCCCGGTGACCGCGCGGTGCGTCAGCTCGTCCGCCCGGGTGAGCACGACGAGCGGGACGTCGGCCACGCTCTCGTCCGCGAGCCAGGCGCGTACGACGTCCAGCGTCCGGGCGACGACGTCCTCCAGCTCGCCGGTGGGGCAGGTCCACAGCGCGGCGCTCACCGTCCGCGGCGCGGCGGGGCGGTCGAGGCCGTCGGGCGCCAGCGTGATCCAGTCCGGCTCCGGGGGCGCCTGCGGCAGCTCGACCGGCAGCAGGTCCAGGCCGAAGAGCGCCGAGAGGTCCGTACGGGGCCGTCCGAGCGCGCCCGCGTCCACCGGCCGCAGGGCCAGTGCCCCCACCGAGGCCACGGCCTGGCCGGAGTCGTCGGCCACCAGCACGGAGACGGTGTCCGGACCGGCCGGGGACAGGCGTACCCGGACCGTCCGGGCGCCGGTGGCGTGCAGCCGTACGTCGGTCCAGCCGAACGGTATGCGCAGGCCGTCCGGCCCGGTGAGACCGGCCGCGTGCAGCGAGGCGTCCAGCAGCGCCGGGTGCACTCCGAAGCCGGCGACGTCCTGGCCCTCGGGCAGTTCGACCGAGGCGTAGAGCACGTCGCCGTCCTGCCAGGCGGCGCGCACGCCGCGGAAGGCGGGGCCGTAGGTGTAGCCGCGCTCGGCGAGGGACTCGTAGAACCCCTCCACCGGTACGACGACGGTGCCCGGCGGCGGCCACTCGGTGAGCGTGCCGGGGTCCTCGGACTCCTCGGCGCTCAGCAGGCCCTCGGCGTGCCGGGTCCACTCCTCCAGGCCGCTCGGGCTGGTGTACACGCTCACCGGGCGTCCGTCGGCGGTGGCCGGGCCGATCACCACCTGGAGGTCGAGGTCGCCGTCGAGGGCGACCGGTGTCTGCATGGTCAGCTCGGCGAGCCGGCCGCAGCCGACCTGGTCGCCGGCGTGCAGGGCGAGTTCGACCAGCGCGGTGCCGGGCAGGATCACCGACTCGCCGACCCCGTGGTCGGACAGCCAGGGCTGCGCGGTCCGGGAGAGCCGCCCGGTGAGCAGGAGCGTGTCCGCGTCCGCCGTGCGCACCACCGCGCCGAGCAGCGGATGGTCCGCGCTGCGCAGGCCCAGGGAGGTGGCGTCACCGGCGGGTGCGGGCTCCTGGAGCCAGTAGCGGCGACGCTGGAACGGGTGGGTGGGCAGGTCCGCCATGGCGGGCTCGACGTGCCAGTCGACGTCGACGCCGGTCACGAACGCCTTGGCCAGTGCGGTGTGCCAGCGCTCCGGGCCGCCGTCGTCGCGGCGCAGCGACTCCAGAACGACGACCTCCGTCTCCGCCTCCTCGGCCGTCGCGGCGATCGCGGTGGTGAGGACGGGGTGTGCGCTGACCTCGACGAAGGTGCGGTGGCCCTGGTCGAGCAGGCTGCGGGTGCCGTCGGCGAAGGCGACGGTCCGGCGCAGGTTGCGGACCCAGTACTCGGCGTCCAGTTCGGGACCGGCCACCAGCTCGTCGGTGACCGTCGAGTGGAAGGGGACCGTGGTGGGGCGCGGCCGGATCCCGGCCAGCGCGGTGGTGATCTCGTCCCGCAGCGCCTCGACGTGCGCCGAGTGCGAGGCGTAGTCCACCGGGATGATCCGGGCGCGGACCCCGTCCGCCTCGCAGGACGCCACGAGGTCGGCCAGGTCGGCGGGCGTGCCCGAGACGACCGTGCTGCCGGGCCCGTTGACCGCGGCGATCTCCACCGCGCCGTCGTAGCGCTCGATGCGCTGCGCGGTGCCGGCCGCGGAGAGCTGGACGGACGCCATGCCTCCGGTCCCGGCGAGCCGGGTGATGGCCTTGCTGCGCAGGGCGACGACGGCCGCGGAGTCCTCCAGGGACAGCGCGCCGGCGACGTACGCGGCGGCGATCTCGCCCTGGGAGTGGCCCAGCACCGCGTCGGGGGTCACGCCGTGGTGCTGCCACAGCGCGGCGACCGAGATCATGACGGCCCACAGGGCGGGCTGGACCACGTCGACCCGTTCGAGCGGGCCGGCGAGTTCGTCCAGGAGGTTCCAGTCGACGTGCGGGGCGAGGGCTTCGGCGCAGGCGTCCAGCTGGGCGCGGAAGACGTCCGAGTCCCGGTACAGGCCGAGGGCCATGCCGGACCACTGCGCGCCCTGGCCGGGGAACACGAACACCGTTCTGCCGCGCGGGCGGGCGACGCCGGGCAGGACCTGGGGGGCGGGCCGGCCGTCGGCGAGCGCGAGGAGTCCCGCCATGGGGTCGTCGCCGGTCACCGCGGCGCGGTGGGCCAGCTTGGGCGCGCGGGTGGCGAGCGCCGCGGCCACGGGGGCGTCGGGGTGGGCGCTCATGTGGGCGTGCAGCTGCCGCGCCCGGTCGGCGAGCGCCTCCGGGGAGGCGGCGGACAGCAGCAGCGGCACGCCGTGCGCGGCCGGTGCGGCGGGGGTCTGCTCGGCCTCGGCGGTCTGCGGCGCCTCCTCGATGATCACGTGTGCGTTGGTGCCGCTGATCCCGAAGGCGGAGACCGCGCCGCGGCGCGGGCGCTCGCTCCGGGGCCAGGCGCGCGCCTCGGTCAGCAGCTCCACGGCGCCCGACTCCCAGTCCACCGCGGGTGTCGGCTCCTCGGCGTGCAGCGTCTTGGGCAGCAGGCCGTGCCGGAGGGCCATCACCATCTTGATGACGCCGCCGGCCCCGGCGGCGGCCTGGGTGTGGCCGATGTTGGACTTCAGCGAGCCCAGCCACAGCGGCTGGTCCGCGGGCCGTTCCCGGCCGTAGGTGGCGAGCAGGGCCTGTGCCTCGATCGGGTCGCCGAGGCGGGTGCCGGTGCCGTGCGCGTCGACGACGTCCACCTCGGACGGCGCGAGCCCGGCGTCGGCCAGGGCTCGGCGGATGACGCGCTGCTGGGCGGGGCCGTTGGGCGCGGTGAGGCCGTTGGAGGCGCCGTCGGAGTTGACGGCGCTGCCGCGGATCACGGCGAGCACCGGGTGTCCGAGCCGCTGGGCGTCGGAGAGCCGCTCCAGCACCACCATGCCGGCGCCCTCGGCCCAGCCGGTGCCGTCCGCCTGGGCGGAGAACGCCTTGCAGCGGCCGTCGGCGGCGAGCCCGCGCTGGCGGGAGAACTCGATGAAGGTGTCCAGGGTGGGCATCACGGCCGCGCCGCCGGCCAGCGCCAGCGAGCACTCGCCCGCCCGCAGCGCCCGGCTCGCCAGGTGCATCGTCACCAGGGACGAGGAGCAGGCCGTGTCGACGGTGAGCGCGGGGCCCTCCAGGCCGAGCAGGTACGCGATCCGGCCGGAGGCGACGCTGGCCGCGCTGCCGGTTCCGCCGAACCCGTCGCCGCCCTGGCCGGACTCCTCGGCGCCGACGCCGTAGCGCTGGCCGCCGTGGCCCATCAGACCGACGAACACCCCGGTCTCGCTGCCCCGCAGCGACTGCGGGTCCATCCCGGTGCGCTCCAGCGCCTCCCAGGAGGTCTCCAGCAGCAGCCGCTGCTGCGGGTCCATGGCCAGCGCCTCGCGCGGTGAGATCCCGAAGAACTCGGCGTCGAACTCGGCGGCGTCGTGGAGGAATCCGCCGCCGCGGGCGTAGAAGGTGCCGGGCACCCCGGGGTTGGGGTCGTACCGGCCGTCCACGTCCCAGCCGCGGTCGGTGGGGAAGGCGCCCACCGCGTCCCGGCCGTCGGCCACCAGGTCCCACAGCCCTTCGGGCGAGACGACGCCTCCGGGGAACCGGCACGCCATGGCGACGATCGCGATCGGTTCGCTGGCCGCCCGCTCCAGCTCGTGCAGCCGCTCGCGCGTGTCCTGCAACTCACCAACGGCCTGCTTGAGGTAGTTCCGTAGCCTGCCCTCGTTCTCCATCGTCTCGTCACTCCTCGGGCCGAGTACTCAACTTGGCCAGTTAAGCGTTCATGGGTGGTGGGGAGCCGGGTCCACGAAACCCAGACCGGGCGGTGAATCTGGCCCCTCGGACCAATGGACGGGTCGAAGGTCATCCGGCCGCTTGGCACAGACTCGGCAGGTCGTGCTGCTGGGCCGCCTCGGTGAGCGGGTCGAGGGAGATCGGCTCCAGGGTCATCCGGCTGGCGTGCGACTGCCCCGCGCCCCAGCCGGGGCGCCGGCGGAACAGCTCCGGCCGGGCCGCGGCGACCACCAGCAGGGGCATCGGATCGGGCGAGTCCAGCAGGTCCTCGACCAGCTGGAGCACCGCGTTGTCGGCCAGGTGCAGGTCGTCGGCGAGCAGCACGACCGGCAGCTGACCGGTGAGATGGGCGACGCGACGCGTGGTCATCGGAGCACCGGATTCCAGGCGCACGGTCACCGCGTTCTCCACCCGGCGTTCGAATTCCGCGAGGAGGCTCGACTTGCCCGCTCCGGGGGCGCTCTGCACCACGACCAGGTGGGGTCGGGAGCGTCGGCGCACCCGCTCCAACAGGCTGTTGAGGACGCCCAGTTCGGGGTCCCGGTCGTGGGATTCCGGCCGGGCGAAGGGACCGAACACGCGCCCCTGAGCGGTCCACCGTGGCCGGAAACCGACCTCGCGGGCGTACCGGACGGTGGTGCCGGTCAGTTCCCGGGTGCGGTCGCACACCACGATCTGCGCGTCGTCGGCGATCTGCAACAGGGACTCGCAGGCGACGAGCTGGGCCCCGGCGACCGGCGGCCGCTCACGCGAGGCGTCGCCCGGGGCGGCCGGGGCGTCGCGCGTCGACACCGCCATCCGCCACCGGAGCCGTTCGCCGCCCGGTACGTCGTAGGGGATCCGGGTGCGCAGCGACAGCGCCGCGGACACCGCGCGCTCCGCGGCCCGGCCGGCGTCGCCGTGCCGGAGCGTGGCGGAGCGGAACAGGGCCAGCATGACCGAGCCGGTCGACCCGGCGATCACCCCGTCGAACCGCTCCACCTGTTCGCGCACGGTCGCCGCCGTGCGCTCCAGGGCCTCGCCCACGTCGGTGTACCGGCCGGCCGACCCGAAGTCGACGCGTACCAGCAGCGCGCTGACGCTGCTCCGGTCGCCGCCCGGAGCCGGGGACGGGCGGACCAGCTGGACCGGCCGGAGCACCGGCCGCCCGCGTTCCGGTTCCTGCCGCCCGGCCCCGGACCCGGCCTCGGACCCGCCGCCCGGTGTCAACCGTGCGGGGCCGGCGGGCGCCGCGAGCGAGGGGTCGTGCACCAGCAGCGCGTGCTGCAACTGGCGCAGCTCGCGCCCGGGTTCCAGGCCGAGCTGCTCGGCCAGCCGCACCCTCAGCCGCTGGTAGGCGGCGAGCGCGTCGGCCTGCCGGCCACTGCGGTACAGGGCGAGCATCAGCTGGTGGACGGGCCGCTCGCGCAGCGGTTCGGCCTCGGTCATGGCCTCCAGCGGGCCGAGGACGGCATGGTGGCGGCCGTTGGCCAGCTCGGCCTCGTAGTAGTCCTCCATGGCGTCCAGCCGGGCGTGCTGGAGCGCGGTCAGCTCCGCCCAGGAGTGCCCGGTCTCCACCAGGTCGGCCAGGGGCTGCCCGCGCCACAGCGCGAGGGCCTCCCGCAAGGCCGCCGCCGCGGCGGCCGGCCGGCCGGCGGCCAGCTCGGCGCGCCCGGCCTGCGCCCTGCGGTGGAAGCGGAACATGTCGACCTGCTCCGGGGCGACCTGGAGCTGGTAGCCGTGCGCGCACGTCAGCAGGGCCGGCGGGCGCGCGTCGGCACGCTGGAGTCCGGCGAACGTGACGCGCAGGGCCCGCACCGCGTTCTGCAGTATCTTGCGTGCCGTCGCGGGGGCCTCGGCGGCGCCCCACAGCCCTTCGAGCAGCTTGCTGGTCGCCACCTCCCGGTTGGCGTTGAGCAGCAGCAGTCCGAGCGTCGCACGCCGGCGGTCGCCGCCGAGTGGGATCTGCTCCTCGCCGTCCATCAGGCGCAATGGGCCCAGAATCAGGAACTCCACGACATCCCCCGTAGTCTGTCTGTGTTCGGCTTCTGTCGAACGAAGGTTTCCGCCTAGGACCACTGGGTCTGTGACCCGCCGGCGAACGGTTGGGGCGCGATGACGGTCATGGTCGCCGGGGGGTCCTGCCGGACCGGCTCCAGGTGGAGGCACTCGGTTCCCTCGGCCGGGGAGAACGCGGCGAGGCAGTCGCACTGCGCGGTGGTGAACCCCGCGAAGCGGTAGGCGACTTCCATCATCCGGTTGCGCTCCGTGCGCTTGAAGTCGGCGACCAGGTGCACCCCGGCCCGCGCCGCGGCGTCGGTGAGCCAGCGCAGCAGCACGGCTCCGGCGCCGAACGAGACGACCCGGCACGACGTCGCCAGCAGCTTGATGTGCCAGGCGCCCGGGGTCCGCTCGATCAGCATGACCCCGACCGCGCCGTGCGGTCCGAAGCGGTCGGCCATCGAGACCACGAGCACCTCGTGGTCCGGGTCGGACAGCAGGGCACGCAGCGCCGCGTCCGAGTAGTGCACCCCGGTCGCGTTCATCTGGCTGGTGCGCAGGGTGAGTTCCTCGACCCGGGTGATCTCCTCGCCCCGGGCCTTGCCGATCCGCATCTCCAGATCGAGCGAGCGCAGGAAGTCCTCGTCGGCGCCCCGGTGGCTCTCCCGTTCCCGGTCCCGCTCGAAGCCCGCCTGGTACATCTGGCGGCGCCGGGCCGCGTCGACGGTGACCACCGCCGGGCTGAACTCCGGCAGGCCGAGCAGCGCGCCGGCCTGTTCGGCCGGGTAGCACCGCACGTCCGGCAGGTGGTAGGCGACTTCGGCGCGCTCGGTCGGCAGGTCGTCGATGAACGCGATGGTCTTCAGCGAGAAGTTCAGCCGCTCGGCGATGCTGCGCACCGAGTCGGACTTCGGCCCCCAGCCGATGTGCGGCAGGACGAAGTACTCGGCCAGCCCCAGCTGCTCCAGCCGGGCCCACGCCTCGTCGTGGTCGTTGCGGCTCGACACCGACTGGAGCACGCCGCGCGCGTCCAGCTCCATGACGATCTTGCGGATCGTGTCGTCGACCTCGACGACCCCGTCCTCGACCAGGGTGCCCTTCCACAGTGTGTTGTCGAGGTCCCAGACCAGGCACTTGACGATCGGTGGCGTTTCGGACATGTCTCAACCCCCTCGGCAGAGCCGCTCAGACCGCTGTCGCGGCCGCGTGGTCGGCGAGTATCAGCTGGCAGATCTCGTTGCTGCCCTCGATGATTTCCATCAACTTCGCGTCCCGGAAGGCCCGTTCGACCACGTGGCCGCCCGAGGCCCCCGCGGAGGCGAGGACCTGTACGGCGGCGGCCGCGCCGCGGGCCGCGTTGCCCGCGGCGACGTGCTTGGCGAGCACCGACTGCGTCACCTGGTCCGGCGAACCGCTGTCCCAACTGCGGCTCGCCTGCTCGCAGGTGAGCGTCGCCGTGCGTTCCGCGGCGTACAGCTCGGCGAGGTGCCGGGCGACGAGCTGGTGCTGGAGCAGGGGCTTGCCGAACTGCTCGCGCTCGGCGGCGTGCCGGGCGACGGCCGCCAGGCAGGCCCGGAGGATGCCGACGCAGCCCCACGCCACCGACAGACGGCCGTAGGTCAGCGCGATGGTGGTCAGCATGACGATCGGCTGGCCGGCCACCGCGAGCAGGTGCTCGGCGGGCAGCCGTACCTCGTCGAGCACCACGGTCGCGTGGCCGGCGGCGCGGCAGCCGAGCGGCTCGGCCACCCGCGTCACCCGGACCCCGGGCGCCGAGGACGGGACCACCGCGACGGCGCCGCCGTCCTGGTAGCGCCCGAACACCACGATCCAGTCGGCGTAGTGGGCGACCGTGATCCACGTCTTGGTGCCGTTGACGACGATCTCGTCGCCCTCGCGCCGGATCTCGGTGGCCATCGCCGCCAGGTCGCTGCCGGCGCCCGGCTCGCTGAACGCCACCGCGGCCAGGTCGCCGCCGGTGAGCCGGCCGATGTACCGCGCCCGCTGCGCCTTGTCGCCGAATCGGCGGATGGTGTGGGCGGCCATGCCCTGCGAGGTCATCACGCTGCGCAGCGAGCTGCACAGCGCGCCGGTGTGCGCGGTCAGCGCCGCGTTGTCCAGGCCGGACAGTCCGAGACCGCCGAACTCCTCGGCCGCCTCGGCGCACAGCACGCCCTTGGCGCCGAGGCCCCGCAGGACCTCCATCGGGATCTCGCCCGCCACGTCCCACTCGCCCGCCGCGTCGCCGACCGTCTCGGTCACCAGCGCGCTCAGTGCCTCGGGCACCGTCGCCTCAGGCACCGTCACCTCCGGCGCGCAGCCGCGTCACCAGCACGGTCATGGACTTCACGGTGCGGAAGTTGTCGATGGCAAGGTCCGGGCCCTCCACCGCGACCCCGAAGGCGCCCTCCACGAACACCACCAGCTCCATCGCGAACAGGGAGGTGACCGCGCCGGAGGCGAACAGGTCGACGTCCGGCTCCCAGGTCCGCTTGGTCTTCGCCTCCAGGAACT
The DNA here is from genome assembly GCF_044765285.1 of Streptomyces sp. NPDC102490. Taxonomy (NCBI): domain Bacteria; kingdom Bacillati; phylum Actinomycetota; class Actinomycetes; order Kitasatosporales; family Streptomycetaceae; genus Streptomyces; species Streptomyces sp. NPDC102490. Next base: position 12,167 of record NZ_JBIWJU010000007.1, read on the forward strand.
CTCCGATGCGCTGCTCGATGGCGTCGACCGTCAGCTCGGTTGTCGAGTCCGTCATGAGAAATCCCTTCCTACTGCGCCTAGTTCTTGCGTGCCAGGGTGATGCCGTCGGCCATGACCAGCATGGAGAGCTCCACCCGGTCGTCGACGTGGAGTGCGGCGTTCAGCTCACGGATGGCTTCCGTGTCGGCGTCGTGCGCCTCGGGATCGGCGACGCGCCCGAAGTAGAGGGTGTTGTCGAGCACGACCAGGCCGCCGGGCCGCAGATGGGCCAGCGCCTGTTCGTAGTAGCGGGCGTAGCCGGTCTTGTCGGCGTCGACGAAGACCAGGTCGAAGGTCTCCGGCCCGCGGTCGGCGAGCAGGTCCCGCATGGTCTCGGCGCCGTCGCCGAGCCGCAGCTCGATCCGGTCCGACACCCCGGCCCGCTCCCAGTACCGGCGGGCGATCCGGGTCCAGCGCTCGCTGATGTCGCAGGTGACGATCTGCCCGCCGGGCGGCAGCGCCCGGGCCATGCACAGCGTGCTGTAGCCGGTGAACGTGCCGACCTCCAGCACCCGTTCGGCTCCGGTCAGCCCGACCAGCAGGGCGAGCAGCTGCCCCTCCTCGGGCATGGTCACCATGGCGTTCAGCGCGGGCATGAAGGCCGTCTCGGCGACGAGGTCACGCAGGATCTCGTCGTCGCGCAGCGACACGGAGCGCACGTAGTCCAGGACGCGCTCGTCCAGTTCCACCTGGCCGGCCATCAGCCCACCTCGTAGTCGTAGAAGCCGCGCCCGGTCTTGCGGCCGTAGTGGCCCTCGGCGACCTTGCGCAGGAGCACCTCGCTCGGGCGGCAGGACTCGTCCCCGGTGCGCTCGTGCAGCACCCGCAGGGAGTCGACAAGGTTGTCGATGCCGATGAGGTCGGCGGTCCGCAGCGGGCCCGTGGGGTGGCCGAGACAGCCCTCCATCAGGGCGTCCACGTCCTCGACGGTCGCCCGGCCCTCCCCCACGACGTTCGCCGCGTCGTTGATCATCCGGTGCAGCACCCGGCTGGTGACGAAGCCCGGGCCGTCGCCGACGACGATCCCCCTGCGGTCCAGGACGGACAGGAGGTCCTCGACCGCCGCCATCGCCCGCTCACCGGTCCGCGGTCCGCGGACCACCTCGAGCGTCTTGATGAGGTACGGCGGATTCATGAAGTGGATACCGGCCAGGTCCTCCGGGGCGGGCAGCCGGCCGGCGAGTTCGTCGACCGGGATGGACGAGGTGTTGGTGACCCGCAGCGTCCCCGGCGCGACCGCGGAGGCGATCTCCTGGTGCACCTTGGCCTTCAGTTCGGCCACCTCGGTGATCGCCTCGATCACCCAGGTGGCGTCCGCCGCGGCCGACGCCGTGTCGGCCAGTTCCAGCTCTCCGACCGGTCCGGTGCGCGGCAGGGCCCCGACCATGTGGGCCATCCTCAGCTCGTTCCGGATGCGGGCGCGTGCGGTGCCCAGCCGCTCCTGGTCCACGTCGACGAGCAGGACCGGCACCCCCCGTCCCAGGGCGAGGGTCGCGATACCGATGCCCATGACGCCGGCGCCGAAGACCGCGAGCCGCGGCGTGCCCCCGTCCCCGCTCACCGGTCGATCACTTCCGGCCGTCCGGTGTCATGAACGACAGATCCACTCATCAGAACCTCACCTCTGCAGTGACAGGCTTTCGGGAGGGAAGCAGGCGCGCACGGCAAATCCGGCCGCAGCCGCGGATGAACGCGGAGAACAGACGTCAGTCCCTTCGGGGAGTCGCCCCGGAAACCGACCGGATGTCATCATCGTCGATGACGTGAACGCGACCCGATCTCAGCAGTTAACCGTGCATGAATGCACGGGGAGGGCACTCCACACATGGGCCGTCCCACCAACACATCTCTGCACGCTCCCCCGATGTTCGGCGCAAAACCTCGTTGAACTCCGCCAACAGCCTATGAGTCTGGGCCAGAAGACGAGCGGACTCCACCCCATAACCGCTCATCAAGTTGCACTTCCACTTCATGAACCTTCCCCGACCCATACGCGGCAAGGATCGGGGAAGATTGCCAAGGGGGGCGCGGTCCTCAGTCCACCCTGTGAACACGCGGTACGATGCCGTGCGGGACGCGGGGGCCGGCCGGGCTAGGCGTCGCCGTCGAGGTTGGCTTCTTTGACCAGATAGCCGAACTGGAATCGGCTCGCCGCGCCGAACATCTGCATGACCTGACCGATGTGCTTGCGACAGGTCCGGACGGAGACGCCGAGACGGCGGGCGATCGCCTCGTCCTTGGCGCCGGAGATCAGCATTCTGACGATCTCCTTCTTCATGTCGTCGCTGATGACGTCGATTTCGGCGCGTCGGGTGTCGAACTCCTTGGCCGTCGCCCAGACGTGCTCGAAGCAGGAGTGGAGGAAGTCGACGATCGAGCGTTCCTGCACGACGACGGCGCCGTCCTCGTCGCCCTCCGCCGCCTCGCCCTCGTCCGCGCCGTCCGCCGGTATGTAGGCCGCGGTGCGGTCGAAGATCGTGATGTCGCCGAACAGCGCCCCCGCGGTGCGCACCTCGGCACCGGAGTCGATCAGGAAGGCCGCGTTCTCGCGGGTCTCCGCGTCGAACCGGGCCGCGTGCTGATAGAGGACGCGCATGCGCACGCCCCGGTCGAGCATCTGCAGGGTCCAGTTCCGGACCTCGGCCAGCCTTTCGGCCGTGCACGCGCTGCCGGGCTGCATACAGACGACTTCTTTGGCCGTGTTCGCCGCCACCTCGGACAGCATCATGCGGACCGCGTCCGGCGTCTTCACGATGCCGGAAGAATTGGTGTATCCACCACCGAACTTGCTCGACCGAAACAGCACGGAGAGCCGCTCCATGTCGTTGCGCAATCGGCTCACCGCCATTTTGCGCTCCAGGAGTTCCAGCTCTCCCAGGGTGAGCACCTGAGCGGAGGCCACCGCCGGGTCCGCCGGGACGAATGCACCCCCTCGGTCACCGCGCGGCCGGACGAGCTGGAAGTCCAGGAGCGCGGCGACTATGCGCTCGCCCTCCGCCGCCGTGAATTCCAGTTCGCGTGCGATGTCATCGACAGAGAATCCCTCCGCGCCTTTCCCTAAGCTCCATTCATAGACTTCGAAAACCCCGGGAACCGGATTGGAGAACAAAGGCACTCCAGAATTCGTCAGGAATGTGTTCAATTTTCCTCACGACGAGACCCTACCCGACCACCGGCGGATCTACCATCACGCCAATACGCGACATACCTCACTCGGCCGCCTTAAGCGATTCATTGCTCTTCGCAAGGAAAAGGCCGCATTCGCGAAAAAAGAGGCGCATTGAGCAGCATAAGAGGGAATGCACCGCTTGCCCGTGGGAGCGACACACGGGAAACGTTCCTGCGGAACGAAAGGTTCCGGCGGACCGAACCGTTCCGGTCACGCAACGGGGACGGCCCCCGGGCAGCCGAGGCCGCCACGAGGGCGCAGAAGAAGGGGAACCGGGATGCGGCTATCCGACGAGGCGGTGGGCGGCCGCCGGCGCGAGCGCGACGATGCGGTTGCCCTGCCGCGGCAGCACCCCGCCCGGCCTGAGCCGCTTCTCACCGGTCTCGGTGAACGACCCGAGCCTGCCGCGGTGGAACACCAGGGGGTCCGGCTGGTCCGGGTTCACCCGCAGCCCGGTGACACCGGCGATGAGGATCACGTGGTCGCCCGCGGCCTGCTCCGTCTCGATGGAACAGGACACCCAGGCGAGCGCGTCACTCAGCTGCGGACCGGCCGGCGAAGCGGTCCAGGAGGTCGAGGCGAACCGGTCCACGCCCTTCAGCGAGAACTGCTTGCACAACGGCCCCTGGTCCTCGCCGAGGATGTTGGCGCAGAACGTGCCGCTGCGCCGGAGATCGACCAGGGTCGACGACGTGTTCCCCGCGCAGAACATGACCAGCGGCGGCCGCAGGGACACGGACACGAAGGAGTTGCACGCCATGCCGACGGGCCGGCCGTCCTCGCCCGTGGTCGTGATGACCGTCACTCCGGTCGGCAGGTGCCCGAGGGTGCGCCGGAACTCCGTCGCGTCGAACGTGGCAGACATGACCGGCTCCTCAGTCGAGTGGTGGTCCCGCGAACGCCGGCCACTGCGGAGCAGCGCTCAGCCGTCACCACAAGCTTGCGGGACGGCGGCCCGCCCGGCGTTGGGCCCGGCCACCAAGACCGCCACCGGTCTTTGCGCCACGGACGCAGCCACCGGTCGACCACCGGCGCCGCCGGCGGCGCGCCTCACACGTTTCGGGCGGATGCGGAGGTGAAAACGTTCCTGCGCCAGGAGACCTGGTGGGGCGGGTGGGACTCGAACCCACGGCCGACGGATTATGAGTCCGCTGCTCTAACCGGCTGAGCTACCGCCCCTAGCGGCGTGTCGCGTACAGGTGTGCGCGCCGTCTGCCGCAGCATAGCCGCTCATACGATCTCCTGCCTCGGATGGTCGGCTTCCACGGCTGCCTTCATGACCTTGAAGACTCCGCAGCGTGCCGCGTGGTTCCCGGGACCTGAGAACACGTGAGGGGGACATGAAAAAGGACCCCGAAGGGTCCTCGTTCACGGTGCTCCCCCGACTGGACTCGAACCAGTAACCTGCCGGTTAACAGCCGGCTGCTCTGCCAATTGAGCTACGGAGGACCGAGCTCCCCGGACTGGACTCGAACCAGTAACCTGCCGGTTAACAGCCGGCTGCTCTGCCAATTGAGCTACCGAGGAATGTCGGTGTCGCATCGAACGCGTCTTCCTGGGTATCCGCCAGGGGGCGCGCGCTCGCTGCGACACATACATTAGCGCAAGCAGGGGGGTGCTCCGCCAATCGGTACTCGCCAGCACCCCGGAGCCAGTGAAGGGAAGGGTGGCCGCCATGCGTTACCGGCTCACGTTCGTCGTCGGACTAGCGGTGGGGTACGTGCTCGGCACGAAGGCCGGGCGGGAGCGTTACGAGCAGTTGCGGAAGTCCGCACAGCAGGTCGCGCAGAACCCGGCCGTGCGCAACACCGCGGAGTCCGCGGCCCAGCAGGGCAAGCACTTCGCCGACAAGGCGTACCACGTGGTGAGCGACAAGGTCGGTGACCGGATGCCCGACTCGGTGGCCCACCGGGTCCGCTCGCTGCGGGAACGCGGCAGCAACGGCAGCGGTCCCGACGACTGGGGCACCAGCAACACCTGAGGTCCCCGTACGGGCACCGCGGCCGGTGCGGCAGACTTTCGGGTATGGGGATAGTCGCCGGGTTGGACAGTTCGCCCGATTTCACTCGTATCGTCGTCTGTGATGCGGACACGGGTGCCGTGCTGCGCCAGGGCTACGCACGGCACCCGCTGGAGAGCCCCGAGGGCGGGGGCCGGCCCGCGGACGTCGATCCGCAGGCCTGGCTGCTGTCCCTCGGGGAGGCGGCCGGCGGCGGGCTCCTCGAGGGCGTGCAGGCCATCGGCGTCTCGGCGCAGGCCAACTCGGTCGTGCCGCTGGACGCCCAGGGCAACACCGTGCGCCCGGCCATGGTCGGCGGCGACAAGCGCACCCAGGTCGCGGCGGCCGACCTGATCGACGCGCTCGGCGGCCGTGAGGTGTGGGCACAGGCCGTGGGCTCGGTACCGCAGGCCGGGCAGCCCGTGACGAAACTGCGCTGGCTGGCGCGGAGCGAGCCGGAGGCCGCCGCGCGGACCGCCGTCCTGCTCCAGGCCCACGACTGGCTGGTGTGGCAGCTGCTCGGACGGCCGGCCCGGCGCACCACCGACCGGGGCGGGGCCTCGGGCACCGGGTACTGGTCGGCGGCGACCGGCGGTTACCGACCGGATCTGGTCGAGCTGGCGCTCGGGCACCAGGCGGTGCTGCCGGAGGTGATCGGCCCGGCCGACGCGGCCGGTACGACGCCGGAGGGGCTGCTGATCTCCGCCGGGACCGGCGAGACCCAGGCCGCCGCCTTCGGGCTCGGGATCGGCCTCGGTGACGCGGTGGTGTCGCTGGGCGCGTCCGGGTCCGTGATGGCCGTGCACACCGAGCCGCTCGTCGACCAGTCCGGGATGATCACCGCCCTGGCGGACGCCACCGGCATGCACCTGCCGGTCGTCACCACCCTGAACGCCGTACGGGCCCTGCGCGGCACCGCGGAACTGCTCGGGGTGCCGGACCTGGAGAGCCTGTCCGAGCTGGCGATGAAGTCGACGCCGGGATCGCACGGGCTGGTGCTGCTCCCCTATCTGGAGGGCGAGCGGACGCCGAACCTGCCGCACACCGCCGGGACCCTGGCCGGTCTGCGGCGTGAGTCGATGCGGCCCGAGCACCTGGCGCGGGCCGCGTTCGAGGGGATGCTGTGCGGTCTCGCCGACGCCCTGGACGTGCTGCGCGGCCGGGGCGTGGACGTGCGGCGGGTGTTCCTGCTCGGCGCGGCGGCCGAGCTGCCGGCCGTGCAGGCGGCGGCGCCGGCGCTGTTCGGGACGCAGGTCGTCGTGCCGCAGCCGGCGGACTACGCGGCGATCGGCTCGGCCCGCCAGGCGGCCTGGGCGCTGGGCGTCTCCCGGGGCACGCTGGACCCGCGCACTCCCCCGGCCTGGCAGGGCGCGGTCGCGCAGGTCCTGGAGCCGGGCGAGGAGCTGGCGGTGGGGCAGGCCGTGCGCCAGCAGTTCGTGTCGGTGCGCGAGCAGACGCACCCGGGCGCGCTGTGAAGCGGAGGCTTACCGCCCGTAGGCCGGAATTTGCCGCGCTCTTGGGTTAATCGGTTGAGGTAACGCGGGTGGAGTGTTCGACGATAGGGGCCAGGGGCAACCAACCGCGGCCCCTGTCGCCGACTCCGAGAGACCCAGTGTGCTCATACGACTGCTGCGGGCCCATCTCAGGCCCTACAAGAAACCCATCGCCCTGCTGGTGGCGCTTCAGTTCCTCCAGACCTGCGCCTCCCTGTACCTGCCCACCCTGAACGCGCACATCATCGACGAAGGCGTCGTGAAGGGTGACTCGGGCTACATCCTGAGCTACGGCGCCCTGATGATCGGCATCTCGCTGGCCCAGGTGGTCTGCAACATCGGTGCCGTCTTCTACGGCGCGCGCACCGCGTCCGCCCTCGGCCGGGACGTGCGGGGTGCCGTCTTCGACCGGGTGCAGTCCTTCTCGGCGCGCGAGGTGGGCCACTTCGGCGCGCCCTCGCTGATCACCCGGACCACCAACGACGTGCAGCAGGTCCAGATGCTGGCCCTGATGACGTTCACGCTGATGGTGTCGGCGCCCATCATGTGCGTGGGCGGCATCGTGATGGCGCTGGGCCTGGACGTGCCGCTGTCCGGGGTGCTGCTCGGAGTCGTGCCGGTGCTGGCGATCTGCGTCACGCTGATCGTGCGGAGGCTGCGCCCGCTGTTCCGGACGATGCAGGTGCGCCTGGACGCGGTGAACCGGGTGCTGCGCGAGCAGATCACCGGCAACCGCGTGATCCGCGCCTTCGTGCGCGACGAGTACGAGCAGCAGCGCTTCCGGAAGGCCAACACCGAGCTGACCGAGGTGGCCCTCGGCACCGGCAACCTGCTCGCGCTGATGTTCCCGGTGGTCATGACGGTGGTGAACCTGTCGTCGATCGCGGTGGTCTGGTTCGGCGCCCACCGGATCGACAGCGGCGGGATGCAGATCGGCGACCTGACGGCGTTCCTCGCCTACCTCATGCAGATCGTCATGTCCGTGATGATGGCCACCTTCATGTTCATGATGGTGCCGCGCGCCGAGGTGTGCGCCGAGCGCATCCAGGAGGTGCTGGAGACCGAGAGCAGCGTGGTGCCGCCGGTGGCGCCGGTCACCGCGCTGCGCCGGCACGGGCACCTGGAGATCCGGGAGGCGGGCTTCCGCTACCCCGGGGCCGAGGAGCCGGTGCTCCGGAGCATCGACCTGGTGGCCAGGCCGGGCGAGACGACCGCCGTCATCGGCTCGACCGGCAGCGGCAAGTCGACCCTGCTCGGTCTGGTCCCGCGGCTGTTCGACGCCACCGACGGCCAGGTGCTGGTCGACGGGGTGGACGTGCGGACCGTCGACCCGAAGACCCTGGCCAAGGTGGTGAGCCTGGTGCCGCAGAAGCCGTACCTCTTCGCCGGCACCGTGGCGACCAATCTGCGCTACGGCAATCCGGACGCCACGGACGAGGAGCTGTGGCACGCGCTGAAGGTGGCGCAGGCCAAGGACTTCGTCTCCGAGCTGGAGGGCGGGCTCGACGCGCCGATCGCGCAGGGCGGCACCAACGTGTCCGGCGGTCAGCGCCAGCGCCTGGCCATCGCCCGGACGCTGGTCCAGCGCCCGGAGATCTACCTCTTCGACGACTCCTTCTCCGCCCTCGACTACGCCACCGACGCGGCGCTGCGGGCCGAGCTGAGCCGGGAGACCGCCGAGGCGACCGTGGTGATCGTGGCGCAGCGGGTGGCGACCATCCGGGACGCGGACCGGATCGTCGTACTGGACGAGGGGCGGGTGGTCGGCATGGGCCGGCACCACGAGCTGATGGCGGACAACGAGACCTACCGGGAGATCGTGCTCTCCCAGCTGACGGAAGCGGAGGCTGCCTGATGGCCGGGCCTGCGGGTCGCATGATGGCCGGGGGCGGCCCCGACCAGCGTTCGATGGACTTCAAGGGGTCGAGCAAACGGCTCGTCGCCCAGTTCCGGCCGGAGCGGGCGACGCTGTTCACGCTGCTGGCGTGCGTGGTCGTCAGCGTCGGCCTCAACGTGGTCGGGCCGAAGATCCTCGGCCAGGCCACCGACCTGGTCTTCGCGGGCATCGTCGGGCGGGACATGCCGTCCGGGGCCACGAAGGAGCAGGTGCTGGCCGCCATGCGGGAGCGCGGTGACGGCAACGTCGCCGACATGCTCCGCAGCACGGACTTCACCCCGGGCCAGGGCATCGACTTCGGCGCGGTCGGCGAGGTGCTGCTGGTCGCGCTGGCGACGTTCGCGGTGGCGGGCCTGCTGATGGCGGTGGCCACGCGGCTGGTGAACCGCGCGGTGAACCGGACGATGTTCCGGCTGCGCGAGGACGTGCAGACGAAGCTGTCGCGGCTGCCGCTGTCGTACTTCGACAAGCGTCAGCGCGGCGAGGTGCTCAGCCGTGCCACCAACGACATCGACAACATCGGGCAGACGCTCCAGCAGTCGATGGGCCAGCTGATCAACTCGCTGCTCACCATCATCGGCGTGCTCGCGATGATGTTCTACGTCTCCTGGATCCTGGCGCTGGTCGCGCTGGTGACCGTGCCGCTGTCCTTCATGGTGGCCACCCGGGTGGGCAAGCGGTCGCAGCCGCAGTTCGTGCAGCAGTGGCGCTCGACGGGGCAGCTGAACGCGCACATCGAGGAGATGTACACCGGGCACGCGCTGGTGAAGGTGTTCGGGCGGCAGGAGGAGTCGGCCCAGCAGTTCGCCGAGCAGAACGACGCGCTGTACGAGGCCGGGTTCAAGGCGCAGTTCAACAGCGGGATCATGCAGCCGCTGATGATGTGCGTGTCCAACCTGAACTACGTGCTGGTCGCGGTGGTGGGCGGCCTGCGGGTGGCCTCGGGCCAGCTGTCCATCGGTGACGTGCAGGCCTTCATCCAGTACTCCCGGCAGTTCTCCTTGCCGCTGACGCAGGTCGCGTCGATGGCGAACCTGGTGCAGTCGGGCGTGGCGTCGGCGGAGCGGATCTTCGAGCTGCTGGACGCCGAGGAGCAGTCGGCGGACCCGATCCCGGGCGCCCGGCCCGAGGACCTGCGCGGCCGGGTGGCACTGGAGCACGTGTCCTTCCGCTACGACCCGGAGAAGCCGCTGATCGAGGACCTGTCGCTGACGGTGGAGCCCGGCCACACGGTCGCCATCGTCGGGCCGACGGGCGCGGGCAAGACCACGCTGGTCAACCTGCTGATGCGGTTCTACGAGGTGTCCGGCGGGCGGATCACCCTGGACGGCGTCGACATCGCGAAGATGTCCCGGGACGAGCTGCGGGCCGGGATCGGCATGGTGCTCCAGGACACCTGGCTGTTCGGCGGCACCATCGCGGAGAACATCGCGTACGGGGCGGCGCGGGAGGTCACCCGCGGGGAGATCGAGGAGGCCGCGCGGGCCGCGCACGCCGACCGGTTCGTGCGGACGCTGCCCGAGGGCTACGACACGGTGATCGACGACGAGGGCACGGGGGTGAGCGCGGGTGAGAAGCAGCTGATCACCATCGCGCGGGCGTTCCTGTCCGACCCGGTGATCCTGGTGCTCGACGAGGCGACGTCGTCCGTGGACACCCGGACGGAGGTGCTGATCCAGAAGGCGATGGCGAAGCTCGCGCACGGGCGGACGTCGTTCGTGATCGCGCACCGGCTGTCGACGATCCGGGACGCGGACACGATTCTGGTGATGGAGGACGGGGCGATCGTGGAGCAGGGGGCGCACGCGGAGCTGTTGGCCGCGGATGGCGCGTACGCGCGGTTGTACAAGGCGCAGTTCGCGGAGGCCATGGCCGAGGTGGGGTGAGGGGTTGCCCGGCGTCGGGGTGCCGCGCCCACCCGTGCCGCCATGGGGGTACCTCCCAGGCCGTTCAGGCACTGGGGGAGGCACGATTGCCCGCGGCTGCGGCGCTCAGTCCAAGTAGCCTCTCAGCTGGTCCGCGTAGGCGTGGTCGCGGAGTTTGGTGAGGGTTTTGGACTCGATCTGGCGGATGCGTTCGCGGGTGACGCCGAAGAGGCGGCCTATCTCCTCCAGGGTGCGGGGGCGGCCGTCGACCAGGCCGTAGCGGAGCTGGACGACCTTGCGTTCGCGTTCGCCGAGGGTGGAGAGCACCGCGTCCAGGTGCTGGCGCAGCAGCAGGAACGCGGCCGACTCGACGGGGCTGGCGGCGTCGCCGTCCTCGATGAGGTCGCCGAGGGCGACGTCGTCCTCCTCGCCGACCGGGGCGTACAGGGACACCGGCTCCTGGGCCAGGCGCAGCACCTCCCCGACGCGCTCCGGGGCCAGGTCCAGGTGGGCGGCGACCTCCTGCGCGGTCGGCTCGTAGCCGCGTTCCTGGAGCATCCGGCGCTGGACGCGGACGACCCGGTTGATCAGCTCCACGACGTGCACGGGGACGCGGATGGTGCGGGCCTGGTCGGCCAGGGCGCGGGACATGGCCTGGCGGATCCACCAGGTGGCGTAGGTGGAGAACTTGTAGCCCCGGGCGTAGTCGAACTTCTCGACCGCCCGGATCAGCCCCAGGTTCCCCTCCTGGACCAGGTCCAGCATGGTCAGCCCGCGGCCGACGTACCGCTTGGCCACCGACACCACGAGCCGCAGGTTGGCCTCGATCAGGCGGCGCTTGGCGACGCGGCCCAGGACGACGAGCCGGTCGAGGTCGAGGGCGAGGCGGTCGTCCAGGTCCGGGTCGCGCCGCAGCTTCTCCTCGGCGAACAGCCCGGCCTCCACCCGCCGGGCGAGGTCGACCTCCTCGGCCGCGCTGAGCAGCGGGATCCGCCCGATCTCGCGCAGGTACTGCCGGAACAGGTCGGAGGAGGGTCCGCCGGACTCCGTGCGGGTGGGCGGCGGCGGTTCCGGGGGCTCGGGCACGTCCTCGGGGGCGCCGGGGTGGTGCCCGGCCGCTCCGGCACCGGGCTGCGCGGGCACCGCGGCGAGCACACCGCGCTCCGCGTCCGGCTGCGCGCCGCCGGTACCGGTGTCGGTCTGGGTGAGGGTCCGGGTCTGCACGGGGGCGACCTCCAGGATGGACGCGGGCGGCGGGGGGTCGGCGGCGGTACGACGGGGGCGGAGCCGGCTCACTCACCGCCGTCCGCCTCGCGCGTGCCCTCGGGCACCGCCCCCAGTGTGGGGTACGACACATCGCCGCCACGAGGGGCGTGCGGTGACTTTTTGCGTCCGTGCCGTGACCGACGGGTGACCCGCGGGTGGCCCCCGGACCCGTCCTAGAGCGCGGCGGCGCCGTGCTCGCGGAGGTTCTGGTCGTACTGCTGGAGGACCCACAGCTCGTTCTGCACGGCGGCCAGTTCGGCGGGGTCGCCGTGGCCGGAGAGGCGGGTGAGGCGGCCGGTGATGTCGCGGATGCGGCGCTCGACGGCGCGGCGGCGGACCGTGACGAGCTGGGCGCCCGCGTAGATCTCGTCGACGCCCTTCACGCCGCGGTGCAGCATGATCGCCTCGACCGCGAGTTCGGTGACCATGGCGCGGACGGCGTCGTCGGGGGCGGCCTCGCGGACCCGGACCAGGTAGTCCTGCGGGTCCTGGACGCCCAGCTCGGCGCCGCCCGCCGCCATGATCGCCTCGCGTACGGCGGCGTAGGGCGGGGCGGTGAACTCGTCGACGCCGTACGCGTCGAAGGCCGGGGAGACCAGCTCGGGGCGCTGGAGGGCGAGCTTGAGCAGCTCGCGTTCGGTGGCGAAGACCGGGTTGCGGAGGTTGAGGGCGGGGCCCCGGGGGGCGGGCCGGCCGGGAGCGGCCTGCTGCTGCGGTCCGGTGCCGTGCCGGCGCTGGTCTGGGGCGGCGGGGCCCTTGCCGCCGCGGTCGCGGGCCCAGCGGGCCAGCTGGGCGATCCGCTTGACGACGAACTGGGTGTCGAGGATGCCGAGCATCCCGGCGAGCTGCACGGCGACCTCGTGCTGGGCGCCGCTGTTCTTGATCCGGGCGACGACGGGGGCGGCCTCGTCGAGGGCCGAGGCGCGGCCGGCCGGGGTGTCCAGGTCGTAGCGGGAGACGATCTGGCGCAGGGCGAACTCGAAGAGCGGGGTGCGCGGCTCGACCAGGTCGGCGACGGCGTCGTCGCCCTTGGCCAGGCGCAGGTCGCAGGGGTCCATGCCGTCGGGGGCGATGGCGATGTAGGTCTCGGCGGCGAACTTCTGGTCGTCCTCGAAGGCGCGCAGGGCGGCCTTCTGGCCGGCCGCGTCGCCGTCGAAGGTGAAGATCACGCGGGCCGAGCCGTTGTCCATCAGCAGGCGGCGCAGGATCTTGATGTGGTCGCCGCCGAAGGCGGTGCCGCAGGTGGCGATGGCGGTGGTGACCCCGGCGAGGTGGCAGGCCATGACGTCGGTGTAGCCCTCGACGACCACGGCGCGGGACGCCTTCGCGATGTCCTTCTTGGCGAGGTCGATGCCGTAGAGGACCTGGGACTTCCGGTAGATCGCCGTGTCGGGGGTGTTCAGGTACTTCGGGCCGTTGTCCGACTCGTAGAGCTTGCGGGCGCCGAAGCCGACGACGTCGCCGCCGATGTCGCGGATGGGCCACATCAGGCGGCCGCGGAAGCGGTCGATGGGGCCGCGGCGGCCCTCCTGGGCGAGGCCGGAGAGCAGCAGCTCCTTGTCGCTGAAGCCCTTGCCGCGCAGGTAGCGGGTGAGGTGGTCCCAGCCCTGGGGGCTGTAGCCGACGCCGAAGTGCTCGGCGGCGGCCTGGTCGAAACCGCGGTCGGCGAGGAAGGCGCGGCCGGTGTCCGCCTCGGGGCCGGTCGCCAGCTGCTCCGCGTACCACTGCGCGGCGATCTTGTGGGCCTCGACCAGGCGGATGCGCTCACCGCGCTGGTGGGAGGGGTTGTACCCGCCCTCCTCGTAGCGCAGGGTGATGCCGGCCTGGCCGGCCAGGCGCTCGACCGCCTCCGAGAAGGTGAGGTGGTCGATCTTCATCACGAACGTGATGGTGTCGCCGCCCTCCTGGCAGCCGAAGCAGTGGAAGAACCCCTTGCTCGGACTGACCTGGAAGGACGGCGACTTCTCGTCGTGGAACGGGCACAGCCCCTTCAGGTTGCCGCCGCCCGCGTTGCGCAGCTGGAGGTACTCCGAGACGACGGCGTCGATCGGGACCGCGTCCCGTACCGCCTTCACGTCCTCGTCGTTGATCCGTCCTGCCACGCGTGAAGTCTACGGCGACGGTACGACAGCTAGGCGACGAGGCTTTCCAGCGAGACGTGCGGGTTCGCCAGGGCCTCGGTGTCCACCGGGGTCCTGGCGCGGATCAGCTGCTGGATCGGCTCCGTGACGTCCCACACGTTGACGTTCATCCCGGCCAGCACGCGGCCCTCCTTCACCCAGAAGGCGATGAACTCCCGCTTCGCCGCGTCCCCGCGGATCACCACCTGGTCGTACGACCCGGCCGGTGCCCAGCCGGAGTACTCCATGCCCAGGTCGTACTGGTCGGTGAAGAAGTAGGGCACGCGGTCGTGGGCGGGGCCCTGGCCGAGCATCGCGCGGGCGGCGGCCGGGCCGCCGTTGAGAGCGTTGGCCCAGTGCTCCACGCGCAGGCTGGTGTCGAAGAGGGCGTGGTGGAAGGAGGCCACGTCGCCCGCCGCGTAGACGTCGGGGTCCGAGGTGCGCAGGTGGTCGTCGACGACGATGCCGCCGCCGTGGGCGCGGTCGGCGATCTCCAGTCCGGCGGCCTGGGCGAGCGCGGTGCGCGGGGCGGCGCCGATCGCGGCGAGCACGTCGTGGGCGGGGTGCTCCTCGCCGTCGTCGGTGCGGGCGGCCAGCACCATGCCGTCCTGGCCGACGATCTCGGTCAGCCGCACGCCGAAGCGGAAGCGGACGCCGTGCGCCTCGTGCAGCTCGGCGAAGACGGAGCCCAGCTCGGGCCCGAGCACGCCGTGCAGCGGGGTCGGGGCCGGTTCGATGACGGTGACCTCCGCCCCGTACTCGCGGGCCGCGGCCGCGACCTCCAGGCCGATCCAGCCCGCGCCGGCGATCACGAGGTGCCCGTTGTCCCGGCCGAGGGAGGCCAGGACGCCCTTGAGGCGCTCGGCGTGGGCCAGGCGGCGCAGGTGGTGGACGCCCGCGAGGTCGGTGCCGGGGACGTCCAGGCGGCGGGGCTCGGCGCCGGTCGCGAGGAGCAGCTTGTCGTACCTGACGTGGGTGCCGTCGTCGCCGTAGTGGACGGTCTTGGCGGCGCGGTCGATCGCGACGACGGTCTGGCCGAGGTGCAGCTCGATGTCGTGCCGCGCGTACCAGGCGGGCTCGTGCACGAAGACGCTGTCGCGCTCCTCCTTGCCCAGCAGGTAGCCCTTGGACAGCGGCGGACGCTCGTAGGGGTGGTCGCGTTCGTCGCAGACGAGGATCACCCGGCCGGTGAAGCCCTCCGCGCGGAGTGTCTCGGCCGCCTTCGCGCCCGCCAGGCCGCCTCCGACGATGACGAATGTCTGATCCGCGTCGACCACTTGTTTGCCTCCTCGTCAGGGTGCCGCCACATGCGAGCGTCCCGCACGCGGCGTGGTGCGGGAAGGGGCAGTGACCCGATCAGGCCACGAAGTGCCGCGATTCGGGCACCCGGGGCCCGCCGGGTCACGCCGGTCCCGCCGCCAGTCTCACGGATGCCCCGTCAGGCGGGCGTGAAGCGAGCGGGCCGAGGCGTCGGTGAGGGAGGCGATCTGGTCGACGATCACCCGTTTGCGGGCCCGGTCGTCGGCGGCCGCGTCGAACAGGGCGCGGAACTGGGGGTCGAGCCCGTCGGGGGCGCGGGCGGTCAGCGCCTCGGCCAGCTCCGCGACGACGATCCGCTGGTCGGCGCGGAGCCGCTCCTGCTCGGTGCGCTGCATGACGTAGCGGACGGCGACCGCCTTGAGGACGGCACACTCCATGCGGGTCGCGCGGGGCACGACCAGCTCGGCGGTGTACCGGGTGAGCCGGCCGCCGCCGTACGCCGCCCGGGTGGCGGCCTCGGCGGACAGGCAGAAGCGGCCGATGAGCTGGCTGGTGGCGTCCTTCAGCCGGGCCTGGGCGGTGGCCGAGCCGTCGTAGCCGTGCGGCCACCAGTCCTGGGCGAGGAGCCGGTCGAGGGCGGCGGCGAGTTCGGCGTGGTCGGTGCCGGCCGGGACGTAGCGGCCGACGGCGACCTCGAAGACGGCCTCGCGCTCGGGGTCGGCGAGCAGGCAGTTCGGGTCGATGTGCCCGGCGTGCAGGCCGTCCTCGACGTCGTGCACGGAGTACGCCACGTCGTCGGCCCAGTCCATGACCTGGGCCTCGAAGCAGGTGCGGGCGCCGGGGGCGTCCTCGCGGAGCCACTCGAAGACGGGCCGGTCGTCGTCGTAGACCCCGAACTTCGGCGAGCGGGGGTCGCGGGGGTGGGCGCCGCGCGGCCACGGGTACTTGGTGGCGGCGTCGAGCGTGGCGCGGGTGAGGTTGAGCCCGACGGAGCCGTCCTCGGTGAACCGCTTGGGCTCGATGCGGGTGAGGAGCCTGAGCGACTGGGCGTTGCCCTCGAAGCCGCCGCAGTCCTCGGCGAAGGCGTTGAGGGCCTGTTCGCCGTTGTGCCCGAAGGGCGGGTGGCCCAGGTCGTGCGCGAGGCAGGCCGCCTCCACGAGGTCCGGGTCGCAGCCGAGGGCGGCGCCCAGCTCCCGGCCGACCTGGGCGCACTCCAGGGAGTGCGTGAGGCGGGTGCGGGGGCTGGCGTCCCAGACGGGGCTGCCCTCCCCCGGCGCGACGACCTGTGTCTTCCCGGCGAGGCGGCGCAGCGCGGCGGAGTGCAGGATGCGGGCGCGGTCGCGCTGGAAGGCGGTGCGGCCGGGGCGTTTGTCGGGTTCGGGGGCGTAGCGGGCCACTGACGCGGGGTCGTACGGGGTGGGGGGTGCGGTGCCTTCCATGTCATGAACAGTAAGGGGAAGGTGTGACAGGGGGCGCCACTCGTCCGCCTGGTGCGGTTATCCGGCGAGTGCGGGGTGCGGGGTGGCCGGTCGCGCGGTTCCCCGCGTCCCGTTACCGGCGTTGCTCGCACGGCCGCTGCCCCGGGCACGGTCGTAGCGGTGCAGGAGCAGGCGGGCCATCGCCGGGTGGGTGCCCAGGGGCGCGGAGGCGATCCAGGGGGCCGCCGCCGAGCACTCGGTCGCGAAGCGGCCCGGGGCCGTGAAGCAGGAGGCGACGGCCACCCGGCGGTAGCCGCGGGCCGTCAGGGCGCGTACCGCGTCCGGGACCGTCGGGGCCGCCGCCGAGGCGTACCCGGGGACGACCGGGACGCCCAGGCGGGCGGCGAGGAGCGCTGCCGTACGGGCCGTGTCCGCGCGGGAGGCCGGGGCGCGGGAGCCCGCGGAGGCGAGGACCACGGCGTGGTCCGGGCCCGCGTGGGCGGGCCAGCCGGCCTCGGTGAGGCGGTCGTGCAGGGCGTCCACGAGGAGGGGATGCGGGCCCAGCGGGGCGGCGACACGGGTGCGGGCCGGGGCGGCGGCGGCCATGTCGGGGATGTCGCGTTCGACGTGGTGGCCGCGGCTGAGGAGGAGGGGGACGAGGACCGCCTCCGCGTCGCCGAGGGCGGCCAGGGTGTCGGGGAGGAGCGGGGCGTTCAGTTCTATGTGGCCCAGGTGCACCGGCAGCGCGGGGCGCAGCGCGCGGACCCGGTCGAGGAGGGCCCGTACGGTGCCGAGCGCGCGCGGGTCGCGGCTGCCGTGGGCGACGACGACCAGGGCGGGGGTGCCGCCGGTGGCCGCTGTGGTCCTGTTGCTCGTCACTGTCATCGCCGTCATGCACCGAGGGTGGCCGCCGGACGTTGCCGTCCCGTTGCGTGGGTGTCACGGGGATTTTCCGTCGGTTCACACGGCGCCGTCCCCCGCGTGTGAGCGGTGCCGGGTGAACCGGACGGCCCGCCGGGGCGTCCCTGGTGGCAGGGACCGACCGGGGAGGGGACCGTCCGATGCGCCGCCCGAGACTTCGCAGACCGCGCCTGCCGCGTACCCGGAAGGGGCGGCGGCTGGTCCGGGCGGTGATGGCCGGGTGCGTGCTGGCGCTGCTGCCCGCCGCGTGGCTGCACGTCGTGACGGACGACCGGCTGCGCACCACCGCCGACGTGCCGCGCACCGGGGTCGCGGTCGTCTTCGGGGCCGGGCTGTGGGACGGCGAGCCGTCGCCGTACCTCGCGCACCGGCTGGACGCGGCGGCGGAGCTGTACCGGGCGGGGCGGATCGAGGTGGTGCTGGTGAGCGGGGACAACAGCCGCGAGGAGTACGACGAGCCGGACGCCATGCGCGCCTACCTGGTCCGGCACGGGGTGCCCGACGGGCGGATCGTCAGCGACTACGCGGGCTTCGACACCTGGGACTCCTGCGTCCGGGCGAAGCGGATCTTCGGCGTCGACCGGGCCGTGCTGATCAGCCAGGGCTTCCACATCCGGCGGGCGGTCGCCCTGTGCCAGGAGGCGGGGGTGGTCTCGTACGGCGTCGGGGTCGACGACGCGCACGACGCGACCTGGTACTACGGGGGCGCCCGGGAGATCCTCGCGGCGGGCAAGGCGGCGTGGGACGCGGTCTTCGAACCGGACCCGCACTTCCTCGGCCCGAGGGAGCCCGGGGTGGCGCGGGCCCTGGCCGGCGCCGGGTGACGCGACCCTCACCGTGCCCGCGCGGCGGCGGGGAGGTCGCCGTCCCCGCGGCGTAACAGGGCGCCGCCCGGTCGCGTAACACGGAAGCCGCAGGCTGGGCGGCATGCAGAACACCGGCCCGCACCGCACCGCCGCCCCGGGCACCGCCACGCCCACGCCCACGCACTGCCCGTACTGCGCCCTGCAGTGCGGGATGAATCTGACGCCCGTCGAGGGCGGGACCGTCGCGGTGTCCGAGCGGGCGGACTTCCCGGTGAACCGGGGCGCGCTGTGCGGCAAGGGGCGTACGGCGCCTGAGGTGCTCGCGCCGGGCGCGCGGCTGACCTCGCCGCTGGTGCGGTCGGACGACGGCGCGCTGGTGCCGGCCGGCTGGGACGAGGCGCTGGACCGGATCGCCGGGAACCTGGAGCGCACCCGGGCGCGGTACGGCGCGGACGCGCTCGGGGTGTTCGGCGGGGGCGGGCTGACCAACGAGAAGGCGTACGCGCTGGGGAAGTTCGCCCGGGTGGTGCTGGGCACCTCGCAGATCGACTACAACGGGCGGTTCTGCATGTCGTCGGCCGCGGCGGCCGGGACCCGGGCCTTCGGGCTCGACCGGGGCTTGCCGTTCCCGCTGGAGGACATCCCGCGGACCGGGTGCGTGATCCTCGTCGGGTCGAACCCGGCGGAGACGATGCCGCCCGCCCTGCGGTACTTCACCGAACTGCGGGAGAACGGCGGCACCCTGATCGTCGTCGACCCGCGCCGGACGAAGACCGCCGAGCAGGCCGACCTGCACCTCGCGCCCCGGCCCGGCACCGACCTCGCCCTCGCGCTGGGCATGCTGCACCTGGTCGTCGCCGAGGGCCGGGTCGACGAGCCCTACGTCGAGGAGCGCACCTCGGGCTGGGAGGAGGCGCGGGCGGCGGCGATGGCGCACTGGCCGGAGCACGTGGAGCGGATCACGGGGGTGTCCGTTCCCGAACTGCGGGAGGCGGTACGGCTGTTCTGCGCGCCCGAGGCGGCGATGGTGCTCACCGCGCGCGGGCCCGAGCAGCAGGCCAAGGGCACGGACACGGTGGGCGCGTGGATCAACCTGTGCCTGGCGACCGGGCGGGCCGGGCGGCCGCTGTCCGGGTACGGCTGCCTGACCGGGCAGGGCAACGGGCAGGGCGGGCGCGAACACGGCCAGAAGGCCGACCAGTTGCCGGGCTACCGCAAGCTGACCGACCCGGCGGCGCGGCGGCACGTCGCCGAGGTGTGGGGCGTGGACCCCGACGCGCTGCCGGGGCCGGGGCGCAGCGCCTACGAGCTGCTGGACGCGCTGGGCACGGACGTCAGGTCGCTGCTGGTGATGGGCTCCAACCCGGTGGTGTCGGCGCCCCGCGCCGCGCACATCGAGGGGCGGCTGCGGTCGCTGGACTTCCTCGCCGTCTGCGACGTGGTGCTCTCCGAGACGGCCGAACTGGCGGACGTGGTGCTGCCGGTGACGCAGTGGGCGGAGGAGACGGGGACCATGACGAGCCTGGAGGGGCGGGTGCTGCTGCGGCGGCGCGCGATCACGCCGCCGCAGGGGGTGCGTAGCGATCTGGAGGTGCTGCACGGGCTGGCCGGGCGGCTCGGCGTGGAGAAGGGCTTCCCGACCGAGCCGGAGGAGGTCTTCGAGGAGCTGCGGCGGGCGAGCGCGGGCGGCCCGGCGGACTACTCCGGGATCGGCTACCGGCGGCTGGCCGAGGAGAACGGCGTGTTCTGGCCGTGTCCGGCGCCGCCCGCGGGTGACGACGCCGTGCCCCATCCGGGCACCCCCCGCCTGTTCCTCGACCGCTTCGCCACCGAGGACGGCCGGGCCCGTTTCGTGCCCGTGGCGCACCGGCCGAGCGCCGAGGAACCGGACGACGAGTACCCCGTGCTGCTGACCACGGGCCGGGTCGTGGCGCAGTACCAGTCCGGGGCGCAGACCAGGCGGGTGACCGAGCTGAACGCCGCCGCGCCTGGCCCCTTCGTGCAGCTGCACCCGCGGCTGGCGGCGCGGCTGGGGGCGGCCGAGGGCGACCCGCTGGCGGTCGTGTCCCGGCGGGGGCGGGCGGTGGCACCGGCCCGCATCACCACCGGCATCCGGCCCGACACCGTGTTCATGCCCTTCCACTGGCCGGGCGAGGGCCGCGCCAACACGCTGACCAACCCGGCCCTGGACCCGACCTCGCGGATGCCGGAGTTCAAGGTGTGCGCGGTGCGGGTGGAAACGGTGACGCCCTAGCGGCGTCGTCCTCTCCCCTCACGATCTCCACGTGAGCGCTGGGAACATGTCACCGAGGAGATCGTTCCCATGGCGCCTCACGCGCCGTCGTAGGGCCGCTTCTCCTTCGCCTCCCGCAGGGCCCGGCCCCACCACACGAGCTGGTCGAGCATCGTCTTGGCCGCCGCGTCCGGGCCGGACGGGTCCCTGGGCCGGCCCGCGTCGTCGAAGGACGCGCCCGCGTTGTGGAAGGAGACGGTGTCGCGGACAGTGACGGCGTGCAGTTCGGCGAAGACCTGGCGCAGGTGCTCCGCGGCCCGCAGACCGCCGGCCAGGCCGCCGTAGGAGACCAGGCCGACGGGCTTGGCCCGCCACTCGGTGAAGTGCCAGTCGATGACGTTCTTCAGCCCCGCCGGGAACGAGTGGTTGTACTCGGGGGTCAGCACGACGAACGCGTCGGCGTCCGCCAGTTTCGGGGTGATCTCCGCCAGCGCGGCGGTCGCCTCCGGGGTCGGGGCGAGGGTCGTGGGCAGGTCGGTCCCGGCGACGTCCACCACCTCGGGGACCAGGCCGTCGTGGGCCCGGAGGTGGTCCAGGAGCCAGTCGGCGACGACGGGGCCGAAGCGGCCGTGGCGGTTGCTGCCGACGAGCAGGGTGACGCGGAGCGGTGCGGTCGTTGTGTCCATGCGGGAGAGCCTGGTACCTCAAGTTTGCTCGAGGTCAAGCCCGCTCGCTCCCGGGCTCGTTCGGAGGCACCGGTCACCCGTTCACACCCGCTCGGGGGGCGGGCCGGGCCCGGTGCCACTTTCCTCGGTAGGGCAGGGCCACCGAAGAGCTCAAGGAGCACCGATGCGACGTACCGCCCGCCTGCTGACCGGTACCGCGCTCGCCGCCGCGGCCGTCGGTCTGACCACCGCGGCCCCGGTGTACGCCGGGGAGAGCGTCGCCACCGGCGGCCTGACGGTATATCCGTCCTCGGTCGTGCCGGGCGAGCGGGCCGTGGTGACGACCGCGCTGTGCGGAAAGGGCGACGCGGCGGCGGGGGACGCCAGCGCGGTCGGCGCGGGCGCGTTCCCGCTGGCCCCGGGCACGGGCGAGGCGACGGGGCACTTCGAGGTGCCGCCGAGCGCGCAGCCGGGGACGTACGAGATCGTCGCGACCTGTGGGGACGACGAGCGGCGGGTGACGGGTGACCTGGTGGTCACGCTGACCTCGGCCGCCGCGCAGGTGTACCCCAGGGGAAGCGTGAAGACGGGGGTCGGCGGCGCTCTTGGCCCCGATCCCGTGCAGACCGCGGCCGGTGTGGCGGCTCTCGCCGTCGCCGCCGCGGGCGGTACCTGGCTCCTGCATCGCCGGGCGAGAGGCGACGGGATCTGACGGGCACCCTCCGCTGTCCGTCCGCCGGTACCGCACTTCCCCACCCCCTCCGGGTCCGACGCCCCTCGCGGCCCGGAGGGGGCCGGGGTTCCCAGGGACGCGAGGGAGAGGGGTCGTCATGCGCAGGGTCAAGGACACCGCGATAGCGGCCGTCACCGCGGTCGCCCTCTGCTCGGGCGGCTGGCTGCTGCTCGGCGGCGCCCGTCCCGACGCGCCGCCGCAACCGTCGGCCGCGCAGTCCGGCGCCACCGACCGGGCCGGGCAGGCCGGCCGGGGCGCCGCCGCACCGGCGCTGCCGCCCTCCCCGCCGGACCGCGTCCGCATCCCGGCGATCGGCGTGGACGCCCCGCTGACGGGCCTGGGCCTGACCGGCACGGGCAGCCTGGACGTGCCGCCCGCCGGGAAGAAGAACCTCGCCGGCTGGTACGAGGCCGGCACCACCCCCGGCGAGACGGGCACCGCGATCGTCGCCGGCCACGTGGACAACGCCGAGGGCCCCGCCGTCTTCTACCGGCTCGGCGCCCTGGCCAAGGGCTCGACGATCGAGGTCGACCGGCGCGACGGCGGCGTCGCGGTGTTCACGGTGGACGCGGTGGAGGTCTACGCCGCCGACGCCTTCCCCGACGAGAAGGTCTACGGCGCCGCCGACCGCCCCGAACTACGCGTCATCACCTGCGGCGGCCCCTACGCACGCGGTACCGGCTACCAGGGCAACGTGGTCGTCTTCGCCCACCTGACCGGGAGCCGGTGAGCGGTTCAGCACGTGTGCCGAAGCGGCGGGGCCTAACCGACGCCGGGCATGCACAGGCGGTAGGGAGCATGCGAGTAGTTGGTGTCGCCGACTTCGATCCAACCGGAGATGTAGGCGCAGTGGGAGTTGGCGCCGGAGACGTAGATGACCCCGGCGTATTCGGTGAAGGTGCCGGTGTCGTACCAGAAGGTCGACCAGCCCTCGCGCTGAAGGCGGACGTGCATGCTGTGCGATCCGGGCATGCGGTCGAGGGTCCGCGCGCAGAAGGTGCCGGAGCCCGCGCTGTCGTAGTAGACCTCTTGCTCCGCGTCCCCGATGCCCAGCGGCTGCCGGTAGACCAGACGGCCCTTGCAGGCAGCCGTGAACGGGCCCGCGTAACCGGGCGGGGCGGCCTGCTCTCGCGTCGCCGACGCCGATGCGGTGCCAGCCCCGCTCAGAACGGTACCGGCCACCAGACCCCAGACCGCGGCGGCGGACCAGAGGCGCTTCTTCGTCCTGTCGAGCCTCGTCACTGGGAACGTCTCCTCTTCCTTGTCGGGTGGACGTCCGCGAACGGGGGTGCCTTTGAGTGCCTGGCGCTCAGTATGGCGACATGAGGGGCCGTCAGGGAAGGGCGGCGTCCGCCGGTAAGTCCGAGGGATAGAGACAGGCTCTACGCCACCCACTGTTCGTACGCCAGGTTCGCCACCAGGGCGAAGACCACCGTCAGCAGGACGACGCGGACGAAGCCGCTGCCCTTCTTGAGGGCGGTGTGGGCGCCGAACATGCCGCCGGCCAGGTTGAAGGCGGCCATCAGGACGGCCAGCTGCCACAGGACCGCGCCCTGCCAGGCGAAGGTGGCGAGGGCGCCCGCGTTGGTGCAGCAGTTGACGATCTTGGCGGTGGCGGACGCCGTCACCAGGTCCAGGTGAAGCAGCGCGGTGAGGGCCAGGACCAGGAAGGTCCCCGTGCCGGGGCCGATCAGGCCGTCGTAGAAGCCGATGCCGAGGCCGCCGAGGCCGATCGCGGCGAGGATCTGGCGGCGGGTGGCCGGGCCGGTGGCGGGCGCGGTGCCGAAGGCGGGGCGCAGGATCACGAAGGCCGCGACCGCGAGCAGCACCACCATGATCACCGGCTTGAGCACCTCGGTGCTCATCCCGGCCGCGAAGAACGCCCCGGCCGACGATCCGGCCAGCGCCGCCAGGCCGATGCGTACGGCGGTGCGCACGTCCACCGGCGCCTTGCGGGCGTAGGTCACCGCGGCGCCCGTGGTGCCGACGATGGCGACCGCCTTGTTGGTGCCCAGCGCGTGCGCGGCCGGGGTGCCGGCGGGCAGGCCGAGCAGCAGCGCGGGCAGCAGCAGGAGGCCACCGCCGCCGACCACGGCGTCGATCCAGCCGGCCGCGAGTGCGGCGAGGCAGAGCAGGACGACCGTGGTCAGCGCTATGTCGGGCATGATCATGACCTTATGGACGGGATAGGTGTGCCGTCCATCGAGATGAGGGACTTCTGAGGTTCCCGCCACCCCGCCCGGCCGGTCCGCCCTCACACGGACCGCCCGCCCCCGCTGAGCGCAGCGTTCCCCGCGGGAAACAGAGGGGATGCCACCGGGTAACACCCGCACCGCACGCTCGATGCCATGACCTCGAAAACGCGTGTGGTGGTGATCGGCGCCGGACTCGCGGGCGTGACGCTCGCCCGGCGGCTCGGTGAGCTGGGCACGCCCGCGCTGCTGGTCGGCGACGAGGAGCACCGCCCGTACAACCGGGTGCTGCTCGCCGAGGTGCTGGCCGGACGGTACGGCCCCGAGGTGATCGCCCTGCCGGCGCCCGCCGGGCTGCTGCGCGGCCGGGTCACCGGCGTCGACCGGGCCGGGCGGACCGTGCGGTGCGCCGACGGGTCGGTGATCGCCTACGACACGCTGGTCCTGGCCACCGGCTCCAACGCCGTGCTGCCACCCCTGCGCGGCCTGTTCACCCCGGACCACGAGCTGCCCGAGGGCGTGCACGCGTTCCGGACCATGGACGACTGCCTCGGACTGTCGAAGGCGGTGCGGCCCGGGGCACGGGCGGTCGTCATCGGCGGCGGGCTGCTCGGGGTGTCCGCCGCCCGTGCGCTGGCCGTGCGCGGCGCCCAGGTCGTCCTCGCCCAGCAGTCCGAGCGGCTGATGGAGCGGCAGCTCGACCCGGGGGCCTCCGCGCTGGTGCGGCGGCACCTGGAGGGCCTCGGCGTCGAGGTGCACACCGAGTGCCGGGTACGGGACGTGCGCAGCGTCGGCGGGGCGGTGCGGTCGGTGGAGATGGGCGACGGGTACGCCCTCGGCACCGACCTGGTCGTGCTCGCCTGCGGGGTCCGGCCGCGGATCGGGCTCGCGCGGGAGGCGGGTCTCGAGGTCGGCACGGGCGTCCTCGTCGACGACGAGCTGCGCACCTCGGACCCGCACATCCGCGCCGTCGGCGACTGCGCCGAGCACGCGGGGCGCGTGTACGGACTGGCCGCGCCCGCCCTCGAACAGGCGGACGCCCTCGCCGGGCTGCTCGCCGCGGACGGCACGGCGGGCGGCGCCGCGGCCCCCCGCTACACCGGCACCCGCTCGCTGACCCGGCTGACCCTCACCGGACCCGACGGCCCCTTCGGCGGGCCGGACGGCCCCTTCGACCTCGCCGCGTTCGGCGAGACCGACCCCCTCCCCGGCGACGACGTCGTGCAGCTCGCCGACGCCACCCGGGGCACCTACCGCAAGGTCGTCGTCCGCGACGACCGGCTGGTCGGCGGGGTCCTGGTCGGCGAACTCGGCACCGTCGGCGCGCTGGCGCGCGCCTGGGAGGGAGCAGAGCCGCTCCCCTCCGACGGCGGCCCCCTGCTCCACCTGCTCACCCAAGACGGAGGCTCCTGATGACCGCCACCCCGGGGCACACCCCCACGATCGTGCTGGTCGGCCACGGCATGGTCGGCCAGCGCTTCCTGGAGGCCCTCGCCGAGCGCGGCCTGACCGGCACGCACCGCGTGGTCGTCCTGTGCGAGGAGCCGCGCCCCGCCTACGACCGCGTCCAGCTCACCTCGTACTTCTCGGGGAAGACCCCCGAGGACCTGTCGATGACCGACCCGGCCTTCCTCGCCGAGCACGGCATCGAGCTGCGGGTCGGGGACCCGGCCGAGACCGTCGACCGGGAGGCCCGTACGGTGACCGCCCGCTCGGGGCTGGTCGTCGCGTACGACGTGCTGGTCCTGGCCACCGGCTCCTACCCCTTCGTCCCGCCGGTGCCCGGCAAGGACGCCGAGGGCTGCTTCGTCTACCGGACCATCGAGGACCTGCTCGCCATCGAGGAGTACGCGAGGAACGTGACGACCGGTGCCGTGGTCGGCGGTGGGCTGCTCGGCCTGGAGGCCGCCGGCGCGCTGAAGGGCCTCGGACTCACCTCGCACATCGTGGAGTTCGCGCCCCGTCTGATGCCGGTGCAGGTCGACGAGGGCGGCGGCGCGGCGCTGCTGCGCACCATCGAGGAGATGGGCCTGTCGGTCCACACCGGCGTCGGCACCCAGGAGATCGTGGTCGACGAGGCGGGCGCCGTCACCGGCATGAAGCTGTCCGACGGCTCCGAACTCGCCACCGACCTGGTGGTGTTCAGCGCCGGTGTCCGGCCCCGCGACCAGCTGGCCCGGGACTGCGGCCTCGCGGTCGGCGAGCGCGGCGGGATCAGCGTCGACGAGCGGTGCCGCACGGTCACCGACCCGCACGTGTTCGCGATCGGCGAGTGCGCGCTGGCCGCCGACGGCCGGGTGTACGGGCTGGTGGCGCCCGGGTACGAGCAGGCCGAGACGGCGGCGGCGACCATCGCGGCCGAGGAGGCGTCCTTCACCGGCGCCGACCTGTCCACCAAGCTGAAGCTGCTCGGCGTGGACGTGGCGTCCTTCGGCGACGCGCACGGCACCGCCGAGGACTGCCTGGACGTCGTCTACTCCGACTCCCGCGCGGGCCTGTACAAGAAGCTGGTCGTCGGCCGCGACGGCACGCTGCTCGGCGGCATCCTGGTCGGCGACGCGGAGGCGTACGGCACCCTGCGCGCCTTCACCGGCTCGGTCCCGCCGGTCTCCCCCGAGTCCCTGGTGCTGCCCGCCGGTGCCGGTGCCCCGGCCCAGCTGGGCCCCACCGCGCTGCCCGACGACGCGGTGATCTGCTCCTGCCACAACGTGACCAAGGGCTCGATCCGCGGCGCGGTCACGGAGCACTCCTGCACGACGGTGCCCGAGGTGAAGAAGTGCACCAAGGCGGGCACCGGCTGCGGCTCCTGCGTCAAGGTGCTCGGCCAGCTGGTCACCGCCGAGCTGGAGGCGAGCGGCGTCGAGGTCGACAAGGGGCTGTGCGGCTGCTTCGCGCAGACCCGCGAGGAGCTGTACGAGATCGTCCTCGCGCTGCGGATCACCTCCTACCGGGAGCTGCTCGACCGGCACGGCCGGGACGGCGCGCGGGGCGGTGAGGGCTGCGAGGTGTGCAAGCCGGCGGTCGGCTCGATCATCGCCTCCCTCGCCCCGGCGATCGGCGCGAGCGGCTACGTCCTGGAGGGCGAGCAGGCGGCGCTCCAGGACACCAACGACCACTTCCTGGCCAACCTCCAGAAGAACGGCTCGTACTCCGTCGTGCCGCGCATCCCGGGCGGCGAGATCGCGCCGGAGAAGCTCATCGTCATCGGGGAGATCGCCCGGGACTTCGGGCTCTACACGAAGATCACCGGCGGTCAGCGCATCGACATGTTCGGCGCCCGCGTCGAGCAGCTGCCGCTGATCTGGGCGCGGCTGGTGGACGCCGGCTTCGAGTCGGGGCACGCGTACGGGAAGTCGCTGCGCACGGTGAAATCCTGCGTGGGGCAGACCTGGTGCCGCTACGGCGTCCAGGACTCGGTGCGGATGGCGATCGACCTGGAGCTGCGCTACCGGGGCCTGCGGTCCCCGCACAAGCTCAAGTCGGCGGTCTCCGGCTGCGCCCGCGAGTGCGCCGAGGCCCAGTCGAAGGACTTCGGTGTGATCGCCACCTCCAATGGCTGGAACCTGTACGTCGGCGGCAACGGCGGCGCCACCCCGCGCCACGCGGACCTGCTCGCGCAGGACCTCTCCGACGCCGAACTGGTCCGCCTGATCGACCGGTTCCTGATGTTCTACATCCGCACCGCCGACAAGCTGGAGCGCACCTCCACCTGGCTGGAGCGCATCCCCGGCGGCCTGGACCACGTACGGGACGTGGTGGTGCACGACTCGCTCGGCATCTGCGACGAACTGGAGTCCCTGATGCGGGCCCACGTCGCGCACTACCGGGACGAGTGGGCCGAGACCATCAACGACCCGGAGAAGCTGGTGCGGTTCGTGTCCTTCGTGAACGCGCCCGACACCCCCGACCCGGTCGTGGGCTTCGTGCCCGAGCGCGACCAGATGAAGCCCGACCTGCCGCTGCTGGACATCGGCCTGCGGCGCCCCTCGGAAGACGACCTCCTGGAAGGAAGCACCCGGCGATGACCCTGGCACCCGAGTCCCTGGCACCCGAGACGACCGACCTGAAGGTGCGGCTGCGGCTGACCGACGACTGGTTCACGGCCTGCGACCTCGGCGTCCTGCTCCCGGGCCGGGGCGTGGCGGCCCTGCTCCCGGACGGCGGCCAGGTCGCCCTGTTCCGCGACCGGGACGGCGGGCTGTACGCCATCGACAACCGGGACCCGTTCACCGGCGCGGCCGTCCTCTCCCGCGGCCTGACCGGCACCCACCGGGGCCGCCCGTTCGTCGCCTCCCCGCTGCTCAAGCAGCGCTTCGACCTCACGACCGGCGAGTGCCTGGACGACGCGGCGATCCGGGTGGAGACGTACGAGGTGAAGGCCGCCTGAGCCGCCCTTCCTGACCGATCGTTTCTCGCCTGACCGTTTCTTGACCGATCGTTTCAGATGAGCCTAGGCTGCGGGTCGTGGCCAGGACCAAGGAGTTCGATCCGGACGCCGCGCTGCGGGCAGCCCTGGAGCTGTTCTGGCGGCGCGGCTACGAGGCGACGTCGATGTCCGACCTCGTCGAGCACCTCGGCGTCGGGCGCGCCAGCATCTACGCGACCTTCGGCAACAAGCGCGAGCTGTACCTGAAGGCGCTGGCGCACTACGAGCAGGGGTTGCTTCCGGACCTGCTGGCGGACCTGTCCCGGCCGGGCCGGGCCCTGCCGGGCGTGCGGGCCCTGGTGCGGCGCTACGCCGCCGAGGCGAGCGCCGACGACTCGCGCCTGCACGGCTGTTTCGTCACCAACACCGCCGCCGAGCTGGCCCCGCACGACGCGGTCGCCGCCCGGCGGGTCGAGCGGAACTGGGACCAGCTGGAGACCGTGCTGCACACCGCGCTGGCCCGGGCCCGTGCCGAGGGCGAACTGCCCGCCGGACGCGATCCGCTGGCGCTCGCCCGGATGCTGCTGGTGCTACTCCAGGGCATGCGGGTGGTCGGCAAGGCCTCGCCGGACCCGGCCAGGGTGCGGGACGCGGCGGAACAGGCGCTCGCGCTGCTCGACTGAGACCTGGACGCACCCCTCTTCGGAGGGGTGTTTTCAGGTCCACATACTGAACCGATCGGTCAAGAAAAAGGGGAGATTCATGACCACCCAGCGTTTCACCGACAGGACCGCCCTCGTCACCGGCGCGGGCTCCGGCATCGGGCGGGCCGTCGCCCTGGCCCTGGCCGCCGAGGGCGCGCACGTCGTCGTCGCCGGGCGCGCCCGGGGGCCGCTCGACGAGACGGCGGCCCTGATCGAGGGGGCGGGCGGCAAGGCGCTGGCCGTCACCGCCGACGTCACCCGGCCCGCCGACATGGACGCCCTGGTGGCCGCCGCGGTCGAGCACTTCGGCTCCCTCGACGTGGCCGTGAACAACGCGGGCGTCTTCCGCGGCGGGGTACCGGTCGCCGACCTGTCCGAGGAGGACTGGCGCGCGCAGCTCGACATCAACGTCACCGGCGTGTTCCTCGCGCTGCGGGCGGAGGTCCGGCAGATGCGCACCCAGCCGGGCGGCGGCACGATCGTGAACATCGCCTCCACCTTCGGGGCGCACAAACGCAGCCCGGGCGCCACCGCCTACGCGGCGACCAAGGCGGCCGTCTCCGCCCTCACCCGGGGTGCCGCCCTGGACCACGTCGGGGACGGGGTCCGCATCAACGCCGTCAGCCCCGGCGCCACCGCGACCTCCATGTCCCTGCGGCCGGGCGAGACGGAGGCCGGGCGGGCCGAGCGGATGCGGGAGGAGACGCCGCTGGGCCGGGTCTCGGGGGTGGCGGAGGTCGCGGCGGCTGTGCTGTACCTGGCGTCGGACGACGCGGCGTCGGTGGTGGGCACCGACCTGGTGGTGGACGGCGGCCAGACCGCCTGAACCCGACCGCTCAGGGCAGCAGCGGCTCGTAGACGACCCCGGTCAGCCGTTCGGAGGCGGCCCACAGCCGCTCCCCCATCGCGTCGTCGGTGGTCCAGGACGCCCGCCAGGAGGGTGCGGGCGCCCCGCGCCACATCGCGAAGGACGGGCCGGTGAAGGAGTCGGAGGGCACGCCGGGCGCGGTCGCCGCGTACAGGACGGGCAGCGCGCCGGCCTCCGGGGACTGGGCGGCGACCCGGCTCCCGAGCCGCGCCAGCCGCTCGGCGAGCCGGCGCCCCTCGGCCCGGGGCCCGGCGGCATGGAGTCCGGTCTGCGCGTACCCGGGGTGGGCGGCGACCGCGCGGACGTCCGAGGCTCCCTCCCGGGCCGCGAGCCGGCGTGCCAGTTCGTGGGTGAAGAGCAGGTTGGCGGACTTCGAGCGGGCGTAGGCGGTCCAGCGCCCGTACCGGCGCACGCTGTTGAGGTCGCGCGGGTCGATGGCGGCCAGCACGTGCAGGAAGCTGGAGACGGTCACGATCCTGGCTCCGGGCGCGGCCAGCAGGGAGGGCAGCAGCAGCCCGGTGAGGGCGAAGTGCCCCAGGTGGTTGACGCCGAACTGGGTCTCGAAGCCGTCCACCGTCGTGCTGTGCGGCAGCGCCATCACCCCGGCGTTGTTGACGAGCAGATCCACCCGCTCGTACGGCAGTCCGTAGGCGAACTCCCGGATGGAGGCGAGGTCCCCGAGGTCCAGCCGCGCCGGTTCCACGACGGCGGAGGGCACCTCGCCGAGCAGGCGCACCACGGCCGCGCTCCCCCGCTCCTGGCTGCGGCAGGCGAGCACGACGGACGCCCCCTTGCGCGCCAGCTCCCGGGCGATCACGTAGCCGAGGCCGCCGTTGGCCCCGGTCACGACGGCGACCCGCCCGTCCAGGGCGGGGATGTCGCCCGTGCTCCAGCCGGTCATCCGCGGCTCCTTCGCTGGTCCGGACCTCTCTCACCGTACGCGCCCGGCGGCCCTGAGCGGAGAGCTACCATCCAGTCACGTCACGTTCTCGTCACGAGTCCTTCATATACCCACCACATCTCGGTCACCTCAATAGCTTCGTCACCTCATACCCGCTCCTCCACACCATTCCCGGGACTCTCGATGAAGCTGCTCCGCAAGCCCGCCGCCGTGACCGTCGCCGCGCTGGCCCTGGCCGCCCTGCCGGCCGCCGCCGCCCAGGCGCACGACGGCGCCCACCCGTTCAAGAACTGCACCGAGGCGTACGACGCCGGGTACTCCAACATCCAGCAGGGCGACGAGCACTACGGCGCCCACCTGGACCGCGACAAGGACGGCGTCGGCTGCGACAAGCCGCCGGCCGGTTTCGTGCCCGCCGGCGACGAGGACAGCGACGACGCGGCGGGCTCCGGCAGCGGCAAGGACTCCGGGAGCGAGGAGGCCGCCGGGCAGCAGGGCACCGACCTGGCCGAGACCGGCGGCGACGACAGCACGCCGTACCTCGCGGCGGGCGGCGGGATCGTCGTGCTCGCGGGCGGCGGACTGCTGCTGGCCGCGCGGCGGCGCCGGGGCGACGGCGCGGCCTGACCGCGCGTGCGGCGCGCGGGGCCCCGTCGGTTCAGCGGCGGGGCTCCGGCGCCTTGAGGCTGAAGGCGGCGCTGCTCAGCCAGCGCCGTGCGGCCCGGGCCACCGGACGCTCCACGAACCGCTGCACGACGTAGGAGAGCGCGACCAGGGCGGCGACGGTGACACAGACCACGACCCACGGGTGGGCCCGGTCGCCGAAGCGGTGCAGGACGTTGACGCCGATGGCGTCGTGCAGCAGGTAGAGCGGGAAGGTCAGCGTGCCCGCGACGGTCAGCCCGCGCCAGCGGACGCGGCTGGTCCAGCCGAGCGCGACGGCGGCGATCAGCAGGAAGAACACCGTGATCACCACGACCAGCCCGGCGCGGTTCGGCTGCCAGGAGTCCCAGGCGAGGCGGCCCCCGTCGGGCGTCAGCAGGTAGTGCAGCGCCACCAGCCACGACATGGCGACGATGCCCCACAGCAGCGGGGTCGGCCGGTAGCGGTACATGAGGTAGAAGGCCATGCCCGCGATGAAGTACGGCGCGGACGGCGGGTTCGTCAGCAGCGTGAGCAGGTGGATGTCGGCGCTGGGGGCCAGCACGGCGGCGACCGTCCACAGGCCGCAGTAGATCACCACGCGCTGGTAGGTCAGGCCCTTCCACACCACGACCGCGAAGGTGAGGTAGAAGCACAGCTCGGGCCAGAGCGTCCAGTAGACGGAGTCGAGGTTCTCCACCCCGAGCGGGGTCTGGAGCATTGTCAGGTTGGCGAAGATCACGCGCGGGTGCGGCTGTCCGAACGGGTTGTCGGCGAAGTAGATCACGCAGGCCGTGATGGCGACGGCCGCCCAGTACATCGGGTACAGCCGGGTGACGCGGGAGATGAAGAAGTCGCGCGGGGTGCGGCCCCACGCGCTCATGCAGATGACGAAACCGCTGATCAGGAAGAAGAGTTCGACGCCGAGCCGGCCGAAGGCGAAGTAGCCGTGGGCTTCGGGGAAGACGGTGTCGACGGGGCGGTCCCAGATGGTCTGCATCGTGGAGGGCACCTGGCCGACGAAGTGGAAGAAGACCACGGACAGGGCGGCCAGGAAACGCAGTCCGTCCAGGGCCGCGAGCCGGTTCCGGCGGACGGGGGGCCCGGCCTCGGGGACCCTCTCCCGCGCGCCGGTGCGGGGACTGGGCACCGCGTCGGCGGTTCCGCCGCCGGCCCCTTCCCCGGTGCTCGTGCCGGCCGGTTCCCTGTGCTCCGTCTGCGTCATCCAACCACCGTTCCGGGTGTCGGCCGCTGTCCGCTGCCAGGGCCCTCCAACTCTGCTGACAGCTTGCTGCTGCTCACCTGACCGGACTTCACACCGTTGAACGCGTCACAAAAGGCGGCACCCCCGCACGGGTGCCGCCTTTTCTCGTGGACCGGAGCCGCCGCCGATCGGTGAGGGTGGTCGGGTGACAGACGGCGGCTCCGGGGCCTCAAGGCCCCTTTCGGGGACTACCGGTGGTCGCTGCCCTTCGACTGCGACGCCGCCCGGCCCGCCTCCAGGCGGGCCACCGGGATCCGGAACGGGGAGCAGGAGACGTAGTCGAGACCCACCTCGTGGAAGAAGTGCACCGACTCCGGGTCGCCGCCGTGCTCGCCGCAGACACCGAGCTTCAGGTCGGGACGCGTGGCGCGGCCGGCCTTCGCGGCGGCGGCGACCAGGGAGCCGACGCCGTCCTTGTCGATGGTCTCGAACGGGGAGACGCCGAAGATGCCCTTCTCCAGGTAGGCCGTGAAGAAGCTGGCCTCGACGTCGTCGCGGCTGAAGCCCCACACGGTCTGGGTCAGGTCGTTGGTGCCGAAGGAGAAGAACTCCGCGGCCTCGGCGATCTGGCCGGCGGTCAGCGCGGCGCGCGGCAGCTCGATCATCGTGCCGATCGACAGCTTGAGCTTGGCGCCGGTGGCCGCCTCGACCTCGGCGATGACCTGGTCGGCCTCCTCGCGGACGATCTCCAGCTCCTGGACGGTGCCGACCAGCGGGATCATGATCTCGGCGCGCGGGTCGCCCTTGCTCGCCTTGCGTTCGGCGGCGGCCTCGGCGATGGCGCGGACCTGCATGGTGAACAGGCCGGGGATGACCAGGCCGAGGCGGACGCCGCGCAGGCCCAGCATCGGGTTCTGCTCGTGCAGCCGGTGCACGGCCTGGAGCAGGCGCAGCTCGTTCTCGTGCGGCTCCTGCCGGGACTCGGCGAGCGCCACGCGCACCGACAGCTCGGTGATGTCGGGCAGGAACTCGTGCAGCGGCGGGTCGAGGAGGCGGATGGTGACCGGCAGGCCGTCCATCGCCTCGAACAGCTCGACGAAGTCCTGCTTCTGGAGCGGCAGCAGCTCCTTGAGGGACTCCTCGCGCACGGCCTCGGTGTCGGCCAGGATCAGCCGCTCCACCAGCTCGCGCCGGTCGCCGAGGAACATGTGCTCGGTGCGGCACAGGCCGATGCCCTGGGCGCCGAACCGGCGGGCGCGCAGCGCGTCCTCGGCGTTGTCGGCGTTGGCGCGCACCCGCAGCCGGCGCTTGCGGTCGGCGAAGGCCATGATCCGGTGCACGGCCTCGACCAGCTCGTCGGCGTCCTCGGCGCCCGCGTGCATACGGCCCTCGAAGTACTCGACGACCGGGGAGGGCACGACCGGGACCTCGCCGAGGTAGACCTTGCCGGAGGAGCCGTCGATGGAGACGACGTCGCCCTCCTCGACGATGTGCCCGCCGGGCACGGTCATCCGGCGGCGCTTGGTGTCGACCTCCAGCTCCTCGGCGCCGCAGACACAGGTCTTGCCCATGCCGCGCGCGACGACGGCCGCGTGGGAGGTCTTGCCGCCGCGCGAGGTCAGGATGCCCTCGGCGGCGATCATGCCGTCCAGGTCGTCGGGGTTGGTCTCGCGGCGGATCAGGATGACCTTCTCGCCGGACCGGGACCACTTGACGGCGGTGTACGAGTCGAAGACGGCCTTGCCGACCGCCGCGCCCGGCGAGGCGGCGATGCCCCGGCCGACCTGCTCGACCTTCGCCTCGTCGTCGAAGCGGGGGAACATCAGCTGGGCGAGCTGGGCGCCGTTGACCCGCTGGAGGGCCTCGGCCTCGTCGATCAGGCCCTGGTCGACGAGCTGGGTGGCGATGCGGAAGGCGGCGCCCGCGGTGCGCTTGCCGACGCGGGTCTGGAGCATCCACAGCTGGCCGCGCTCGATGGTGAACTCGATGTCGCACAGGTCCAGGTAGTGGTTCTCCAGCGTCTCCATGATCTGCATCAGCTGGTCGTACGACTTCTTGTCGATCTGCTCCAGGTCGGCCAGCGCGACGGTGTTGCGGATGCCCGCGACGACGTCCTCGCCCTGGGCGTTCTGGAGGTAGTCGCCGTAGACGCCCTGGTGGCCCGAGGCGGGGTCGCGGGTGAAGGCGACGCCGGTGCCGGAGTCGGGGCCGAGGTTGCCGAAGACCATGGAGCAGACGTTGACGGCGGTGCCGAGGTCGTGCGGGATGCGCTCCTGGCGGCGGTAGAGCTTGGCACGCTCGCCGTTCCAGGAGTCGAAGACCGCCTTGATGGCGAGGTCCATCTGCTCGCGCGGGTCCTGCGGGAAGTCCCGTCCCGCCTCGGTCTTGACGATCTTCTTGAACTTGGTGACGAGCTTCTTGAGGTCCGCGGCCTCCAGCTCGGTGTCGACCGCGACCTTCTTGGCCGCCTTGGCCGCCTCCAGCGCCTCCTCGAAGAGGTCGCCGTCGACGCCGAGGACGGTCTTGCCGAACATCTGGATCAGGCGGCGGTAGGAGTCCCACGCGAAGCGGTCGTCGCCGGCCTGCTTGGCCAGGCCCTGCACCGACTTGTCGGACAGGCCGATGTTGAGGACGGTGTCCATCATGCCGGGCATGGAGAACTTGGCCCCGGAGCGCACCGACACGAGGAGGGGGTCGTCGGCCTGGCCGAGCTTCTTGCCCATCGTGGCTTCCAGGGCGTCGAGGTGCGCACTCACCTCGTCACGCAGGGCCGCCGGCTCCTCGCCGCTGTCGAGGTAGGTCTTGCAGGCCTCGGTGGTGATCGTGAAGCCCGGGGGGACCGGGAGACCCAGGTTGGTCATCTCGGCGAGGTTGGCGCCCTTGCCGCCGAGGAGGTCCTTGAGGTCCTTGTTGCCCTCGGTGAAGTCGTAAACGAACTTCGCCGCGTTCGCTACCTGGGGTTCTTTGTTTTCCGACACGGGTCTCGACTCCTCGAGGACGCGGTGGCTGCCCTGACGGCGAGGAATGTACCCAGATCAAAGGCACCTGGGTACGTCCACGTGCGCGTCATGCGCCCGTAACCACTCGTCCGCCAGCGGATCGAAAGTCAAGGCTTGGCAAGCGACCGACCGCTTGTGTTTTCACTTCTTGAACGAATGAACTCTCGGACACCGCTCCACTCGCTCGAATGAGCGGCATTCTCCACGTTTGAGTTCGATCGATGAACGATCAAGGTGTGGCACTCAGTGCCACACCTTGGAGAAGTGGAGTCGCTCATGATCCGCTCATCTGAGCGCCACTCCTATCAGAGGTGGCGAGAATCACGCTCCCACAGGCCGCCGGATTTCACCATGCGGACCGGTGAACGGACCGCCTCCCGTGGACGTACGAGAGTCCGGCGGGTCCCGGCCCCCTCGCCGGGGCCCGCCGTCCACCGGGTTTCGCACGGAAGGACCTTCGGGTGCCCGTCATCACGCCTTTCCGCCGGCCACCGCGGCCCCACGACGACGCTCCCGACGACCCCGGCGCCCCCGCTCCGGCCCCGCTCGACGCCCGCACCTCCCTCCGGGCCCGCCTCGCCCACCGGCGCGCATGGCGGGCCCGGCATCCGCGTGCCGCCCTCGCCGTCCGCCGGGTCACCACGGCCCTTTCGGCCATTCTGGTGCTCGGGGCGCTGCTGCTGCCCAACACCCTGGTCGCCCTGGAGCCCAGCCGCTTCGCGCGGCTCCCGGGGGAGGCGGTCGTCGCGGCGGTGCTGCTGCTCTGCCTGCCCCGGGTGCCGCGCCTGGTGGCGGCGGCCCTGTTCGGGGCCGCCCTCGGGGCGCTGACCGTGCTGAACCTGCTCGACATGGGCTTCACCGCGTACCTGGGCCGGAGCTTCAACCTGGTCCTGGACTGGGGCCTGCTCGACGACGCCCAGTCCTTCGTGGCGGACGCGATGGGCGGGGCGGCGGCGGCCTGGGCCGCGGTGGGCGCCGTCGTGCTGGCCGCCTCGCTGCTGGTGCTGACGGCGCTGGCGGCGGTCCGGCTCGGCGAGCTGCTCGCCGCGCACCGGGAGCGGGCGGCGCGGGGCGCCCTGATGGCGGCGACCGTGTGGATGACCTGCGTGGCGCTGGGCGTGCAGACCTTCGGCCTGCCGGTCGCCACCACGAGCGCCTCCCGGGCGGCCGAGGCGCAGGCGCACCGGGTGGTGGACACGCTGCGGGACGAGGCGGCCTTCGCGAAGGAGGCGAAGGCGGACCGCTTCGGCGCCACGCCCGGCGCCGAGCTGGTGCCGGACCTGCGCGGCAAGGACATGGTCTTCACGTTCATCGAGAGTTACGGCCGCAGCGCGATCGAGGACCCGGTGATGGCACCGGGTGTCGGCCGGACGCTGGAGGCGAGCACCGGGGCGCTGGCGAAGGCGGGCTTCCACGCCCGCAGCGGCTGGCTGACCTCGGCGACGTACGGCGGCAGCAGCTGGCTCGGCCACTCCACCTTCCTGTCCGGCTTGTGGGTGGACAACCAGCA
Source organism: Streptomyces sp. NPDC102490 (assembly GCF_044765285.1). Classification (NCBI taxonomy): domain Bacteria; kingdom Bacillati; phylum Actinomycetota; class Actinomycetes; order Kitasatosporales; family Streptomycetaceae; genus Streptomyces; species Streptomyces sp. NPDC102490. The sequence goes on from NZ_JBIWJU010000007.1 coordinate 49,437, forward strand.
GCGCTACCGCACCGTGACCGCGGGCGACCACCTCACGCTCACCAAGGCGTTCGAGAAGACCGGCGACTGGGACACGGTCGGGGTCATGCCGGGCGTGCAGAAGGCCTGGCCGGAGGCGGACTGGTACGGCCTGGACAAGGTCTACGACGCGTCCGACGTGGGCTACCGGGGGCCGAAGTTCAGCTGGTCGACGATGCCCGACCAGTACGCGCTGGAGGCGTTCCAGCGCCTGGAGCACGGCCGCAAGCGCGACAGGCCGCTGATGGCGGAGGTCATCCTCACCTCCAGCCACCAGCCCTGGGCGCCCGTCCCGAGGATGGTCGGCTGGGACGAGGTCGGCGACGGCTCGGTGTACGAGGGGATCGAGGCGTCGGGTGTGAAGGCGTCCGACGTCATCACCGACTCCGCCCGCTCGAAGGAGGAGTACGGCAAGTCGATCCAGTACTCGGTCACCAGCCTCACCCAGTGGCTGGAGCGCTACGGCACCGACGACACCGTCCTCGTCTTCCTCGGCGACCACCAGCCGCTCGCCCGCGTCAGCGGCGACCACGCGAGCCGGGACGTCCCGGTGTCGATCGTCGCCAAGGACCCGAAGGTGCTCGACGCGATCGACGACTGGAACTGGACGCGGGGGCTGAAGCCTGCGAAGGACGCCCCGGTGTGGAAGATGAGTTCCTTCCGCGACCGCTTCCTGACCGCGTACGGCTCGACCCCGCACCCCACCGGCGCGGGGGACTGATCAGCCGCCGGAGGTGTCCAGCTCGGCGTCCTCGCCGACGCCCGCGCAGTCGTACGGGTCCTTCAGCCAGCCGTCGGGCAGGACCACCCGGTTGTTGCCGGAGGTGCGGCCGCGGGGGCCGTCGGCGCCGGTGGGCCAGGACTGGTCGAGGTCCAGCTCGTCGAGTCCGGCGCGCAGGGCCTCCAGCGAGGAGGTGATCGCGAGCCGCTTGCGCATCTCGGAGCCGACGGCGAAGCCCTTGAGGTACCAGGCCACGTGCTTGCGGAAGTCGATGACGCCGCGCGCCTCGTCGCCGATCCACTCACCGAGCAGCGTGGCGTGCCGGACCATCACGTCGGCGACCTCGCGCAGGGTGGGCCGTACGAAGGCGTCGGTGCGCCCCTCGAAGGCGGCGACCAGGTCAGCGAAGAGCCACGGCCGCCCCAGGCACCCGCGTCCGACCACGACGCCGTCGCAGCCGGTCTCGCGCACCATGCGCAGCGCGTCCTCGGCGGACCAGATGTCGCCGTTGCCGAGGACGGGGATCTCCGGGACGTGCTCCTTGAGGCGGGCGATGGCGTCCCAGTCGGCGGTGCCGCCGTAGTGCTGGGCGGTGGTGCGGCCGTGCAGGGCGATGGCGCTGACGCCCTCCTCGACGGCGATGCGGCCGGCGTCGAGGTAGGTGAGGTGGTCGTCGTCGATGCCCTTGCGCATCTTCATGGTGACGGGCAGGTCACCGGCGCCGGTGACGGCCTCGCGGACGATGGCGCGCAGCAGGTTCCGCTTGTACGGCAGCGCCGAGCCGCCGCCCTTGCGGGTCACCTTGGGCACCGGGCAGCCGAAGTTCAGGTCGATGTGGTCGGCGAGGTCCTCCTCCGCGATCATGCGGACGGCCTTGCCGACGGTCACCGGGTCGACGCCGTACAGCTGGATCGAGCGCGGGGTCTCGGTCGCGTCGAAGTGGATCAGCTGCATGGTCTTCTCGTTGCGCTCGACCAGCGCCCGGGTCGTGATCATCTCGCTCACGAACAGGCCCTTGCCGCCGCTGAACTCCCGGCACAGCGTGCGGAACGGTGCGTTGGTGATACCGGCCATCGGCGCCAGCACCACGGGCGGCGCGACGGTGTGCGGGCCGATCCGCAAGGGCGCGGCGGTGGTCTCGGGGGCGGGCGTGGTGAGCGTGGACATTCCCTCATTGTCCCGCACGCGGGGAGATCATGTATCAGTCATTAGTTAACCGCACTATCGAAATGGGCGTAGGGTGGAGTCCATGCCCGAGCTCTCCCCTCGCCGCCGCATGCTCGTGCTGGCCATCTGCTGCATGAGTCTGCTGATCGTGAGTATCGACAACACGATCCTCAACGTCGCCCTCCCCTCCATGCAGCGCGACCTGCACGCGAGCACGTCGGGCCTCCAGTGGGCGATCGACGCGTACACGCTGGTGCTGGCCGCGCTGCTGATGCTGTCCGGCTCCACGGCCGACCGGATCGGCCGCAAACGGGTCTTCATGACCGGCCTGGTGCTCTTCACCCTCGGCTCGCTGCTGTGCTCCCTGGCCCCGGACCTGTCCTCGCTGATCGTCTTCCGGATGATGCAGGCGGTGGGCGGTTCGATGCTCAACCCGGTCGCGATGTCGATCATCACCAACACCTTCACCGACCCGCGCGAGCGCGCCCGCGCGATCGGCGTCTGGGGCGCGGTGGTCGGCATATCCATGGCCGCGGGGCCGCTGGTGGGCGGGGTGCTCGTGGAGTCGGTCGGCTGGCGCTCGATCTTCTGGGTCAACCTGCCGGTGGGCCTGGCCGCCCTGCTCCTGACCCTCCGCTTCGTCCCCGAGTCCCGCGCGCCGAAGGCCCGCCGCCCCGACCCGCTGGGCCAGCTGATGGTGATCGTGCTGTTCGGTTCCCTGACGTACGCGATCATCGAGGCGCCGAACGCCGGGTTCACCAGCGTGCTCCCCTACGCCGTCCTGGCGCTCGCCGCGCTGGTCGGCCTGCTCGTCCACGAGCCCCGTCGCACCGACCCGCTCATCGAGCTGCGCTTCTTCCGGTCGGCGCCGTTCAGCGGGGCCACCGTGATCGCGGTCAGCGCGTTCGCCGCGCTGGGCGGCTTCCTGTTCCTGTCCACGCTCTACCTCCAGAACGTGCGCGGACTGAGCGCCCTGGAGGCCGGCCTGTGGATGCTGCCGATGGCCGTGCCGACCTTCCTGTGCGCCCCGCTCGCCGGGCGGCTGGTCGGCAGCCGGGGGCCGCGCCTGCCGCTGGTGATCGCGGGCGGCGCGCTGACCGCCAGCGGGACGCTGTTCGCCGCCTTCGAGGCCGAGACCTCCGACGTCACGCTCTTCCTCGGCTACGTCCTGTTCGGCATCGGCTTCGGCTTCGTCAACGCCCCCATCACCAACACCGCCGTCTCCGGCATGCCCCGCGCCCAGGCCGGGGTCGCGGCCGCCGTCGCCTCGACCAGCCGCCAGCTGGGCCAGACGCTCGGCGTGGCGGTGGTCGGCGCGGTGCTGGCGACGGGCGTGGGCGCGTCGTCGTACCGCGAGACCTTCGTCTCCGCGTCCCGCCCCGGCTGGTGGATCCTGGCCGCCTGCGGCCTCGCGGTCCTCGTCCTGGGCGCCGTCACCAGCGGCCGCTGGGCCCGCCGCACCGCGGAACGCACCGCCGAGCGCCTGTCGTCACCGGAGATACGGGAAACAGCCCGAACGGGGGCCTGACGACGCCTCGGCCGGTGGTCCGGGCCGTCGTGGGCGCCCGGCAGCGTCCGGATCTGGGCCGGGGAAAGCACGCACACGCCCTTCGGTCGGCGACGGCCCACCCGCGCGTCAGCCCCTCGCGCCCCGTGGCACCGCGCCCGAGGTCAGCGTAGGTAGCCGTTCCGCTGCCTTCGGCCAGTGCTTCGCGATCGCGTCCTCCACGCCCGGCAGCGCCCGCTGACCCGCGAGCGCCAGGGCGATCGCCGCGGCCACACCCGTCCAGGCCACCGGGCCCAGCGGGGTGCAGCCGAAGAGGCGGCTGGCGCCCGGGGTCTGGACCAGGGCGACCAGGGCGGCGGCGGAGCCGAGGGAGGTGACCTGGACCAGGCGGCTGTCGCGGCGGTCGGCGAGGGTCTGGGCGAGCTGGGTGCCGACGACCGCGCACAGGGCCATGGTCGTCGAGCGGCGCTGCGTGCCCGGCGTGAAGCGGCCGAGCAGCCACGCCGCGGTCGCCCCCAGCGCCGTGGTCAGCGCCCGGTGCCGGATCTGCCGGATGAGGGGCTCGCCCAGCACCGCCGTGCCGAGCGGCGCGCCCGCGTCGGCGGCCTCCTGCTCCGGGTCCCCGGTCTTCGTCACCGCGACGGCCATCGCCGGGAACAGGTCGGTGAACAGGTTGACCAGCAGCATCTGGCGGGTGGACAGCGGGGCGGCGCCGCTCAGCACCGTGCCGAGGATGCCGAAGCCGACCTCGCCCGCGTTGCCGCCGATCAGGATGGCGATGGCGTCGGCGACGCTGTGCCACAGCGCCCGGCCCTCCCGCACCGCCTCCACCAGCACCAGCAGGTCGTCGCCCGTGACGACCAGGTCGGCGGCGTTGCGGGCGGCGGCCGAGCCGCGGGCGCTGATGCCGACGCCGATGTCGGCGGCCCGGATCGCGGCGGCGTCGTTGGCGCCGTCGCCGACCATGCCGACGACCCGCCCGGCGTCCCGCAGCGACTCGACGACCAGGAGCTTCTGCTCGGGCGCCACCCGGGCCACCACGTCCGCGTCGCGCAGCATCCGGGAGCGCGCGGTGCGGTCGGCGGCGGCGAGTTCGTCACCGGTGACCACGACCGCGTCCTCGGGCCAGCCCAGGTCGACGGCGATGGCGTGGGCGGTCTGCGGATGGTCGCCGGTCAGCACCACGGGCCGTACGCCCGCCTCGCGCAGCCCGCGCACCAGCGCCGGGGAGGTCTCGCGGGGCACGTCGGCCAGCGCGAGCAGTCCGGCGAACTCCAGCTCGGACGGCTGCCGTTCGAGGACCTCGGCCGCCTTCTCGCCCCTCGCCAGCGTCCGCCGGGCCACCGCGATGATGCGCAGTCCGGCACCGGCCAGCCGCCGCGCCACCTCCGAGGTGTGCTCCGGCAGGTCGGCACAGGCGGGCAGCACCGTCTCCGGGGCGCCCTTGACCACCAGCACGGCGGGGCCCCGGCCGCCCTCGCGGCCGACGGCGGCGGCGTAGCCCCGGGAGGTCTCGAAGGGCAGGCCCTCCTCCTGCCGCCAGTCGGGGTCGTCCCCGGCCGCGTCCAGGACGGCCTCGTCGGTGGCGTGGGTGGGCCGGGCGCCGTCGCCGTTCAGCCGGGGGCAGGCGCGGGCGGCGACCCGTACGGTGTCGGCGGTCTCCGCCGCGCCCACCCGGCGGACCGTGCCGTCGGTGCCCGCGACCCGCGACAGCCGCAGCTTGTTCTCGGTGAGGGTGCCCGTCTTGTCGAAGCAGACGGTGTCCATCCGGCCGAGCGCCTCCAGGGTGCGCGGGGTGCGCACCAGGACGCCCCGGCGGCTGAGGCGGCGGGCGGCGGCGAGCTGGGCCACCGTCGCCACCAGCGGCAGCCCCTCGGGCACGGCGGCCACCGCCACCGACACGCCGCCGGCGACGGCCTGCCGGATCGGCGCCCCGCGCAGCAGCGAGAGCCCGGTCACCGCGGCCCCGCCCGCCAGGGTGAGCGGCAGCGCCTTGCGGGTCAGCTCCTGGAGCCTGGCCTGCACCCCGGCCGCCGAGGGCGTACGGGCGGCCAGCGCGACCGCCCGCGCGGCCTCGGTGTGCTCGCCGGTGTCGACGACCACGGCGCGGGCCCGCCCGGCCACCACGGTCGTGCCCTCGAAGACCATGCAGTACCGCTCCGCCACCGGGGCGCGGGGCGCCGGGTCCACGCACTTGTCCACCGGCAGCGACTCACCGGTCAGCGCGGACTCGTCCACCTCGAGCCCGTCCTCCCACAGCAGCCGGGCGTCGGCGGGCACCACGTCGTCCGCCTTCAGCTCGATCACATGGCCGGGGTGCAGCTTGGCCGCGTCCACGATCCACGGCTCACCCGTCGCCCCGAACCCCCCGCTGTCCGGGCCGAGTTGCTCCTCGGTGACCCGGGCCTTCTGCTTCTGCTCCGCCAGCAGCCCGGACAGCGCCCGCTCGGCGCGCAGCCGCTGGAAGCCGCCGACCAGCGCGTTCAGGTCGAGGGCGCCGACGACGAGCAGCGCGTCGACGACCGACCCGAGGATCGCGGAGGCCGCCGAGCCGACCGCGAGGACCGGGGTGAGCGGGTCGTCCAGCTCCCCGCGTACGGCGCGGGCCAGCTGCCACGACCAGCGGACCGGGGCCAGCACGGGCACCCGGCCGGCCCGGTCGGCGGCGGCGCGCAGCCGGGCAGTGGCCTGCTCCACGGCGGTGGGCTCGGGTTCGCGTTCCCGCTCCAGCCGGTCCCGTACGTCGCCCGGGTCCAGCGCGTGCCACGCCACCCGGGCCCGGGGGTGCGGGGCGCGGGCCATCGCCACGCCGATCGCGGCCCGCGTCCCGGACAGCAGGGCCACCGCGGCGCTCGCGTCCACCGGCGCGTGCCGCATCCCCAGCAGCGAGGACACGCCGCCCCGGCTCCTGCCGCGCGCCTCGCCGACCGCCACCAGCAGCCCGGACAGCGCGGCCCCGGACCGGGCCAGCGTCTGCGACCGGCGCCCGACGGCACGCGCGGCCGGCACCGCCCGCAGCACCCGCCACACGTCGGCGAGCCCCTGCGGTGCGAGCACGTCCGCGCCCCAGGCCACCGGGCAGTCCGCGTCGGCCAGCGCGACGGCCACGTCCCCGGCGAGCAGCCCGGCCGCGACGGAGCCGTCGTCGCCGGGCAGCGGCCGTACGACGGTGATGACGCCGCCCTCGGCGCGCAGTTCGGCCACGACGTCGGCGAGCGGGCGCCGGGCGGCGACGACCTGGTCGGCGAGGCCGGTGAAGTCGGCCAGCGCCGGGTCCTCGACCATGACCACGCGCAGCCCCGCGCGCCGCGCCGCGTCCAGCACGTCCTCGGTCCAGGGGTCGGCGCCCGCGTCCGGCACCCGCAGCGCGCTGGGGTGCAGGACGACCGTGCGGGCCATCTCCAGCTGCCGCAGCCGCCCGGGGTCGCGCACGAGCACGCCGGTGCGGGACAGCGCGGCGCTCAGGACGGCGTGGAAGGCGGCGGGCCCGTAGCGCGCGGCCTTGGGCGAACCGGCGAGCACCGCCTCCGCCGCCTCGGACACGTCGTGCTTGACCAGCAGGGTCGCGGCGGCGCCCGCCACGCTGCCCGCCGAGGCGTGGGCGGCGTAGTCCTGGGCCGGTGAGGTGCGGGGCGTCGGGCGCAGGGCGGGTGCGGCGGGCAGGCTGGCCCGGCCGGGGTCGCACAGCTGGTCGTGGACGACCTCGAAGGCGGCCCCGCGCGTCACCGCCTCCGTCAGCTGGCAGACGCGCAGCGCCCCGTCGAGCACCAGCGAGGTGGGGCTCTGCCCGGCGCCGTGGACGGCGGCGTTGGCGGCGGCCAGCGCCACGTCCATGCGGTGCTCGCCGAGCCGCTCGCCCAGCCAGGCCCGGAAGGCCGGGTTCTCGCGCAGCAGCGTCGCCACGGCGGTGACCAGGCGGGGCGTGGGCGGCAGCCGCAGCCGCGCGCCGGTCACGGCGGCGGCGATGCCCAGCACGTCGGCGCCGAGCGCGGTCGCCGCCACGCGTACGGAGGCCGGGTCGCCCGGGTGGTCCGTCTCCTCCAGCAAGTCGTCCGGGTCGGCGGGGGCGGCCTGGTCCGCCCGGGTGAGTCCGTGGCGTTCGGCGAGTTCGGCGGCGTGGTCCACGACGCGATCGGTCAGCGTGTCCTCGGTCGCGGTCACCACGAGTCTGGCGAGACCGGTGTCCCAGTAGGCGAGCAGGACGTCCGGGTGCTCGGCCAGTGCCGCCGCCACCCGCCGCGCCACGCGCTCCGTGCCGCCCGCCGCGCGTACCTCGTCCGTGGCGGCCGGCCGCAGCGCGAGGTGGGCCCGGGGTCCGGCCCGCCAGTCCGGCGATCCGCCGGGCAGCGCGGCGCGGGCCACCCGTGCCGCCCGCGCGGCGAAGTCGGCGCCGCGCACACCGGCCCGTGCGGTGCCCGCCGCCGCTCCGGCCGCGGCGCCCACGGCGGGCGCGGTACCGCGCGCGAGCAGCCGGGGTCCGGCCAGCACCAGCCCCGTGACGGCGGCCTGGGAACGCGTCAGCAGTCCACCGACCATGGCGCTCCCTCAGCCGGACGAGCGGGTGCGCGACGCGGCGGCCGTCTTGCGGCTCCGGCTCCCACGGGAGGCGGAGGGCCTGCTCGACGAGGCCTTGGCCCCGGACCGGCTCTTGGCCCGAGTGGGGGACGCGGTCTTCTTCGCGGAGGTCTTCTTCGCGGCGGTCTTCTTCGCCGCGGCCGACTTGCTCGCCGTGGACTTCTTCGCGGCGGCGGACTTGCTCGCCGTGGACGTGCCTGCCGTCGTCTTGCTCGCCGTGGACTTGCTCGCCGTGGACTTGCCCGCCGTGGACTTGGCGGCGGCCTTCTTTGCGCCGCCGCTCCGCTTCGCCGCAGCCGCCTTCGTCCCGCCCGCCTTGGCCGTACCCGCCTTCGCGGTACCTGCACTGGACGTCCCCGCCTTCGCGGTACCCGCACTGGACGTCCCCGACTTCGCGGTGCCCGCCCCGGCGGTGGTCTTCCGGGCCGGCGTCCGGCCGGACTTCGTGTCCGCGGTGCCCCGGGTCTCCCCGGCGGCGCCGCCCGCGCTCCCGTTCCGGTCCTGCCCGCGCGGCTGCGTCAGCCAGGCCACCGCCGCTCCGGTGGCGGCCACCGGCCACTCCACCAGCCCGGCGACGCCCAGCACCCCGGCGCCCGTGTAGACGAGCACGCGCCGCCCGCGCGGCGACACCGCCCCGATCCTGTCCAGCGCGCCCTCGGCGGCCCTGCCCACCGTCCCGGCACCCGGCACCTTCCGCACCGCCGAAGCGGCGGCGTGCAACGGCCGCGGAAGTGTCCGCGCCGACTTCTGCTCAGCCATGACTCTTCGTCCTCGCCCTGTCCGTGCTGTGGGAACCCCGGGCCGTGGAAGGCCTGGGAACATCACCTTCCGCATATCTCCGGGTTCCCGCACTTCGGGCACTCATCCGGACGATGTCGCTCCGCGCTCCACGGCGATCGCGTGCAGCTTCTCCAGCCGCTCCCGGGAGACCTCGTCGGCCGGTGCGTAGGTCACCATCCGGGGCCCCGGTTCCGGCCCGAGCCACAGGTCGGTGTGGTCGACGCGAATGCGGCCGACGTGCCGGTTGAGGAACTCCTTGCGCTTGCCGCGGTGCGCGACCACCTCGTACCGCTCCCAGGCCTCGCGGAAGTCCGGCGACTGGGTGCGCAGCCGCTTGAGCAGCATCTTCCAGGCGGGCTCGGCGAGATGCCCGGCCATGGTCGCGCGGAACCGCGCCGCCATCAGCCGCTGGGTCTCCTCCAGGTGCACGATCGAGGACCGCCACTCCTCGTGGGTGAAGCAGAGGATCATGCAGTTGCGGTCCTCGGGCGGCACCGCCTCCAGGTCGCACAGCAGCAGCCCGTACGTCCGGTTGTGGGCAAGGATGTCGTACCGGCTGTTCTGCACACAGGCGGGGTACGGCTCGAACTGCTCCAGCAGGGCGCGCACCGCCGGTGTGATGGCCGGGCAGACCGTCGCCGGCGTCGGGTCGACGGCCCCCGCCAGCCGGAAGAGGTGGGCGCGCTCGGTGGGGTCGAGCAGCAGGGCGCGGGCGAGGGCGTCGAGGACCTGCACGGAGACCTGGATGTCCCGGGCCTGCTCCAGCCAGGTGTACCAGGTGACGCCGACGGCCGAGAGCTGGGCGACCTCCTCGCGCCGCAGCCCCGGGGTCCGGCGCCGGCGTCCGCGGGGCAGCCCGACCTGCTCGGGGGCGATGCGCTCGCGGCGGCTGCGCAGGAAGGCGGCGAGTTCGTGCCGCCGGATCTCCGCGCCGGTGTCCCGGGGCGGGGACTGCGGCGCCGTCTCCTGGCCCGTCATGGTCGTCATGCCCCCCATGGTGCCGCGTCCGGCACCCTGTTGCCAGGTACTTCCACTACCAGCATAAGGAGACTCTGGTACCCCCTTGGAAAGGGTCGCAGGCTCGACCACGTGACCGAAACCATCACTTCAGCCATCACGTCCCGTCCCGTCCGCACGGCTTCCCCGGCGCCCCCCGCGCTCGGCGGCCTCGGACTCTTCACGGTGCTGCTGGCCGCGGCACTCCCCCTCGTCGACTTCTTCATCGTCAACGTCGCCCTGCCCACCATCGGCACGGACCTCTCCGCGAGCGAGGCGGTCCTGGAACTCGTCGTCGCCGGGTACGGGGTGGCGTACGCCGTCCTGCTGGTCCTCGGCGGCCGGCTCGGCGACCTCTTCGGCCGCCGCCGCCTGTTCCTGGGCGGCATGGCGGCCTTCGGGCTGACCTCGCTGGCCTGCGGTCTCGCGCCGGACGCCTGGACGCTGGTGGCGGCCCGGGTGGCGCAGGGCGCCGCGGCCGCCGCGATGCTGCCGCAGGTGCTGGCGACCATCCAGGCGACCACCTCCGGTCCCCGGCGCGCGAAGGCCATGGGCCTGTACGGGGCGACGGCCGGCCTGTCGATGGTGGCCGGACAGATCCTGGGCGGCGTCCTGGTGGCCGCCGACATCGCGGGCACCGGCTGGCGTTCCGTCTTCCTGGTGAACGTCCCGGTCGTCCTCGTGGGCCTGTTCCTCGCCGCCCGCGCGGTCCCGGAGACCCGCTCCGCGCACCCCGAGCCGGTGGACGTCCCCGGCACCTTCCTGCTGGCCGCCTCGATCCTGACCCTGCTGGTCCCGCTCACCGAGGGCCGGGCGGCGGGCTGGCCGCTGTGGACCTGGCTGTCGCTGGCGGCGTTCCCGTTCGTGGCGGCGGCGTTCTTCGCGGTGGAGCGCCGGGCGGACCGCACGGGCCGTACGCCGCTGGTCCCGCCGAGCCTGTTCGCGATCGTGTCGCTGCGCCGCGGCCTGCTGCTCATCGTGCCGTTCTCGATCGGCTTCAGCGGCTTCATGTTCGTCATCGCGGTGGCCCTGCAGCAGGGCGCGGGCCTGGGCCCGGTGGCCGCGGGTCTGGCCCTGGCCCCGCTCGCGGTGGTGTTCTTCCTCTTCTCCCTCGCCGGTCCCCGGCTGGTCGCCCGCTACGGCACCCGCGTGGTGCCCACCGGCGCCGCCCTCCAGGGGCTGGGCCTGGTCCTGATGATGCTGGCCGCGTGGCGTTCCTGGCCCGACCTCGGCGTGGTCGAACTCCTGCCGGGCGCGGCGGTCGCGGGGGCGGGCCAGGCGCTCCAGCTCCCGGTCGTCCTGCGGCTGGTCCTCTCGGAGGTGCCCGCCGAACGGGCCGGCGTGGGCAGTGGTGTCATGGTCACCACCCAGCAGTCGTCGCTGGCCCTGGGCGTGGCCACCCTGGGCACGCTGTTCCTGTCGCTGACCCCGGGCATGGGCATGCGGGACGCCCTGGTGACGACGCTGCTGGTCCAGTGCGCGGGGGTGGTCCTGACCGGCCTGCTGAGCCTGCGCCTCCCCCGGACGATCGTCTGACGACCGCCCGATCCACACGGCCCACATCGGTTACTTGGTCCAGACCTCTTGACGAAAGGTCTGGACCAACTCACTGTCATGCCTACGACACAAGTCGACTCTCCCTCACCGAACCCCCACCGGGAGGCCCGGCATGATCCGCCGCACGATCCGTCTACTGGCCGCCGCACTGGCGGCCACCGTTCTCGTCCCCCTGGGCGCCGCCACCGCGTCCGCCGCCCCCACCGGCACCGCCCCCGCCCCGGCCGCCGACACCTGCGCCCTGAAGTCCAAGCCCGCCGGCAAGGTCCTCCAGGGCTACTGGGAGAACTGGGACGGCGCCGCCAACGGCGTCCACCCGCCCTTCGGCTGGACCCCGATCACCAACCCCCAGATCGCCGCCCACGGTTACAACGTCCTGAACGCGGCCTTCCCGGTGATCCTCTCCGACGGGACGGCCCGGTGGGAGGACGGCATGGACGCGGGCGTGAAGGTGGCGACGCCCGCCGAGATGTGCGCGGCCAAGGCGTCCGGGCAGACGCTCCTGCTCTCCATCGGCGGCGCGACGGCCGGCATCGACCTCAACTCGACCGCGGTCGCGGACCGTTTCGTCGAGACGATCGTCCCGATCCTGAAGAAGTACAACTTCGACGGCATCGACATCGACATCGAGACCGGCCTGACCGGCAGCGGCAACGTCAACCAGCTCTCCACGTCCCAGGCCAACCTGATCCGCATCATCGACGGCGTACTGGCCCGCATGCCCGCGGGCTTCGGCCTCACCATGGCCCCGGAGACGGCGTACGTCACCGGCGGCAGCGTCGTCTACGGCTCGATCTGGGGCGCGTACCTGCCGATCATCAAGAAGTACGCGGACAACGGCCGCCTGTGGTGGCTGAACATGCAGTACTACAACGGCAGCATGTACGGCTGTTCCGGCGACTCCTACGCGGCCGGCACCGTGCAGGGCTTCACCGCCCAGACCGACTGCCTGAACAAGGGCCTGGTCATCCAGGGCACGACGATCCGGGTGCCCTACGACAAACAGGTCCCGGGCCTGCCCGCCCAGCCCGGCGCGGGCGGCGGCTACCTGTCACCGTCCCTGGTCGCCCAGGCCTGGAACCACTACAACGGCTCCCTCAAGGGCCTGATGACCTGGTCCCTCAACTGGGACGGCTCAAAGAACTGGACCTTCGGCAACAACGTGAAGTCCCTCCAGGGCCGCTGACGCAAAAACGCCCACCCACCAGCCGACCGAGTCGGGTGGTGGGTGGGCACAGGCCCGGGGGTCCAGGGGGCAGAGCCCCCTGGTACGGCAACCGGAACCGAGGTTCAGCAGCCAACCAGCCGAGAAGCGAGGTACCCCTCGATCTGGTCGAGAGACACCCGCTCCTGCTTCATCGTGTCCCGCTCACGAACAGTCACCGCATTGTCGTCCAGCGTGTCGAAGTCGACGGTCACACAGAACGGCGTCCCGATCTCGTCCTGACGCCGGTACCGGCGCCCGATCGCCCCCGCGTCGTCGAACTCGATGTTCCAGTGCTGCCGCAGCGCCTGCGCCAGCCCCTTCGCCTTCGGCGACAGGTCGGGGTTGCGGGACAGCGGCAGCACGGCGACCTTCACCGGCGACAGCCGCGGGTCGAGCCGCAGCACGGTCCGCTTCTCCAGCTTGCCCTTGGCGTTCGGCGCCTCGTCCTCGATGTACGCGTCGAGCAGGAAGGCGAGCATCGCGCGCCCGACACCGGCGGCCGGCTCGATGACGTACGGCGTCCAGCGCTCCTGGGCCTCCTGGTCGTAGTAGGAGAGGTCCTGGCCGGAGGCCTTGGCGTGCGAGGAGAGGTCGTAGTCGGTCCGGTTGGCGACACCCTCCAGCTCGCCCCACTCACTGCCGCCGAACTGGAAGCGGTACTCGATGTCGGCGGTGCGCTTGGAGTAGTGGGAGAGCTTCTCGGCGGGGTGCTCGTACCACCGCATGTTCTCCTCGCGCAGGCCGAGACCGGTGTACCAGTTCCAGCGCTGCTCCATCCAGTATTCCTGCCACTTCTCGTCCTCGCCCGGCTTGACGAAGAACTCCATCTCCATCTGCTCGAACTCGCGGGTGCGGAAGATGAAGTTGCCGGGCGTGATCTCGTTGCGGAAGGACTTGCCCATCTGGGCGATGCCGAACGGCGGCTTGCGGCGCGAAGTGGTCTGCACCTGGGCGAAGTTGGTGAAGATGCCCTGCGCGGTCTCGGGCCGCAGGTAGGCGACGGAGCCGCTGTCCTGGGTCGGGCCGAGGTGGGTGGAGAGCAGACCGGAGAACTGCTTGGGCTCGGTGAAGGTGCCCTTGTTGCCGCAGTTGGGGCAGTTGAGGTCGGCCAGGCCGTTCTCGGGGGCGTGGCCCTTCTTCTCCTCGTACGCCTCCTCCAGGTGGTCCGCGCGGAACCGCTTGTGGCAGGAGGTGCACTCGGTCAGCGGGTCCGTGAAGGTGGCGACGTGACCGGAGGCCACCCAGACCTCGGGGGCCAGGATCACGGAGGAGTCGAGACCGACGACGTCCTCGCGCGAGGTGACCATGTAGCGCCACCACTGGCGCTTGAGGTTCTCCTTGAGCTCGACACCCAGCGGACCGTAGTCCCAGGCGGCGCGCTGACCACCGTAGATCTCACTGCACGGGAATACGAAGCCACGGCGCTTGCTCAGGCTGACGATGGTGTCGATCTTGTCGGCGGCCACGGTGCTCTCTTCATTACGACGACGGGCGACGAAGCGAGGATGCTTCCAGAGAATGCTTCAGGTTACCGGCGTGGGCCGCCCCACGGCCAAATCGGGGCCTCCCATCTGCGGCATCGCACGCTTGTTGACAACGGTTTCCATATTTGTTGAAAATGGGTGTCATGAACGTACGACGACGCCGCATATCCGGCATAGCAGTCACCGCGGCCACCGCCCTCGGCCTCGGGACCCTCTCCGCCTGCTCCAGCGACAGCTCGGCGGCGGGCAATACCGACAAGTTCGACGTCGTCGCGTCCTTCTACCCCATGGAGTACCTCGCCGAGCAGATCGGCGGGGACCATGTGAACGTCACCACGCTCACCGAGCCCGGCCAGGAGCCGCACGACCTGGAGCTGAGCGCCAAGCAGACCGCCCAGATGGGCGAGGCGGACGCGGTGCTCTACCTCAAGTCCCTCCAGCCCGCCGTGGACGAGGCCATCGGCCAGTCCGACGTGAAGACGAAGATCGACGCCGCCTCGCTGACGAAGCTGGAGGACCACGGCACCGTCGAGCACGACCACGGCCACGGCGGCGAGGAGCACGCGGACGAGCACGCCGAGGAGGAGCACGCCGAGGGCGGGGAGCACGCGCTCGACCCGCACGTCTGGCTGGACCCGGTGAAGTACGCCGAGATCGCCGAGGGCGTCGCCAAGTCCTTCGAGAAGGCCGACCCGGATCACGCGGACGACTACCGCAAGAACGCCGAGGCGCTGGCGAAGAAGCTGAGCGGCCTGGACACGGCGTACAAGGACGGCCTGAAGAACACCGCCACCAAGGTCTTCTTCACCAACCACGCCGCCTTCGGCTACCTCGCCGAGCGCTACGGACTCACCCAGGAGGCCATCAACGGCCTCGACCCGGAGAGCGAGCCCAGCCCCGCCCGGATCAAGGAGCTCCAGCAGGAGGCCAGGGCCGACGGCGTGACCACCGTCTTCTACGAGACACTGGTGTCCGACAAGACCGCGAAGACCCTCGCCAAGGACGCGGGCCTGAAGACGGACGTCCTCGATCCGCTGGAGGGCATCACCGACAAGTCCAAGGGCGAGGACTACGTCGGGGTCATGGAGTCCAACCTCAAGGCGCTGGAAACCGCCCTCGGCGCCAAGTAAGCCGTACCACCCCGTACCACCCGCAGTTCGATCGTTACGGAGGACATCGTGAGCGACGAGTCCGTCATATCCCTGCGCGGCGTCCGCGCCGAGCTGGGCTCGCGCCCCGTCCTGCGTGGCATCGACCTCACCGTGCGGCGCGGCCAGGTGGTCGCGCTGCTCGGCGCCAACGGCTCGGGCAAGTCCACGGCCGTGCGCACGATCATCGGCCAGGTGCCGGTCACGGACGGGGAGATCGAGCTGTTCGGCACCCCCAGGCGCCGCTTCCGCGACTGGGCGCGCGTGGGCTACGTCCCGCAGCGCACCACGGCCGCGGGCGGTGTCCCGGCCACGGTGACCGAGGTGGTCTCCTCGGGCCGGCTCTCCCGGGCCCGCTTCGGCGTCCTGCGCAAGGCCGACCACGAGGCCGTGCGCCGCGCCCTCGACCTGGTCGGCATGGCGGACCGCGCCAAGGACTCGGTGAACGCCCTCTCCGGCGGCCAGCACCAGCGGGTGCTGATCGCCCGCGCGCTCACCGCCGAACCCGAACTGCTGATCATGGACGAGCCGATGGCGGGCGTCGACCTGGCCAGCCAGGAGGTGCTCGCCGAGACGCTGCGGGCGCAGGTGGCGGCCGGCGCGACCGTCCTCCTCGTCCTGCACGAGCTGGGCCCGCTGGAGCCGCTGATCGACCGGGCCGTGGTGCTCCGCGACGGCTGCGTCCTGCACGACGGCCCGCCGCCCGAGGCCGTCGGCCAGCACGCGCTGCCCGGCCACGACCACGTCCACCCGCACGCGCCCGCGGGCGCCGAACCGATCCGCACCGGCCTGCTGAGCTGAGAAGGCGACGACCATGGAAATCCTGAACTACGCCTTCATGCAGCGGGCGCTGCTCGCGGCCGTCCTGGTGGGCATCACCGCCCCGGCCATCGGCATCTACCTGGTCCAGCGCCGCCAGGCCCTGATGGGCGACGGCATCGGCCACGTGGCGATGACCGGCGTCGGCCTCGGCTTCCTGCTCTCCTGGTCCCCGGTCTGGATGGCGACCCTGATCTCCGTCCTCGGCGCGGTCCTCATGGAGCTGATCCGCTGGTACGGCAAGACCCGCGGCGACATCGCCCTCGCCATGCTCTTCTACGGCGGCATGGCGGGCGGCGTGATGTTCATCAACCTCGCGCCGGGCGGCTCCAACGCCAACCTCACCTCGTACCTCTTCGGCTCCCTGTCGACGGTCTCCGAGTCCGACGTGACCGCGATCTGCGTGCTGGCCGCCTTCGTGGTCCTCGTCACCGTCGGCCTGCGCCGCCAGCTGTTCGCGGTCAGCCAGGACGAGGAGTTCGCCCGGGTCACCGGCCTGCCGGTACGCGCGCTGAACCTGCTGACGGCCGTCACGGCGGCGGTCACGGTGACGGTCGCGATGCGCGTCGTCGGGCTGCTGCTGGTGTCGGCGCTGATGGTGGTCCCGGTGGCCGCCGCGCAGCAGCTCACCCGCAGCTTCGCCGCCACCTTCGCGATCGCCGTCGCGCTCGGCGTCAGCGTGACCATCGGCGGCACGGTCACCTCGTACTACCAGGACGTGCCGCCCGGCGCGACGATCGTGCTGCTCACCATCGGCGCGTTCATCGTGCTGAGCGTGCTGGCCGCCCCGCTGGCCCGGCGGCGCGCGCGGGCACTCGCCGCCGCGCAACCCGCCGCCGACCCGGCGGAGTGCAAGATTCCGGCCACCAGGGGGGCCGCCGACGAGGTCGGCGTCTGACCGCGGGTGAGCCGGGCTGGCACAATGGCCCGGCAAGCCGCGAAGACGTGAGGAGGAATCCGGTGACCACCGCTGGACCGCCCGTGAAGGGCCGCGCCACCCGGCAGCGGGCTGCCGTGTCGGCCGCCCTCCAGGAGGTCGAGGAGTTCCGCAGCGCGCAGGAGCTCCACGACATGCTAAAGCACAAGGGCGACGCGGTCGGGCTCACCACGGTCTACCGCACCCTCCAGTCCCTCGCCGACGCCGGCGAGGTCGACGTCCTGCGCACCGCCGAGGGCGAGTCCGTCTACCGCCGCTGCTCCACCGGCGACCACCACCACCACCTGGTCTGCCGCGCCTGCGGCAAGGCCGTCGAGGTGGAGGGCCCCGCAGTGGAGAAGTGGGCCGAGGCCATCGCGGCGGAGCACGGCTACGTCAACGTCGCGCACACGGTGGAGATCTTCGGCACCTGCGCCGACTGTGCGGTGGCCTCCGGCGGTTGAGCGGGCAGGGCCGGGGCTGCGCCCCGGGCCCCCTATTTCGGCCTGAACGGCCTCGTCCTCAAACGCCGGACGGGCTGAATTTGCCACCCGGGGCTTACTGGGTACTGCGGCCCTCCATGGCGAGCAGTTCCTCGTTGGGGATGGCGCCGCCGAAGCGGCGGTCGCGGGAGGCGAACTCCAGGCAGGCCCGCCACAGGTCGCGCCGGTCGAAGTCGGGCCACAGGACGTCCTGGAAGACCATCTCGGCGTACGCGCTCTGCCAGATCAGGTAGTTCGACGTCCGCTGCTCCCCGCTCGGCCGCAGGAACAGGTCCACGTCCGGCATGTCCGGGTAGTACAGGTACTTCGCGAGCGTCTTCTCGTTCACCTTCGACGGATCGAGCTTCCCCGCCCGTACGTCCTCGGCGAGGGCCTGCGCCGCGTCGGCGATCTCGGCCCGCCCGCCGTAGTTCATGCAGAAGTACAGCGTGAGCCGGTCGTTGTCCTTGGTCTGCTCCTGCGCGACCTGGAGCTCCTTGGCCACCGACTTCCACAGCCTGGGCATCCGCCCCGCCCAGCGCACCCGCACCCCCAGCTCGTCGAGGGTGTCGCGGGACTTGCGGATGAAGTCGCGGTTGAAGTTCATCAGGAACCGCACCTCCTCCGGCGAGCGCTTCCAGTTCTCGGTGGAGAAGGCGTACAGGGAGATGTTCCCGACGCCCATCTCGATCGCGCCCTGGAGCACGTCCATGACCTGCTCGGCACCGACCTTGTGCCCCTCGGTGCGCGGCAGCCCGCGCTCCTTGGCCCAGCGTCCGTTGCCGTCCATGACGATCGCCACATGCTCCGGAACCAGCTCGCCGAGCTTCGGGGGCCGCGCACCGGACGGGTGCGGCTCCGGCGTCCTGTACTCCCGGCGCTGCCGCCCCAGAATCCCGCGTACGGCCATCTCAGTTCTCTCCTACTTCTCGACGTACCGCAGGGAGCGCAGTCCCCGCTCCAGGTGCCAGTGCAGGTAGGCGGAGACCAGTCCGCTCCCCTCCCGCACGTACCGCGGTTCGGCCGCGTCCGCCGTGCCCCAGTCTCCCGCGAGCAGCGCCCCGAGCAGTTCCAGTGCCTGCGGCGAGGGTACGACGCTGCCCGGCACCCGGCAGTCGACGCAGACGGAGCCGCCCGAGCCGACCGAGAAGAACCGGTTCGGACCGGGCAGGCCGCACTTCGCGCAGTCCCCGAAGGTCGGCGCGTACCCGTTCACGGCCAGCGAGCGCAGCAGGAACGCGTCGAGCACCAGGTTCGGCGCGTGCTCGCCCCGGGCGAGGGTCCTGAGCGCGCCGACCAGCAGCAGGTACTGCTGCACCGCCGGCTCGCCCTCGTGGTCGGTGAACCGCTCGGCCGTCTCCAGCATGGCGGTCCCCGCGGTGTACCGACCGTAGTCGGTGACGATCCCGCCACCGTACGGAGCGATCGTCTCGCTCTGCGTGCACAGCGGCAGCCCGCGCCCGACCAGCTCGCTGCCCTTCGAGAAGAACTGGACGTCCACGTGCGAGAACGGCTCCAGCCGGGCGCCGAACTTCGACTTCGTGCGCCGCACCCCGCGCGCCACGGCGCGTACCCGCCCGTGACCGCGCGTGAGCATGGTGATGATCCGGTCCGCCTCACCCAGCTTCTGGGTGCGCAGCACGATGCCGTCGTCGCGGAACAGACTCATGCCGCCCATTCTCGCGCATGCTTCAAGGGACCTCGCCACGGCTCCGGGCGTTGGTGTACGCCGTCGCCGCGCGCAGCCGCTCGGACGGGGTGGCGTGGCGTACGTCACCCGGCTCGGCGTCCCACTCCCGCCCGCCGCCGTACGGCCGCATCTGCACGTACGGCCCCTCGTGCCCCATGACGATCCCGACCCGTCCGCTGCGGGTGTCCACGGCGTAGACCCCGACGGGCGGCGTCGTCGTCATCGCAGCACCGCCGCGAGGCGCCGCGCGGTCTCCACGGAACACCGGCCCAATTCGACCAGCGGGCAGGGTGCCTCCCGCGCGAGACTCACCGGGTCGAGCCCGAGTGACGGCAGAATAATTCCTGCCTCCGCGAGCGCCGCGCGCAATTCCTTCACCGTGTCCTCCGCTCCTTCGACGCAGAGCGCCGAGTGCCGTGCCTCCATCGCGTTCCCTTCCTTTTACGGTTTCACTCTTCGTGTCCCCAGAATGCCGCGACGTGCCTACACTCGGCAGGAGTATGTGCACTACAAGTGCGGGTCAGCGCAGGGGGGTTGGTTATGGCCAATGGTTCACGGCAGGCCGCGTGGGAGTTCTTCGGAACGGAACTGAAACGACGGCGGGAGGACGCCGGAATCACCCAAGTAGAGCTGGGCGCCCGGGTATTCGTGTCCGGCGGCTACATCGGCCAGTTCGAACAGGCAATTCGCAAACCACAGTTGGACCTGGCCCAGCGGATCGACGAGGCACTACAAACCGACGGTATTTTCGAGCGACTGTGCCGGAAGCTGATTGATGATCCGCGGTATGCGGATTACTTCACCCACGTGGTGGAGTTGGAGCGGCTGGCCACGCGGATCTGCGAGTTCGCACCGACGGTCGTCCCGGGCCTGCTCCAGACCGCGGACTACGCCCGCGCGGTCACCATCGCCGCGAACCCCTTCAAGCCGGACTCCTACGTCGAGGAGATCGTCGCGGCCCGCCTGGAGCGGTCGCTGATCCTGGACGACGCTACAAGGCCCGAGTATTGGGTGACGCTGCACGAGAACGTGCTGCGGATTCCGGTGGGCGGTCCGCAGACGATGGCGGCACAACTGGAGCACGTCACACGGCTGATGCGGGAGCGCGCGGCGGTGGTGACGGTCCTGTCGTTCGGGGCGGGGGCGCATGCGGCGATGAACGGATCTTTGAAGCTGATGGAGTTCGAGGACGCGCCCCAGGTCACCTACACAGAGACGTCGTTTTCGGGAACGCTGGTGGACGCACCGGCCGTGGTGAAGCGGGCGCAGCGCGCATACGATCTGCTCAGGGTCGCCGCGCTGTCGCCGGAGGCGTCCCTGGCCCTGATCGACTCGGCGGCGGAGGACTTCAGACGATGCGCGAGTACGACCTGACCGACGCCCGCTGGACGAAGAGCAGCTACAGCAACGGTGAGGGCGGCGACTGCCTCGAAGTCGCGCAAGACTTCCCCGGCGCCGCCCGCTGGCGCAAGAGCACCTACAGCAACGGCCAAGGCGGCGACTGCCTCGAGGTCGCGCAAGACTTCCCCGGCGCCGCCCGCTGGCGCAAGAGCACCTACAGCAACGGCGACGGCGGCAACTGCCTCGAAGTCACCGACGGAGTCCCCGGCGTCGTACCTGTCCGGGACAGCAAAGTGACCGGCGGTCCCGTGGTCGTCGTCGGGGCGGCGGCCTGGACGGAGTTCGTCCGCACCGTTGTTCAGTCCTGCGTACCGAGTGTCTGAACAACTGGTCCGGCGCTTGAGTGAACCCCATGTTCACGCGCCGATCCGCCCTCGCCCTGTCCGCAGCCGTCGCGACGGTCCTGACGCTGTCCGCCTGCGGCGGCGATGACGGGCAGGCGGCCGACGACCGGAAACCGACCCGGGCCGCTTCCTCCGCCCCGGCGGACTCGGCGCAGCCGTCGGAGGCCGCCTCCTCCGACAAGCCCGCGACCCCGGCGGAGCTGTTGCCGGCCTACCGGGTCGTCTACGGCATGAGCAGCTCCCCGATGTGCAGCCACGTCGCCTGGGACGACCCCGGTTGCGGAGAGGACCTCGCCGCCGCCGGGAAACTCGCCGGTGCCCTGGCCGAGAGCATCAGGCGGGACTTCCCCGACGGTCAGTACACCGACGTCGAGGACTCCGCGGAGCAGGTGGTGAAGGCGGTCAGCACCGTCCGCAAGCTCGGTTGCTACCGGATGGGTTCCACACCGCCCAAGACCGACTCGGCCACACTGCGGGAGCTGTGCCCGTCGATGAGCACCATCGCCTCCCTTGCCTGGCTCAACTTCGAGAGCAACGTGACCCTCCCCTAGGTGATCACCTGCGTGTTCTGGCAGGCGGTCAGCAGCCAGCGGCCGTCGTCCTGCTTGGTCATCACGTACAGCGGAGCACCCTCGCTCTCGTCGTCCGGCGACAGGTAGCGCTGACGCACCTTGACCGCCGCGACATCGGGGCGGATGAAGAGCACATGGACCACCTCGTAGCTGACCTTGCCGTCCCAGCCGGCCGCGGGGAGTACCTTCCGCGTGAACTCCGAGATCGCTTCGAGGCCGATGAGAACCTTGCCGTGGGCCGTCGTCCAGACGGCGTCGGGGTGGAAGAGGGCGAGGAATTCGTCGGGGTCCCTGTGCTGCTGGGAGTGCTCGACGGCGGCAACGACCTGCTTGACGGCTTCGATCTCGGCGGCGTGCGCCGTGGAATCCGTGTTCATGCCGACGATGGTGCTACCTCAAGTACGGTTGAGATCAAGAGAGGTGACCGGCCCGCGCGGCGCTCTCCCTAGGGGGCAACCCCCCGCACATCTCGGGTGGTTGCCCGGATGTAGCGGCCCCCCGGCTTCCGCGAGGCTCGTCGCATGACGCAGCGCAAGCGAAGCAGAAGCATCCGCAACGCCGCCATCGTCGGCGTGTCCACCGCCCTCCTCGGCGTCACCGCGCCGGTGACCGCCTCCGCGGCGGGCGGGAGCACACCCGACGCCCTCACCTGGTCCGCCTGCCGGGGCGCCGGTCTCGACCCCCGGCAGGAGTGCGCCACTCTCGACGTGCCGATGGACTACGCCGACCCCGGCGGCCCCCGCATCGAGATGGCCGTCTCCCGCATCCCCGCCGAGCAGCCGGGCGCCCGGCGCGGGGCCCTGGTGCTCATCGCCGGCGGGCCGGGCGGGTCGAGCCTGAACGACCCCTCGGGGAAGGGGCGGAAGCTGCCCCAGGAGGTCCGCGACACCCACGACCTGATCGGGTTCGCGCCGCGCGGGCTCGCCCCGTCCACGCGCGCCGACTGCGGGCTGGAGTACGGCGACCTCGCCACCTCGAAACTCCGGCCCTGGCCCGCCCCGGACGGCTCCATCGACGCGAACCTCGACACCGCCCGGCGCATGTCCGACGCCTGCGCGCGCAACGGCGGTGAGCTGATCAAGCACCTCAGCACCGCCAACGAGGCCCGCGACATCGACCGCCTCCGGGCCGCGCTGGGCGAGCGGCGGATCTCCGCGTGGGGTGTGTCGTACGGGACGTATGTCGGAGCCGTGTACGCCCAGTTGTTCCCGCACCGCACCGACCGGATCGTGCTGGACAGCGTCGACAACCCCGACCCGAGGCGGGTCAACCGCGGCTGGCTCGCGGCGCACGAGCAGGGCGTCGAGGACACCTTCCCGCACTTCGCCGCGTGGGCGTCGGAGCCCGGCAATCCCGACCGCGTGGCGGACCGGGCCGCCGACGTACGGCCGATGTTCCTGCGCCTCGCCGCCCGGCTCGACCGCGAGCCCCTCCCGTGGCCCGGTGCCAATCCCGAGGAGCTGAACGGCAACGTGCTGCGCCAGACCATGCTGGACAGCTTCGCCGCCCCCAGCCGCTACCCGACGCTCGCCCGGCTGATGCGGGCCGCGGCCGAGGGCACCGTGCCGCCCGCGCCCCAGGCGCCGCCCGAGGCGGTGTTGCAGAACGTGGCCGCCGTCGGCGCCGGTGTGCTGTGCAACGACGTCGCCTGGCCGCGCTCGGCGGCCTCGTACGAGAAGGACGTCGCGGAGAGCCGCGCCGCGTACCCGCTCA
Organism: Streptomyces sp. NPDC102490; assembly: GCF_044765285.1. Lineage (NCBI taxonomy): Bacteria > Bacillati > Actinomycetota > Actinomycetes > Kitasatosporales > Streptomycetaceae > Streptomyces > Streptomyces sp. NPDC102490. The sequence continues at coordinate 72,534 of NZ_JBIWJU010000007.1, forward strand.
CCGCCGGGATGCCCCGCAACGCGATGCTCTGCGCGGCCTGGCCGTATCCGCCGCGCGAGGCGCCGGTGCGGATCACCGACCGGGGGCCGTCCAACGTGCTGCTCGTCCAGAACGAGCGGGACGTCAACACCCCGCTCTCCGGCGCGCTGCGGATGCGGGAAGCCCTCGGCCGCCGCGCCGTCATGGTGACCGTGGACTCCACCGGGCACGACGCCTACCTGGCCCACGGCAACGCCTGCGGGGACGCGACGGTCTCCCGGTTCCTGGGGACCGGGCAGCGGCCGGGGGCGGACGTCTACTGCCGCTGATCCGCACCCGGCGTGACCAGGCCCGACTCGTAGGCCACGATGACCAGTTGGGCCCGGTCCCGCGCCTCCAGCTTGCCCATGATGCGGCTGACGTGGGTCTTCGCGGTGAGCGGGCTCAGGCCCAGGGTGTCGGCGATCTCCGTGTTGGTCAGGCCCCGGGCCACCAGGGTGAGGACCTGGCGTTCCCGGTCCGAGAGGCAGTCGGGGCCGGACCCGGGCGGGTGGAGGACCGAGGGGCTGCGCAGGAAGCGCTCGATCAGGCGGGCCGTCGGACCGGGCGAGAGGAGGGCGTCGCCCGCCGTCACCGTGCGGATGGCGTCCAGCAGGTCGGCGGGCCTGGTGTCCTTGACCAGGAACCCGGAGGCGCCCGCGCGCAGCGCCTCGACGATGTTCTCGTCGGTGTCGTAGGTGGTGAGCACCAGCACCTTCACGCCCGCCAGGTCCTCGTCGGCGGCGATCAGCCGGGTGGCCTCGATGCCGTCCAGGTCGGGCATGCGTACGTCCATGACGACGAGGTCGGCGCGTGAGGCGCGGGCCAGTTCCACGGCCTGGCGGCCGGTACCGGCCTCGCCGACGACCTCCATGTCGGGGGCCGACGCCACCAGCAGGGCGAACGCCGCGCGGACGAGGTTCTGGTCGTCCGCCAGCAGCACGCGTATCGTCATCCGGCTCTCTCCGAGGTGATCGTCGTGGTCGTCGTCGGGGGCGTGGCGGGGGTCGGCAGGACGGCCGTCACCTCGAAGCCGTCGGCGTCCTCGCGCGGTCCGGCGTCGAGTGTGCCACCCACGCTGCGGGCCCGCTCCCGCATGCCGACGAGGCCGAAGCCGGGTGTGCCGGCCGGGTCGGGTCCGGTGCCGTCGTCGGTGACGGACAGGCGCAGGGCGCCCGGCCCGGCGCGCACCTCGACGCGGACGGACGGCTTCGGCCCCGCGTGCCGCACGGCGTTGGTCAGCGCCTCCTGCGTGATGCGGTAGACGGCGGCACCGACCGCGGGCGGGACGTCGTCGGCGGTCACCGACAGGTCCACGTGCGCTCCGGCGAGCCGGGCGCTCTCCGCCAGGTCGGACAGGCCGTGCAGGCCGGGCAGCGGGCCGCGGGCGTCGGGGACGCCGGTGGTGTCCTGGGTCCTGAGCACTTCGAGGGTGGTGCGCAGTTCGCCGCGCGCCGAGCGGCAGGTCTCGGCGATGTCGTCGAGGGCCTTGGCGACCGCCGCCCGGTCCAGGCGCTCGGGGTCGGCGGTCAGGACGTGGGCGGCGACCGAGGTCTGCACGCCGATGAGGGTGATGCTGTGCGCCAGCAGGTCGTGCAGGTCCCGGGCGACGCGCAGGCGTTCCTCGGCGACGCGGCGCCGGGCCTCCTCCTCGCGGGTGCGTTCGGCGCGTTCGGCGCGCTCCACGATGGAGGCGACGTACTGGCGGTAGTAGCGGACGTCGATGCCGCAGAAGAGGATGGCGATGACCCAGCCCGAGATGCGGATCAGTTCGACGGCCTGGTGGGTGTTGACGGTGAGCATGATGCTCACCGACGCGGTGAGGACCACGGTGCCGGTGACGATGGTGCGCAGCGGGCGGCCGGTGACGGCCAGCGTGTAGAGCGCCACGTAGGAGGCGGGGCCCGCCGCGGTGTGGTTGTTCTCCATCGCGTGGTACGGCCCGACCACGGCGAACAGCACCGCCAGCGCCAGCAGCGGATGGCGCCGCCGCCACACGATCGGGATGTGCGCGGCGACCAGCAGCGTCCAGCCCAGGGCGTCCGGGCGGCGGCCCTCGTCGGTGAACAGCGCCAGGCAGACGGCCCCGAGGAGGAGGACTCCCGCGAGCACGGCGTCGTTGCGGGTGCCGTGCGGGGCGGTGAGCGGGTCGCGGTTGACGACGGCGATGATCCGCTCGCCGACCCGGGGGCGGGACGTTGCCTCGGTGGGTGCCTGCACGCGTCCATCCTCCGCGACGGGCGCGCCCCTCCGGGAGGGGAGGGGCGCGTTCCGGTGGCTGGGCGCCTCAGACACCGGCGGGTTCCCGGATGTCGTCCGGCGCGGAACGTCCGGGCTCCCGGGACAGCCGCCCCGGCCACCACACCCGGCGCCGCAGCGCGACGCTCGCGCTGGTGACCAGGTAGGTGCGGACGAGGAAGGTGTCGAGCAGGACGCCGACCGCGATGACGAAGCCCAGCTCGACCAACTGCACCATCGGCATGCTGGTGAGCACGGCGAAGGTGGCCGCGAGGACCAGCCCGGCCGAGGCGATGACACCGCCGGTGGTGCGCAGCGCGGCGAGGGCGGCCTCGGTGGGTTCGGCGCCGTTGAGGGACTCCTCGCGCATCCGGTGCATCAGGAAGATGCCGTAGTCGACGCCGAGGGCGACCAGGAAGACGAAGGAGAGCAGGCCGAGCCCGGGGTCGGTGCCCTCGAAACCGAAGAGGGGACCGAAGACGAGCCCGCCGATGCCGAGGGCCGCGCCCCACACGGCGACGACCGCGGCGACCAGGATCAGCGGCGCGACCAGCGAGCGCAGCAGCACCGTGAGGATCAGCAGGACCGAGAGCAGCACGATCGGTACGACGAGGGCGGTGTCCCGGGCGTTGGTGTCCTCCAGGTCGATCTGCTGGGCGCTGGGGCCGCCGACGTAGGAGCCGTCGAGTCTGTCGCGCAGCGACTCGATGGTGGCGGTCTCGGCGGCCGACTGGGGCGGCGCGGAGGCCAGTACGGTCAGCTCGGTCCACCCGCCGCCGCTGCGCCCGGCCTCGACGCTCTCGACGCCCTTGGTCGCGCGGATCTCGGTGAGCGCGGCCTCGGCGCGGTCGGTGGGGCTGATGACACTGATCGGCTGGGTGCCGGACTCCGGGTAGGCGTCGGCGAGGGTCTCCATCGCGGCGATCGCGTCGGGGCGGCTGGTGAAGGAGTCCTCCTGCTTGAGGGTGCCGGGCAGGGCGAACGCGCCCAGCGCGAGCGCGCCGAGCAGGACGGCGCCGCCCACCAGGACGGTGCGGGGCCGGCGTTCGGCGGAGCCGCCCATCGCGGCGAACAGCGACCTGCGGGCCTTGGGGGTGCTGCCGTAGCGGGGCACCAGCGGCCAGAAGACGCGGCGGCCGAGCAGGACGAGGAGCGCGGGGAGCAGGGTCAGCATGGCGGCCAGCGCGCACAGCACGCCGACGGTGCCGAGCGGGCCCATGCCCCGGCTGGAGTTCAGGTCGGCGGCGAGCAGGCACAACAGCCCGGCGGCGACGGTCCCGGAGGAGGCGAGCACGGCGGGCCCGCAGCCGCGCAGGGCGGCGAGCATCGCGTCGTACGGCCGCTCCACGCGGCGCAGTTCCTCGCGGTAGCGGGAGACCAGCAGCAGCGCGTAGTCGGTGCCGACGCCGAAGACGAGGATGGTCATGATGCCGCTGCTCTGGCCGGAGACGGCGGTGCCGAACGTCTGGTTGAGGCCGTAGGCGACGCCCATGGAGAGGTAGTCGGCCATGGCGGCGACGGCCAGCGGGACGAGCCACAGGAAGGGGCTGCGGTAGATGAGGATCAGCAGGAGGGCGACCACCGCGGCGGTGGTGTAGAGCAGCGGGCCGTCCAGGGAGTTGTAGACCTCGGAGGCGTCGGTGGCGAGCGCGCCGGAGCCGCCGACCTCGACGCCGAGCCCGTCGCCCCCCTGAGCGATGTCCCGTACGTCGTTGACGAGCGCGTCCCGGGCCTCCTCGTCCGTGCCGGGCTCGGTGGAGGCCACCGGGTACATGAGGGTGGTGCCGTCCTTGGACGGGATGCCCTGCGGGCGGCCGGTCAGTTCGTGCGCGCCGGCGATCTCGGCGACCTGCTCGGCGGCGGTCCTGCGGTCGGCGGCGGTCAGTCCGGCGTCGCGGTGGTAGACGAGGACCATCTCGGTGGCCTCGCCGCCCGGCAGCCGCTCCTGGATCTCGGCGACCTGCGTCGAGTCGGCGCTCGCCGGCAGGTAGTCGACGGCGCGGTCGCGCTGCACGTCCCCGAGTTTCGCCGCGAACGGCGAGGCGATCGCCAGCACGGCGATCCAGAGTCCGAGCACCAGCCAGGGCACGGCCCGCCGCCGCCCCGCGCCTGTCGTAGTGGCCCCCATCTGACGGGCCTCCCTCCGGTGGATGTCTGGGTGGGTCTCCAGACTTCCGCCGGCGGGGCGGCGACGCGTCGGGCGTGAGGGCGAGCCTCGGGCTACTGCCCGGGGAGACGCGGGACCGTCGTTACTCCCCGGGGAGTACGGCGGCGGTCAGGTCCGGTCGACCATCCAGTTGCCGTCCTCCTCGTCGTCGACGCGCACCTCGAGTTCGCGCAGGCCCATGCCGGCGTCCCAGAGTTCCCTGAAGCGCTTGAGCCGGTCCCGTACGTAGTCCTGGCGCGCGGTGAGCCGGGTGCGGACGTTGACGTCGCGCAGGTCCTGCTCGATCTCGAACGACACCTCCTCGTCGTAGAGGATGAAGTCGTTGGTGGTGCCGCGCTGGAGGTGCGGGGGCAGTTCGGGCAGGACCGCCACGCGGACGTCGATGCGGCGCAGCTCCTGCTCCTCGCACAGCCGCAGCAGCCGGTCGTCGAGTTCGCGGGCGCTCTCCAGCAGGAACAGGCGGCGCACCGCGACGCCCTGTTCGTCGATGGCCGCCTGCTGGGCGTCGAGGTAGCGCCCGGCGGGCTCGCTGGTCCAGAACTCCCGGTCGACGGAGGTGCTGGTGGCGAGGATGGACTGCTCGGCGGCCTTGGTGAGGGTGAGCATCCAGTCGTGGTTCTCGCCGGGGCACTCGGCGCTCAGGTTGGTGAGGTCCGCCATGTGGCCGACCACCCGGGACATCTCCAGGTGGACGAAGGTGTGCAGGATGGAGGGGCTGGGCAGCAGGACGTCGGCGAAGCCCTTGGCCAGGTCGGGCACGCTGTCGATGCGGACCGGGTCCAGCCGGCGGGCGGCCTCGGCGGACCGGTGGTCGACCTGGGTGACATGCGTCTCGACCAGCTGCTTGACGTCCTCGGTGTGCCGGGTCAGGCCCGACTTCAGCTCGGTGTCGTACCGGCTGAGACCGTCGCGCACGGCGGCGGTGTTCTCGGCCAGCGCGTCCTCCACCCGCCGGGTGTGCTCCTCCAGCCGGCCCGGTGCCGGGCGCGGGGCCAGGCCGAGGACGTACTGGACGGTGAGCGCGGCGGCGGCGCAGAGCACGGCGGCCGTGAACTGCCGCAGGGTGCCGTCGTCGGGGTCGATGAGGGCCGCGACGCTCCAGAACAGGCCGCCGACGACCAGGGCGACCAGCAGCATGCGGGCCCAGGGGGACTCCCCCCTCGGGTCGATCGGGTTGGTCGTGCGGGGCGTGTCGTCGGGTCGGGGTGACTGTGCCGTGCTCATCTCGCTCTCTCCCCCCGTTGGGATACGCGTCGGATCGTGCGGGGATGTGCGTGCCGGACGGCGGGGCTCGGTCAGGGAGCCGGTTCCACCTCCCGGTGGGCTGCGGGAATGGCGTGCAGGGTCAGCTGGTCGCGGATGCGCTGCACCAGGGCCTGCCACTGCCGGGTGAAGCCGGGCTGTGCCTCCAACGGGTCCCACAGCGCGGCCAGTTCGCGGCCGACCCGGGCGCCGGGCATCCACAGGTGGAGCAGGTGGTCCACGGCCGGGCGCAGCGTCCGCACCACGGCACCGGCGTCGTGGGCGGCTCCGGCGCCGAGCCGGAGGCCGTCGAGCATCCGGACGACGGTGGTGAGCAGCCAGTCGTGCAGGGCCAGGTCGTCGCAGAGCGCGGCGATGTCGGCGCCCGTGGTGCCCTCGGGCACGCGCAGCCGTACGGTGCGCAGCTCGTCCTCGGCGAGGGTGAACCGTTCCAGCGAGGGGCCCTCGCCCGGGGCCGCGGGCAGCGCCGCCCAGCGCAGCCGGGTGGGGCGGGAGCGGAAGGGCGGGCGCTGGTCCAGCAGGGGGTGGCGCAGCACCCGGGTGAGCAGGCCGTCGGCGATGAGTCCGACGTCGAGGTCGCCGTGGCGCGGGCCGCCGAGGACGCCCTGCGCGACCGCCTCGTGCGGGAGTCTGCCGAGCGGCTCGACGACTCCGGGCCGCACCAGGTACTCGCCCCAGGGCCGCCGCTGGTCGGGGCCGGTGCCGGGCAGGCGGCAGTGCGCGGAGGTCTGTAGAACGCGGCCCTCGGTGAGCGCGGCGTGCGCGGTGACGGTGCCGACGGCGCGGACGCGGGCGCCGTTGGCGCTGGGCAGGGGGCAGTCGACGCCGGTGAGGGTCTCGGGGGAACGCGCGTAGAGACCGGGGCGCTCGGAGAGCAGGACGCGTTCGTCGGCGCGCAGGCCGAGGAGCTGGGCGGCGGACCGGATGTCGAGGGCCTGCCGGGCGGGCAGCAGGCAGGTGCGGATCTCGCCGCAGGCGAGGACGGCGGGCGGGGTGCTCTGCCGCGGCGCCATGTCAGGGCCCCGAGTAGTACACGTAGGAGATGCGGTCGGCGACCGAGTCGGGGACGGGCATGCGTTCCTTCCCGGAGCGGTCGGCGACCTGCGCCAGGGCTCCCGGGTCGACCTCGATCTGGTCGAGGATCACGCGGACGGCGTGCTCGACGGGGAGGAACCGGGTGGGCAGGACGGAGCAGGTGCGGTAGGCGGCGAAGGGGTCGGCGCGCTCGTTGAGCTTCAGCAGGGTGGGCAGCTCGTCCCAGGTGTCGGGGAAGCCGGTCGCGGTGTGCGGCTGGGGGGCGAGGACGGCCTCGCCCTCGGTGCGCAGGAGTCCGAGGCGGGCGAGCTGCCACACGGCGGCGAGGAAGGGGCAGGACCACAGGCGCTGCCCGTCGGCGTCGTCGCTCCACAGCTCGACGTCGAGGAAGACCGAGTGGCGGCGGGCCGCGGTCTCGTGCGGGGGCTGCCAGGCCGCGGCGCGCTTCATGGCCTGCGGGGCGCGGGCGACGGGGCTGCGTTCGCCGTTGGCGAGCCAGCCGGTCTGCGCGGCGGGCGGGCGCAGGCCGTAGCTGCCGGGCGGCGGCGACTCCACGATGCGGGCGGCGACCGCCTCGGCGACGGGCACCTTGCCGGTGACGGCGCAGCCGGACTCGCGGGCCAGGTAGTCGACGCCCAGCCCGGCCCGCTCGGCCTCCGCGAGGAGCATGGGGACGACCTCGGCGGGGGTGGAGAAGCGGGTGAAGTAGTCGTCGATGAGGAAGCAGGTGCTGATCCGGGCCCGCTTGCCGCCGGCCCGGGCGGTGGCGGCGGTGCGGGCCGCCTCCACCCAGGGCCGTACTTCGGCGAAGTGCGCGCGCAGCCGCTCCGGTCCGGCCTCGAAGTCCTCCATGTAGAGGTGGCCCAGCTCCACGGAGAGGTGGGCCAGCGGCACGGACTGGGTGCGCGGCTCGGCGGCGGTCTCGCGGAACACGGGCTCCGTCACAGCCGCCCCCAGTGGGTGTCGTCCGTCAGGCGCCGGGCGATCTCCTCCAGCGCCTCCAGGGTCTCCTTGTTCGCTATCTGGGTGGAGAGCACGTCCTCCTCGGTGATCAGCTGCTCCTGCCACTGGAGGATGGGTTCCAGCGGCACGATGCCGAGGACGACGCTGTCGCCGATGCGCTGTTCGGCCGCGAGCCGGCGCAGCGCCTCGTCGCACGCCTGCATCCAGGTGGCCTGGGCGGTCGAGCCCTGGGCCCACAGGGGCGACTCGGGGTCCGGCACGGCGGCCCGCACGAAGCGGATCGCGGCGCGCAGGGCGTCCTCGTCGTGGCCGCGTTCGACGCCGCCGCCGATGATGCCGTGCTCGGCGTGGACCAGGCCGGAGGCGGCGATCACGTGCTGGCGGGTCCAGCGGTGGAAGACCAGCCAGCGGAAGGGGACGTTGCGCATCCGGGGGTGGGCGGTGGCGTCGAGGACCATGTCGACGGCGTAACTGCGGCCCGCGCTGAGGTCGACGAAGGTGACGTCGAACTCGCCGTTCAGCTTGAGCAGCAGGTCGACGCAGCGCTCCAGGGCCTCCTCGCCGGTGGCGAACTCGCCGCCGCCCGCGTCGCCGGGGAACAGCACCAGGCGGCCGGACTGGTTGGGGCGGGCGCGCAGCAGGGGGTGCTCGGTCTCCCGCCAGACGTCGATGCGGACCGGTTCCGCGGTCTCGCCCTCCAGGTAGGAGTGCAGGCCGCGCTCCTCGGTGCCGCGCAGGGCGCTGGGCACGTCGAAGACGGCGGCGGCGGTGGGTGAGCCGAAGTCGAAGTCGACGTAGGCCACGTGGTCACCGGTGAGGGCGCGCTGGTAGGCCAGGTTGGCGCTGGTCACCGAGCGTCCGGTGCCTCCCTTGTCGGAGGCGGCGAAGACCAGCACGCTCACACCTCCTGGGCGGCGGCGCCCCTGGCCTGGGCCAGGGTGTCGAGTTCCTGGAGCACGGGCAGGGCCAGCGCGAAGGCGGTCGCGGGCCGTTCGTCGACCAGGCTGCGGGCGTGGTCGAGGCGGCTCTCGATGCTCCGCATGGCCCTGGCTCTGGCTCCGTCGGCGGCGGTGGACGCCTCCAGCTGCTCCCGGCCGAACAGGTGGGTAGCCTCACTGAGCAGTTCCCGGGCCAGTTCGGCCAGTTCGGGGCTGCGGATGGGCTCCTGCTCGTACAGGATGCGGGCGGCGACGAGGCATTCGGTGACGCGCTCGGTGATGCTCCAGGACAGGCGCAGTCCGGCGTCCTTGGCGTCGGGGTAGACGGCCTGGATGTTGTCCCAGAGGCCGGCCCCCTCGTCCTCGTCGATGCGCCGCTTCCACAGGTGCTCGAAGGACTGCTCGGCGAGGCGGAGCAGGCGGTCCTGGGCGCCGATGTTCCGGGAGAGTTCGGCGAGCTGGATGATCCGCTTGAGGAGCTGGGCGGAGAAGTCGGTCATCCGCCACAGGAGCTGACCGCCGGCGCGCTCGGACCCGGCGAGCGGCATGGTGACGCCGGGCGTGTGCAGCAGGAGCGTCGGGTCCCTCTTGGTCATGCGGCTGGTGACCCGGCCCCGGTCGGCGAGGCGCTCCATGATGGCGACGGTGCGGGTCAGGTCGTCGTCGGTCGCCTTCCGGCGGACCAGGTCGTGGACCAGGATGGCCGCGACGGTCAGGGAGAAGTACTCGGACTCCAGGCGCAGTCCGGTGGTCTGCCAGGGCAGGTCCTCCAGGGGCCAGCGCTCGCCGCCGAAGCGGGCGATCGCGGACCAGTACTGCTGGCTCAGCTCCCAGCGCAGGCGCAGCATCTCGGCGAGTTTCTGCTGGTCCTCGTCGAGCAGGCCGAGGGTGAGGGTGCGATCGGAGAACAGGTCCTGGATGCCGTCGAGGGCGACGACGGTGAAGTACACGTAGGGCAGCCGGTCGGCGATGCCGTCGGGCTGGCCGGGGACGTCGACGGTCAGGTCGGTGATCTTCGGGGCGTCCTTGACGATGCCCCAGGCCCAGCCGCACTCGAAGAGCTGGCTCTCGTCGCGGATGCCCTCGTCGACCTGGATGCCTCTCGACAGGCTCTCGATGATGGTGGCGCGCAGCGGGCGTAACCGGCGGGAGAACTGCTGGAGGACGATCCGGTCGGACTGTCCGCCCTGGCCGATGACCTGGATCAGCCGCTTGCCCTGCTCCGACTCGGAGTCGAAGACGTTCACCGAGAAGGACCGCAGCAGGCTGACCATCGCGGAGGTCAGCCGGGCGTTGGTGGCCTCCCGCAGCTCGGCGATGGCCTTCAGGACCTCGGGCCGGGTGGTGGTGCCCTCGTAGACCTTGAGGAAGCCGAGGGTGGCCAGGCAGAGCGTGACGGACATGGAGTAGGAGTCGACCACGCCCAGCTGGCGCTGTTCGTGGCTGACCGTGCCGCCGGGCTCGGAGGGGCGGAAGTAGTGGCCGCCGGAGAAGGTGGGGCTGTCGTCCGTGCCGGTGTGGGTGCGCATGAACTGGGTCAGCGCGGCGATCAGGTTGGGCGGGATCTCCAGCCGGCTGCCGACCCGGTCGAGGGCGCGCAGGACGTCACGTTCGGTGGTGTCCGGCTGGTCGAGCCGGAAGGCGGGGACCTCGGTGGCCGGATACAGCAGGCACAGCAGGCGTTCGGCGTCCGCGACGCTGCTCAGTCCGTCGGTATCCCCCCGGACCAGCTTGCCGTCGTCGAACGAATGACGGGCCATGGCCTGCCAGATGTCCAGCAGGTGCTGGCGTGGCTTGATCTGCATCCCCGCACCCCTCGTACAGACCTCGTTGCCCTGTGTTCGGCATGTCCCCGTTGCGATGGTCCCCGTTGAGCATGTCCCCGTTCCTACGGGGCGGCAATCGCCGAATTGCGCCGTCCCAGGGCGAGGAGCATGCCCTCGTGCCCCGGCCGCACCGAGTGGTGCAGATCGTGGATCTCCAGCTCCGCGGTGAACGGCTCCAGGCTCAGTCGGACCGTCTCCTCGTTCACCCGGTAGGCCGGGTAGTCGTGTGCGCCGACGCGGTAGCCGACGGACTCCTTCATGAAGGCGGCGGCGAACGGCGCTCCCCCGCCGAGCGCGTTCATGAAGCAGCGCACGCCCCGGTGGAACTCCTCGGGCGCCTCGGACATGGAGTCGGCGACGAAGAACATGGTCCCCAGCGTCCAGCGCCGGTCCCCGCCCGCCAGGTCGAACAGGTTGCCGCGCTCCACGCCGACGATCTCGCTGACCCGCGGTCTGGGCTCCACGGCGGCGTAGGCGGGAACCTCGCGCAGCACGTCCCAGAAGGGGTCCCAGGCGATGTCGTACCCGGCGGGAGCGACCTGCTTCTCCAGGTACTCGACGTTCGGGTGGGCGTACTCCAGCAGGAGCAGCTCCTCGCACCAGGGCAGCATGGACAGGGCGGGGTACAGGTTCGCCCCGGCGCCGACGTCGATGCCGCGCGCGGAGCGCGGGGGGGCTCCCGCGAAGCAGCGGGTGAAGTAGTCGCGCATCAACCGGACGATCAGCAGGTCCACTTCGAGAGGTGTCCGGTAGTTGTTGTCGACGTACACCTCTGGATCGAACTTCGACCACGGCGCGTCGGCGTTGCGATCCATAGTCACCCTGCCACGTTCCATTCGATTTTGGACAAACCCCCACTACCGTTCACGGTAAGTGACACGGCCACTACGCAACAGCGGGTGAATACGCCATCCTCATCCGCCGGGCGCACGTCGGGCGCATGGTCGCACACCCGAACTCGCCCTTGCATGAGGGAAGTTGGGCGCTCACTCTAGCCAGAAGCCGACACCGGCCGCCACATGGGTCCATCACTCGATCGTGAGCGGGGCGGGTGTCCACGAGTTGACGCAGTCTGACCAGGGGGTTGCATGACCGCCGAACCGCTGGAACGTTCCCTCGACCACGACGACCGGCTCACCCGCCCCGGTCTGCCACCGGACGACCTGCCACTGGACCTGCGCACGGCACGGGAGTCCGACCTGCCGGAGCTGCGGCGGCTGGACGAGGAGGTCTTCCAGGACTTCGCCTATCCCGGGTTCCTGCTGCGCCAGCTCTTCGACATGTACGAGGAGCACTTCCTGGTCCTCGACGACGGCACGGGCCGGCTGCGCGGTTACGTGCTGGCCGCCACCCGCACGCTCGGCGCGGACAGCTGGATACTCGGGCTGTGCGTGACCCGGGACCGGCGCCGCCACGGGCTGGGCCGGGAGCTGATGCGGGAGGTCCTGAGCCGGTTGCGCCGGGACGGCGTACAGGTGGTCCGCCTCACCGTGGAACCCGCCAACCTCGCCGCGATCTTCCTCTACCGCTCCCTGGGCTTCCGCCCCGAGGAACCCGATGGCGGTCTGCGTCCGGACTACTTCGGGCCGGGCATGCACCGCCAGATCATGCGGCTGGACCTCGCGCCGGACTGAGCCGGACCGAGCCGGACTAGGAGGGCGTGCCCGCGGACTCCAGGAGGCGGGTCACGTCGTCGGAGCAGAGGGTCAGGGCCGCGCCGACGGTGGCCAGGGCGTCGCGCTCGGCGGGGGTGTAGGGGCCGTCGGCCAGGGCGATGCGGGCCCCCTGAAGCAGGATCGACTCGCGGCCGACGGCGGCGAGGTGCGGGGCCAGCGGGTCCAGCGCCTCGTGCAGTTCTATCGCCAGGCCCGGCACGCAGGGTTCGCCGCGGACCCGGCCGGTGTCCGCCTCCAGCGCCTCGACGAGCGCGTGCAGCTGGTCCTCGGTGCAGTCCTCGAAGCCGGCCGCGCGCACCGCGACGGCCGCGGTCTCCAGCGCGGTGCGGGAGCCGGTGCCGCCCGCGGCCAGCACCGCGAGGGCGACGGTGTGGACGGCGTCGCGGAGCATCGCGGAGAAGCGGGTGGTGGTCGGGTGGTCGAGGACGTCGGTGCCGTAGTGGCGGCGGCAGGCCGCGCACTCGACGGTCGGCGCGGACTCGCCGCGGGGCAGCACGGGCACGCCGAGCAGGGTGAAGCGGCGGCGGCCGGTGAGCCGCGTGTAGTTGCGGTCGCCGCCGCAGCCGGGGCAGAAGAACTCGCCGTCGCCCACGGGCGTCCACGCGGTGCGGGTGCCCAGGATGCGTGGCAGCCGGGCAGCTCGGCTGGTTCGTCCCTGTCCAGGCAGCACGTCGCACCTCCGTAACGGCGCGACAGCATCGTCGCGCTGGCGTGATGTTAGCCACATCACCGACGTGGCGTCAGTACCCAGGACGAGACCTTTCCGTGACCATCACAGATATATGGCCGGTATATGACGGGGTCCCGCCCACCGATTTCCGGCGGGCGGGACCTCAAACCGCTGATTCGGCTGGTCAGCGAGCCGCTCGGTTGACGGCGGAGACGATGGCCTTCAGCGAGGCGCGCGTGGTGTTCGCGTCGATTCCGATGCCCCACAGCACCTTGTCGCCGATGGCGCACTCGATGTAGGAGGCGGCCTGCGCGGAGGCGCCCTCGCTCATCGTGTGCTCCTGGTAGTCCAGCAGCCGTACGTCGATGCCGACGCCCTGCAACGCGTGGAAGAACGCCGAGATCGGGCCGTTGCCGGTGCCGACCAGGGTGGTCTCCGTGCCGTCGACCGTGGCCTCGACGGTCAGGGTGTCGACGCCGTCGCGGTCGGTCGTGGTCTGCCCGTTGGCCACCTGGATGCGGCCCCAGGGGTTGTCCGGGTTGGGCAGGTACTCGTCCTGGAAGACGTCCCAGATCGCGGTCGGCGTGATCTCGCCGCCCTCGGCGTCCGTCTTGGCCTGGATCAGCTTCGAGAACTCGATCTGCATCCGGCGCGGCAGGTCCAGCTTGTGGTCGTTCTTCAGGACGTAGGCGATGCCGCCCTTGCCGGACTGCGAGTTGACCCGGATGACGGCCTCGTAGGAGCGGCCGACGTCCTTGGGGTCGATCGGCAGGTAGGGGACCGCCCACTCGATGTCGTCGACGGTGACGCCCTTGGCGGCCGCGTCGGCCTCCATGGCGTCGAAGCCCTTCTTGATGGCGTCCTGGTGGGAGCCGGAGAAGGACGTGTAGACCAGGTCGCCCACGTACGGGTGGCGCGGGTGGACCTCCATCTGGTTGCAGTACTCCCACGTGCGACGGATCTCGTCGATGTCGGAGAAGTCGATCTGCGGGTCGACGCCCTGGGAGAACAGGTTCATGCCCAGGGTGACCAGGTCGACGTTGCCGGTGCGCTCGCCCTGCCCGAACAGGCAGCCCTCGACGCGGTCCGCGCCGGCCATGACCGCCAGCTCGGCCGCCGCGACCGCCGTACCGCGGTCGTTGTGCGGGTGGACGGACAGGCAGACGTACTCGCGGCGGGACAGGTGGCGGCCCATCCACTCGAAGCGGTCGGCGTGCGTGGACGGCGTGGAACGCTCCACGGTGGCGGGCAGGTTGAGGATGATCTCGCGGCCGGGGCCGGGCTGGTAGGTGTCCATCACCGCCTCGCAGACCTCCAGGGCGAAGTCCAGCTCGGTGTCGGTGAAGATTTCCGGCGAGTACTGGTAGCCGAACTCCGTCTCGGGGCCCAGCAGTTTCTCGGCGTACTCCATGACCAGGCGGGTGCCGTCGACGGCGATCTGCTTGATGTCGTCCTTCGAGCCGCGGAAGACGACCCGGCGGAAGACGGGGGCGGTCGCGTTGTACAGGTGGACGGTGGCCCGCCTGGCACCCTTCAGGGACTCCACCGTGCGCTCGATCAGGTCCTCGCGGGCCTGGGTCAGTACGGAGATGGTGACGTCGTCCGGGATGGCGTCCGGGTCCTCGATGATGGACCGCACGAAATCGAAGTCGGTCTGGCCGGAGGCCGGGAAGCCGACCTCGATCTCCTTGTAGCCCATCTTGACCAGCAGGTCGAACATGGCGCGCTTGCGGACCGGCGACATGGGGTCGATCAGGGCCTGGTTGCCGTCGCGCAGGTCGGTGGAGAGCCAGCGGGGAGCGGTGGTGATCCGCTGGTTCGGCCAGGTGCGGTCGGCGATGTCGACCTGCTCGTAGCCGCGGTACTTGGCGGTCGGCATGGGGCTGGGCTGCTGGCGGTTGGCCATGATGGCGTGGGCTCCTCGTGATGTCCGCGGATCTCGGCGGTGTCCGCGTGTCCGGAAGGACGGCCGACGGCACCACCAAGCTCCGCGGGGAGGGAGTCGGCCTCTACAGGCCCTCGCCGCGGCAGCTAAGGAGAAGCAGCCCGAATCGCATGATGCCCAGCACCTTAGCCGAGTCACGCGGGTCACGCGGGTCCGTATCAGTATGCGGGACCGCGGGGACAACCGGGACAAAAAGTGCCGTATACCACTCCCGGTCCGGCTGCGGGGACAGCTTCGCACCGTTGTGCACCAATCGTGGTTGCGGGTGGTGACAGTCCGGTCACACAGTGCGAAAGTGCCGGACATGACGACATACGGGGGCTTCCAGCCCGTCTTCTGCACCATCGTGCCGCCCCACGTCCTGGACCGGCTCGCCCGGAACGACGACCCGGTGCTCGCCGGTCCGGCCCGCCGCACCCTCCAGCGCGACGCCCTCGAGCGCACCCGCCGCGGTCTGACCACGGTCGTCGGCGCCCCCTCCGTGGCCCCGCGCGCGGGCGCCGAGGCCGGGAAGCCGCAGCGCACGGTCTACGACGCCCGGCACGGCACCGACCTGCCGGGCCGACAGGTGCGCGCCGAGGGCGAGGAGCCCGGCCAGGACGCCACCGTGAACCGCGCCTACGCGGGCCTGGGCGCCACCTTCGAGCACTACCTCGCGGCGTACCGGCGCGACTCCATCGACGGCCAGGGCCTGCCGCTGGACGCGACCGTGCACTACGACCGCGAGTACAACAACGCGTTCTGGAACGGCGAGCAGATGGTCTTCGGCGACGGGGACGGGGAGATCTTCCTCGACTTCACCATCGCCGTGGACGTGATCGGCCACGAGCTGACCCACGGCGTCACCCAGCACACCGCCAACCTGACCTACTACGGCCAGCCCGGCGCCCTGAACGAGTCGGTGTCGGACGTCTTCGGCTCCCTCGTCAAGCAGTACGCGCAGGGCCAGACCGCCGCCGAGGCCGACTGGCTGATCGGCGCCGGGCTGCTCGCCCCGCGCGTGACGGGCGAGGCGCTGCGCTCCATGAAGGCGCCGGGCACGGCCTACGACGACGACGTGCTCGGCAAGGACCCGCAGCCCGCGACGATGGACGACTTCGTGCGCACCGGCCGCGACAACGGCGGCGTGCACATCAACTCCGGCATCCCCAACCACGCCTTCTACCTCCTCGCCACCGCGCTCGGCGGGCACGCCTGGGAGCGGGCCGGGCAGATCTGGTACGACGTGCTGACCGGCGGCGAGCTGGCCGAGGACGCGCTGTTCGCGGACTTCGCGGCGCTGACGCTGAAGGCCGCCCGGGAGCGCTACGGCGACGCGGACGAACTGGAGGCCGTCCGCAAGGCGTGGGAGCGGGTCGGGGTGCGGACGGCGTAGTTCCGTACTAGACACGGGTCCATGCGGATTCAGGTGAGGCGCACAGGAGGCTTCGCGGGCATCGAACGCCACGCGGAGGTCGAGACCGCGGGACGCCCCGACGCGGACGAGTGGCACGCCCTGGCCGAGCGGGCGGTCGCCGACGGCCGGAGCACCCCGCCGGTCGGGGTGCCGGACGGGTTCGGCTACCAGCTCACGGTGGACGGGAGGACGGTGTACGCCGCCGATCCCCGGCTCACCGACGAGCAGCGCACGCTGATCTCCCGGGTACTGAAGGAGGGTGCGTAACGCCGCCCGCGTGCACGGGCGTTGACTTCCCTCACCGGGGGTGCGGATGATCCGCGCATGGCGACTGACGCGATGCCGGCGGACCCGATGCCGCGGTTCCCGGACGGCTTCCTGTGGGGCGTGTCCACGTCCGCGCACCAGATCGAGGGTGCGGCCGAGCTGCGGGGGCCGTCGGTGTGGGACGCCTTCACGGCCGAGCCCGGCCGGGTGAAGGACGGCTCGACGGCGGCGGTGGCCTGCGACCACTACCACCGCTACCGCGAGGACGTCGCCCTGCTCGCCGGCCTCGGCGTGGACGCGTACCGCTTCTCGGTCTCCTGGCCCCGGGTGGGCTCCCCCGGCGGCCTGGACTTCTACGACCGCCTGGTGGACGAGGTGTGCGCGGCGGGCGTGCGCCCGGTGCCGACGCTCTTCCACTGGGACCTGCCGGCCGGCCTGGACTGGCTGGAGCGGGACACCGCGGCCCGGTTCGCGGAGTACGTGTCGGTCGTCGCGGGGCGCCTCGGCGACCGGGTCGGCACGTGGATCACCCTCAACGAGCCCGCCGAGCACACCCTGCTCGGCCACGCCCTGGGCGTCCACGCCCCCGGGCGCGAGCTGCTGTTCGACGCCCTCCCGGCCGCCCACCACCAGCTCCTCGCCCACGGCCTGGCCGTACGGGCGCTGCGCGCGTCCGGCGCCACGGACGTCGGGATCGCCAACTCGCACGGGCCGACCTGGCCCGCCTCGGACGACCCGGCCGACCGGGAGGCGGCGGACTTCTACGACCTCCTGCTGAACCGGATGTTCGCCGACCCGCTGCTGACCGGGCGGTACCCGGAGGGCATCGGCGAGCTGATGCCCGGCTCCCCCGAGGACGTCGACGCCGACCTGGAGATCATCGCCGAGCCGCTGGACTGGTACGGCGTGAACTACTACGCGCCGACCCGGGTGGGCGCCCCGCGGGGCGCGGAGATCGAGTTCGGCGGGGTGACGCTCCCGGCCGAACTGCCCTTCTCGGTGCGCGAGATCGAGGGCAGGCCGCGGACGGACTTCGGCTGGCCCGTGGTCCCGGAGGGGCTGACGGAACTGCTCACCGGCTTCCGCGACCGCTACGGCGACCGCCTCCCGCCGGTCATGATCACCGAGAACGGCTGCTCCTACGAGGGCCTCGACGACCGGGACCGCATCGCCTACCTCGACGGGCACGTGCGCGCCCTGCACCGGGCGGTCGAGGCGGGCGTGGACGCGCGCGGTTACTTCGTGTGGTCGCTCCTGGACAACTTCGAGTGGGCCGAGGGGTACGCCCGCCGCTTCGGACTCGTCCACGTGGACTTCACCACGCTCGCGCGCACGCCCAAGGCGTCCTACGGCTGGTTCCGGGAGCTGCTGGCCGAGCAGCGGCGGGGCCCGGTCGGATAAACCCCTCGGTGCTGTCGGCGGGGAGTCGTACGCTGGAGTCAGCAGACACACCCGTCACGCGGCGCACGCCGCAGAGGAGGACGAGCAGGCCTAGAGCGCCGGCCCATGACTCAGACACCCTCAGGCCACGCCCCCGCGCAGGGGCAGGCGAGAGCACAGATCAGCGTCCCCGCCCAGCACCCCATGGTGACCGTACTGGGCTCCGGAGACTCCCTCCTGCGCGTGATCGAGAAGGCCTTCCCGGCGGCCGACATCCACGTCCGGGGCAATGAGATCAGCGCCGTCGGCGACACCCATGAGGTCGCCCTCGTACAGCGCGTGTTCGACGAGATGATGCTGGTGCTGCGCACGGGGCAGCCGATGACGGAGGACGCAGTGGAACGCTCGATCGCCATGCTCAGGGCGAGCGAGAACGGGGAGAGCGACGGCCAGGAGACCCCGGCCGAGGTGCTCACGCAGAACATCCTGTCCTCGCGCGGCCGCACGATCCGCCCCAAGACGCTGAACCAGAAGCGGTACGTCGACGCGATCGACCAGCACACGATCGTCTTCGGCATCGGCCCGGCGGGCACCGGCAAGACCTACCTGGCGATGGCCAAGGCGGTGCAGGCCCTGCAGTCCAAGCAGGTCAACCGCATCATCCTGACCCGCCCCGCGGTCGAGGCCGGGGAGCGGCTCGGCTTCCTGCCGGGCACGCTGTACGAGAAGATCGACCCGTATCTGCGCCCGCTGTACGACGCGCTGCACGACATGCTCGACCCGGACTCGATCCCGCGGCTGATGGCGGCGGGCACGATCGAGGTCGCGCCGCTGGCGTACATGCGCGGCCGCACGCTGAACGACGCGTTCATCATCCTGGACGAGGCCCAGAACACCAGCCCCGAGCAGATGAAGATGTTCCTCACCCGGCTCGGCTTCGAGTCGAAGATCGTGATCACGGGTGACGTGACCCAGGTCGACCTGCCCGGCGGCACGAAGTCGGGTCTGCGGCAGGTGCAGGAGATCCTGGAGGGCGTCGAGGACGTCCACTTCTCCCGGCTCACGTCGCACGACGTGGTCCGGCACAAGCTGGTGGGCCGTATCGTCGACGCCTACGAGCAGTACGACAGCAGGAACGGCACCGAGAACGGCGGCCACAACGGCGGCCGGACACCGAGACCCGGTGCCAAGGCCAAGGGGAAGTAGACCAGCACGACCATGTCGATCGACGTCAACAACGAGTCCGGAACCGAGGTCGACGAGCAGGCGATCCTCGACATCGCCCGCTACGCGCTCGCGCGGATGCGCATCCACCCGCTCTCCGAGCTCTCGGTGATCGTCGTGGACGCCGGCGCCATGGAGCAGCTGCACATCCAGTGGATGGACCTGCCGGGTCCCACCGACGTGATGTCCTTCCCGATGGACGAGCTGCGCCCGCCGTCCAAGGACGAGGAGGAGGCGCCGCAGGGGCTGCTCGGCGACATCGTGCTCTGCCCGGAGGTCGCCGCCCAGCAGGGCGCCGAGGCGCCGACGCAGCACTCCATGGACGAGGAGCTCCAGCTCCTGACCGTCCACGGGGTGCTGCACCTGCTCGGGTACGACCACGAGGAGCCGGACGAGAAGGCCGAGATGTTCGGCCTCCAGGCCGCGATCGTGGACGGCTGGCGTGCGGAGCGGGGCCTGACCGGCCCGTCCCCGGCCCCGACGGTCTCATGAGCCTCCCGCTCGTCGCCGGCGCCGTCGCCCTGGTGGTGGTCGCCTGGCTGGCCGCGTGTGCGGAGGCGGGTCTCGCCCGGGTCTCCAGCTTCCGTGCCGAGGAGGCGGTCCGGTCCGGGCGCCGGGGCGGCGAGAAGCTCGCCCAGGTCGCCGCGGACCCGACGCGCTACCTCAACGTGGCGCTGCTGGTCCGCGTCGCCTGCGAGATGGCGGCCGCCGCGCTGGTCACGTACGCCTGCCTGAGGGAGTTCGCCCACACCACCGAGGCCCTGCTCATCGCGATCGCGGTGATGGTCCTCGTCTCGTACGTCGCCGTAGGGGTGTCCCCGCGCACGATCGGACGCCAGCACCCGCTGAACACGGCGACCGCGGCGGCGTACGTGCTGCTGCCGCTGGCCCGGATCATGGGCCCGATCCCGTCGCTGCTGATCCTCATCGGCAACGCGCTCACCCCCGGCAAGGGCTTCCGCAGGGGCCCCTTCGCCTCGGAGGCGGAGCTGCGGGCGCTGGTGGACTACGCGGAGAAGGAGTCCCTGATCGAGGCCGAGGAGCGCCGCATGGTGCACTCGGTGTTCGAGCTGGGCGACACCCTGGTGCGGGAGGTCATGGTGCCGCGCACCGACCTCGTCGTCATCGAGCGCTACAAGACCATCCGGCAGGCCCTCACGCTCGCCCTGCGCTCCGGTTTCTCCCGGATTCCGGTCACCGGGGACAGCGAGGACGACATCGTCGGCATCGTGTACCTGAAGGACCTGGTCCGCAGGACGCACATCAGCCGGGACGCGGAGAGCGACCTGGTCTCCACCGCGATGCGTCCCGCGTCCTTCGTGCCGGACACCAAGAACGCCGGTGACCTGCTGCGCGAGATGCAGAAGGAACGCAACCACGTCGCCGTCGTCATCGACGAGTACGGCGGCACGGCCGGCATCGTCACCATCGAGGACATCCTGGAGGAGATCGTCGGCGAGATCACCGACGAGTACGACCGGGAGCTGCCGCCGGTCGAGGAGCTGGGCGAGGACCGTTTCCGGGTCACCGCGCGCCTGGACATCGGCGACCTGGGCGAGCTGTACGGCCTGGACGAGTACGACGACGAGGACGTGGAGACGGTGGGCGGCCTGCTCGCGAAGGCGCTGGGCCGGGTCCCGATCGCCGGGGCCTCGTCGATCGTGGAGCTTCCGGACGGCCGGGAGCTGCGGCTGACGGCGGAGGCCGCCGCGGGCCGCCGGAACAAGATCGTGACGGTGCTGGTGGAGCCGGTCACCGCGGCGAAGCCGGCCGAGGAGGCGGTGTCGGAATGACCCCCGGGGAGCTGCGCGGCCTCTGTCTGTCCTTCAACGCCGCGGTGGAGGACTTCCCCTTCAACCCGGAGACCTCGGTCTTCAAGGTGCTGGGGAAGATGTTCGCGCTGACCTCGCTGGACGGGCGCCCGCTCACCGTCAACCTCAAGTGCGACCCGGACGACGCCATCCGGCTGCGCCGCGAGCATCCGGGGCTGATCGTCCCGGGCTGGCACATGAACAAGCGGCACTGGAACACGGTGACGGTGGCCGGCGGACCCGACGGCGGGCTCCCGGACCGGGTGGTCCGGGAGCTCGTCGAGGACTCGTACGACCTGGTCGTCGCCGGTCTACCGCGCGCCGACCGGCTCCGCCTCGACCGTCCCTGAGCCCGCCCGGGCCACCCGCAGCCCCACCGCGACCAGGACGGCGGCCGCCAGCACGATCGCCGCGTCCAGGAACAGCACCGTGTGGACGCCGGAGCGCAGGTCCGCGGCGGTGGTGGCCAGCACGCCGAGCAGCGGGATGCCGACGGTGATGCCGACCTGCTGGGTCGAGGTGACCAGGCCGGTCGCCAGGCCCTGCTCCTCGTCGGGGACGCCGGAGGTGACGGTCAGGCCGTAGGAGATGATCGCGCCCAGGTGGCACATGCTGGCCAGCGAGACCGCGGCGGTGGCGAGGACCACGGACCAGCTTCCCTCCCCCGGCGCCAGCAGCGGCAGCCCCAGCAGGCCCTGCCCGGCGAGCGCGCCCGCCAGGGTGCGGCGGGCGCCGTAGCGGCCGATGACGCGCGGGGCGAAGGAACCGGCCACCACCGAGAGCACCCCCTGCACGCCGAAGACCAGGCCGGTCTCGAAGGCACTCAGGCGCAGGATCTCCTGGAGGTACAGGGTGAGGACGAAGACCACCGTCGACATCATCGAGAAGGTGACCAGCCCGCCCAGGTTGCCCCACGCCACGGTGCGGCGGCGCAGCATCGGCAGCGAGACCAGCGGCGCCGGGGTGCGGGACTCGACGGCCACGAAGGCGGCCAGGAGCAGCAGCCCCGCGCCGAGGGCGACGAGGACGTCGGTGCGGCCGAAGCCGTGCTCGGCGGCCGTGGTGAGGGCGTAGATCAGGGAGAGCAGGCCGCCGGTGACGGTGACCGCGCCGGGCACGTCGAGGCGGGGCCGCTCCGGGGTCCGCGACTCGGGCAGCAGGCGCGGGGCCAGCGGCAGCACGATCAGGGCGAACAGGGCGAGCAGGCCCATCGTGGAGCGCCAGCTCAGCAGGTCGGTCAGGACGCCGCCGGCCACCATGCCGACGGTGAAGCCGAGCGAGAGCAGGGTGCCGGAGATGCCGAGGGCGCGGTCGCGGGCGGGGCCCTCCGGGAAGGTCGTGGTCAGCAGGGACATGCCGGTCGGGACGATGGCCGCCGCGCCGAGGCCCTGGAGGGCGCGTCCGGCGAGGAAGGAGGCCGGGTCCCAGGCGAAGGTGGCCAGCAGGGAGGCGGCGCCGAAGAGGGCGAGTCCCGCGAGGAAGAGCCGGCGGCGGCCGTAGAGGTCGCCCATGCGGCCGAAGAGCAGCAGGAACCCACCGGACGGCAGCGCGAACGCCGTGACCGCCCATTGCAGGGCGGAGGTGCTCATGCCGAGGTCCGCGCCGAGCACGGGCAGGGCGACGTTCAGGACGGAGAAGTCGAGCGCGACCATGAACTGGGCCGCGCAGAGCACGAACAGGACGAGCCGGTCGCGGGAGGAGAGCCGTGGGGCGGACGGTTCCGCCGCCGCGGGGGCCGGGAGGGAAGTCGGGGTGGTGTCGATCGCCATGGACATGAGCCTCGGGCCCCCGGAATAGTTGTGGGGAGACGCCGATTGTTCTGGTGGTGCCACCACCAGGCACCGGCGGGTTGGCTATCGGGGGGAGTACGTACGTGCCGGACGTGATCACGAGGACCGGGACCGCGGGCCGGGACCGGCGCCGCGCCGAGCTGCGGGAGTTCCTGATGAGCCGGCGGGCGCGGGTGTCCCCGGCCGAGGTCGGTCTGCCGGACGGCGGGGCGCGGCGCCGGACGCCGGGGCTGCGCCGCGAGGAGGTGGCCGTGCTCGCCGGGGTGGGCGCGTCCTGGTACCAGTGGCTGGAGCAGGGCCGCGACATCTCCGTCTCCCCGCAGGTCCTGGACGCGGTCGGCCGGGTGCTGCGGCTCAGCAACGCCGAGCGCCGCCACCTGTACGTGCTGGCCGGGCTGAACCCGCCCGCCGCCGAGGTGGAGCCGGCCAAGCGGGACATGTGCGAGGGGCTGCGGCGGCTGATCGACACGTGGATGCCGTATCCGGCGCACATCATGGACCGGTACTACAACTGCGTGATGTACAACGACGCGGCGGCGATGGTGCTGGGCATGCGGCCGGAGACGACGTGGAACTGCATCGTCGACTACTTCACCGACCCGCTGTACCGGTCCCGCGCCCGCAACTGGGAGCACAACGCGCGCACGGTCGTCGCCCAGTTCCGCGCCACCTGCGCGGCCAACCCGGACGACGAGGGTTTCCAGCAGGTGCTGGCGGATCTGAAGGAGGCCAGTGCCGAGTTCGCCGCGCTGTGGGAGGAACGGGACATCGAGGACGCGGGGCAGATCCGCAAGGAGCTGGACCATCCGCTGGTCGGCCTGCTGTGCCTGGAGTCGACGGCGCTCCAGGTGCCGGCGCGGCCGGATCTGACGATCGTGATGCACACGCCGCTGGACGAGGCGAACACCGCGGCGAAGCTGGAGTGGCTGGCCTCGCCGGAGGGCCGGCGCGGGGCGATGTACCCGGTGGCGGGGTGAGCGGGGCGGGTGACGGGGTGAGCGGGCGGGCGTCCGGCGGGGCTCCGTATGCTCACCCCATGACCGAGACTCCCGACCTCGACCCCGAGGACCGCAAGATCGTCACCCTGGCCCGCTCGGCCCGCGCCCGCAACGGTGTGCCCGAGGGCGCGGCCGTCCGCGACGAGACCGGCCGTACGTACGTCGCCGGTACGGTCGCCCTGGACTCCCTGCGGCTCAGCGCGCTGCGTACGGCGGTGGCGATGGCGGTGGCGTCCGGCGCGAGGTCGCTGGAGGCGGCGGCCGTGGTGACCGAGTCCGGGTCGGCGTCGCCGGAGGACCGGGCGGCGGTGCGGGACCTGGGCGGGCCGGGGACCCCGGTGCTGGTGGCCTCGCCCGACGGAACGGTGCGGGCCACGGTGAGCGCGGGCTGACGCTCGCGGGCCCGGCGGGCGACCGTGGTACGGCGGGGCTCCGGGGATCAGGGACAATGGGCGCCATGAGCGTTCGTACCCAGTCATCCGAAGAACCGGCCGAGGCTGTTCACCGGGCCGGCTTCGCCTGCTTCGTGGGCCGCCCCAACGCGGGCAAGTCCACCCTCACGAACGCTCTGGTCGGGCAGAAGGTGGCGATCACCTCCAACCGCCCCCAGACCACCCGGCACACGGTGCGGGGCATCGTGCACCGCGAGGACGCCCAGCTGATCCTGGTGGACACCCCGGGGCTGCACAAGCCGCGCACGCTGCTGGGCGAGCGGCTGAACGACGTGGTGCGCACCACGTGGGCCGAGGTGGACGTGATCGGCTTCTGCCTGCCGGCGAACGAGAAGCTGGGCCCCGGTGACCGCTTCATCGCCAAGGAGCTGGCCGGGATCAGGAAGACCCCGAAGGTCGCGATCGTCACCAAGACCGACCTGGTGGACTCCAAGACGCTGGCCGAGCAGCTGATCGCGGTCGACCAGCTGGGCAAGGAGCTGGGGATCACCTGGGCGGAGATCGTCCCGGTGTCCGCCACGGCGAACCAGCAGGTGGACCTGCTCGCCGACCTCCTCACCCCGCTGCTGCCCGAGGGCCCGGCGCTCTACCCCGAGGGCGACCTGACCGACGAGCCCGAGCAGGTCATGGTCGCCGAGCTGATCCGGGAGGCGGCGCTGGAGGGCGTGCGGGACGAGCTGCCGCACTCCATCGCGGTGGTGGTCGAGGAGATGCTCCCGCGCGAGGACCGCCCGGCGGACAAGCCGCTCCTGGACATCCACGCCAACGTCTACATCGAGCGCCCCAGCCAGAAGGGCATCATCATCGGCCCCAAGGGCAAGCGCCTGAAGGACGTCGGCATCAAGTCCCGCAAACAGATCGAGGCACTCCTCGGCACACCGGTCTTCCTCGACCTCCACGTCAAGGTCGCCAAGGACTGGCAGCGCGACCCGAAACAGCTCCGCCGACTCGGCTTCTGAGCACCCCCGAGCACTACGGGCCCGGGCCCTCAGCGGGCCCGGGTGCGGGAAGCGGCCGCCCGGCCCGTCGGCGCACCCCCGCCCCGCCCGGCACCCCGCCACGCGGCGGTAGCCGCACATCGACACAGCCTGGACCTGCACGTCAAGGACGCCAAGGACTGGCAGCGGGACCCCGAGCAGCTGCGGCGGCTCGGGTTCTGAGGACCCCCGAGCACTGCGAGCCCGGGCCCTCAGCGGGCCCGGGCCCTCAGCGGGCCCGGGTCCTGAGCGAGCCCGGGTGCGGGAAGCGGCCGCCCGGCCCGTCGGCGCACCCCCGCCCCGCCCGGCACCCCGCCACGCGGCGGTAGCCGCACATCGACACAGCCT
>NZ_JBIWJU010000007.1:98014-506160 GCF_044765285.1 Streptomyces sp. NPDC102490
GGCCCGGGTGCGGGAAGCGGCCGCCCGGCCCGTCGGCGCACCCCCGCCCCGCCCGGCACCCCGCCACGCGGCGGTAGCCGCACATCGACACAGCCTCGACCTCCACGTCTAGGTCGCCAAGGACTGGCAGCGCGACCCGAAACAGCTCCGCCGACTCGGCTTCTGAGCACCCCCGAGCACTGCGGGCCCGGGGGCGGGAGAAGGACTGGCAGCGCGACCCCGAGCAGCTGCGGTGGCTTCAGGGGGTCGGGGGGCGGAAGCCGATGGTGGGGACCGCGCGGCGCAGGGGCCACGGGGCGGGGGTCGCCAGGTCGTCGTCCGGGACGAGGCCGGTCAGGAAGGCGTAGCGGCTGAGGGCCGCCGGGTCCTGGTCCTCCAGGGACCGGACCTCGCGCCACCAGGTGGCGATCTCGCACCAGCCCGGCGCCGACAGCGAGCCGCCGAACTCCTGGACGGAGAGGGCGGCGGTCAGCCCGGCGAAGGCCAGGCGGTCGGCGAGCGGCCAGCCGGCCAGGGTGCCGGTGACGAACCCGGCGACGAACACGTCCCCGGCGCCGGTCGGGTCCAGGGCCTCGACCTCGATGGCCGGGACCTCGGCGCTCTCCCCCGTGCGCCGGTCCACCGCGTAGGCGCCGTCCGCGCCGAGGGTGACCACGGCGAGCGGCACGTGCTCGGTCAGGGCGTGCGCGGCGGCGCGGGGGCAGGTGGCGCCGGTGTAGCGCATGGCCTCCTCCGCGTTGGGCAGGAACGCCTCGCAGTGCGCCAGGTCGGGCAGCGCGGCCAGGTCCCAGGCGCCGGTGTCGTCCCAGCCGACGTCGGCGAAGACCCGGGTCCCGCGGGCCGCGGCCCGGGCGATCCAGGGGGCGCTGACGCCGGGCGCGAGGGAGGCGACGGCGGCGCGGGCGCCGGGCGGGCAGTCGGGCGACGGTTCCTCGGGCGGCGGCTCGTGGCCGTGCGAGACCATCGTGCGCTCCCCCTCGTACGCCATGGAGACCGTCACCGGCGAGTGCCAGCCGGGCACCGTGCGCGAGGGGGCCAGGTCGATGCCCTCGCCCCGGGACAGGGCGTCCCAGCAGTAGTCGCCGTAGTGGTCGTCGCCGAACGCGGCGGCCAGCGAGGTGCGCAGGCCGAGGCGGGCCAGCGCGGTCGCCATGTTGGCGATGCCGCCCGGGCTCGACCCCATCCCCCGCGCCCAGGACTCGGTCCCGCGCACCGGGGCGGAGTCGAGCCCGGTGAAGATCACGTCGAGGAAGACGGTGCCGGTCAGGTACACGTCCCAGGGCGGGTCCTGCGGGGTGCGCAGCGCGGCGAGGGGATCGACCTCGGGCCGGCGGTGCGATCCCTCGCCCTGGGTGTGGCGGTGCGTTCTCTCGTCGGCCGGCATGACGGGCATGGCGGGCACGTCGGACGCGGTGGACACGGTGGACGCTGTCACGGTGCGCTCCCTGGCATGGTGCGGACCCCGCCAGTGTGCACCACGCCGCCGACGGTGCGGCGGTGCCGGCCGCGTGGCGTCAGGCCGTGGCCGGCCCCGGCTGCGCGGTCCGGGCGGCGCCCGGACCGGTCTCCGGGGCCGGGGCCGCCGCCGCCCTGGCCGGCCGGGTGCGGACCCGGTCGTTGCGTCCGCCGCCGCGCACCAGCAGCACGCTCAGCGCGGCCAGGAAGCCGACGACGGTCAGACCGACCAGGCCGCCCTTGGTCGAGCCGGTGGTGTCCTCGATGAGGCCGAAGGCGGTGGGGGCGACGAACCCGCCGAGGTTGCCGATGGAGTTGATCAGCGCGATGCCGGGCGCCGCGGCGCGGGCGTCGAGGTAGCTCTGCGGGATGGTCCAGAAGACCGGGGAGGCCGGTTTGAAGCCCATCGCGGCCAGGCACAGCGCGCCGAGCCCGACCCAGGGCGAGACGAACACGGCCAGCAGGGTGCCGCAGCCGCCCAGCAGGAGCAGCACCACCAGCACGGGCCGGCGCTTGCCGATGCGGTCGGAGATACGGCCGCTGACGAACAGGGCGACCAGCGCGCACAGCCACGGCACGGCGGTCAGCAGCCCCACCTGGAAGTCGCTCACCCCGCCGATGTCGTCCACGATCGACGGCAGCCAGAAGGTCACCGCGTACAGGGCGACGTTGATCGCGAAGTAGATCCAGAGGAAGAGCAGCATCTGCGGGTCGGCGAGCAGTTTCCAGCGGGAGACCTCGGCCGCCTTCCCGCCGCGCCGCGCGTCCCGTTCCTCCTGCTCGGCGTCGATGGCCGCGACCAGGCCGGTCTTCTCCTCGTCGGTCAGCCAGGTCGCCTGCTCGACGCCCGAGTCGAGGAAGCGGTAGACGACGAAGCCGAGGACGACGGAGAAGACGCCCTCGATGAAGAACATCCACTGCCAGCCCGCGTGGCCCCAGATCCCGTGCATCTCCATCAGCGCGCCCGAGACCGGGCCGACGATGACGGTGGCGGTGCCGGAGCCCATCAGGAAGATGGAGGTGGCGCGGCCCCGGTGGGAGTCGGGGAGCCAGCGGCTGAAGTAGTAGATGACGGCCGGGAAGAAGCCGGCCTCGGCGACGCCGAGCAGGAAGCGCAGGGCGTAGAACATCTCCACGCTGTCGACGAAGGCCATCGCGGTGGCGACGACGCCCCAGCTGATCATGATGCGGGTCAGCCACACCTTGGGCCCGAACCGCTCCATCAGCACGTTGGAGGGGACCTCGAAGAGGGCGTACGCGATGAAGAAGATTCCGGCGCCGAGTCCGAACGCGGCGGCCGACAGGCCCACGTCGGCGCGGAGTTCGTCCTGGGCGAAGCCCAGGTTGACGCGGTCCATGTAGTTCGCCACGAACATGACGAAGAAGAGGGGGACCACGCGGCGGAAGATTTTGCGGACGGCGGACTGTACGGCGGGGGAATGCACCTCGGGATGTGCTGCTGCGGACACGAGCGGCTCCGGTCGTGGCAGGGGACGGGGGGGGAAGGGGCGGTCAGCGACGGGGACGGTTCACCAGCGGGGGACGGACGGGGTGACCCATCCGGGGTCGGCGACCCGCATCGCCGCCGCGTCGTCGCGGTCGCGGAGCGTGCCGTCGTCGTCGAGCCAGCGCCGGTGCAGGAACTCCAGCCGGTCGCGGTCGAGTTCGACGCCGAGACCGGGGGCGTCGGAGACGGCGACCTTGCCGCCGTCGAAGGTGAGCCGCCGGGTCAGCACGTCCTCGGACTGCCAGGGGTAGTGGGAGTCGCAGGCGTGGTGGAGGTTCGGCACGGTGGCCGCCACGTGGGTCATGGCGGCGAGGCTGATGCCCAGGTGGGTGTTGGAGTGCATGGAGACGCCGACGCCGAAGGTGCGGCAGACGGCGGCCAGTTGCTGGGTGTTGCGCAGTCCGCCCCAGTAGTGGTGGTCGGAGAGCACGACCTGCACGGCGCCCCGGGTGAACGCCTCCTGGATCTCGGCGAACGTCGTCACGCACATGTTGGTCGCGAGCGGCACGCCGGTCTTCGCGGCGACCTCGGCCATCGCCGGGGTGCCGAGCGCGGGGTCCTCCAGGTACTCCAGGACGTCCCCGAGTTCCGCCGCGACCTTCAGGGAGGTCTCCACGGACCAGGCGCCGTTGGGGTCCAGGCGCAGGGGGTGTCCGGGGAACGCCTCGGCGAGCGCCCTGATCGCGGCGATCTCCTCCTCGGGCGGGAAGACGCCGCCCTTGAGCTTGAAGGAGCTGAAGCCGTACCGCTCGGTGAAGGCACGGGCCTGGGCGACGACTCCGGCCGGATCGAGGGCGGCGCCCCAGTCGTCCTTCTCGGCCGCCACGCCCTCGGGGTGGCCGGCCCACTTGTAGAAGAGGTAGGCGCTGTACTCCACGGCGTCGCGGACCTTGCCGCCGAGCAGGGCGTGCACGGGCAGGCCGAGCGCCTTGCCGAAGGCGTCGAGGCAGGCGACCTCGAAGCCGGAGACGACGGACAGGCGCAGCTTGTCGGCGGTCTGGACGCCGCGCAGCCCGCCGACGTCGACCTGTCCGGAGACCCGGGAGGAGTCGACGGCGACCTCGTCGGCGAGGGTGAACAGGCCGTTGAGGTCGGACACCTGACGGCCGATCAGCTTGTCGGCGAACGGGCGGGCCAGTTCCAGGTACTTGGCGTCGCCGTAGGTCTCGCCGACGCCGGTGACGCCGTCGGCGGTCTCCACCTCGACGATCAGGCGGGGGGTGTACGGCTGGTGCACACCCTGCGTGTTGAGCAGGGGCGGGTCGGCGACCAGGATCGGCGTCAGGTGGACGGCCGTGATGGTCAGGTCGCGGGTCACAGGGCGGCTCCTACGAGGTCGAGTCCGGTGGCGAGCAGGGTCTTGAGTTCGGCGAGGTCGGCGGGCGAGGGGTCGGTGAGGGGGGCGCGGGCCGGGCCGACGGGGCAGCCGCGCAGCCGGGCCGCCGCCTTCACCAGGGAGACGGCGTATCCGGGGACGCGGTCGCGCAGTTCGACGAGCGGGACGTAGAAGTCGCGCAGCAGCTTGTCGACCGTGCCGGTGTCGCCGCCGTGCAGGGCGGTGAGGAAGGCGTTCGCGATCTCGGGCGCGAAGGCGTGCACGGCGGAGGAGTACGCGGGGACGCCGACGGCGGCGTACGCGCGGGCCTGGACCTCGGCGGTGGCGGCGCCGTTGAAGAAGAGGAAGTCCTCGGGGGCGGCGAGGACCGAGCGCTGGAGGCGGTCGAGGTCGCTGTGGCCGTCCTTGAGACCGATCACGCCGGGGACGCGGGCGAGGCGCCGGACGGACTCGGCGGTGTAGGCGACCTGGCCGCGCTGGTAGGCGATGAGCGGGAGCCGGGTGCCGGCTGCGATCCGCTCCACCTGGGCGACCAGGCCGTCCTGCGGGGCGGCGGTGAGGTAGTGCGGCAGGACGAGGAGGGCGTCGGCCCCGGCCTCCTCCGCGATGCGGGCGAACCGCAGGGCCTGCGCCCAGCCGTAGCCGGTCCCGGCGACGACCGGCACCCGGCCCGCGCTCTCCTCGACCGTGATGGTGACGACCTGGCGGTACTCGTCCTCGTCGAGGGAGAAGAACTCGCCGGTGCCGCAGGCGGGGAAGACGGCGCCGGGATCGGTGGCGAGCCGCTCGGCGACGTAGGCGCGGTGGCCGTCGGGGTCGAGCGAACCGTCGTCGCGGAAGCTGGTCAGCGGGAAGGACAGCACGCTTTGGGCCATCCCCTCGCGCAGCCGTCGGACCACGGCCGCCCGGGCGGCGTCGGTTCCTGGGCCGGTTCCGGCGCCGGGGCCGGGGCGCACGCTGGTGCCCTCGCTCGTCATCTCCACCGTCTCCTGTCTCCGTATGTAGATGTCGTCCACGTATGAAGATGGAGAGTAGAGAGGTGGCCCTGGAGCGTCAATGGGTCGGCGGCATCGGATTACGATCGGCGCATGGCGGAGACTGGTGGCGCGGCAGGGGGCGCGACGGGCGGCGTCCGCGAGGTGAAGTCCGCGGCGCGCACGGTGGAACTGCTGGAGGTGCTGGCCGCCCGCGGCGACCGCCCGGCCCGGCTCCAGGAGCTCGCGGACGGGCTGGGCGTGCCGCGCAGCTCGATGTACGCACTGCTGCAAACCCTGATCTCGCGCGGCTGGGTCCGCACCGACGTCACCGGCTCGCTCTACGGCATCGGCATCCACGCCCTGCTCACCGGCACCAGCTACCTGGACTCCGATCCCCGGGTGCGGGCGGTGCGGCCGTATCTCGACGAGGCGTCCGAGGCGCTGGGCGAGACCATCCACCTGGGGCGGCTGGACGGGCACGACGTGGCGTATCTGGCGACCCGGGAGTCGCACGAGTACCTGCGCACGATCAGCAGGGTGGGGCGCCGGCTGCCCGCCCACGTGGGCGCGCTGGGCAAGGCGCTGCTGGCCGAACGGCCGGACACGGAACTGCCCGAGGGGCCGTACGAGGTCTTCACGCCGCACACCCACACCAGCCGGGAGTCCCTGGCGGCCGACCTCGCCCGGACCAGGGAGCGCGGCTACTCCGTCGACCGCGAGGAGGGCGTGCCCGGCATCGTCGGCTTCGGCTTCGCGCTGCGCTACGAGGTCCCGGCGCTGGACGCGATCAGCTGCTCGGTGCCGGTGGCCCGGCTGACGCCGGATCACGAGGCGCGGATCGTGGCGGTGATGCGGGAGATCAGGGCCAAACTGGAGGCGACGATTCCGGGCGGAAGCGGCGCGGTCCACTGGCGTTAGCGCTCGCTACTACCCGGCCTCGACACCCCCAAACGGGTCTGTGATACAGATCACACCCCCTTGCCTGTTTCGGGTCTCCCCGCGCTTGATACAAATTGCCCGCGCGTTCCGGTCAGTCGACGGTCGTCGCCCCCTCCCTCCCCACCGTCCCTTTCGCATGCCCTGGGAACGCCCGTGTTCGCCCCCCGCACCACCCCCTGGCCTCTCGTCGCCCTTTTCACGGCCGGGTACCTGCCTCCGTACCTGCTGCCCACCACCGTCGGCAGACTCGACACCGGTCTCCCCCTGTCCGCCACCCAGGCGGGCGCCGTCGGCAGCGCCCTGCTGCTGAGTTCGGCGACCGCGGGCTTCCTGCTGGCCTCCCGGGTGCAGCGGGCCGGCGCCCGGACGCCGGCCCGCTTCGGGCTCGCGCTGGCCGTCCTCGGCTACGGCGCCGCCGCGCTCACCACCGCCGTCCCGGCCGTCGTCGCCAGCGCGGTCGTGGGCGGTTTCGGATCGGGGACGGCCACCACGGTCGCCGCGACCCGGATCGCCGCCGAGAAGGACCCGCACCGCGCCTCCACGATGGGCCTGCTGAGCGTGTCCGCGCTGGCCGGAGCGGTGTACCTGGCGGTGCCCCACCTCGGCCGGGCGCACGGTCTGCCGCTGGCCGCGATCGCCCTGACGGCACTGGCCGTGTGGCCGCTGACCGGCCGCCTGCCGGGCGCGGAGGCCACCGCCCCCACCACACCCGGCACCGGCACCACCGCCCCGCTCCCCCACCGCCGTTCGGGACTCGTCCTGGCCGTCACGGTGCTGTGCTGGTCCCTCGCGCAGAACTCGCTGTGGGGCGTCAGCGGCCGGATCGGGCTGACGCAGGCGGGCCTGGGCGACGCCACCCTCGGGCTGGTCTTCGCCGTCGCGCTGGGCGCGGGGCTGGTCGGGGTGCTGGTGGCCGGCGCCCTCGGACCGCGGCTGGGGCGCGCGATGCCGGTCGGCGCCGGCACGGTGCTCATCGCGGGGTGCATCGCGGTCAGCGCCTCGGCGACGACCCCGGCCACCTTCGCGACCGGGGAGATCGCCTGGAACACCGTCTACCCGGTCGTGCTGTCGTACCTGATCGGCCTCGCCGCCTCGCTCGACCCGCGCGGCCGGTGGGCGGTGCTCGTCGGCTCGGCGTCCTCGCTGGGCACGGCGGCCGGGCCGCTGGCCGGCAGTGTCCTGTCGGCGCGGGCCGGTTACCCGGGCATGGGGCTGGTCCTGGCCGCCGGGCTGCTGCTGCTCGCCGCGCCGATGACGGCGGTCGCCCTGCACACCGCGGGCCGGCCGCTGCGGTCCGGCGCGATCCGCCGCCGCGGCGGCACCCCGGCCGCGCTGGTCGCCGCCGCCACGGGCACGCCGAGCGGTGCGGTGCCGGAGGTCGGTGCCGTGGAGCAGCCGGTCGTGGAGATCGACGTGGCGGCCCCGGCGGTGGCCGTCCAGGGCGCCTACGACACGGCGGGACCCCGGCAGGCGGCGGCCACACCGGGGTCCGGGACGGGCTGAGGTCTACGTCGCTCTACGTCGCCCTACGCCGTCGGGAAGTCGTACGCCTCGACCTCCGCGAGGTAGCGCGCCCGCAGGTCCTCCTCGTCCTCCAGGAAGGAGGCGAGGAAGGAGTTGCGGGCCAGCTCCCGCAGCCGCTCCCCGGTGAGACCGAGGGCCTCGCGCACGGCGTCGAAGTTGTCCCCCGCGTAGCCGCCGAAGTAGGCCGGGTCGTCGGAGTTGACCGTGCACATCAGCCCGGCGTCGAGCATCGCGGGCAGCGGGTGGTCGGCGAGGGTGTCGACGGTGCGCAGCCGCACGTTGGACAGCGGGCACAGGGTGAGCGGGACACGCTCGCGCACCAGCCGCTCGACCAGCGCCGGGTCCTCCACACAGCGCAGCCCGTGGTCGATCCGCTCGACGCCGAGGACGTCGAGGGCCTCGACGACGTACTCCGGCGGCCCCTCCTCGCCCGCGTGCGCGACCCGGCGCAGCCCGAGGGCGGCGGCGGCCTCGTACACCTCGCGGAACTTCACGGGAGGGTGGCCGACCTCGGCGGAGTCCAGGCCGACGCCGGTGATGCGGTCGAGGTACGGCTTCGCGGCGTCCAGCGTCGCCAGCGCCGACTCGGCGGACTCGTCGCGCAGGAAGCAGAGGATCAGCCGGGTGGAGACACCGTGGTTCTCGCGGCTGGCGCCCAGCGCCCGCCACAGCCCCTCCACGACCGTGCCCATCTCCACGCCCCGGGCGAGGTGGGCCTGCGGGTCGAAGAAGATCTCGGCGTGCCGGACGCCCTGGGCGGCGGCGCGGGCGAGGTAGGCGTTGGCCAGGTCCTCGAAGTCCCGCTCGGTGCGCAGGACGGCCATCAGTGCGTAGTACAGGTTCAGGAAGGACTGGAGGTCCGCGAAGCGGTACGCCTCGCGCAGCGCGTCCTCGTCCGCGTACGGCAGGGAGACGCCGTTGCGGGCGGCCAGCGCGAAGGCCAGCTCGGGTTCCAGGGTGCCTTCGATATGGAGGTGCAGTTCAGCTTTGGGCAGGGGCATCAGAGCATCGTACGGCGGCCTTACCGACGTTTCGGAACCGGTACGCGGGTGAGGTCGCGGGCCACGGTCAGCTCGCCCTGGTAACCGGCGGCGCGTGCCTGCCGCTCGAACTCCTCCGGGTCGGAGTAGCGCTGGCTGAAGTGGGTGAGGACCAGGTGCCGTACGCCCGCGTCCCGGGCCACCCGCGCGGCCTGACCGACGGTGAGGTGGCCGTGGTCGGTGGCGAGGGTCTCGTCCTCGTCGAGGAAGGTGGACTCGATCACCAGCAGGTCGCAGCCCTCGGCGAGCGCGTGCACGCCCGCGCACAGCCGGGTGTCCATGACGAACGCGAACCGTTGGCCGCGCCGCACCTCGCTGACCTCGTCGAGCGCGACGCCGTTCAGCGAGCCCTCGCGCTGGATGCGGCCGACGTCGGGGCCCTGGATGCCGTGCGCGGCGAGGCGGTCGGGCAGCATGCGGCGGCCGTCCGGTTCGGTGAGCCGGTAGCCGTACGACTCGACCGGGTGCGACAGCTTGCGGGCGTCCAGGGTGTAGGCGGGGGTGACCGCGAGGGGGCCGTCGGCGGCGACCGGGGCCTCGGTGAGGGCGACGGTCTCGCGGTAGGCGGTGGCGTACCGCAGGCGCTCGAAGAAACGCTGCCCGGAGCGCGGGTAGTGGGCGGTGATCTCGTGCGGGACCTGGTCCAGGTTGATGCGCTGGATCACCCCGGCCAGGCCCAGGCTGTGGTCGCCGTGGAAGTGCGTGACGCAGATCCGGTTCAGGTCGTGGGCGGCCACCCCGGCGCGCAGCATCTGGCGCTGGGTGCCCTCGCCGGGGTCGAACAGGATGCCCTCGCCGTCCCAGCGGAGCAGGTAGCCGTTGTGGTTGCGGTGCCGGGTCGGGACCTGGCTGGCGGTGCCGAGGACGACGAGTTCACGTACGGACACGGTGGCTGCCGCCTCGGACTATCCGGGGGGCCATGCGAGGCCGCGGCCGCCGAGCACGTGGGCGTGCGCGTGCCAGACGGTCTGTCCGGCGCCGCTGCCGGTGTTGAAGACGGTGCGGTAGCTGTCCAGCTTCTCGTCGTCGGCGACGGCCTGGGTCTCGCGCAGCACGTCGGCGGCGAGCTGCGGGGCCTCGGCGGCGAGGGCGGCGGCGTCCTTGTGGTGCGCCTTGGGAATCACCAGGACGTGGGTGGGCGCCTGCGGGTTGATGTCCCGGAACGCGACGGTGGTCTCCGTCTCACGGACGATCGTCGCGGGAATCTGCCCTGCGACGATCTTGCAGAACAGACAGTCGTCCTGTGCCTCGCCGGCCACTTGGCTCTCCTCACACGGTTGATCTTCTGCGGGCATCGTATCCGCCACCTCCCCAGCTGCGGGCAGTCGTGCCTCCCCCAGTGCCTGAACGGCCTGGGAGGTACCCCCAGGGCGGCACGGGTGGGCGCAGCGGCACCCCGCTACGCCGGGCCGCGACACCCACCCCCGGCCGACTACGGCAAGCTCGGCGGCGTCTTCGCCGGGGTCTCCTCCAGCGCCGCCAGCGCGAGCGCGATCGCCTCGTCCAGCTGGGGATCGCGGCCCGCCGCGTAATCCTGCGGACGCTGCGGCACCTCCACGTCCGGATCGACGCCGTGGTTCTCCACGCCCCACCCGTACCCCTCCAGCCAGAACGCGTACTTCGGCTGCGTGATCAGCGTGCCGTCGACCAGCCGGTAGCGGCTGTCGATGCCGATGACGCCGCCCCAGGTGCGCACGCCGACGACCGGCCCGATCCCCAGCGCCTTGATCGCCGCGTTGACGATGTCCCCGTCCGAGCCGGAGAACTCGTTGGCGACGGCGACGACCGGCCCGCGGGGCGCGTCCTGCGGGTAGCTGGTCGGCCGCATGCCGCGCGGCAGGTCCCAGCCGACGATGCGCCGGGCCAGCTTCTCCACCACCAGCTGCGAGGTGTGCCCGCCGCGGTTCTCCCGGACGTCGACGACCAGGCCCTCTCTGGCCACCTCGACCCGCAGGTCGCGGTGGATCTGGGCCCAGCCGGGCGCCTGCATGTCCGGGACGTGCAGGTAGCCGAGCCGCCCGCCGGACTGCTCGTGGACGTAGGCGCGCCGGTCGGCGACCCAGGCGTGGTAGCGCAGCGGCTCCTCGTCGGCGAGCGGGACGACGACGGCGTGCCGCAGCTCGCCGCCGCCGGCCGGGGAGACGGTCAGCTCGACCGGCTTGCCCGCCGTGCCGACGAGCAGCGGCCCGGGACCGGTGACCGGGTCCACGGCCTGCCCGGCGACCGCGACGATCGCGTCCCCGGCGCGCACCGCGACCCCGGGCGCGGCGAGCGGGGAACGGGCGTCGGGGTCGGAGGTCTCCGAGGGCAGCACGCGGTCGATGCGCCAGGTGCCGTCCTCGTGGCGGGAGAGGTCGGCGCCGAGCAGGCCCTGCCGGGCGCCGGAGCCGTGGCCGCCGCGGGGGGTGACGTAGGCGTGCGAGGTGCCGAGTTCGCCGTGCACCTCCCACAGGAGGTCGACCAGGTCGTCGTGGGTGGCGACGCGGTCGAGGACGGGCCGGTAGCGGTCCAGGACGCCGTCCCAGTCGACGCCGTTCATGTCGGCCCGCCAGTAGTGGTCCCGCATGATGCGGCCGGTCTCGTCGAACATCTGCCGCCACTCCGCGGCCGGTTCGACCCGCTGGCGGACCCGGCCCAGGTCGACGGTGACGTTGGTGTCGCTGTCCTCGTCGCCGGAGGCCCGCCGGTCGCTGGGCACGACCTTGAGCCGTCCGTCGGTCCACAGCAGCACCCGCTTGCCGTCGCCGCTGACCTCGTAGTGGTCGGCGTCGCCGGCGAGGTGCTCGACGCGCTGCTGGGCGAGGTCGTACCGCTCCAGCTCGGTGTGGGGGTCGGGGTCCTCCGGGGTGGCGCGGGAGGCGCCGAGGACGCCGGTGAGCGGGTGGCGCAGCCACAGGACGCCGTCCTTGGCGGCGCGCAGCCGGGAGTAGCGGGCGGCCTCTACCGGGAAGGGCACGATGCGGTCGGCGAGGCCCTCGATGTCGATCCGGGTGGTGGGGGTGCCCTCGCTGTCGGGGGTCTCCTCGCGGTCCGGTGTCTCGAAGGGCCGGCCGTGGCGCTGCGGGCCGAAGGGCGAGGGGGTGGTCGCGGCGAGGGTGATCAGGTAGGGCCGGGCGCCCTCGACGAAGGCCAGGTCGAAGACGTGCTCGTCGTAGACCGGGTCGAAGGAGCGGGTGGAGAGGAAGGCGAGGTGCTTGCCGTCCAGGGTGAAGGCGGGCGAGTAGTCCTGGAAGCGCAGCGGGGTCGCCTCGCTCACCGACAGGTCGGTGGTGTTGGCGAGCTTGAGCTGGCGCAGCGGGTCGGGGCCGGGGTGGGACCAGGCCAGCCAGGCCGAGTCCGGCGAGAAGACCAGGCCGGACGCGTCGCCGTCCTCGCTGCGGTCGACCTCGCGGACCTCGCCGCTCTCGCGCTCGACGAGCAGGACCCGCCCGTCGTGCGAGGCGACGGCGACGCGGCTGCCGTCGGGGGCCACGGCGAGGTTCAGCACCCGGCCGAGCTGTCCGGCGGCCAGGCGCCGCGCGGTGGCGCCGGGGGCGAGGCCGGTGGCGGGCGCGAACTCCAGGGCGTCGTCGCCCTCGGCGTCCGTCACCCACACCACCCACTCCTCGCCGTCGGCGCGGAAGGTGCGCGGCAGCCGGTTGCGTACCCCGGGGGTGGCCGCGAGCGCGCGCGCCGGTCCGGAGCGGTGGGTGACCCAGTGCACGCCGCCGCGTACGGCGACGGCGCTGCCGCGCGCGGTGTGGTCGGGGGACGCGGAGCCGAACCAGCGGGCCGCGTTGACCGGGTACGGCTGGAGGTCGACGCGGGCGCCGCCGAGCCGGATGTCGAGCTGTCGCGGCTCGGCGCCGTCGAGGTCGTCCAGCGTCCACAGTTCCCCGGCGGAGGAGTAGACGACGCGGGTGCCGTCGGTGGCGGCGTGCCGGGCGTAGAAGCCGTCGACGGGCGTGTGCCGGCGCAGGTCGGAGCCGTCGGCGAGGGAGGAGTACAGGGCGCCGGTGCCCTCGTGGTCGGAGAGGAAGGCGATCCGGTCGCCGACCCAGAAGGGGTACTCGATGTTGCCGTCGAGGTCGGCGTGCAGGCGGACGAACTCGCCGTCGTCCTCGCGGTCGATCCACAGCTTGCCCGCCGTGCCGCCCCGATAGCGCTTCCACCAGGCGGCCTCGCGGCCCATCGGCGCGGACAGCAGCACGGTGTGCGGGCCCTGGGCGACATCGCCGACGGGCCCGTACGGCAGGGTGGCCGCCGGTCCGCCGTCGAGCGGGACGGCGCGGGCCCAGCTGCGGCGCAGGCTGGCCTGGCCGTAGGTGCTGAGGGCGAGGACGCGGCCGTCGGCGGTCCAGCCGCGGACCTGGGTCCTGATGCTGCCCCAGTGGGTGAGGCGCCGGGCGGGACCGCCGTCGACGGGCGCGACGTGCACCTCGGGGGCGCCGTCGCGGGTGGAGGTCCAGGCGACCGCGGTGCCGTCGGGCGAGATGCGGGGGTGGTTCACCGGCACGTTGTCGGCGCTGACCCGCCAGGCCCGGCCGCCGTCGAGCGGGGCGAGCCACACGTCGTCCTCGGCGGTGAAGGCGACCAACTCGCCGTGCGGGTGCGGAAAGCGGAGGTAGGCAGGCGCTGCGGGCTGAGTCACCCCCATACCCTATGCAGGGGCGCCGCCCGCCGACAGAGGTTTGGATCACTTCCCGGCCGCCGGGCGCCATGGCCCGCCGGAGGTGGGCTACTTGCCCTCCACCGGCCGGCAGTGCGGGTCGTCCGGGCACCAGATGGTCCGGGTGACGGTCACGGTGGGCCCGGGCCCGTGCGGGGAGGGCCGGTTCGCGGGCGGTGCGCTGGTGGCGTCGCAGTCGCCCAGCCCGTTGACCCGGAACCACTCCTTGCCGTCCACCTTCGCGGTCAGGTTCCCCCGCACGCAGGCGCCGTTGACGACCCGGGTGACCTTGCCGTCGACGGTGATGTCCTGTCCGGTGTCCGTCCTGCCCTCGCAGTCGACGGAGGCGACGGCCTTCTCGGTCGCCGACGCGGTGGTGTCCTTGTCGCCGAAGGACGCGGTGCAGGTGAGCCAGCTCACCTCGGCCTTCTGCCGCTCCAGTTCACGGGTCACGGTCCGGTCGGTCGTGTACGCCACCGACGCGGAGCTGAGCCCGCCCGGGTCGCACGCGACGAGTGTGCCGACGGCGACGGCCGAGCCGACCACCACCGGAGCCATGCGCCAAATCCGTCTCGAAGCCCCCATGCGGGGCAGCCTGCCACCGCCCCGGGACCGGCGGTAGGGCGCATACGGCCACTCCTCACCACCGTGGCGCCCCGGGCCACGCGTCCCACCGGTGGACGGACCGCACCCGCACGCCGTCGCGGTACGGCGTCGGCGCGTCCCGCGGTCGGCGGGTCAGGACCAGCGGCCGGTGCGGGCCAGGAGCACGGCGGTCGCGGCGGTGCCCGCGGTGGAGGTGCGCAGGACGCTGCGGCCCAGCCGGTAGGGCCCCGCACCGGCCTCGGCGAACAGGGCCAACTCCTCGGGGGACACGCCCCCTTCGGGGCCGACGACGAGCACGATGTGGCCGCTGTCGGGGAGTGCGACGGCGGACAGGGGTTCCTCGCCGCTCTCGTGGAGTACGGCGGCGAAGTCGGCCTCGGCCAGAAGTGAGGCAACCTGCTTGCTCGTCGCCGCGTCCGCGACGTCGGGGAAGCGGACCCGGCGGGACTGCTTGCCCGCCTCGCGGGCCGTCGCCCGCCACTTGCCGAGCGCCTTCAGGCCGCGCTCGCCCTTCCACTGCGTGATGCACCGGGACGCCGCCCAGGGCACGATGGCGTCGACGCCGACCTCGGTCATCGTCTCGACGGCCAGCTCACCGCGGTCGCCCTTGGGCAGGGCCTGGACGACGGTGATGCGGGGCTGCTCGACGGGCTCCTCCCGTACGCCGTCCACGACGGTGACGACCAGGCGGTCCTTGCCCTCGGCGGCCTTCACGACGCCCTCGGCCCAGCGGCCGTGCCCGTCGGTGAGGACGACCTCCTCGCCCGCCCGCAGCCGCTTCACGGAGACGGCGTGCCGCCCCTCCGGGCCGTCCAGGACGTATTCGCCCGCGGTCAGGTCCTGGGGCCGCAGGGAGTCGGCCACGAACACCGGTGCCGTCATCGCGCGCCGCCTCCCGTCGCATAGCCCGACAACGCTGTCCCGGCGGCGGCGAGTTCGGCCGCCAGCACCTCCACCAGCTGTCCGGCGGGCAGTTCCCGGGCCATCCGGTGGCCCTGTCCCGCCCACAGTGCCATGCCCTGCGCGTCGCCCGCCTTCGCCGCGGCCTTGCGCAGCGGCGCGGTGAGGTGGTGCAGCTCCGGGTAGGCGGCGGGGGCGTAGGGACCGTGCTCGCGCAGGAAGCGGTTGACCAGGCCGCGGGCGGGGCGGCCGGAGAAGGCGCGGGTGAGTTCGGTGCGGACGTACAGCGGGTTGGTCAGCGCCTGCTTGTGCAGGTCGTGCGCGCCGGACTCCGCGGTGGCGAGGAAGGCGGTGCCGAGCTGGGCCGCGCTCGCCCCGGCGGCGAGGACCGCGGCGATCTGGCTGCCGCGCATGATGCCGCCGGCGGCGACGACCGGCAGGCTCACCGCCTCCCGGACCTGGGCGACCAGCGACAGCAGGCCGGTGCCGGCGCCGTCGGTCTCCGGGTTGTCCCGGTGGGTGCCCTGGTGGCCGCCGGCCTCGACGCCCTGGGCGATCACCGCGTCGGCGCCGGACCGCTCGACGGCCCGGGCCTCGTCCGCGGTGGTCGCGCCGACCAGGGCGAAGGTGCCCACGCGGTGCAGGGAGTCGACGACCTCACGGCTCGGCACGCCGAAGTGGAAGGACACCACCGGTACGGGGTTGTCCAGCAGTACGGCGAGCTTGGTGTCGTAGCCGTCGTCCCGGCCCGAGTCGGGGTCGCCCAGCTCCGTCTCGTACCAGGCGGCCTCGCCGGCCAGCTGGTGGGCGTAGACGTCGACGGCGGCGAGGTCGGCCGTCTCCGTCTGCGGCAGGAAGAGGTTGACGCCGAAGGGGCGGCTCGTCAGTCCCCGCAGCTGTTTGATCTCCTGGTACATCCCGTCCGCGGTCTTGTACCCCGCGGCCAGGAAGCCCAGCCCGCCCGCCTCGGACACCGCGGCCGCGAGCCGTGGCACGGAGACGCCGCCCGCCATGGGCGCCTGCACGATCGGGTAGGGGAAGAGATCGGTCAGTGCGGAGGACATGACGGCATGTTGTCACGTCCCCCACACAAGTCCGAATCCGGGCTTCCGACGGCATACGCCAGAAGCATCCGCATCCCCGGAGGGCCCTTGGCCCCCCGCCCAGCCGCGCCTCAGCGCCCGTTGAACGCGTCCTTCAGCCGCGAGAACAGCCCTTGCTGCCCGGGCTGACTGTGCCTGCCCGGGGGCAACCCCCGGACCCCCGGCAGGCTCCCGGCCGCCGCCCACACCGGCACAGTCGACCACCGCCCGCCGGGCCGCGTCTCAGCGCCCGTTGAACGCGTCCTTCAGCCGCGAGAACAGCCCTTGCTGCCCGGGCTGGAACTGCCCGGTCGGGCGTTCCTCGCCGCGGAGTTTGGCCAGCTCGCGCAGGAGGCGTTCCTGTTCGGGGTCGAGCTTGCCGGGGGTGGTGACCTCGACGTGGACGATGAGGTCGCCCCGGCCGCCGCCGCGCAGGTGGGTGACGCCCCGGCCGTGCTTCGGGATCGACTGGCCGGACTGGGTGCCCGGGCGGATGTCGACCTCCTCCATGCCGTCGAGGGTCTCCAGCGGCACCTTGGTGCCGAGGGCCGCCGCCGTCATCGGGATGGTGACCGTGCAGTGCAGGTCGTCGCCGCGGCGCTGGAAGGTCGAGTGCGGCAGCTCGTGGATCTCGACGTACAGGTCGCCGGCGGGGCCGCCGCCGGGGCCGACCTCGCCCTCGCCCGCGAGCTGGATCCGGGTGCCGTTGTCGACACCGGCCGGGATCTTCACGGTCAGGGTGCGCCGGGAACGGACCCGGCCGTCGCCCGCGCACTCCGGGCACGGGGTCGGGACCACGGTGCCGAAGCCCTGGCACTGCGGGCAGGGCCGCGAGGTCATGACCTGGCCCAGGAAGGACCGGGTGACCTGCGAGACCTCACCGCGGCCGCGGCACATGTCACACGTCTGGGCCGACGTGCCGGGCGCCGCGCCCTCGCCGTTGCAGGTGTTGCAGACGACCGCGGTGTCGACCTGGATGTCCTTGGTCGTACCGAACGCGGCCTCGTCCAGCTCCACCTCGATGCGGATCATCGCGTCCTGGCCCCGGCGGGTGCGCGAGCGCGGCCCGCGCTGCGACGCCGTACCGA
This sequence comes from Streptomyces sp. NPDC102490, assembly GCF_044765285.1. Classification (NCBI taxonomy): domain Bacteria; kingdom Bacillati; phylum Actinomycetota; class Actinomycetes; order Kitasatosporales; family Streptomycetaceae; genus Streptomyces; species Streptomyces sp. NPDC102490. The sequence continues at coordinate 115,117 of NZ_JBIWJU010000007.1, forward strand.
AGAACGCGTCCATGATGTCCGAGAAGTTCCCGAAGCCACCCGCGCCGAAGCCGCCCGCGCCACCGCCGGCGGCCTGCGAGAGGGGGTCGCCGCCGAGGTCGTAGACCTGCTTCTTCTGCGGGTCCGACAGCACCTCGTAGGCGGCGTTGATCTCCTTGAACCGCTCCTGGGTCTTCGGATCGGGGTTGACGTCCGGGTGCAGCTCGCGGGCGAGCCTCCGGAACGCCTTCTTGATCTCGTCCTGGGAAGCGTCGCGGCGCACGCCGAGTACGGCGTAGTAGTCCGTGGCCACCTACGACTCCGCCAGGATCTGTCCGACGTACCGTGCCACTGCGCGTACCGCTCCCATCGTTCCCGGGTAGTCCATGCGGGTCGGTCCGACCACGCCGAGCTTGGCAACCGCCTCGCCGCCCGAACCGTAGCCGACCGACACGACGGACGTTGAGTTGAGTCCCTCGTGGGCGTTCTCATGACCGATCCGTACAGTCACGCCCGGATCCTTCGCCTCGCCGAGCAGCTTGAGGAGCACGACCTGCTCCTCCAGTGCCTCCAGCACCGGCCGGATCACCAAGGGGAAGTCGTGCCCGAAGCGGGTCAGATTGGCGGTGCCGCCGATCATCAGCCGCTCCTCGTTCTCCTCGACCAGCGTCTCCAGGAGAGTGGAGAGCACGGTGGAGACCGTACCGCGATCCTCGGCCTCGAAGGCCTCCGGCAGATCTTCCACCAGAGACGGCACATCCGTGAAACGGCGCCCCGCGATCCGGCTGTTGAGCCGCGCCCGCAGATCGGCCACCGCCGCCTCGCCGAACGGCGCCGGGCAGTCGACCATCCGCTGCTCGACCCGGCCGGTGTCCGTGATCAGCACCAGCATCAGCCGCGCGGGCGCGAGCGAGAGCAGCTCCACGTGCCGCACCGTCGAACGGGTCAGCGACGGGTACTGCACCACGGCGACCTGCCGGGTGAGCTGCGCGAGCAGCCGCACCGTGCGGGCCACCACGTCGTCGAGGTCGACGGCGCCCTCCAGGAAGTTCTGGATGGCACGCCGCTCGGGCGCGGTCATCGGCTTGACGCCGGCCAGCTTGTCGACGAAGAGCCGGTAGCCCTTGTCGGTCGGGATGCGCCCGGCGCTGGTGTGCGGCTGGGCGATGAACCCCTCGTCCTCCAGGGCCGCCATGTCATTGCGCACGGTGGCCGGGGAGACGCCGAGGTTGTGCCGCTCGGTGAGGGCCTTGGAACCGACCGGTTCCTCGGTGCCGACGTAGTCCTGGACGATGGCGCGCAGCACCTTCAGCCTGCGTTCACTGAGCATCGGCGCACACCTCCAGCTGTCCGTCCGCCCGTTTCCGGCCTGTCTGTCCTGGCACTCATGGCGCACGAGTGCCAGACTTCCCCGGCCCCAGTGTACGGCCGCGGGGTACGCCCCCGGCAAGGCCGGGACCAAGCCGTTAGCGTCGTCGCCGTGACGGTGACTTGGGCAGAGCTGGGCTGGGAGCGGCTGGCGGACGGGGTGGGGCGGTGCCGGCTGCCGGGGTGGGACTGCACGGCGGGGCTGGTGCTCGGCGCCGAGGCGGCGCTGATGGTGGACGCGGGGTCGAGCCTGGACGAGGGCGCCCGGTTGCGCGAGGAGGCGCGGCGGCTGGCCGGCCGCCGTGTGACACATCTCGCGCTGACCCACCCGCACTTCGACCACGTCTTCGGCGCCGCGGCCTTCCCCGACGCGCAGGTGTACGGCGCGGTGGGCACGGGCGCGCTGTTCGCGCCCGGCGGACCGGGGCGGCAGGCGCTGCACGCGGACGCGGTGGCGGAGGGCCTGGACGCGCGGCGGGCGGCGGAGGCCGCCGACGCGCTCGCCCCCGTCGGCCACGAGGTCCGCGGCGAGCGCGTGCTCGACCTGGGCGGTGGACGGCGGGTCCGGCTGGCCGACGTGGGCCCGGGACACACCGGGCACGACCTCGCGGTACGGGTGCCGGGCACCCCGGCGGTGGTCTTCTGCGGCGACCTGGTCGAGGAGTCCGGCGAGCCGCAGGCGGGCCCCGACGCCGTACCGGCGCGCTGGCCGGCCGCCCTGGACCGGCTGCTGAAGCTGGGCGGCGACGACGCGCTGTACGTCCCCGGTCACGGAGCGGTGGTGGACGCGGCCTTCGTCCGGGCCCAACGGGACGTGCTGGCCGCCCGGTTCGGCGTGTCGCGTTGATCACGGGGCGGGCGTTCCTCGTATCGTCGGCGGAATGCGCCAGTACTCCGCCGACCTGACCCCTCCGTGGAAGAAACCGCAGCCCGTTCCCGAGGTACCGGCCGACCCCGGCCTGGTGGTCGAGGAGCCCGGCACCGGGTTCTGCGGCGCCGTCATCGGCTGCGAGGCGGGCACGGTGACCCTGGAGGACCGCTTCGGCAAGCACCGGGTCTTCCCCCTGGAACCGCGCGGCTTCCTGCTGGAGGGCCGCGTGGTGACGCTGGTCCGCCCCTCCTCCTCCAGTCCCGCGCGCCCCTCTCGTACGGCGTCCGGTTCGGTCGCCGTCCCCGGCGCACGCGCCCGGGTGGCGCGCGCCGGGCGCATCTACGTCGAGGGGCGGCACGACGCCGAGCTGGTCGAGAAGGTCTGGGGCGACGACCTGCGCATCGAGGGCGTGGTCGTGGAGTACCTGGGCGGCGTGGACGACCTGCCGTCGATCGTCGCCGAGTTCGCCCCGGGCCCGGACGCGCGGCTGGGCGTCCTGGTGGACCACCTGGTGCCGGGTTCGAAGGAGTGGCGGATCGCGGAGGCGGTGACGAGCGAGCACGCGCTGGTCGTCGGCCACCCGTACATCGACATCTGGGAGGCGGTGAAACCGTCGTCGGTGGGGATCGACGCCTGGCCCCGGGTGCCTCGCGGTCAGGACTGGAAGACGGGGGTGTGCCGGGCCCTGGGCTGGCCGTCGGAGAACACGGGCGCGGTGTGGCAGGCGATCCTGGCCCGGGTGGGCTCGTACAAGGACCTGGAGCCGGAGCTGCTGGGCCGGGTGGAGGAACTGATCGACTTCGTGACGGCGTAGCAGCTCGATCGTTTCAGCCCCTCCGGCGTTTGAGGAGCGGGGGTCCGGGGGCAGCGCCCCCGGGTCGGGACGGGAAGGGGCGGCGGGGGCGAGGAACCCCCGTCAGTCCACCAGATCCCGCACCACCGCGTCCGCCAGCAACCGCCCGCGCAGCGTGAGCACCGCGCTCCCCGCCTCGTACGGCCCCTCCTCCAGCAGCCCCTCGGACAGCGCCCGCCGCGCCGCCGCGAGCCCCGCCTCCTTCAGGAGCGCCAGCGGCACGCCCTCCCGCAGCCGCAGCTCCAGCAGGACGCGCTCCACCCGCCGGTCCTCGTCCGTGAGGATCTCGCGCCCGGCACCCGGGGACTTCCCCGCCGCCAGCGCCGCCGCGTACGCCCCCGGGTGCTTCACGTTCCACCACCGCACGCCCCCCACGTGGGAGTGCGCGCCCGGCCCCGCGCCCCACCAGTCGGCGCCCCGCCAGTACAGCTCGTTGTGCAGGCAGCGCCCCGCGTCGGAGGTGGCCCAGTTCGACACCTCGTACCAGTCGTAGCCCGCCGCGGACAGCGTCTCCTCGGCGATCAGGTACCGGTCGGCGTGCACGTCGTCGTCGGTCATGGGGACCTCGCCGCGCCGGATGCGCCGGGCCAGCTGGGTGCCCTCCTCGACGATCAGGGCGTACGCCGAGACGTGGTCGGGTCCGGCGCCGAGCGCGGCGTCCAGCGAGGCCCGCCAGTCGTCGTCGGACTCGCCGGGGGTGCCGTAGATCAGGTCGAGGTTGACGTGGTCGAAGCCGGCCGCGCGGGCCTCGGCGACGCAGGCCTCGGGGCGGCCGGGGGTGTGGGTGCGGTCCAGGATCTTCAGGACGTGCTGCTTCGCGCTCTGCATGCCGAAGGAGATCCGGTTGAAGCCGCCCTCGCGGAGCGCCGCGAGGTACGCCGGGTCGACCGACTCGGGGTTGGCCTCCGTCGTGATCTCCGCGTCCGGCGCCAGGCCGAACTCGTCGCGCACTGCGCGCAGCATCCGCACCAGGTCACCGGCGGCCAGCAGGGTGGGCGTACCGCCGCCGACGAAGACGGTGCGGACCTCGCGGGGGTCGTCGCCGAGCACCTTGCGGGCCAGGCGGACCTCGTCGACGAGGGTGTCGGCGTAGTTGTCGCGGGAGGCGAGGACGCCGCCGGTGCCGCGCAGCTCGGTCGCGGTGTAGGTGTTGAAGTCGCAGTAACCGCAGCGGGTCGCGCAGTACGGGACGTGCAGGTAGAAACCGAGGGGGCGGTCGGCGGCCCCGGCGAGCGCGGACGCGGGCAGGGCACCGTCGGCGGGGACGGGCTCGCCGTCGGGGAGTGCGGAGGGCATGCGTCCCATTGTCCCGTACGGCCGCGGTTGCCCGGCGGCTCGGCCACCGGGCGCTACTCGGCCTGGAGCACCAGCAGCGCCAGGTCGTCCTCCGGGGGCCGGGGCCCGAACTCGTGCACCAGCCGCCTGATGCGCTCGGCGACCAGCTCGGCGTCCAGACCCGTGCACCCGGCCAGCGCCACGGCCAGCCCGTCGCCGTCGTCGAACTGGCGGGAGCCGCTGCGCCGCTCGGTGATCCCGTCCGTGACGCACAGCAAGGTGTCCCCGGACCGCAGCACGAAGGTCTCGCTGACGTACGTCGCGTCCTCGACGACGCCGAGCAGGGTCTGCGGACGCGCGACGGCGGACACCGTGCCGTCCGGCCCGAGGAGCAGCGGCAGCGGGTGTCCGGCGGACGCGAGGGTGCAGCGGACGCCGCCCTCGAAGGGGACCAGTTCGCCGTAGAGGAGGGAGAGGAAGCGGGTCTGCGGTCCGTCGCCCGGGGCAACCGGTGGGCCTCCGGCGGCGACCAGCGCGCGGGCCGCGGCGTCGGCGGCCTCGGTGGCGTCGTCGAGGAGGAGCTGGTTGAGGCGGTCGAGGACGTCGGGGACGCCGTACTGCTCGCGGGCCAGCAGGCGCAGCCAGGGCCGGGCGAGGCCGATGACGACGGCGGCCTCGGGGCCCTTGCCCTGGACGTCGCCCACGGCGAAGCACCAGCGGCCGTCACCGGCCGGGAAGAGGTCGTAGAAGTCGCCGCTGGGGCCGCCCTTGTCGCGCGGTTCGTAGACGAGGGCGCTGCGCACGCCGGGGATCTCCGCGACGGCACCGGGCAGCAGGCCGCGCTGGAGTACGGCGCTGATGGTGGCCTGCCGGGCGTACTGGCGGGCGGCGCCGATGGCGAGCGCCACCCGGCGGCTGAGATCCTCGACCAGACCGGTGATCTCGTCGGGGAAACCGGGAGTGTCGAGGGTGTCGGGGTCGTCCGAGGCGGCGCCCGAGGTGTCGGCCCGGCCGATGACCAGGGTGCCCAGTGGCCTGCCGCCGGCGACCAGGCGGTAGGCGAGCGCGGTGCCGTGCGTGCCGTCCGGGCCGAGTGCGTCGCCGGGCCAGGGGTGGCCGACGGGGCCGGAGCGCCAGGGGTCGCGCGGGCGGGGCGGGTCCTTCTCCAGGGCGGCGCGCAGCTCGTCCAGGTGCCCCTCCCCCGCGTGCCACACGCGGGCCAGCCGGGCGCCCACGGCCGCTCCGGTGTCATCGGTCCAGGCGCCCCGGCCCAGGGACTCGTCCTCCAGCCACACCCCGCACCAGTCGGCGAGCCGGGGCACGATCAGCTGGCCGGTGAGGGAGGCGACCAGGTCCTCGTCGAGCTGCCCGGCCAGCAGGTCGGAGGCCTCGGCGAGAAAGGACAGCGCACCGCGGCCCAGCCACTCGCGGTCATGGACGCCCCGCCGGGCGCTGCCGCCCCACGCCTCGGACCACCGCGGCTCCCCCGACCGACCGGAACACTCCCCACAACCACACCTCACGTACGCCTCGTGACCGACGCCCTGGTGATCCCCGTCCGGGGCGCGGCCAACGCCCTGATCCCCGTCCGGGCCGGCTCCACACCCGAGGTGAGCCGCCCGAGGGTCGGGGCCCCGGCCCACATCCGGGTCGGCGCCGCACCCGGGAGCGCCCTGCCGCCGGCCGGGCCCCGGCGCCGAGTCCTCCGACCTCCCGGGGCCATCCGCATCCGGGTCTGCTGCACGACCGAGGGCGGCTGCCTGCCCGGGGGCGGCCGCCCGACGGTTCGGGCCCGATGCCGGGTCCTCCGGCCTCCCGAGGCCGTCCCCGTCCGGGTCGGCTCCACACCCGGAAGCGCCCCGCCGACAGTCCGAGTCCTGCGCCGAGTCCCCCGGCCTCCCGAGGCCGTCCGGGTCCGGGGCGTCCGAGGTCCCCGAGCCGTCCCGACCGGCGCCTTGGCCGCTCGTGCCGTCCTGGGGCACGTGGTCCATCCGGTCGCCCTCGCCGACCCGCATGTCCTCGCCGGACGCACCGGGCTCCCTGGAATCACCGGCCTCCCCCGACCCACCGGCCTCGCCGTCCCCGGCGCCTTCGGCCCCTTCGGCGTCCGCCGTGTCCGTCTCCTCCCCCGGCCGACGCGTGCCCGGTGGCTCGGGGCGTCGCGCCCCGCACCCTCCGGCGTACGCCTCGGTCTGTCCGGCGGTGTCCGTGCCCGCGGCCGGCAATCGCGCCCAGACCGTCTTGGTGCCCGGGCGGTACGTGATGCCCCACGCCTCCGCGAGCGCGGCGACCAGGCGCAGGCCGCGCCCGTACTCGGCGGGATCGTGCGGCGTCTCGGGGTCGGTGTTCCCCGGCGCGCGGGACGGGTGCTGGTCCGTGGCCTCGACGACGAGCGTGCCCGTCTCCTCCATCCGGAGGACCACGTCGACGTCGGTGCCGGCGTGCACCACGGCGTTGGTGACCAGCTCGCTGACGACGACCAGGGCGTCGGCGGCGAGGTGCTCGGTCAGCTGTTCCGCGCCGGGCAGGCTGCGCGCGGACCAGTCGGCGAGCGCGGCCCGCGCCATCGCGCGCGCGGCGCCCGGCGCCAGGGAGCTGCCGAGCAGGCTCACACCCGCCCGGGCGGACGCCTGGGCGGCGGTGTGCGCAGGCTCCGCACCGGCGGCGGAGCCGGTCTCCCGCTGCGTCGGAATGGCCCCCATGGACGTCTCCCCGGGCAGTTCGTGCGAGTTCCTCGCAGTCGATGCCGACAGAGTGACAGACCGGCCCCGCCCATAAGCACGGAGTTACCGAAGTGGGCCGCGATGAGTGAGAACCGTGCTAGGCGAACGTGCGAAGACGGCCGGAAATCGAACGGAAACCGGCCGTCTTCGAGCATCCGCGGCACGAACGGCGTCGCCGCCGAGGGCCTACGCCTCGCGCGAGCCCTCGTACATCTCCTCGATCAGGTGCTTGTACTCCCGCTCCACCACCGGCCGCTTCAGCTTCAGGCTCGGGGTGATCTCGCCGTGTTCGACGTCGAGGTCGCGGGGCAGCAGGCGGAACTTCTTGATGGTCTGCCAGCGCTGAAGGCCCTCGTTGAGCTGCTTGACGTAGCCGTCGACCATCTCGACGGTCGCGGGCGCCGCGACGATCTCCGCGTACGGCTTGCCCTCCAGGCCGTTCTCCTTCGCCCACTCGGTGATCGCGATCTCGTCGAGGGCGATGAGCGCGGTGCAGAAGTTCCGGTCGGCGCCGTGCACCAGGATGTTGGAGACGTAGGGGCAGACCGCCTTGAACTGGCCCTCGACCTCGGCCGGCGCGATGTACTTGCCGCCGGACGTCTTGATGAGGTCCTTCTTGCGGTCGGTGATGCGCAGGTAGCCGTCCGGCGACAGTTCGCCGATGTCGCCGGTGTGGAACCAGCCGTCGGCCTCCAGCACCTCGGCGGTCTTCTCGGGCAGCTTGTGGTAGCCCTCCATGATGCCGGGGCCGCGCAGCAGGATCTCGCCGTCGTCCGCGATACGCACCTCGGTGCCGGGCAGCGGCTTGCCGACGGTGCCGGTGCGGTAGGCCTCGCCGGGGTTGACGAAGGACGCGGCGGAGGACTCGGTGAGGCCGTAGCCCTCCAGGATGTGGATGCCGGCCCCGGCGAAGAAGTAGCCGATCTCCGGCGCCAGGGCGGCCGAGCCCGACACGCAGGCGCGCAGGCGGCCGCCGAACGCCTCGCGGATCTTGGCGTAGACGAGCCGGTCGGCGACGGCGTGCTTGGTGCGCAGCCCGGCGGGGGCGCTCGCGGTGCCGGTGCGCTTGAAGTTGTCCTGGGTGACCTTGGCGTACTCGCGGGCGATCCCGGCGGCCCACTGGAAGATCTTGTACTTGGCCCCGCCGCCCGCGCGGGCCTTGGCGGCGACGCCGTTGTAGACCTTCTCGAAGATGCGGGGCACGGCCGCCATGTAGGTGGGCTGGACGACCGGCAGATTCTCGATGATCTTGTCGACCCGGCCGTCGACGGCGGTGACGTGACCGGCCTCGATCTGGCCGGAGGTCAGCACCTTGCCGAAGACGTGCGCGAGCGGCAGCCACAGGTACTGCACGTCGTCCTTGGTGACCAGGCCGGTCGCGGCGATCGCCTTGGCCATGTACGACCAGCAGTCGTGCGGGAGCCGGACACCCTTGGGCCGGCCGGTGGTGCCGGAGGTGTAGATGAGGGTGGCGAGCTGGTCCTTGGTGAGCGCGCCGACCCGCTCCTTGATCAGCTGGGCGTCCTGCTCCAGGCGGGCCGCACCCCTGCGCTCCAGCTCGTCGAGGGTGAGGACCCACTCCTCGGCGGTGTCCGCGCCGGTGGCGTCGATCACGACGACGTGGGTGAGGTCGGGCAGCTCCGCCTTCTTCTCCTTCGCCTTGGCGAGCTGCGCGGCGTCCTCCGCGATCAGCACCCGGCTCTCGGAGTCGGAGAGGATGTACGCCGACTCGTCGGCGTTGGTCTGCGGGTAGACGGTGGTCGTCGCCGCGCCCGCGCACATGATGCCGAGGTCGGCGAGGATCCACTCCAGGCGGGTGGCGGAGGCCAGGGCCACGCGCTGCTCCGGCCGCACACCCAGCTCGATCAGGCCGGCCGCGATCGCGTAGACGCGCTCGGCGGCCTGCGCCCAGGTCAGCGACTTCCAGTCGTCGGGGCCCTCGCCCGCGGCCGGCGGCACCGGGTAGCGGTACGCCTCGGCGTCCGGCGTGGCGGCCACCCGCTCCAGGAAGAGTCCCGCCACGGAGGGCGGACGGTTCTCGATCAGTGTCTGTGTGTCGCTCACGACATCCTCCGGGCCCGCGACGGTGCGGCTGGCTCGTTGCGGCTGGCTCAGGTGCGGCTGGTTCACTCTCGGGCGGTGTTCGGGGCGTGACGCGGACTGTTGCCCGATCACTTGTTTAACTCACGAGTAACTACGGGGCAGGCATCAGGGTAAAGGGCGACCGGCCCCCGCGTAAGAGTCCGCGCCCTGTCACTTCCTACAGATGCGAGCCCGTGACATGCGAAGGGACCCGCCGCACTTTCGTACGACGGGCCCCTCGGTGTCCGTTTCGCCCGGACTCGGCGTGCGGCGCGGCGGTTACTTCTTGCCCTTGCCCGACCCCGCGCTGTCATCGCTGGACAGGACCGCGATGAAGGCTTCCTGCGGAACCTCCACGGAACCCACCATCTTCATCCGCTTCTTGCCTTCCTTCTGCTTCTCCAGCAGCTTCCGCTTCCGGGAGATGTCACCGCCGTAGCACTTGGCGAGGACGTCCTTGCGGATGGCGCGGATGGTCTCGCGGGCGATCACCCGGGAGCCGATGGCGGCCTGGATGGGCACCTCGAAGGCCTGGCGCGGGATCAGCTCGCGCAGCTTGGCGACGAGCCGCACGCCGTACGCGTACGCCGCGTCCTTGTGGGTGATCGCCGAGAAGGCGTCCACCTTGTCGCCGTGCAGCAGGATGTCGACCTTGACCAGGCTGGAGGTCTGCTCGCCGGTGGGCTCGTAGTCCAGCGAGGCGTAGCCGCGGGTCTTGGACTTCAGCTGGTCGAAGAAGTCGAAGACGATCTCCGCGAGCGGGAGGGTGTAGCGGATCTCGACGCGGTCCTCGGAGAGGTAGTCCATGCCGAGCAGGGTGCCGCGCCGGGTCTGGCACAGCTCCATGATCGAGCCGATGAACTCGGTCGGCGCGAGGATCGTGGCCCGCACGACCGGCTCGTACACCTCGTTGATCTTGCCCTCGGGGAACTCGCTCGGGTTGGTGACGGTGTGCTCGGTGCCGTCCTCCATGATCACCCGGTAGACCACGTTGGGCGCGGTGGCGATGAGGTCGAGGCCGAACTCGCGCTCCAGCCGCTCGCGGATCACGTCGAGGTGCAGCAGGCCGAGGAAGCCGACGCGGAAGCCGAAGCCGAGGGCGGCGGAGGTCTCCGGCTCGTAGACCAGGGCGGCGTCGTTGAGCTGGAGCTTGTCGAGGGCCTCGCGCAGCTCGGGGTAGTCGGAGCCGTCCAGCGGGTACAGGCCGGAGAACACCATGGGCCTGGGGTCCTTGTAGCCGCCGAGCGCCTCCGTGGCGCCCTTGTGCTGGCTGGTGACGGTGTCGCCGACCTTGGACTGGCGGACGTCCTTCACGCCGGTGATCAGGTATCCCACCTCGCCGACGCCGAGACCGTCGGCGGAGAGCATCTCCGGCGAGTTGGTGCCGATCTCCAGCAGCTCGTGCGTGGCGCCGGTGGACATCATCTTGATGCGCTCGCGCTTGTTGAGCTGGCCGTCGATGACACGGACGTACGTCACGACACCCCGGTAGGAGTCGTAGACCGAGTCGAAGATCATCGCGCGGGCGGGGGCGTCCTTGACGCCGACCGGGGCGGGGATCTCGGCGACGACCTTGTCCAGCAGCGCGTCGACGCCGAGGCCGGTCTTGGCGGAGACCTTGAGCACGTCGTCGGGGTCGCAGCCGACCAGGTTGGCGAGTTCCTCGGCGAACTTCTCGGGCTGCGCGGCCGGCAGGTCGATCTTGTTCAGCACGGGGATGATCGTGAGGTCGTTCTCCATCGCCAGGTAGAGGTTGGCGAGGGTCTGGGCCTCGATGCCCTGGGCGGCGTCGACGAGGAGGATGGTGCCCTCGCAGGCGGCCAGCGACCGCGAGACCTCGTAGGTGAAGTCGACGTGCCCGGGGGTGTCGATCATGTTGAGGATGTGCGTGTCGCTCTTGTCGTGGGTGGGGGCCCACGGCAACCGCACCGCCTGGGACTTGATCGTGATGCCGCGCTCGCGCTCGATGTCCATGCGGTCGAGGTACTGGGCGCGCATCTGCCGCTGCTCGACCACACCGGTCAGCTGGAGCATCCGGTCGGCGAGCGTGGACTTGCCGTGGTCGATGTGCGCGATGATGCAGAAGTTGCGGATCAGCGCCGGGTCGGTACGGCTCGGCTCGGGCACATGGCTGGGGATCGCGGGCACGCAGGGTCCTGATTCTTGAGGCGTCCGCAGTGTCTGCGGTCTCGGGTCTCGGGTCGGATCGATACGTAGCCTCCATGGTCCCACGGGTGGGGAGCCGGGATGGGTTTGGGACCCTCGACGACCCGCTGGTAGTGTGGGTGGCTGTGTCTCTTGCCCTCTCAGCACGAGGCACTCCTTCAAGAAATCACCGGCACGGGACCTTCGCGGCCTCGTGCCTGAACCTGCAAAGGCTCATTCGTGGCGAACATCAAGTCCCAGATCAAGCGGAACAAGACCAACGAGAAGGCCCGGCTGCGCAACAAGGCCGTCAAGTCCTCTCTGAAGACCGCGATCCGCAAGGCCCGTGAGGCTGCTGCCGCGGGTGACGTCGAGAAGGCCACCGAGTACCAGCGCGTCGCTTCGCGCCAGCTCGACAAGGCCGTCTCCAAGGGCGTCATCCACAAGAACCAGGCCGCCAACAAGAAGTCGGCGCTGGCGCAGAAGGTCGGCGCCCTCAAGGGCTGAATCCCTTATCTGGTCTGATCGCCGGAAGGACCCAGAGCGGGCCCTCTCTCATCCGCTCCCGTCCGGCACCCAGGGTCCATGCGCGGCCTGCGTTCGCCACGCGGGCATGGATCCGCGAGCTTGATCCGAAGGCCCCGGTGGGCCGTCCTTCCCCAGGACGGACGCCGGGGCCTTCGGTGTGTCCCGGGAGGGGTGTCCCGGGTACGAGGTCCCGGGTACGGGGCCACCCGGGTGCGGAGTCCGGACCCGGGGGCCGAGCGCGGTGGGCCTACGACCGTCCGCGGGAACGCGCCGCCCGCGCGATGATCACCACGGCCTTCTCCAGGGCGTACTCGGGATCGTCCCCGGCGCCCTTGACCCCCGCGTCGGCCTCGGCCACCGCGCGCAGCGCCACGGAGACGCCGTCCGGGGTCCAGCCGCGCATCTGCTGCCGGACGCGGTCGATCTTCCAGGGCGGCATGCCCAGCTCGCGGGCGAGGTCGGCGGGGCGTCCGCCGCGGGCGGAGGACAGCTTGCCGATGGCCCGCACGCCCTGCGCGAGCGCGCTGGTGATCAGCACCGGTGCCACGCCGGTCGACAGCGACCAGCGCAGCGCCTCCAGGGCTTCTGCCGCACGTCCCTCCACCGCCCGGTCGGCGACGGTGAAGCTGGAGGCCTCCGCCCGTCCGGTGTAGTACCGCCCGACGACCGCCTCGTCGATGGTCCCCTCGATGTCGGCGGTCAGCTGGGACACCGCCGAGGCCAGCTCCCGCAGGTCGCTGCCGATCGCGTCGACCAGGGCCTGGCACGCCTCCGGGGTGGCCGACCGCCCGGCCGTGCGGAACTCCGCGCGCACGAAGGCCAGCCGGTCGGCGGGCTTCGTCATCTTCGGACAGGCCACCTCGCGCGCCCCCGCCTTACGGGCCGCGTCGAGCACACCCTTGCCCTTGGCGCCGCCCGCGTGCAGCAGGACGAGGGTGATCTCCTCGGCGGGGGCGCCGAGGTAGGCCTTGACGTCCTTGACCGTGTCGGCGGACAGATCCTGCGCATCGCGTACGACCACGACTTTGCGCTCGGCGAAGAGCGAGGGGCTGGTCAGCTCGGCGAGGGTGCCGGGCTGCACCTGGTCGGGGGTGAGGTCGCGTACGTCCGTGTCGGCGTCGGCGGCCTTGGCGGCGGCCACCACCTCCTGCACGGCACGGTCGAGCAGGAGGTCCTCCTGGCCCACGGCAAGGGTCACCGGGGCGAGAGGGTCGTCGTTCGCAGTCTTTCTGGCCATCGCGACAAGCATCGCACGCACCACTGACAACGCCGGACGGGCGCTGCCGGACGCGGGCTACGGCTCCTCGCGCCAGCCCTCCCACTCCCCAGCGAACGCGTCCAGCTCACCGGGGTCCAGCGCTTCCCGCTCGTCGCGCAGGACGACGAGCCACTGGGCGTCCTCGGCGTCGTCCTCGCCGGCCAGGGCGTCCCGCAGGATGCGCGGTTCCTCGTCGATGCCGAACCGCTCCCCGAGTTCCCGGGCGGCCTCCTCCGCGGCGTCGCGGTCGGGCAGCACCAGCACATGTCTCACGTCGCTCACGGGAGCCATTGTCGGTCAGCTCTTGGGCACGATCTGCACGTCGAGGTCGATGCGGATGCTGGGGCCGACCACGGCGATGCCGCGGGCCAGCATCGTCTGCCAGCTCACCGTGAAGTCGTCGCGGTGCAGCTCGGTGGTGGCGCGGCAGGCCGCCCGCGTCTCGCCCTCCATGCCGTTGCCGAGTCCGAGGTACTCGGTCTCCAGCGTGACCGTGCGCGTCACGCCGTGCAGGGACAGCGCCCCGGTGACGGCCCACCGGTTGCCGCCGCGGTGCGTGAACCGGTCGCTGTAGAACTCCAGGGTCGGAAACCGCTCCACGTCCAGGAAGTCGGCCGAGCGCAGGTGGTCGTCGCGCATCTTGACGTTGGTGTCGATGGACGCCGCGTCGATCACGACGTGCATCGCGGAGTGCTGCATGTCGTCGGCGATCCGCACCGCGCCCGCGAAGGAGTTGAACCGGCCGTGGATGCGGGCCAGCCCGATGTGCCGCGCGGTGAAGGCGATCGAGGAGTGCGCCGGCTCGATCTCCCAGTCACCCGGCGCGGGCAGCTCCGGCGGCTGGGCCACTTGCAGCGTCACGTCGCCGAGCGAGGACAGCGAGTCCTCGACGACCGTCGCGGAGGCGCGGTAGGGGGTGTACCCCTCGGCGGACACGGCGAGCCGGTACTCCCCCGCGGGCACCGTCGCCACGAACGATCCGAAGGGGTCCGTGCCACCGCCGACCACCTTGCGCCCCATGGTGTCGCTGACCGTGAACTCCGCGCCCGGGACCGGGTCGTTGACGGGGTCGAGGACGCGACAGCTCAGCACTCCGGCGTCCGGCGGGGTGCGCACCGCCGCCAGGGGACCCGTCCGTTGCATCCGCTTCGTGCGGCTTCCCAGCAAGCGGCCGATCATTTGCGACACCCTCTGCACGACATCGAAAACCAGTTGACGGAGAAACATTCGATCACCGATGTGGCTTTCGAGGCAACACGGGACCACATCACGGGAAACCGTCACATGTGCTGGGAGTGGGCGGGAGTGGCCCCGTGTGGCCCCATGTGATCCCGTGTGGCCGCGTGTGGCCCGATATCAGCGCACCGGGTGCGTTCCCCGCCTCGTCACCGCTCCCAGTACAGGCCGCGGACCTGCACGCCGGTGACCGTGATGGGGGTCTGGTCGCCGGAGTCGGGCGGATAGTGGACGAACTCGAAGCGCAGCCGTTCACCGGCGGCGATCGAGCCGCTGTGCCCGAAGTCCGGGAAGCTGCCGCCGTCGGTGCCCACCCGTTCGACGATCGGGCCGGTCCACCGGCTTCCGTCCCGGCGGAGGTGGTAGAAGCGGCCCTGCAGCGTGGACCCGGGTGGCACGACGGCCCGGAGGTAGGCCGTGGCCTGGTAGTGGGACGCGCCGGTCAGCAGGTCCACGCCGTCCACGTTGAGCGTCGTCCACTGCCGGGGCGTGATCCGCTGGTCGTCGCCGTCGGACCGGCTGATCGCTCGCGGCATGTCTTCCTCCTCGAAATCGCCGGGTATCCAGCCGGCGGGGTGGGTGAGGCGTTCTTCGACCCGGGCGCGCATCGACGCCATCGTGAACCCGCGCGGGTCGATCTTTCCGGGCTGCCACTCCAGGTGGCCGATCACCGAGCGCTCGTTCCAGCCGTGGTGCCGGCACACGGCCGCGGCGGCCCGCTCGATCGCGTCGAGCTGCGCGGCGGGCCACGGGTCCGCGCCGTCGCCGAGGTTCTCGCACTCGAAGCCGTAGAAGTGCCGGTTGCCGTCGGTGTTGGCCTCGTTGTCCGGGGGCAGGGCCTGCTCCCCGACGACGGCGCGCAGGACGTCGTCGTCGCCCAGACCGGCGTGGTTGGCTCGGCCGTAGCCGACCAGGTGCACGCGGCCGTCCTTGGTGATGACGCCGTGGCACAGGGGGCCGGGCAGGCTCGCGTAGCCCTTGCGGCAGATGTCCACGGTGGCGGCGCTGCCTCGGGTCACGGTGTGGTGGATCATCACGCCGTTGACGGGTCCCCAGGCACCCTTGTGATTGCGGTTGTGGTTCCGCCAGTCGCCGACCTCGACGACGGTGAGGCCCTCCGCCTTCAGCGCCTTGAGGAAGCTGCCCGCGGTCATGGGGGTGGCCATCAGGCACGCTCCGGCCACGACCGGTCGGGGCGGTGGACGGTGTGCGCCGGATCGTCCTCGCCGCGCCGATGCACAACGGGGTGACCCGGCCTGGGGGTTCGGGGCATGGTCTCTCCTTCGGTGTGGCGGTGACCGGCCGTGGCCGGACGCGTCGGCCGCACGGCACGGTGGCGTCTTCCGCGCTGGTCTGGAAATTCCCGGTGCCCGCCCGGCCTACGCCTCCCACGGCACAGCGGGGACGGGAACCACTCGCGATCCGGCCAGTACGGGGCCCCCTGCCGCACCCTGAGCACCGGCACCGCCGACGCGGACGACGTGCTCGTGGCCATGACGACCGCCTCCCGTCCTCACTCCCCCGCCACCCGCAACTCCCTCCCCGAACCGGCCACCGCCAGCGCCCCGTCCCGGTCCGTGCGCAGCACCGTCGCTCCCTGGGCGCGCAGTGCCGCGACCGTGCCGGGAGCCGGGTGGCCGTAGGTGTTGTCCTCGCCGCAGCTGATGAGCGCGAGACGCGGGGCGACTTCCCGCAGGAACGCGAAGTCCTGGTGGGCGGAGCCGTGATGAGCCACCTTCAGGACATCCACGTCGTGCAGCTGTGCCGCCGCCGGGGAGCGGGCCAGCTCCCGCTGGGCCGGGGGCTCCAGGTCGCCGAGGAGGAGCAGGCGCAGGCCGGCCGTCCGGACCAGGAGGGTGACGCTGGCGTCGTTGGGACCGCCTTCCGTGCCTGGTGGCGCGGTCGTCGGTGGGCTCGGCGGGGGCCACACCACCTGCCAGGACAGCGGGCCGGAGCGTCGCCGCTCCCCGGCGGCCGCGTGCCGCAGAGGGATGCGTCGGGCCGCTGCCTGTCGGTGGACGAACTCGGCCTGGTCCGCCGGTTCTTCGAGGGCGGTTGTCTCGATCGCGCCCACCGAGCGGCCCCGCAGCACCCCGGGCAACCCGGCCACGTGGTCGGCGTGCGGGTGGGTCAGCAGCACGAGGGGCACCCGGGTGATGCCGAGGGCACGCAGGCAGTGGTCGACCAGGGCGGGATCGGGACCCGCGTCCACGACCACGGCCGTCCCCTCACCCGCCGCGAGCACCAGCGCGTCGCCCTGACCCACGTCGCACATCACCATCCGCCAGCCCGGCGGGGGCCACCCCTTGATCACCCGGGCCAGCGGCGGCGGCTGCGTCACGAGAAGGAGCAACAGCAGGGCGCAGACCCCGCACCACCACGGGTGCCGCACCAGGCGCCGGCCGGCCAGCAGGACGCCCACGGTGGCGAGGGCGAGCAGCGCCGCCCCGGCCCAGCCGCCCGGCCAGTCCACTCCCGCGCCGGGCAGCGCGGCCCCGATGCGGGCGATCCCCGCGATCCACTCGGCGGGCCAGCTTCCGCACCAGGCCAGGCTCTTGGCCAGCGGCATCGCCATGGGCGCCGTCGCCAGCGCCGCGAAGCCGAGCACCGTGGCCGGGGCCACCGCGAACTCCGCCAGCAGGTTGCACGGCACCCCCACCAGACTCACCCGCTGCGACAGCACGACGACGACCGGCGCGCACACGGCCTGCGCGGCAGCCGCGGCGGCCAGTGCCTCCGCGAGCCGGGGCGGTACCCGGCGCCGGCGCAGCGCCGCGCTCCACCGTGGAGCGATCGTGAGCAGCGCCCCCGTGGCCAGCACGGAGAGCAGGAAGCCGTAACCGCGGGACAGCCAGGGGTCGTAGAGGACCAGGAGCAGGACCGCCGTCGCCAGGGCCGGGAGCAGTGATCTGCGGCGGCCGGTGGCCAGGGCGAGCAGGGCGACGGACCCGAAGGCCGCCGCCCGCAGCACGCTCGGGTCGGGTCGGCACACGACGACGAAGGCGAGCGCGAGCAGCCCGCCGAGCAGCGCGGTCGTCCGCAGGTGCAGGCCGAGGCGGGGTGCCAGTCCCCGGCGCTCGCTGCGCTGGGCCAGGCCCGGCGGGCCGAGGAGCAGCGCAAGCACGATCGTGAAGTTGGCGCCCGATACGGCCAGCGTGTGTGTCAGGTCGGTCTCCTTGAACGCCTCCTCCAGGTCCGGCGTGACGCGCGAGGTGTCGCCGACGACCAGGCCCGGCAGCAGCGCCCGCGCGTCTGCCGACAGGTCCTCGGTCGCCTCGCGCAGGCCGGCCCGCAACCGTCCCGCCAGCCGTTGCGCCGTCGAGGGCTTCGCCCGCGTCTCCGGCGGCTGTCGGCCCGCCCGGACGCGCAGTACCGCGGCGATCCGGTCACCGCCCTGCCTCGGGGGTGACAGCCGGGCGGTGACGCGGAGCCTCGTGGTCGGCAGCAGCTCCAGCCAGCGGGAGGGCCCGGGCCCTGGGCGGGCTCGCTTCCCTTCCTCAGCGACGTCGACGAGGAGGAGCACCGGCGTCCGGGCCGTCACCGCCGTCCCGCCCGACTCGCTCAGCCACCGCACGTCGGCCTCGATCAGCACCGTGGGCGGCACGGCGCGGTTGCCCCGGACCCGCGGCCGGGTGAGGCGGGGATCGGCCGTGACCTCCACCTCGGCGGTGACCGTGGCGTACCGCCGCGCCAGCTCCGGCACCGGTCCCCGGCGCGGGTCCGCGCCGTGCAGCGCGGCCGAGGCGGCGGACGCGGCGACGCACAGGAGCAGAGCGGTGGCCGCCGGTGCGTGGGGCCGTCCGCGCGCCGGCCCCAGCAGCACTGCCCCGGCCAGGAGCAGAGCGCCCGTCACCACGCCCACCGCCCAGCCGGTCGGCATGCCCAGCACCAGGGCCGCCGTCGCCCACGCCGCCAGGGCGGGCGGTACCAGGCGCAGGTCCGCGGGGCCCTCCTGCCGGGGGTGGGCCGCGCCCAGCCGGTGGCCGGAGGCGGCGTGCACGGCGGCACGCGGGGGCCTCGCACGGGGCCGGTCCGGTCCGGCGCGTCCGTCCGGCCGCTCCACCTCCCTCACGTCCGCGTTCATGGCCGTACGAGGTCCCGCAGGTCCGCGAAGCGGCGCTCGCCGATGCCGTTGACCTCGCGCAGTTCGTCCACCGAGCGGAACCCGCCGTGCTGGGTGCGGTAGTCGATGATGTGCTGGGCGAGGACCGGGCCGACGCCCGGGAGGGTGTCGAGCTGGTCGGTGGTCGCCGTGTTGAGGGAGACCGGTGCCGCGGGCCCCGCCGCCCCCGTCGACCCGCCCGGGGCGGGACCGGGTCCCGGCGGGGGCGCGGGCGCGGGCCCGGGCGCTCCGACGATCACCTGTTCGCCGTCCACCAGGAAGCGGGCCCGGTTCAGTCCGTCGGTCTTCGTGCCGGGCCGCACGCCTCCGGCGGCTCGGAGGGCGTCCGCGACCCGTGAACCGGCCGGGAGGCTGTGGATGCCGGGTTCGCGGACCTTGCCGCCGACGTCCACCACGATCTCGGGCCCGGCCGTGGTGGTGGGTGGGGCCTTGGACTCGGGCTCGCCCGGCGTCGCCCGGTCCGCGGCCGTCGGCCCCGGTTTCCCGGCTCCGTACGCCGCCGCTTCCCGCACCACCTCGGGTGCCGCCACCGGCTGGGTGCGGCCGGACCGGAAGTGCTGCACCGCGAAGACCGCCGCGAGGACGAGGAGGACCGAGAGCGCGGCGACGCTGCGCCGCTCCAGGCCGCACCGTGTCTGCAACCACACCGGCATCCGCTCCCGCAGTGCCTGACCGGTCCGCTCCCGCCAGGTCGGCGTGGCGCCGTCGGAGTCACCGACGTCCATGTCGCCGCGGGCCTCGGGGCGGGGCAACGGCGGTCCCTTTCCCACCTCTCCCTGCGCCCCCTCGTGTCCGGCCCGGTCGTCGCGTCCCTCGGCGCGCTCGGCGAACAGCGCCTCCGCCCTGCGCCGCAGCTCCTCCGGGGGTGGTGGCCGGCGACCGTGCCGGACGTGGGAGCGGGGGCGGGCGTGGGCACGGGAGCCGGGGGCGCGGCGGTGCGCGAGGCGGCCGTCGGAGGCCGGGGCGCGGCCCGGGCCACTGGTCGCGGACGGGGTGCGTGAACGTGATCGAAGAGCCATGCGACGAGGATCGGGCACCTCGACGCCCTCGCGATGATCATGGTCGATTCCCGGGGACTACCCACGGGTTGTGGAGAACTCCGGCCCCCTCACGGGTGACCCGACGGCACGCACCACGATCCTCGCCACCCTCGCCAACCCCCGACAGCACGCACCACGGCCCTCGCCGCACCCGCACGCCCCCGGCAGCCCGCCCTCACCGCGACGAGACCACGACCCCCAGCAGCCCCGGCCCGGTGTGCGCGCCGATCACCGCACCGACCTCGCTCACGTGCAGGTCGGCCAGCCCGGGCACCCGGTCCCGCAGGCGGTCCGCCAGGGCCGACGCCCGGTCGGGGGCGGCGAGATGGTGGACGGCGATGTCGACGGGCGCGCTGCCCGCCCGGTCCGCGGCGATCTCCTCCAGCCGGGCGATGGCCCGGGACGCCGTGCGGACCTTCTCCAGGGGTTCGATGCGGCCGCCCTCCAGCCGCAGCAGCGGCTTCACGGCGAGCGCGGAGCCGAACAACGCCTGGGCCGCCCCGATCCGGCCGCCGCGGCGCAGATAGTCGAGGGTGTCGACGTAGAAGTAGGCGGAGGTGCCCGCGGCGCGCTTCTCCGCGGCCGTGACGGCCTCGTCCACCGTGCCGCCCGCCTCCGCCGTCTCCGCGGCGGCGAGCGCGCAGAATCCGAGGGCCATCGCGATCATCCCGGTGTCCACGACCCTGACCGGGACGGCGGACTCACGCGCCGCGACGACGGCCGCGTCGTGGGTGCCGGAGAGTTCGGCGGACAGGTGGAGGGAGACGATGCCGTCGACCCCGGACTCGGCGATCCTGCGGTAGGTCTCGGCGAAGAGTTCGGGACCGGGGCGCGAGGTGGTGACCGGCCGCCGTTTCTGCAGCGCCTGGGCCAGGGAGCGGGTGGAGATCTCGGTGCCCTCCTCCAGGGCCCGGTCGCCCAGGACGACGGTCAGGGGTACCGCGGTGATGCCGTGCCGCTCCATCGTCCGGGCCGGAAGGTAGGCCGTTGAATCCGTGACGATAGCGACATGGCGGGACATGAGCTGGAGGTTACCTGGCGTAGTGCCCGTACGGCAGTCCGGCCCCGACGACCGGCGTTCACAGGACCGGGTCGGTTCGAACGGGACCGGTCAGGTCGTGTTCTCCGGGCGGGCCTTCTTCTGCCAGGGGTACACGGGGCTCGCGGCCGGCGGGGTGATGGCGGGGCGCGTGGCGTCCTCCTCGGCCGGGCCCTGAGCGGGGGAATCCGGCCAGGTCTGCCGGGTGGACGGGGCCTCGGCGGGCGGCGCCTCGGGCCAGGACGGCGGCGCGGCGGCCGGCCCCGCCCCCGGCCCTGCCCCGGTCTCCGTCGTCTCCGTCGTCTCCGTCCAGTGCCGCAGCGCCCCGGCCTCCACGTCGATCTGCGCGCTCAGCGAGTCCAGGTCGTCGTCCGCGAAGCGGTGGGCGCGGTCGCGGGCCGCCCAGCGCAGGGAGTCCGCCGACCGGACGATGCGCTCGGTGCGTTCACGCAGCCCGGGCAGGCGCTCGGCGAGGGTGGCGCGGTCCGGCTCGGACTCCAGCCGCCGCAGCTCGCCGTCCAGCTCGAAGCCGTGCGCGCTGAGCCGCTCGAAGAGGGCGAGGGACTCCTTGAGGGACTCGTCCTCGGCCACGCGCGCGTGCAGCGCGTCCTGGGTGGCCCGCATGGAGGTGCGCAGGCTCAGCCGCAGCTGCGCCAGCTCGCCCACCGGGCCCACCTGGACGAGGGACTTGGCCCGCAGGGTGTGGTCCTCGACGGTGCGGCGGGCCTGGGTGATGCCCCGGTCCACGCTGCGCTTGGCGGCGCCGACGGCCTTCACCGTGGCGTAGACGCCCAGCACCACCGCGAGCAGGAAGAGCAGGGCGAACACAGTGAGCGCTGCTTCCACGAGGCTCCTCCTTCGGACGTCCGGCCCGCGCACCGGCGGTCCACGGCACGGGTCGCGCCGCTCTTCCACGGTAAACGCAGCGGGCAGGCCCAGGGTTCCGCGAGAACCCCGAACCTGCCCGTACCCGACCCGTAGGGGGCGCCCGGGGCGCCCCGGTCACCGCCTACGCGGGCACGATGTTCACCAGCTTCGGCGCCCGCACGATCACCTTGCGGATCCCGGCTCCGCCCAGCGCGGCCACGACCTTCTCGTCGGCCAGCGCGGCCTTCTCCAGGTCGTCGTCGGAGATGGAGGGGGCCACCTCCAGCCGCGCCTTGACCTTGCCCTTGATCTGGACGACGCAGGTCACCGTCTCGTCGACCACGTACGCCGGGTCGGCCACCGGGAAGTCCTGGTGCACCACCGAATCGGTGTGCCCCAGCTTGCGCCACAGCTCCTCGGCGACGTGCGGGGCCAGCGGCGCGACCAGCAGCACCAGGCGCTCGGCGACCGACCGCGGGACCGGCCCCCCGGCCTTGGTCAGGTGGTTGTTCAGCTCGGTGACCTTGGCGATGGCGGTGTTGAACCGCATGCCCTCCAGGTCCTGCCGCACGCCGTCGATGGCCTTGTGCAGGGCGCGCAGGGTGTCGGTGTCGATGTCGGCCTCCGCGACGTCGGCCACGGACAGCTCGCCGGTGTTCTCGTCGACGACGTTGCGCCACAGCCGCTGGAGCAGCCGGAACTGGCCGACCACCGCGCGGGTGTCCCACGGCCGGGACACGTCCAGCGGGCCCATCGCCATCTCGTACAGGCGCAGCGTGTCGGCGCCGTACTCGGCGCAGATCTCGTCGGGGGTGACGGCGTTCTTCAGGGACTTGCCCATCTTGCCCAGCAGCCGGGAGACCTTCTCGCCCTGGTAGAAGTAGGCGCCGTCGCGCTCCTCCACCTCGGCGGCCGGTACGGCGATGCCGCGGCTGTCCCGGTAGACGTAGGCCTGGATCATGCCCTGGTTGAACAGCTTGTGGAACGGCTCGGCCGAGGAGACGTGCCCCAGGTCGAACAGGACCTTGGACCAGAAGCGGGCGTACAGCAGGTGCAGCACGGCGTGCTCGGCGCCGCCGACGTACAGGTCGACGCCGCCGTGCGGCAGGCCCTCGCGCGGGCCCATCCAGTACTGCTCGATCTCGGGGTCGACCAGCCGCTCGCTGTTGTGCGGGTCCAGGTAGCGCAGCTCGTACCAGCAGGAACCGGCCCAGTTGGGCATCGTGTTGGTCTCGCGGCGGTACTTCTTCGGCCCGTCGCCCAGGTCCAGGGTGACGTTGACCCAGTCCTCGTTGCGGGACAGCGGGGTCTCGGGCTCGGTGTCGGCGTCGTCCGGGTCGAAGGTGCGCGGGGAGTAGTCCTCGACCTCGGGCAGCTCCAGCGGCAGCATCGACTCGGGCAGGGGGTGGGCGATGCCGTCCTCGTCGTAGACGATCGGGAAGGGCTCGCCCCAGTAGCGCTGGCGGCTGAACAGCCAGTCGCGCAGGCGGAAGTTGACGGTGCCCTCACCGGCGCCGGTGCGCTCCAGCCACTCGGTGATGCGCTCCTTGGCCTCGACGACGGACAGGCCGTCCAGGCTGACCCCGTCGCCCGAGGAGCCGGTGCTGGACGAGTTCATGATCTTCGCGTCGTAGGAGGAGAAGGCGTCCTCCCACGTCGAGGGGTCGGTGCCGCGGCCGTCGGTCGGCTCGACGATGCAGCGGATCGGCAGCTCGAAGGCGCGGGCGAACTCGAAGTCGCGCTGGTCGCCCGCCGGGACGGCCATGATCGCGCCGGTGCCGTAGCCCATCAGCACGTAGTCGGCGATGAAGACCGGGACCTGCTCGCCGTTGACCGGGTTGGTGGCGTACGCGCCGATGAAGACGCCGGTCTTGTCCTTGGCCTCGGCCTGCCGCTCGACGTCGGACTTCGAGGCGGCCTGCGCGCGGTACGCGGCGACGGCCTCGGTCGGGGTGGCGTGGCCGCCGGTCCACGCGTCGCGGGTGCCCTCGGGCCAGGCGGCCGGGGTGAACTTCTCGACCAGCGGGTGCTCGGGCGCCAGCACCATGTAGGTCGCGCCGAACAGCGTGTCGGGGCGGGTGGTGAAGACGGTGATGCGCTCGCCGTCGACGGGGAAGTCGACCCGGGCGCCCTCGGAGCGGCCGATCCAGTTGCGCTGCTGCAACTTGATGGCCTCGGGCCAGTCCAGCTGGTCCAGGTCGTCCAGCAGCCGGTCGGCGTAGGCGGTGATGCGCATGTTCCACTGGCGCAGCTTGGCCTTGAAGACGGGGAAGTTGCCGCGCTCGGAGCGGCCGTCGGCGGTGACCTCCTCGTTGGCCAGCACGGTGCCCAGTCCGGGACACCAGTTGACCGGCGCGTCGGAGGCGTAGGCCAGGCGGAACCCGCCCAGGACGTCGGCGCGCTCGGCCTCGCTTAGGGTGCTCCACGCGCGCCCGGGGTGGCCGGGGACCGCCCGCTCACCGGAGGCGAACTGCGCGACCAGCTCGGCGATCGGACGGGCCTTCCTCGCCTCCTCGTCGTACCAGGAGTTGAAGATCTGCAGGAAGATCCACTGGGTCCACTTGTAGTACTCGGGGTCGATCGTGGCGAACGACCGGCGCTTGTCGTGGCCCAGGCCCAGCCGGCGCAGCTGGCTCTGCATGTTCTTCATGTTGGCTTCGGTGGACACGCGCGGGTGCGTGCCGGTCTGCACGGCGTACTGCTCGGCGGGCAGGCCGAAGGCGTCGAAACCCAGGGTGTGCAGGACGTTGTGGCCGGTCATCCGCTGGAAGCGGGCGAAGACGTCGGTGGCGATGTAGCCCAGGGGGTGGCCGACGTGCAGGCCCGCACCGGACGGATACGGGAACATGTCCATGATGAACTTCTTGGGCTTGGCGACCAGCTCCGGGTCGCCCGCCAGGTCACCCTTGGGGTTCGGCGCGGCGTACGTCCCCTCGGCGTCCCAGAAGTCCTGCCAGCGTGCCTCGATCTCGGCGGCCATGGCAGCCGTGTAGCGGTGCGGCGCGGTGTCCGCCGACACGGGGGCGGACACCGCGGGGTTCGTCTCGCTCATGATCCTCAAAGCTCCATCGATCGTCTCTGCCAGCGGCTGCGACCTTCATGACCAGCGGCTGCGATGGCCGGGAAATGAAAAATCCCCTCGCACAGGAGGGGACGCCGCGCCGATTCCGGCCACCGGACTGCGACCGGGGTCGGGACTGATCAGCGCGGCTCGCTAAGCAGAAGGCGTACGGCACGCATGGCGTCAGGGTACCGCAGACGTCGAGCGGGCCGCGACGGGCTTCCGGCCGACGGGTGGCCGGCGGACGCCGGCCGGAATCCGGGGCCCGTGATCCGGAAACCGGAGGCGAACCTGAACCAAAGTCAAAGGTTACTTCGCGTAACGACCACTAAGGGACGCCGACCCGAGCGCGCTGTCATTTGATAACAACGCAATAACTCAAACCTCCTACCCACGGGTATGGCGCCACTTAGAGTGCGGCAGCGGGACCGCTTTCCCGAACCGCTCCGGAGTTGCCCCCATGAACCCTCCCCCGATCCACCCCCGCGCCACCGGCTCACCGCCTCCCGTCACGTCCCTGACGTGCGGAGGTCCGTCGTCATGACGAACGACAGCACGGCGGACGACACCTTCGCCCACTTCCTCGACTTCGGCGCCGGCGTCCTCTCCCTCGTCTTCCTCAGCTGCTCGGTGATCTGGGGTCTGCTCGCCCAGGACCGGATCGTCCTCGACACCCGGCAGCGGATCCTGGCCCAGGCGGTGCACCGGACCACCGCGGTCGCCTCGGTCGTCTTCCTGCTGGTGCACATCGCGGTCAAGCTGGTCCTGGACCACACCACCTGGGTCGCCGCGGTCCTCCCGTTCGGGCTCCTGGCCACGGACGACGAGGAGTTCGGCGGCCGGGCCGTCCTCATCGGCTTCGGCACCCTGGCCAGCATGCTCATGATCTTCGTGGGGGTCACCGGAGCCCTGCGCAACCGCTTCGCCTCCCCGGCCCCCGTGGCGGCCCGCTGGCGGGCCATGCACATGCTGGCCTACCCGGCGTGGTGCCTGGCCCTGCTGCACGGGCTCTACGCGGGTCGCGCGGCGAAGCCGCTCTTCGTGGTGCTGTACGCGCTGTCCTTGATCGGCGTTATGGCGGCCCTGGCGCTGCGCGCGGCGCCCCGTCCGGTCAAGCGCAAGGTCGCCGACCGGATCGCCGCGCTCCTGGGCACCGGGGAGCGGCCCGTCCGCGAGGAGCAGGCGGAGAGCCGGCCGAGGGACACCGCGGCCCGGCCCGGCTACGAGCGCGCCGGGGCGTCGTCCGCGCGCGGCGCGTCCCCGTCCGCCCCGCGGTACGAACCCGCGGAGCGCCTCACTCCCCCGGAGCCCGCGAGCGGCTTCGCGGCGGCCTACCGCGCCGTGTCCGGCCCCTCGGGCGGGCGCCGGCCGCCGCTGACGGCCGACCCGGCCACGTCCGCCCAGCTGCCGCCGGACCTGCGGCCCACCGCGGCGATGCCGGTCGTGGACGGCGGCGGCAGCACCTCGGGCAGCTGGCCCGTGCCGTCGCCGCCCCCGGTCGGCGAGGCGCCCCCGTCGGTCTACGACCCGCTCAACGACACGGGACACACCATCCCGGTCTACGGCGGCACGGACGCCGCGGACCACTCCGCGGGCTACTCGGCGAGGTACTCCGCGCCGCCCGCCTCGGGCTACGGCTCGAGTGACGTGTACGACACCCGTGAGACGAACGCGGTCTACGACACGTACTACCCCAGCGACACGTACAACAGCGGTCCCGCCCCTGAACCAACCCCCGGTGTGCCGTCGCCGTCCCACGACTTCGACGCACCGGGTTCCGGTGAACCTTGGAACACGCCTTCCGGAGGCTTGAATTGAACGAGGCCCTGCCCGACGTCCCCGAGGTCCGCGTGGTCGGGCTTCCCCAGCTCACGTCGGGCTTCGACCTTGTCGAGCGCCTGGATCTGCCGATGCACCTCAAGGTGCACGGTCCGCTCGAACCGATGGGCGGGGAGCAGCTCGCGCAGCTCTCCGAACGCATCGGCCTGAAGGGCCGCGGCGGCGCGGGCTTCCCCTTCCACAAGAAGCTGCGCTCGGTCGCCGAGGCGGCGATCAAGCGCGGCGTGCGCCCGGTCGTGGTCGTCAACGGCAGCGAGGACGAACCGGCCTGCCGCAAGGACACGGTGCTGATCAACCGGGCCCCGCACCTGATCCTGGACGGCGCGCTGCTGTGCGCCGAGGCGATGGGCGCCCGCACGCTGGTCATCGGGGTCACCCGCGAGTCCACGCAGCGCTCCATGGAGGCCGCCCTCGCCGAACGCGGGCTGAGCAACGGCCGCCGGTCCGCCCTCCGCGCGCGCGTGCAGCGCAATCCGGTACGCATGGTCACCGGCGCGGCGGCCTCGCTGATCCGCTCCATCGACGGCGGCCCGGCGATCCCGCCCGGCCGCAAGGTGAGCGCCTCCAGGAGCGGCGTCGGCGGCGCGCCGACCCTGCTGTCCAACGCCGAGACCTTCGCCCAGCTGGCGATCGCCGCCCGCATCGGCCCGGAGCGCTACGGCAACACCGGCCTGTACGACGAGCCGGGCACCGTGATGCTCACGGTCTCCGGCGCGGTGGCCCGCCCCATGGTGATCGAGGTCCCGACGGGCGTGCCGCTGCGCTACGTGCTCCAGCTCGCCGGCGCCCCGCCGATGCCGCAGGGGGTGCTGACCGGCGGCTACCACGGCAAGTGGCTCGACGCGGCGACCGTCGACGAGGCGATCGTCTCCCGCAACTCGCTGCGGCAGGTCGGCGGCTCGCTCGGCGCGGGCGCGATCCTGCCGATCAGTCAGGACACCTGCGCGCTGGGCGAGTCGCTGCGGGTGGCGCAGTGGCTGGCCGAGGAGAGCGCCGGCCAGTGCGGGCCCTGCTACCTGGGCCTGCCGGCCGCCGCGCGGGGCCTGGAGGACATCCTGAACGGCGGCGGCCCGGCCGCCCTGGAGGCGGTCAAGCAGGTCGCGCAGAACGTGAAGCGGCGCGGCGCCTGCTCGCACCCGGACGGCTCGGCGATGTTCCTGGAGTCGACCGTCAAGGCGTTCACGGACGACCTCGCCGCCCACGTCCTCGGCAACGGCTGCGGACGGCCCGTGGAGGGTGTCCTGCCGCTCTTCGAGGGGGGCAGGACCGCGACCGGCGTCCCGGGCGGCGGGGAGGAGAACGGCCCCAGCCGCCAGAAGATCTACGTCGACTGGACGCTGTGCCGCGGGCACGGGCTGTGCGCGGACATCCTTCCGGAGGTCTTCCAGCTCGGCGCGGACGGCTTCCCGACCGTCGCGCAGGCCGAGGTGCCGCGTTTCGCGGAGGCCAAGGCGGTGCGCGCGGTGCGCCGCTGCCCGGCGCTGGCGCTGCGCATCGAGGAGGACACCCGCGGGCGGGCGCCGTCCTCGCGCGGCAACCTGCCGGTGCTGTCCCAGGGCCGCGGCCGCCGGGCGCTCGGCCGCTGAGGAACGGACAAACCCCCGGATCGATGATCCGGGGGTTTGTCCGTGAAGTGTGGAGCTAAGGAGAATTGAACTCCTGACCTCCTGCATGCCATGCAGGCGCTCTACCAACTGAGCTATAGCCCCTTGTCCTTCGTCCGCCCGGTCTCCCTGGCGGCGACGCCAACATTACACGGTCCACCGGGGCGAACGCCAAATCGTTTCCGTTCCGTCCGGTTCGCCCTAAGCCGTCACGAACGAGTAGAAGCGTTTGAGTGTGCAGTGCTCCTCCAGGAGCCGGCCGTAGATCGGCTCACCCTCGAGTTCGCGGTACGTCTCGATGGGGTCGCCTTTTATGATCAGCGCCCGCGCACATTCCTCGCACCAGTACTGGTAGTCGGGGTTGACCGGTTCCATGTCGCGCACGATGGGCGTGCCGCTGCCGCACCAGTCGCACTTCCGCCTGTGTGCACCCATCGATCAGCTCCAGCTGTGGCCGCAGGCCGTGCACACGTAAGAGATCCCGCCGTTGTCGCCGAGGACTTGGGCCACATGACCGGAACCGCAGGAAGGGCAGCTGAGACGGGTGACCGTGTTCCGCGCCACCGCTCCGCCGAGGAGGTGACCGACCTCCTCGAGGATGTTCCCAGGCATCGCCACTCCCTCCCGTCGGGCCGCGGTCCCCTTCCGGCCGTTTGATTCTGCCACGGCCGGGCCGACCGGTCAGCGACGCCTCAGTACCGGTCCGGACACGGAGTCCCACCGACGTATACGCCTGTGGGACGCCTGTTGCTCAAGCGGACGCAGACGAAAAATCCCGCCCCCCGAAGGGGACGGGATTCGTCCGTGGGCTGTGGAGCTAAGGAGAATTGAACTCCTGACCTCCTGCATGCCATGCAGGCGCTCTACCAACTGAGCTATAGCCCCTGGTGCCACGCGACCCGGGCCGCATGGTCCTCCACTTCGTCCGCTCCGCTCGGCGGGGCGAACAAGAAGAACTTTAGCCTGCGACCTGCCGGAAAGTGAAATCGCCGTTCAGACGTCGTCGCCGATCACCGGTTCCGGCAGAGTGCCGGCGTTGTGCTCCAGCAGGCGCCAGCCGCGGGCGCCCTCGCCGAGGACCGACCAGCAGCAGTTGGTCAGGCCGCCGAGGCTCTCCCAGCTGTGCGGCTCCAGACCCAGCAGGCGGCCGATGGTGGTACGGATCGTGCCGCCGTGGCTGACCACGACGAGGGTGCCGTCCTCGGGGAGCTTCTCGGCGTGCCGGAGCACCACGGGGGCGGCGCGGTCGGCGACCTCGGTCTCCAGCTCGCCACCGCCCCGGCGCACGGGCTCGCCGCGCTTCCACGCCGCGTACTCGTCGCCGTGGCGGGCGATGATCTCCTCGTGGGTCAGGCCCTGCCAGACGCCCGCGTAGGTCTCCCGCAGGCCCTCCTCCAGGGTCACCTCGAGGCCGGTGAGCACGGACAGCTCGGCGGCCGTGTCCGCGGCGCGCGCGAGGTCGGAGGCGACGATCGCGTCGGGCCGCAGGTGCACGAGCAGCCCGGCCGCGCGGCGGGCCTGGGCGACGCCGGTCTCGGTCAGCTCGACGTCCGTGCTGCCCTGGAAGCGGCGCTCCACGTTCCACGCGGTCTGGCCGTGCCGCCAGAGGATGACGCGGCGGCCGCGGCCCGGCCTGCCCGCCGTCACCTCTCCGGTGGCGCTCATCGCCAGTCCTCGTCGGTGCGCGTCGCCTCCTCGGCGGCCTGGAGCTTCGCGTGCTCCTCCGCCTTGCCGCGGGTCTCCTTGGCGTCCGCGGGCAGCTCCAGCTCGGGGCAGTCCTTCCACAGCCGCTCCAGGGCGTAGAAGACGCGCTCCTCGCTGTGCTGGACGTGGACGACGATGTCGACGTAGTCGAGCAGGACCCAGCGGGCCTCGCGGTCGCCCTCGCGGCGCACCGGCTTGGCGCCGAGTTCCTTGTTCAGCCGCTCCTCGATCTCGTCGACGATCGACTTGACCTGGCGGTCGTTGGGCGCGGACGCCAGCAGGAAGGCGTCCGTGATCGACAGCACGTCGCTGACGTCGTAGGCGATGATGTCGTGCGCGAGCTTGTCGGCGGCCGCCTGGGCGGCGGCGTTGATGAGTTCGATGGAGCGGTCGGTCGCGGTCACTGCCTGGCTTTCGGGTCGGCGGTCGGTTGACCTCAAGGGTCTCACGACCGCCGACACGGGCCCACGTGACGAGCGCCCGACGCCCGCTTCCCCCTACGACGCCGGCTTGTAGTCCTGGCCGAGCACCACCGAGACCCGCGCGTTCGCGGTGACCTTCCCCTGGGAGACGGCGCCGGTGGGCAGGCCCAGGGTCTTGGCGACCTGGACGGCGTTCTCCTTGTCGGCGGCCGCCGCGTAGACGACCTCCGAGGTGGCCTCGGTGCCGGAGGCGGTGCCGCCCGACACGAAGGTGAAGCCGCCGTTGAGGAGGACGACGCGGGCCTTGCCGGTGCGGTCCTCCTGGCCGGTGGCGTTGCGGACGGAGACGCTGACGGCCGCGTCCTTCTCGGGGCTCTTGGCGGTGCCGCCGAGGACGTCCTTGACGACGCTGTCACTGGCCTCGGCGCTGAGCCCGCCGCCGTCCTGGACGGGCAGCAGCGCGGTCTTGAAGTCGCCGCCCTTGGCCCGGTCGGAGAGCCCGGCGAGGAAGGTGCCGAGGTCCTTCTCGGTCAGCGGCGGGTCGAGGATCATCCCCATGGTCTGGACGGTGGTCGTCGCGGCCTGCGGGTCCGAGGACAGCTTGCGCAGCACCCCCTGCATGACCTGCCCGAACCGCTGGAGCTGGGCGTTCGCCTCCTCGCCCTTGGCGCTGTAGGTGGCGTAGGCGACGGCCATCTTGCCGCTGAGGGTCTGGCCCTCGCCCTTGCGCACCAGGGGCGCGGCGCCCTTGTCCTTGGCCTCCGGGTCGGGGACGTCGGCGTCGGTGTCGACGTCGATGTTGCCGACCAGGTCGACGAGGATCTGGAGGTAGGGCGTGTCCAGCCGCCAGGTGCCCTCGATGTCGGTGCCCAGGGCGGAGTCGAGGGCGGTGCGGGTCGCGTCGGGGCCGTCGTCGTCGACGGAAGTGGCGAGCGTGGTGGTGCTGCCGTCGTCGCCGGTCAGGGCGAGCGCGTTGGGCACCAGCACGGCGGTGCCCTGCTTGGTGGTGGTGTTGTTCACGAGCAGCGCGGTGGAGGTGCCGCCGCCCTTGGTGTCGTGCAGGTGGACGGCGATCACGTCGCGCTTCTGGGCGCCCGCCGCCGTCGCGGTGCCCGTCTTGTCGTCGGAGGAAGACAGTCCGGGCAGCTTCCCCGCGTACCAGAGGTAGCCGACGCCGCCGACCGCGACCAGTGCCAGGACGACGACCAGGGCGACGACGCGCGAGCGGGCGCGGCGCCGGGCCTCCTCGCGGCGCTCGGTGCGGTTCTCCGTGAACTTCATCCAGTCGATGACGTCCTCGGAGTCGCCGGTCGGCTCCTCGACGAAGGCGAACTGCTCGGTGCGGTAGTCCCCGCCGGGTTCGGCGGTCTCGCGCTGGTCCGTGCGCTCCCGCTCCTCGGGCGGGCCGGCCTGCTGCGGGATGTGGGCGGTCTGCTCGGCGACCCGGGGCTGCGGCCCGCTGGTCGCGGCCTGCCCGTACGGGTCGTACGGCGGCTGCGGGGCCGGGGCGCCCCCGTGCGGGCCGGCGGGGTGGCCGCCGTAACCGCCGCCGTAGTCGCCGTAGTCGGGCGCGGGCGGCTGCGCCGGCTGCTGACCGGTGTCGTAGCCGCCCTGGGAGCCGTAGGGGTCGTAGGGCTGCTGGACGGGCTGCTGGGTGCCCGTGGCGTACGGGTCGTAGCCGTAGCCCTGCTGGCCGTACTGCTGCTGCGGGTACGGGTCGTACTGCTGCTGGTGGCCGGGCTGGGCGTGCCCTTGCCCTTCCCCCTGGCCCTGTCCTTGCGCCTGCCCCTGGGCCTGGCGGTACACGGGGCGGCCGTACTCGTCGTAGCCCACGAGTTCGTACTGGTCGTCGCCGTATCCCGCGTCGTATCCGTCGTTCACCGGTGCCCCTCTCGGCTCACTCGCCGCGGTACAGGTGGCGTTTGTCGATATAGCGCACGACTCCGTCGGGCACCAGGTACCAGACGGGATCGCCCTTGGCGACTCTCGCACGGCAGTCCGTGGAGGAGATGGCGAGGGCGGGCACCTCGACGAGCGAGACGCCGCCCTTGGGGAGTCCGGCGTCCGTGAGGGTGTGGCCGGGCCGGGTGACGCCGATGAAGTGGGCGAGGGAGAACAGTTCCTCGCTGTCGCGCCAGGTGAGGATCTGGGCGAGGGCGTCGGCTCCGGTGATGAAGAACAGGTCCGCGTCCGGGTTGAGGGCGCGCAGGTCGCGCAGGGTGTCGACGGTGTAGGTGGGGCCGCCGCGGTCGATGTCGATGCGGCTGACGGAGAACTGCGGGTTCTCGACGGTCGCGACGACCGTCATCAGATAGCGGTCCTCGGCCGCGGAGACCGCGCGGTGGCTCTTCTGCCACGGCTGCCCGGTCGGTACGAACACCACCTCGTCGAGCTGGAACTGCGCGGCGACCTCGCTGGCGGCCACGAGGTGGCCGTGGTGGATCGGGTCGAAGGTGCCGCCCATGACGCCCAGGCGCCGCTTGCCCGGCGACGGGCCGTCGCCCGGACCGTTGACCGGTCCGGCGGCGCGGGCGGGCACCGCGTTCTGCGTGCCGCGCGCCGGCGCGTGCGCCGGGCCGGTAGGCGTGTCGTGCTCTCCCATGCGTGCAGACCCTACCGGCCCGCCCGGCGCGACCCGGTCGCGCCCGTTCGGCCGCGGGCTCAGCGGTCGCGGTTGAACCGGGTGGTGATCCACAGCAGGAGCAGCAGGATGACGAACGCGCCGATGCCGGTGACGTAAGGGCTGAGGCTCTCGTGGTTGCCGCCGTGCTCCTCGCCGCCCTCGGCGGCGAGGGTGACGAACTGGGCGGCGCTGAGGGGAAGGCTCATCTTCGGCAGGACCTATCCGGTGAGGGCGGGACTGGACGTGCGCTCATCGTATGCGGGCGCCCCACAGGCGATCACGCCGACTCCGCCGTTGGAGAGGCGCGACGACCGGGCGTGACGGGCCCGGGGAACCTTGCGATCTCCTCAGTCGTCCTTCTGCTTGTACCCCCGCAGCAGGACCCACCCGGTCAGCACACAGCCCACCACCATGACGATCAGGACGATCCGGAGCAGATTCCCCGGCCCCTGCTGCTCGGCGGCGGTCGCGGCCCCGGCGAGCCAGTCGGGGTGCGGGATGTGCTGCATGGCGTGGACTCCTTAGACGTACTGCCCGTCCACGGTATCTCCGCCTAGGCTGGGCGCGGCTCGGGGGGCGCAAAGGGCCGCACAAGGGTTCGCAAAAAACCATACGTACGTCCAGGTCACACATCCGCGCATGGGGGAAGAGATGTCCGACGGCCACCACAACGGTCACGAGCACGTGCCGAGCAGACAGCGCAGGCGCTTCCCCGGAATCTCCTCGCGTGCGTACGAGCATCCGGCCGACCGCAGCGCCCTGGTGGCGCTGCGCAAGCTGAGCGGCTTCGACACGGTCTTCAAGGCGCTCAGCGGCCTGCTGCCCGAGCGGAGCCTCAGGCTGCTGTTCCTGTCCGACTCGGTGCGCGTCTCGGACCGGCAGTTCGTCCACCTGAACGTCATGCTGCGCGACGCCTGCTACATCCTGGACCTGGAGAAGGTCCCCCCGATGTACGTCAACCAGGACCCGACGCCGAACGCGATGTGCATCGGCCTGGACGAGCCGATCATCGTCGTCACCACGGGCCTGGTCGAGCTGCTCGACGAGGAGGAGATGCGTGCGGTCGTCGGGCACGAGGTGGGGCACGCCCTGTCCGGGCACGCGGTCTACCGGACCGTCCTGCTCTTCCTGACCTCCCTCGCCGTCCGGGTCGCCTGGATCCCGCTGGGGAACGTGGCGATCATGGCGATCGTGACCGCGCTGCGCGAGTGGTTCCGCAAGTCGGAGCTGTCCGCCGACCGCGCGGGACTGCTGGTAGGCCAGGACCCGCGGGCGTCCATGCGGGGCCTGATGAAGATCGCGGGCGGCAACCACCTGCACGAGATGAACGTGGACGCGTTCCTGGAGCAGGCCGAGGAGTACGAGGCGGGCGGCGACCTGCGCGACTCGGTGCTGAAGATCCTGAACGTGCTGCCCCGCTCACACCCCTTCACCACGGTGCGGGCCGCCGAGCTGAAGAAGTGGGCGGCCTCCCGGGACTACCAGCGGATCATGGACGGCCACTACCCGCGGCGCGACGAGGACAAGGACACCTCGGTGCGGGACTCCTTCAAGGAGTCGGCGTCCCACTACGCCACGCATGTGCGCAGCTCCAAGGACCCGCTGATGAAGCTGGTCAACGACATCGCGGGCGGCGCCGGTGACCTCGGTGACCGGATGCGCCGCGGCTTCGGCGGCTTCACGGGCTCCCAGCCGAGGCCGTCCGAGGACGGGGGCGCGGACGGGGACGGGCCGGGGAAGGGCCCCGGTCCCGAGACGACGCCCGGGGAGGGGCCCGAGGGCCCCGGTGGCGGCGGTCCGCAGGCGCCCCGGGACGGCTCACCGCGCGACGGCGTCTGACCTCCCGACCGGCTCGGACCGCTCAGACCTTCGGCTGGGCGGAGCGCGCCAGGCTGCCGCACAGGGCCGTGGCGTTGTCCGACGTGTACGGGTCGGTGCCGGCAGGGACGCCGGCCCCGGCCCGCTGGCCGGCCAGCAGCGGGCGGAGGTGGTTCGCCGAGTCGTCGGCGCAGGACAGCGGCCCGGCCTGGACGTAGGAGGCGACCAGCCGGGTCTGGTGCAGCCGCAGGTCCTCCCGGTCGAAGCGGAAGTGCAGCTCGCGCCGGACGGTGAACAGCGACGTCTCGGCCCGGGCGTCGTCGGCCGGCCGCAGCGCGTACACCATGGTGTGGTCGGCGGTGACCTCCAGCGTGGACGCGTCGCTCTCCGCGGCGCGCAGGCTGCCGTCCACCCGGATCGCGGGGTCGGCCAGCTCGGCCCGGGCCGGGTCGAAGCGGATCAGCCAGCCGGTGGGGGCGTGCCGGCCGTCCGCGGCGGGTTTCTGGAAGCTCTCGTCGAACTGGTGGAGCTGGTCCGGGTCCAGCAGCACCCGCACCGAGCGGACGTCCGCGCCGCCGAGCACCTCCGGGTCCAGCGCCGAGCGGACGATGTAGTTCTTGGCGGTGGTGAGCGCGTTGAACACCTGGTCCTCGGAGAAGTGCGCCGTGCGCCGGGCTCCCGGCATCGGGATGCCCTGGGCCGCGGTCCTGAAGCGCGCGGCGGGGCTGTGCGCGTACAGGAACGCGGCGTCGTCGGCGCCGGGCACCCGGTCCCGGGGGGCGAGCGGGACGACGGTCATCCGCGCCGGCTCGGCGGCCCGCTGCCCGGCGGGGTTCTGGTAGGGGTGCCGTACACCCATGTAGATGGCGGTGCCGAAGGCGACGGCGATCAGCAGGACCAGGATCAGCGCCTGCCGGGACAGTCCGGCCCGGCGCAGGGGCGGCCGGCGGCGCACGGCGGGCGCGTGGTCGGTGATGCGCTCCTGGGCGGAGAACTCCTGGAGCCGGGCAGCGCGCACGAACGATTCGTCGAAGACGACGGATCGGTACTCGTCCTCTCCGCCTCCGGACCCGCCCTCGGGCGTTCCTCCGGGCGGACCGCCTAGCCCTGCCATACCTTCAGAGTGACTCTGCGGAAGGTCGCGTAAACGCGCTGCCACAGGTCAAGTTGGGACAGCTTGGCGCCGTCCCTGGGGCAGGTCAGGGGCTGCGCGGAATCACCGGGACGGCCGGCTGGGAGTGGTCGGCGGAGGCCGAGGGGGTCGCGGCTCCGCCCTGCTCCGGGCCGGTGGAGGCGGGGGGCGGCACCTGCCGCGGACCGCCGCCGGAGGACGCGCCCCGGTAGACGGCCACGAAGGCCAGCGCGACCATGCCGATGCCCATCGCCAGGGCGAGCAGCCAGGCGACGGGGCGGTGCCAGCGGACCTGCTTGCCGTAGGCCGCGGGAGCGCCGTACGGGCGGTCGAGGAGGTCGCGGTCGTCGTCCGGGTCGTCGAGGTCGGGATCATGGCCGAAATCGCCGTACCCGTCGTCGTAGCGCTCGGCTCTGCCGCGGCCGCGGCGGGCCGCCTCCGCCTCGGTGGCCTCGGCTCTGGCCTGCGCGGCGGCCAGGAGGCGTTCGACGGCGGTCGGCTCGTGCACCGCGGCCGCCTGTACGAAGGCCTCGTCGAAGACCACGGAGGCGAACTCTTCGTCCGACACTCCGCGGTCGTGGTCGTCGTCGGGCTCCCAGCCGTCCGGGAACGGCGTGCCCCCCACGTCCTCCGGCACGGCTCCAGAGTAGACCTGGGGGGTCGTTTTGGGCAGACGGCGGGGAAATTCATCCGGTGGGTGAGATGCCCCGATCGGTGCGCCCGCCGTCAGCGTCGTACGTGTCCGTCTCCGGTGACGATGTACTTCGTGCTGGTCAGCTCCGGCAGCCCCATGGGGCCGCGGGCGTGCAGCTTCTGCGTGGAGATGCCGATCTCGGCGCCGAAGCCGAACTGGCCGCCGTCGGTGAAGCGGGTGGAGGTGTTCACCGCGACGGTGGTGGAGTCGACCAGTTGGGTGAAGCGCCGGGCCGCCTGCTGCGAGGTGGTGACGATGGCCTCGGTGTGGCCGGAGGTCCACAGCCGGATGTGCTCGACGGCCCGGTCCAGGGAGTCCACGACGGCCGCCGCGATGTCGTACGACAGGTACTCGGTCTCCCAGTCCTCGGGCGTCGCCTCGACGACGGTCGCGCCGGAGTCCTTGGCGTACGCCATCACGCGTTCGTCGGCGTGCACGGTGACCCCGGCCTCGGCGAGCGCGGCCAGCGCGCGGGGCAGGAAGTCGGCGGCGATGTCCTGGTGGACGAGGAGGGTCTCGGCGGCGTTGCAGACGCTGACGCGCTGCGCCTTGGAGTTGATCAGGATGTCGACGGCCATGTCGAGGTCGGCCCGCGCGTCGACGTAGACGTGGCAGTTGCCGGTGCCGGTCTCGATGACGGGGACGGTGGACTCCTGGACGACCGTGTTGATCAGCGAGGCGCCACCGCGCGGGATGAGCACGTCGACCAGGCCGCGGGCCCGCATCAGCTCGCGCACGCTCTCGCGGCTCTCGCCGGGCACCAGCTGCACGGCGTCGGCGGGCAGCCCGGCCCCGCCCACGGCGTCCCGGACCACCCGGACCAGGGCGGTGTTCGACTGGTAGGCGGAGGAGGAGCCGCGCAGCAGGACGGCGTTGCCGGACTTCAGGCACAGGGCGGCGGCGTCGACCGTGACGTTGGGCCGGCCCTCGTAGATGATGCCGACCACGCCGAGCGGCACCCGGACCTGGCGCAGGTCGATGCCGTTGGGGAGGGTGGAGCCGCGCACGACCTCGCCGACCGGGTCGGGCAGCGCGACGACGTCGCGCACGTCGGAGGCGATGGCGCGGACCCGCTCCGGGGTCAGGGCGAGGCGGTCGACGACGGCCTCGCTGGTCCCGGCGGCGCGGGCCTTGGCCACGTCCTGGGCGTTGGCCTCGACGATCTCGCTCGTGCGGACCTCCAGCGCGTCCGCGACGGCGAGCAGCGCGTCGTCCTTGGCGGCCCGCGGCAGCGGCGCGAGGTCGGCCGCGGCGGCCTTGGCCCGGTAGGCGGCCCGGGTGACCGGGGACATCGAGTCGTACGGCGAGAGCGTGGTCATGGGGGAAGGGTAGTGCGCGCGGTCCGGGCGGCCACCCGTCGTCCCATCCCGCGAGATGGGCCGAGGACGGGTCAAAACGGGTGAACGCCGACGGGTGTCGCGGGGGCCGGCCCGTACCCCGCGGCGATGCGCTGGTGGTAGGTGGCCCGGTCGATGACCTCCAGGCCGACGATCTCCCAGGGCGGCAGCCCCGCGGTCTGCCGGTGCTCGCCCCACAGGCGCAGGGCGACGGCGGCGGCGTCGTGCAGGTCGCGGGCCTCCTCCCAGTACCGGATCTCCGCGTGGTCGTCGGCGTAGCGGCTGGTCAGCAGGAAGGGGTGGTCGTGCGCGAGCTGTTCGAGCGCCCGTCGCACCTCGGTGAGCGGGGCGCGGGCGCCGGAGACGCTGAGGGTGACGTGCCACAGGCGCGGGGTGTGCTCGGGCTCCTCGCCGTGGAAGCGGTCCCCGGCCGCGACGCTGGTCAGGGCGCGCTCCTCGCCGCCCGCGCGGTTCGCGCCCCGGGCGCCGCCGGAGCGCGCGCCCGTGCCGCCGCGGGCGCCCGCGCCACCGCGGGAGGCGCTGCCACCGCGGGGCGCCGCCGTCCCAGGGCGTACTCCGCTCACGACGGCCTCCTTCACGCACACGGCTCGGCCCGGTGGTCGGCCGGGCTTGTCCCTGAGGAAAGTTGAGCAGGCCGCGCGAGATCGCGGGGCGGTTTTTGCGGAACGTCCACCGCCGATTCGGGGACGTTTCGACCCATTACGGGTGCAGGATCACCAGATCGTCCCTGTGTACGACCTCGCGTTCGTACGCGGGTCCGAGTTCGCGCGCCAGTTCCCGGGTGGAGCGGCCGATCAGCCGGGGCATCTCCTTGGCGTCGAAATTGACCACCCCCCGGGCCACCGCCCGGCCCGCGCCGTCCCGAAGCTCGACCGGGTCGCCCGCGACGAACTCGCCCTCGACGCCCGCGATCCCGGCCGGCAGCAGCGATTTGCGGCCCTCGACGACCGCCCGCACCGCCCCGTCGTCCAGGACCAGCGCCCCCTGCGGGGTGGAGGCGTGCTGGAGCCACAGCAGCCGGTCGGCGGAGCGCCGGCCGGTGGCGTGGAAGTAGGTGCCGGTGTCGCCGCCGGTCAGGGCGTCGGCCGCGTGCACCGCGCTGGTCAGCACCACGGGGATGCCGGCGGCGGCGGCGATCCGGGCCGCCTCGACCTTGGTGACCATGCCGCCGGTGCCGACCCCGGCCCGGCCCGCGCTGCCGATGTCGACGCCCGCGAGGTCGGCCATGTCCCGCACCTCGGCCAGCCGCGAGGTGCCGGGCCTGCTCGGGTCGCCGTCGTAGACGCCGTCCACGTCGGACAGCAGCACCAGCAGGTCGGCGCGGACCAGGTGGGCGACGAGGGCGGCGAGGCGGTCGTTGTCGCCGAAGCGGATCTCGTCGGTGGCGACGGTGTCGTTCTCGTTGACGATCGGGAAGGCGCCCATCGCCAGCAGCTTGTCCAGGGTGCGGGAGGCGTTGCGGTGGTGGGCGCGGCGGCTCATGTCGTCGCTGGTCAGCAGCACCTGGCCGACGCGGACGCCGTAGCGGGCGAAGGAGGCGGTGTAGCGGGCGACCAGCAGCCCCTGGCCGACGCTGGCGGCGGCCTGCTGGCGGGCCAGGTCCGTCGGACGGCGGCGCAGGCCCAGCGGGGCGAGCCCGGCGGCGATGGCGCCGGAGGAGACGAGGACGATCTCCTTGTCGGTCCCGCGCACCTTGGCCAGCACGTCGACGAGCGCGTCGACCCGGTCGGCGTCCAGGCCGCCCGCGGCGGTGGTCAGCGAGGAGGAACCGACCTTGACCACGATCCTGCGGGCCTCGCCCACGGCCTGCCTTGTCCCCGGCCCCGTTCCCGGCCTTGCCCCTGCCACGGCCCCGTCCGCCTCTCCCGTCGACACGCGCCGATCCCTGCGCTCGCCAGGCAATCTACGCGAAGGCGAACACGCGCCGCACCGGAGTTCACGCTGCGGACGGCGGGCTCCTCGCCCGCCGGGTCCGCGGCGCGTCAAGGCCCGGCGTCAACACGCGCGTGTCGTCGGGCGGTCACCGGGCGTTAACCCGGTTGTCCGATGCGTGACGAGCCTGGAGCGACCGCAGTGCCCCTACCTCTGCCCCGCCGCCGTCTGCCCCGGCCCGCCCGGCGGCCCCGTGGTCCACGCCTGCGCCTGCCCGGGCGGCGGACCGCCGTGAAGCTGCTGGTCCTGGGCGTGCTGGCGGCCGCCTTCGCCGCCCAGGCCCTCGGCGCGCTGCTGCCGCACGTGCCGCTGCTGCTCGCGGCGAGCGCCGCCTCGCTGGCCGCCGAGGGGGCCCTGTACCGGTGGCAGCGGGGCATGGTGTCGCTGTTCGCCAAGTCGCACGCCGATGTCACCGTCCGGCACGTGCTGCGCGACCTGCTGCTGGTGGTGGGCCTGCTGCGCCTGGGCGAACAGCACCGCGAGGGGGCGTACGCGCCGCTCGTCGCCGGGCTGCTCGTCTTCTACGCGGCGCACTGGGCGATCCAGGCGGTGTCCGTACTGGTCCGGCGCACCCGGACGCTGCCCGTGGTGACCCGGAACATCGACGCCTCCGCGCTGCGGCTGACCCCGGCGCCCCCGGTGCTGCTGCGCCGCCCCGGGCACCGGCTGGCGGCCTTCGGGCTGCCCGCGACGGCCGGGCTGCTGACGACGGCGGCGACCGACGCGCCGGTGTACGGGGCGGCCGGGCTCGCACTGTCCCTGGCGCTGGCGCTGACGGGTCTGGGCGCGCTGCTGCTGCGGCTGCTGCCGGGCCGCCGGCCCGCGGGCGAGCAGGAGGTGCTGGACTGGTTCGAGGCGTGGCTGTCCCGGTACCGGCCGACGGTCGGCCTGTACTTCTCGGGCGGGGCGTCCTCGGCGTACCAGGCGAACATGTGGCTGGAGCCGCTGGCACGGCTGGACGGGCGGCCGGTGATCGTGCTGCGGGAGCGGCACATGGTGCAGCGGATCGCGGCGACCGACATCCCGGTGGTGTGCCTGCCGAAGGTGTCGACGCTGATGCGTCTGGAGCACTCGACGCTCCGCGTGCTCCTGCACCCCTCCAACTCCGGGAAGACCTCGCAGGTCCTGCGCATCCCGACCATCAAGCACGCCTTCGTCAACCACGGGGAGAGCGACAAGCTGTCCTCGTGCAACCCGTACGCGAAGGCGTACGACGAGGTTTGGGTGGCGGGCCCCGCGGCGCGCGAGCGGTACGCGCTGGCGGAGGTCGGCGTGGACGACCGGGACGTGGTGGAGATTGGCCGCCCGCAGCTGGACGCCGTACTGCCGTACGCGGGGCCGCCCGCTCCCGGGGCGTTCACCACCGTCCTGTACGCGCCGACCTGGGAGGGCTGGGACGGCAACCCGGGCAACACCTCGGTGGTCGAGGCCGGGGAGAACCTGGTGCGGGCGCTGCTCGCGGACCCGGGCGTACGGCTGCTGTACAAGCCGCACCCGCTGACGGGGTCGGTGGACCCGCGGGCCCGCGCCGCCGACCTGCGCATCCGCGAGCTGGTGCGGGCGGCGAACCGGGAGCGGGGCGGGCCCCGGCCGGACGCGTCGGCGGCCACCGCCCTGGCCCGGCGGGCGGCGGAGCTGGACCGGCTCACCGCGGCCGGTTTCCGGTCGGCGGCGGACCAGGCGGAGCGGATGCTGCGGCAGCCCGCGCCGCCGCCCGGGCGGGCCGAGGCGGTGCGGCGGGCGGCGGTCGCGTGGGAGGAGGCGTACTGGGCGTCGCTGCCCGCGTGGGAGCACCAGGTCGTCGTGGATGCCCGGCCGTCGCTCTACGCCTGCTTCAACCGGGCCGACCTGCTGATCAGTGACGTGTCGAGCGTGATCAGCGACTTCCTGGCGAGCGACAAGCCGTACGCGGTCGCCAACACCAGCACGCTGGCCGAGGACGTGTTCCGCAAGTCGTTCCCGACGGTGGCGGCGGCGACCGTGCTGACGCCGGACGCGTCCGGGGTGCCCGCGCTCCTCCAGTCGGTGCGCCGTCCGGAGCGGGACGAACTCGCCGGGGAGCGCGCCGCGTTGGCCCGGCGTCTGCTGGGTCCGGCCGAGCCGCCGTCCCAGGAGCGCTTCGCCGGCGCGGTACGGGAGCTGTGCGCGGCGGCGGGCCGGCACCGGGCCAGGATGGCGGAGCGGCTCGCCGCGGAGTTCCCCGTCCCCGGCCCGCGGCGCGAACCCGCCCGGCCGTCCGCCCCGTCCGCCGCCCCGGAACCGCGCGGCCACGTCTGAGCCCCGTTCCCGGGCCGTGGTGTGCACCACACCTGTCACAGCATGGTCACGAATCACGGCCCCCGGGAGGGGCGGTCCAGCCCGCTCCCGGTCCCCGACGGCACCGGCCCGGACATCCGGCCGGTGCCGCGCAGGGACAGGTCGCGCCCGGGGCGCGGCCCCTTCGTCGTACTCGCCCTCGTTCCGTCCGGGCCCGTCTCAGCGGGTGCGGAGCCTTCCATGGGCCGTGGAAAAGCGAGTCGGGCACATGGGGCGGAAACCGACGCAAGTCGGTAAAGAGGACAGGGGGTCTGAATGTGAGGAAGTTCTCCAGCCGCTTCCCCGCGGCCCATTCGGGCGGCCGGTCCGGCCATTTCCCGCTGTGGCGGGGCGCAGGGTGTCCGGCTACCGTGCCCGCGGAAACTCCGCGTGAATCCTTTACGCTGATGCGGCGGCGCGCTCCAGGCCCGAGCGGTGCCCGGAGCGCGTTCCGGTCCCAGCCCGCGGTCCCGTGGTCAGTTCTCGGAACAGGTTGTAAGGATGCCCAAGCTCTCTCTCGTTGTCCCCGTGTACAAGGTGCAGGGCTATCTGCCCGAGTGCCTTGACTCCATACTCGGGCAGGACTGCACGGACTTCGAGATCATCGCGGTCGACGACTGCTCGCCGGACGAGTCAGGGGCCATTCTCGACGAGTACGCGAAACGCGACACCCGGATTCATGTGATTCACCTCACGGAGAACGTGGGGCTGGGGCGCGCACGCAACGCCGGACTCGAAAAGGCCACCGGCGATTACGTGTTGTTCCTGGACAGTGACGACACGTTGTCCGACGGTGCCCTTTCGGCCGTCCGGGACCGGCTCGAGACCACGGGCGACCCCGAGATCCTGATCTTCGACTACGCGCGTACCTACTGGGACGGCCGGGTCCGCCCGAACCTGCGGGCCGACCTGCTGAAGGAGGAGGGGCCGGACACCTTCTCCCTCGCCGAGCGCCCCCAGTTGCTCGACCTGCTCCAGATCGTGTGGAACAAGGCCTACCGGCGCGACTTCGTCACCCGGACGGGACTCACCTTCCCGCCCGGGTACTACGAGGACGCCCCCTGGACGTTCTGCTCCCTGATCAGCGCCGAGCGGATCGCCGTCCTCGACCGGGTCTGTGTGCGCTACCGGCAGCGCCGCGAGGGCGGCAACATCCTCAAGACGGTCAGCCGCAAGCACTTCGACGTCTTCGACCAGTACCAGCGGGTCTTCGACTTCCTCGACGCGCACGAGGAACTCACCGAGTGGCGCGGCCCGTTGTTCCGCAAGATGGCAGACCACTACCTGACCATCCTGGAGCGTCCCGGCCGCCTGCCGCAGGACGCGCGCGCGGAGTTCTTCCACCGGGCCTCGGCCGACTACCGCGCCCGGGTACCGAAGGGCTTCACCCGCCCCGGCGGTGGGCGCGGCCACAAGTACGGGATGCTGGAGCGCGACGCCTACACGACCATGGTGAGCGCCCTGGCGGCGGTGAAGCTCCGCCAGCGGGTCAGGACCCGCACCCGCACCGCGATCAACCGCTCCAAGCGCAGCGCGATGGGCGCCTTCTACCAGTCGCAGCTCAGACTGCCGCTCGACGACGACCTGGTGCTGTTCTCCGCCTACTGGAGCCGCAGCGTCTCCTGCAACCCCGCCGCGATCGACGCCGAACTGGCCCGGCTGGCCCCGCACATGCGCCGGGTCTGGGCGGTCCGCGCGGACGACGCGGACCGGGTGCCGAAGGGCGTGAAGGTCGTCCGCGTGGGCTCCCGCGACTACTGGGCGGCCCTGGCCCGCGCCAAGTACCTGGTGAACAACGTGAACTTCGCGGACTCCGTGGTCAAGCGCGAGGGCCAGATCCATGTGCAGACCCACCACGGCACACCGCTGAAGACGATGGGCCTGGACCAGCAGAAGTACCCGGCCTCCACCGACATGGACTTCGAGAAGCTGCTGGAGCGGTGCGACCGCTGGGACTACAGCATCAGCGCCAACCGGTTCTCGACCGTGATCTGGGAGCGGG
The DNA here is from genome assembly GCF_044765285.1 of Streptomyces sp. NPDC102490. NCBI lineage: Bacteria > Bacillati > Actinomycetota > Actinomycetes > Kitasatosporales > Streptomycetaceae > Streptomyces > Streptomyces sp. NPDC102490. The sequence continues at coordinate 158,988 of NZ_JBIWJU010000007.1, forward strand.
TCTACCCCTGCTCGTACACCTCGCTGGAGACCGGCTACCCGCGCAACGACGTGCTGGTCAACGCCACGTCCCAGGACGTGCGCGCGGCCCGCGCCGCGCTCGGGCTGGCCGACGGCACCAAGGCGTTCCTCTACATGCCGACCCACCGCGAGTACCAGCCGGGCTTCGTCCCTCCGCTGAACCTGAGCAGGTTCGCCCGCGAACTCGGCCCCGACGTGACCCTGCTGGTACGCGGCCACTACTTCTACGGCAACTCCCCGCACGTCGCCGAGCTGCGCCGCACCGGCCGCATCATCGACGTCTCCGGGCACGCCCGGGTGGAGGAGCTGTACCTCGCGGCCGACGCCCTGATCACGGACTACTCCTCGGCGATGTTCGACTACGCCGTCCTCGACCGCCCGATCATCAGCTACGTCCCCGACTGGGACGTCTACTCCGCGGTGCGCGGCACCTACTTCGACCTGCTCCAGGAACCGCCCGGCGCGGTGGCCACCACGCAGGCGGAACTGCTGGGACTGCTCGCCTCCGGGGGGTACGACAGCCCGGAGACGACCGAGCGCCGGGACACCTTCCGCAGGCGTTTTTGCGAATTCGACGACGGACACGCAGCCGAACGGGTCGTACGACGCGTCTTCCTCGGTGAAGAGAACCTGCCGCCCATCGTCCCCTTCGACGAACGCCACCACGCCCCGACCCCCGCCCAGGCGCTCGAACTGGTCGAGCGGGCCTGACCCCGAAAGGAGATCACCAAGCCATGGCCCCTCGGCTCAGTGTCATCGTCCCCATCTACAACGTCGAGCGTTACCTGCCGGCCTGCCTCGACTCGCTCGCCGCGCAGACCTTCCGGGACCTCGAGGTCCTGATGGTCGACGACGGTTCGCCCGACGGCTCCGCGGCCATCGCCGCCGAGTACGCGGACCGCGACGAGCGCTTCCGCCTGATCCGCAAGGAGAACGGCGGACTCGGAGCCGCCCGCAACACGGGCATAGCCGAGATATCGGCCGAGTCGGAGTACCTGACCTTCGTCGACAGCGACGACGTGATCCCGCCGGACGCCTACCGGCTGATGGTCACCAGCCTCGACGAGTCCCACTCGGACTTCGCCACGGGCAACGTCTTCCACCTCAAGGGCGAGAAGTCCTGGCAGGTGCCGCTGCTGAAGATGCTGGCCGGCGAGGCGCGCAAGCGCACGCACATATCGAAGATCCCCCGGCTGGTGGCCGACCGCATCGCCTGCAACAAGGTCTTCCGGCGCACCTTCTGGGAGAAGCACCACTTCTCCTTCCCCGAGGGCATCCTGCACGAGGACATCCCCGTGGTGCTGCCCGCCCACTACCGGGCCGAGGCCGTCGACATCATCGGCGAGCCGACCTACTTCTGGCGGCTGCGCGAGGGCGAGTCCGCGCCGTCGATCACCCAGCGCCGCAAGGAGCCCCAGGCCATCCGCGACCGGGTCACCGCGGTGAGCATGGTCAGCGACTACCTGTCCCAGCAGCCGGGCCCCGAGTTCGCCGCGTACAAGAACCAGTACGACGAGCGGGTCCTCCGCGACGACCTGCGGCTGTTCATGCGGGTGCTGCCGGACGCGACGGCGGAGTTCCACGAGGCCTTCCTGGAGGCCGCCAACCGCTACCTCGACACCATCGACCCGAAGATCGTCCTGGGTCTGCCGACGGACCTGCGGGTCCAGTGGCTGCTGGTGCGCAAGCACGCCATGCCCGAGCTGATCGCCCTGCTCGCCTCCCAGCGCCGCAAGGAGCCGGTCGAGGTGTCGGGCTCCTTCCGCAAGTACGCCAGCTACCGCACGCTGGAGGAGAGCGGCCTCGAACTGCCCAAGTCGGCGCTGCGCATCGACGGCGACCTGTCGCTGCGTGCCCCGCTGCGGATGGTGTCCTGGCAGGACGGCAAGCTCTACCTGTCCGGCAACGCGTACATCGACAAGATCGACCTGCCGTCGAAGCGCAGCAGCGTCAAGGTCGTCCAGCTCAAGCGGGACGGCTCGCGCCGCCGCATGTACCTGCCGGCCAGGAACGTCTACCGCCCGGAGTGCACCACGGACTCCGGCCAGCAGCGCTACAACTACGACTGGGCCGGCTGGGAGCTGGAGCTCGACCCCGCCAAGCTGCGCAAGGGCGGCAGCTGGCAGGAGGGCCTGTGGCACGTCGGCATCAACGTGTACGCGTCCGGCCTGGTACGCCGCAGCGGCGTCTGGGCCCGCGGCGGCTCCGCCGCCAACTTCCCTCCGTACCAGTGGCTCGACGAGAACTTCCGGATGCTGCCGTCCGTCGAGCGCGGTGCCTTCAAGCTGCGCATCGAGCGCGTCCGCGCCCTGATCACCGACCGTCGCCTGGACGGTGACTCGCTCGCGGTGGCCGGTGAGATCCGGGTGGCGCTCAAGCCGGGCGAGACGGTGGCGCTGCGGCTGACGAACGCCAAGAGCGGCGAGGTCCGCAAGTACCCCGTGGACGTGGCCCAGCAGGGCACCCGGACCACCTTCGACGCCCGGGTGCCGCTCACCGACGTGGCGCTGCTCGGCGACGACACCGTCGAGGAGCACGCCCAGCTGGACCGCCGGCTGTGGAGCACCGCCCTGCTGGCCACCGCGGCGGACGGCACGGAGCGCAAGTTCAGCAGCGTCGTCAAGGAGGGTCTCGAGGACCTGTCCTTCGACCTGCCCGCCTCCTTCGGCGAGCCCGGCGCGCACCGGGAGCTGGCGGTCACCTCCGGCCACAACGGCTACTTGAAGATCATCGGCCGGACCCGCCGGGCCACGATCACCGACGTCGCCCTGCGCGACGGCCGGATCGTGGTCGAGGGCCGCACCAGTCCCGAGCTGGTCGGCGCCGACCTGGTCCTCAAGGCCCGCAACCGCTACGACGAGCGCGTCACGTCCGTGGACTGGTCCGACGACGGCAGCTTCCGCACGTCCTTCGACCCGTCGGTGATGGGCGGCTCCGGCGGGGTCCCGCTCAAGGCCGGCCGGTGGAACCTGCTGCTGCGTTCGGCCGACGAGACCGTGCCGGACGCCGAGTTCGTCATCGACCGCCTGGCCATGCCCCAGTTCCCGCTCCACGCGGAGCTGAACGGGCGCCGCTACTGGTTCGAGAACCGCTGGGGCGACTTCCCGCAGCTCAACTGCCGCTCCGAGCTGAGCGACCTGGAGCGCGGCCCGTACCGCCAGCTCCAGCAGCGCCGCGAGGTCTACGAGCCCAGCCGTGAACTGCCGCTGCGCGACCAGGTGTTCTTCTTCAGCTACAACGGCAAGCAGTACTCGGACAGCCCGCGGGCGATGCACGAGGAGCTGCTGCGCCGGAACAGCGGCCTGAAGTACCTGTGGGCCGTGCGCGACAGCCAGGTCGTCCTGCCGCCGACGGCGGAGAAGGTGCGGATGTGGGGCCGGGAGTGGTTCGAGGCACTGGCCACCTCCCGCTACATCGTCACCAACGGGCACCTGCCCGAGTGGGTGGTGCGCCGCCCCGGCCAGGTGATCGTGCAGACCTGGCACGGCACGATGCTGAAGAAGATCGGTCACGACATCGAGACCCTCTACTTCGACCGCGAGTACCAGAACCGCCTGGCGCTGGAGGCGAAGAACTGGAGCCTGCTGGTCTCGTCGAACCGCTTCTCCACGCCGATCCTGAAGCGCGCGTTCTCCTACGACGGCGAGATCCAGGAGGCCGGTTACCCGCGCAACGACTACCTCTACTCCCCCGACCGGGACAAGATCGCCGCCCAGGTCAAGGAGACGCTGAAGCTGCCCGCGGGCAAGAAGGTCGTGCTGTACGCGCCGACGTGGCGGGACGACCAGTCCCACAGCGCGGGTCAGTACCTGTTCGACCTGCGGATCGACCTGGAGGACGCGCGCCGGCGCCTGGGCGACGACCACGTCCTGCTCATCCGCCGCCACTCCAACGTCGTGGACCAGGTCCCCGGCGCGGGCAACGGCTTCGTGTTCGACGTCTCGGAGTACCCGGACATCGCCGACCTGTACCTCGCGGCGGACATCATGATCACGGACTACTCGTCGGTGATGTTCGACTACGCGCACCTGAAGCGGCCGATGCTGTTCTTCACGTACGACCTGGAGCACTACCGGGACACGCTGCGCGGGTTCTACTTCGACTTCGAGAAGGACTCCCCCGGTCCGCTGATCGGCACCTCCAAGGAACTGGTCGACGCGATCCGGGACATCGACCACGTCCAGGCGGAGTACCAGGAGCGGTTCGACCGCTTCCACCACCTGTTCTGCGACCTGGACGACGGCAACGCCTCCGCGCGGGTCGTCGACCGGATGCTGGAGCAGGCGCGGGAGAGCTGACCCCAGGGCGGAACGGAAAAGGGGCGGGGCCCGGAGGATCATGTCCTCCGGGCCCCGCCCCTTGTGTCCTGCCCCTCGTGTTCTGCCCGACGGGGTCACAGCCGTACGGTCTTCAACGCGAACTGGCACGCGGCCGTGAAGTAGGGCCGCAGTTCCGTACGCCGGTGGGTGGGCGCCGACGGCACCGGCTTGCGGCCGAGCGCCCTGCGGGACTTGCGCACCGCCCGGGTCAGCACGGTCGGCGGCGCCGCCACGGCCTCCTTGAGCACCGGGCGGGCGAAGGTGAACACGTTGATCGGCGCGAGGACGTCGGTCGCCAGCTTGGCCAGCTGCACGCGGGGCGCGTCGGGCGCCGCACGCAGCCAGAAGTCCCAGATGACTTCCTTCTCGTCGTCGTCAGTGTGTTCCCGCACCAGGGCGGCGCAGTCGAGGTCCACCGCCACCCGGCCGTCGCCCTCGTCGCGCAGCGGGAAGGTCAGCACCCGCTCCTTGTCCCGGCGGTGCACGGCCTCCACGATGGCGCCCGCGGCGGGCCGCGCGCCCCACAGATCGGCGCGTACCGCGATGGTCCGTTCGTCGACCTTGACCGGGCCGACCTCGGCGTGCACGTCACGCAGCGCGCTGCGCAGCCGCAGCCCGCCGTCCTCGTGCAGGTACGGCAGCAGCAGCGCCAGGGAAGGACCCTGTGCGCGCGGCAGTTCCACGGAGAGCAGGTCCCGGGTGTCGCAGCCGTAGCCGTCGGTGGTCAGCGCCACCTCGCGCTCGCCCTCGCGGGTGGCCAGGGACAGCTCCCAGGTGCCCTGCGGCAGCCCGGCGTCCCAGGGCACGACGGCGTCGCCCGCGGCGGTGAACGGGAAGCGGTGCGCCTCGCCGCCGGCGCCGCCCTTGCGGAGCACCAGGTCGGCCTGCCCGGCGCTGGGCGGCAGCGTGCCCACGGCGACGTGGACCGAGCCCTCCCGGTCCACCCGGGCCGTGGCGTGGGTGGGCAGCTCCTTGCGGGCGAACGCCTCCTCGAGGATGGCCTCGAAGCGTTCGCGGCTGGCCCGCTCGTGGAAGCGCTCGGCGTTGCGGATGCCGGCGGCGGCCATCTTCAGGCGCAGTCCGTCGTCCTGGACCAGGCGCCGGATGGCCTCGGTCATCGCGTCCACGTCACCGCGCGGGACGATCAGCCCGTCCTCGCCGTCGGTGAGGATGTTGCGCGGCCCGTGGTCGGCGTCCGTGGCGACGACGGGCAGCCCGGCGGCCATCGCCTCCACGATGACGTTGCCGAACGCCTCCCGCTTGGAGGGCAGCACGAAGATGGAGCCCTTGCCGAACTCCGGGGTGACGGGCGAGGTCTGGCCCATCAGCAGGATGCTGTTGGACAGCCCCAGTTCCTCGATGCGGGCCCGCAGCTTCTTCTTCTCGGTGCCGTGGCCGTAGATGCGCAGGGTCCAGTCCGGTGCGTCGGCGTGGACCCTGGCGAAGGCCTCGATCAGCAGGGCGTGGTTCTTGTTGTCGGTCAGGTGACCGGCGGAGACCACCACCTTGTTGGTGCCGCTGGAGCGGATCGTGGAGGCCGGCACGCAGTTGGGCATCACCGCGAGGCGGTTGCGCACCGCGGGCACCTGACGGGCGAGGGCGGCGACCTCCTCCGGGGTGAGCGCCGTGAGGGCGTCCAGGTGCCGGTAGGCCGGGAAGAGCCGCTCCTTGATGTCCTTGGCGTAGATGGCGGGCATCGAGTGTTCCTGGGTGACCTTGAGGTAGTCACCGCGCGCCTGGGTCAGCATGATCGTGTTGCGCGGGCTGGAGCTGACGAGCACGTCGGCGTCGGTGGTGTCGAAGTACTCCAGCAGCCGCAGCTCCGCGAGCCGGCTCACCACCGGCGTCTTGGCACCGGCGTTGGGCGGGTAGATCAGCGGGAACTTCTCGGACAGCGGATTGTCCACGTCGGACACCGGGGAGTGGGGCCGCATGTCGCTGAGCACCCGGACCGACACCCGCGGGTCCAGCGGGAAGTACGACTCGTCGCGCACCTTGCGCAGGGCCACGATCTCGACGTCGTGCCGCTCGGCCAGCGCCCCGGCGAGGTTCTGCGTCGCGCTGACCACGCCCCCCATGTGGCACAAGTCCCGGACGAGGAATGCGATCTTCACTTGGCGACTTCTCTCTGCTCCCGGGAAGGGGCTGGTCAGGCCCTTCCCCCACCCCGGACCACACGGGTGTGGCCACATCCTCCTCATAACGTACACACGGATGTTGGACAGCAGATCACAACCCTGAAACACCTGTGTAACCCTGCGGACGGCAAGGGGCCGTCACGCAGGGCCGTTGTCACAGGCGCCGGGGGCGGCAGCGGCGGGCCGGGGGGTCAGAACGGCTCGAAGCCGTCGAACTCCTCCTGGGCCTCGTCTCGTTCGGCCTCGCGGTCCCGGCGTCGCTGGGCGGCCGGGCGGGGCGCCTCGAAGCGGTGGTCCTCGCCGCGGCGGCCGAGCATCTCGGCGCCCGCCGTGACCGAGGGCTCCCAGTCGAAGACGACCGCGTTGTCCTCGGGGCCGATGGCGACGCCGTCGCCGTTGCGGGCGCCCGCCTTCATCAACCGCTCCTCGACACCGAGGCGGTTGAGCCGGTCGGAGAGGTAGCCGACGGCCTCGTCGTTGCTGAAGTCGGTCTGGCGCACCCAGCGTTCGGGCTTCTCGCCGCGCACCCGGAACAGGCCGTCCTCCTCGCGGGTGACGGTGAAGCCCGCGTCGTCCACGGCCTTGGGCCGGATGACGATCCGGGTGGCCTCCTCCTTGGGCCGGGCGGCACGCGCCGTGGCGACCAGCTCGGCCAGCGCGAAGGACAGCTCCTTCAGGCCCATGTGGGCCACGGCCGACACCTCGAAGACCCGGTAGCCGCGCGCCTCGAGGTCCGGCCGGACCATCTCGGCGAGGTCCTTGCCGTCGGGCACGTCGATCTTGTTGAGGACGACGATCCGGGGCCGGCGGTCCAGGCCGCCGTACTCGCGCAGCTCGGCCTCGATGACGTCCAGGTCGGACAGCGGGTCGCGCTCGGACTCCAGCGTCGCCGTGTCCAGGACGTGCACCAGCACGCTGCACCGCTCCACGTGCCGCAGGAACTCCAGGCCCAGGCCCTTGCCCTGGCTGGCGCCGGGGATGAGACCGGGCACGTCGGCGACGGTGTACACGGTCGACCCGGCCGTCACCACGCCCAGGTTGGGGACGAGCGTCGTGAACGGGTAGTCGGCGATCTTCGGCTTGGCCGCGCTCAGCACGGAGATCAGCGAGGACTTGCCGGCGCTCGGGTAGCCGACCAGCGCCACGTCGGCGACGGTCTTCAGCTCCAGGTGGATGTCCTGGACGTCGCCGGGCTCGCCGAGCAGCGCGAACCCGGGCGCCTTGCGCCGCGCGGAGGCCAGCGCCGCGTTGCCGAGGCCGCCCCGGCCGCCCTGCGCGGCGACGTAGGAGGTGCCGTGGCCGACCAGGTCGGCCAGCACGTTGCCCGCGTCGTCGAGGACCACGGTGCCGTCCGGTACGGGCAGGACCAGGTCCTGGCCGTCCTTGCCGGAGCGGTTGCCGCCCTCGCCGGGCTTGCCGTTGGTGGCCTCGCGGTGCGGGGAGTGGTGGTAGTCGAGGAGCGTGGTCACCGACTGGTCCACGGTGAGGATCACGTCGCCGCCCCGGCCGCCGTTGCCGCCGTCCGGGCCGCCGAGCGGCTTGAACTTCTCACGGTGGACGGAGGCACAGCCGTGGCCTCCGTTACCCGCGGCGACGTGCAGTTCGACGCGGTCCACGAAGGTGGTCATGGGATGTGCCTCCAGTTACTGCTTACTGCGGGGATGTCTCTTGGGTAACACGCGAAAGGCGGACCCGCTTCCCCTCGGGGAAGTGAGGCCCGCCTCGCGAAAGTGTCCGATCAGGCGACCGGGACGATGTTCACGACCTTGCGGCCACGGTGGGTGCCGAACTGCACCGCACCGGCCTGCAGCGCGAACAGCGTGTCGTCGCCGCCACGGCCGACGCCGGCGCCGGGGTGGAAGTGCGTGCCGCGCTGGCGGACCAGGATCTCACCCGCGTTGACGGCCTGACCGCCGAAGCGCTTCACGCCGAGCCGCTGGGCATTCGAGTCGCGACCGTTCCGGGTGGACGATGCGCCCTTCTTGTGTGCCATGTCTCCTCAGTCCCTTACTTCGCAGCCGCGGGGATCTCAGTGACCTTGATCGCCGTGTACTGCTGGCGGTGGCCCTGACGACGGCGGTAGCCGGTCTTGTTCTTGTAGCGCAGAATGTCGATCTTCTGGCCCTTGTGGTGGTCCACGACCTCGGCCTGGACCTTGATGCCGGCCAGCACCCACGGGTCGCTGGTCACAGCGTCGCCGTCAACAACGAGCAGGGTCGAGAGCTCGACCGTGTCGCCTACCTGGGCGGTGGAAATCTTGTCAACCTCAACGATGTCGCCGACAGCAACCTTGTGCTGGCGACCACCGCTGCGCACGATGGCGTACACGCGGATCTCACTCTCTCGCTCGGAACGGCACCCCCGCAGTCCAGCCACCCGGTGACACACGGACAGCCTCTCCCGGCCGGGGCCACGAGGGCCCGTACCCGGAAGGAAAGAGGTTTACGGGGATGTGACGCGTCAGTCGACACGCCGACGCTCAAGATTACGGGGCCGCACGACAGGGGTCAAACCGGGCCCCCGGCGTCAACCGGAGACGGCCGCGACGTACTCGGCGTACGCCTCCCCCGCCCGCGCGGGCGACAGGTCGAGGTGCTCCAGGATCGTGTACCGGCCGGGCCGGGTCTGCGGCGCGAAGCCCACGGCCCGCACGAACTCCGCGTCGTCGAACCCGATCTCCCGGGCGGTCACCGGCAGCCCGTGCCGGCGCAGCGTGTCCGCCGTCAGCAGGGCGCCCTCCCGGTCGCCGCGCAGATACGTCGCGAAGGCCGCGCCGAGGCCCACCTGCTCGCCGTGGCTGGCCGCGCGCCGGGGATACAGCAGGTCGAGGGCGTGGCTGATCTCGTGGCAGGCACCGGACGAGGGGCGGGTGTGCCCGGCGATGGTCATGGCGATGCCGGACAGCACCAGGCCCTCGGTCAGCACGGTCAGGAACGCGTCGTCGCCGCAGCCTCCCGGGTGGCGCAGCACGGCCTGACCGGCCTGCCGGGCGAGGGCGGCGGCGAGGCCGTCGACCTTCTCGCCGTTCACCCGGTGGGCCAGCTCCCAGTCGGCGACCGCGGAGATGTTGGAGACGGCGTCGCCGATCCCGGAGCGCACGAAGCGGATCGGCGCCTCGCGGATCACCGCGAGGTCGACGACGAGCGCGATGGGCGTCGGCACGCCGTAGGAGCCGCGGCCCGCGTCGTTGTCGAGGATCGAGACCGGCGAGCAGATGCCGTCGTGGGACAGGTTGGTGGCCACGGCGACCATGGGCAGGCCGACCCGGGCCGCGGCGAACTTGGCGCAGTCGATGACCTTGCCGCCGCCCAGACCGACCACCGCGTCGTAGCGCCCCGCCTTCATGCCGTCGGCCAGCCGCACCGCGTCGTCGATCGTGCCGCCGCCGACCTCGAACCAGTGGGCGCCGGGCAGGGACGGCTCCAGCCGCCGGCGCAGCCGTGCCCCCGAGCCGCCGCTGACCGCCACGGCCAGCTTCCCGGACTGCGAGATCCGCTGGTCCGCGAGGACGCTCGCCAGGTCGTCCAGGGCGCCCGGCCGGACGTCCACGACGAGCGGCGAGGGGATGAGCCTCGTCAGTACCGGCACGCGGTCTCCTCTCCTCGCCCGTCACCGCGGCGACGCGGCTGTCGTTGATGATGCGCCCGGGAGGACCCGGGGAAACGTGTGGCCCCGTCCGGGCGGAATCCCTCCGGACGGGGCCACACGTTTTTGGACAGGTGCCGGATCAGCCCTCGTCGGTGGCGGCCGTGACCGACGACGGTGCCTGCTGGGCGGCCGCCGCGGTCTTCTTCGACGCCGTCTTCTTGGCCGTGGCCTTCTTGGCGGTCGTCGTCTTGGCCGTCTTCTTGGCGGTGGCCTTCTTCGCGGTCGTCGCCTTCTTGGCCGCGGTCTTCTTGGTGGCGGCCTTCTTCGCCGTCGCCTTCTTGGCCGTCTTGCGGGCCGCCGCCTTCTTGGCCGGGGCGGCCTCGGCGTCGGTCTGCTCCTCGGCCTGCCCGGCCGCGTCCTGTGCCGGGACCGACGGGACGACCACGACGGCCGCCTCCTCGGACGCGGTGGACGTGGTGGGCTTGCGCACCGCGCGGCGCCGCGGACGGGCCGGGGCGGCGCTCTCGGCCACCTCGGCGGCGGCCGGGGCCTCAGGCGCCTGCTCCGGCTGCGCGGACGGCTCCGGCCCCTCGGCCACCACGGTCTCCGGGACCGTCAGGACGGCGGCCTCGGCGCCCTCGGGCGAACCGGCCGGTGCGGACACCTTCCGGGTGGCCCGGCGGCGGGTACGGCCCTTGGGCGCGGCCTCCTCCGGCGCGGCCACCGACGCCTCGGACGGAGCCGGGGCGGGGGCCCCGGAGACCGCGTCCTCGACGGCGGCGGGCTCGGCCAGCACCTCGGCGGCGGGCTCGCGCCGCACGGGACGCTCGACCTCCTCCCGCACCGTGACGTCCTGCGCGGTCGGCGCCTCGGCGGGCGCGGACTCGGCCTTGGCGGCCTCGCCCTGCGCGGCCTTCGGCGCACCGGCCGGGGCGGACGCCCGACGGCTGGCGCGACGGCGGCCACGGCCCCGCGTGGCGGCGGCCTCGGCCTCGGCGGCGCTGCTGTACAGCTCCTCGTCCGCGCTGAAGTCGGGCGCCGGGAGGGCGACCGGCTCGGCCACCTCGGCGGCCACCTCGGCCTCGGACTCGGTGTCCGCCTCCTGCTCCGCCGTGGGGCCGGTCTCGACCCCGGCGACGGCCTCGTGCTCGTGCGGCTGCTCGCCGCCGGCCCGGGCCCGCTTGCGGCGCTTGCCACCGCCGCCGCCCGCGGCGGACGCCGGCTGGTCGAGGTGGACGATGACACCGCGGCCGTTGCAGTGGACGCAGGTCTCCGAGAACGACTCCAGCAGGCCCTGTCCGACCCGCTTGCGGGTCATCTGCACCAGACCCAGCGAGGTCACCTCGGCGACCTGGTGCTTGGTCCGGTCCCGGCCCAGGCACTCCAGCAGACGCCGCAGCACCAGGTCCCGGTTGGACTCCAGGACCATGTCGATGAAGTCGATGACGATGATGCCGCCGAGGTCGCGCAGCCTCAGCTGACGCACGATCTCCTCGGCCGCCTCCAGGTTGTTCCTGGTGACCGTCTCCTCGAGGTTGCCGCCCTGACCGGTGAACTTGCCGGTGTTGACGTCGACGACGACCATCGCCTCGGTCCGGTCGATCACCAGCGAACCGCCGCTGGGCAGCCAGACCTTGCGGTCCAGCGCTTTGGCCAGCTGCTCGTCGATCCGGTACGTGGCGAAGACGTCGACCTCGCTGGTCCACTTGGACAGCCGCTCGGCGAGGTCCGGCGCCACGTGGGACACGTAGCCGTGGATGGTCTGCCAGGCTTCGTCGCCGCTGACGACGACCTTGGAGAAGTCCTCGTTGAAGATGTCGCGCACGACCCGGACGGTCATGTCCGGCTCGCCGTAGAGCAGCGAGGGCGCGTTCGAGCTGCCGCCGCTCTTCGCCTTCTTCTGGATGTCCTCCCACTGCGCCTGGAGCCGCTCGACGTCGCGGCGCAGCTCGTCCTCGCTGGCGCCCTCGGCGGCGGTGCGCACGATGACGCCCGCGTCCTCGGGGACGATCTTCTTCAGGATCGTCTTCAGCCGGGACCGCTCGGTGTCGGGCAGCTTGCGGCTGATGCCGGTCATCGAGCCCTCGGGCACGTAGACCAGGTAGCGGCCGGGCAGCGAGACCTGGCTGGTCAGGCGGGCGCCCTTGTGACCGATCGGGTCCTTGGTGACCTGCACCAGGACCGGCTGGCCGGACTTGAGGGCGGACTCGATGCGGCGCGGGCCGTTGGCCATGCCCAGCGCCTCGAAGTTGACCTCACCGGCGTACAGGACGGCGTTGCGGCCCTTGCCGATGTCGATGAAGGCGGCCTCCATCGACGGCAGCACGTTCTGCACCTTGCCGAGGTAGACGTTGCCGACGTACGAGGTGGCCTGCTCCTTGTTGACGTAGTGCTCGACGAGCACCCCGTCCTCCAGGACGCCGATCTGGGTGCGCTCGCCGTGCTGGCGGACGACCATGACGCGCTCGACGGCCTCGCGGCGGGCCAGGAACTCGGCCTCGGTGATGATCGGCACGCGCCGGCGGCCCTGCTCGCGGCCCTCCCGGCGGCGCTGCTTCTTGGCCTCCAGACGGGTCGAGCCCTTGATGGACTGCACCTCGTCGGACGGCTCGCTCTTCTCCCGCGCGGGCCGCGGCTCGCGGACCTTGACGACGGTGCGCTCGGGGTCGTCGGAGGAGGACTCGGCCTCCCCGGAGCCGTCCCCGGCCCGGCGGCGACGGCGACGGCGGCGCCGGCTGCTGCTGGAACCGCTCTCCCCGGCGGCCTCCTCGCCGTCCTCGGCGTCCTCCTCCGCCTGCTCGGCGGTGTCCGAAGCGTCCTGCTCGGCCCGGTCGGCGGCGGCGTACTCGCCCTCGCCGTCCGCCAGGTCGCCGTCGGCGGCGTCACCCCGGCGGCGGCGGCGGCCGCCCCGGCGACGACGACGGCGCGAGCCGGACTCCTCGTAGCCGTCGGCGTCGTCGTGGTCCTCGCCCGACTCGTCGGACTCGGCGTCGGACTCGGGCTCGGGCTCGGGCTCGGTGTCGGCCTCCGCCTGGGGCTCGGCCTGGGTGACGGCGGCGGTGGCCCGCTCCTCGGCGGCCTCCTCGGCGGCGGCGCCCCGGCGCTTGCGGCGGCGGCGCGATCCTGCGGACTGCTCCTCCGGAGCCTCCGCGCTCTCCATCTCCTCGACGGGCTTCGCCGGCTCGGCACCGGCCGCCTCGGCGGCGGCCTCGGCCGCGGCCCGCTCGGGCGTCTGGAACTGGGGCTCGGCGAACACCGGCGCCTGGAACACGGCGACCGCGGGACGCGACGGGCGCTTGGGCGCCTCCGCCTCGTCCGACGCCGCGGCGGTCTGCGCCGGGGCGGCGAAACCGGTGGCGGCCTTACGGGTGGACCGGCGGCGCGCACGACGCGGCGCGGCGTCCTCGCCGGACTCGGCGCTCTCCACGGGCGCGGCGGGCGCGGCGCTCTCGGCGGGCGCGGTGGTCTTCGTCGCCTTCGCGGGCGCGGGGGCCGCGGCGGCGGGCTCGGGCGCGCTCGCTTCGGCGGCGGCCTCGGCGGGCGCCTCGGCCGGGGCGGTCACGCGGCGCGTGGCACGACGGCGGGTCCGGCCCTTGGGCGCGGCGCTCTCGGCCTCTTCCGTCTCGGCCTCGGCGGGCTCCGGGGCCACGGCGGCGGGCTCGGTGACGGCCGGCTCGGCTGCGGTCGGCTCGGCTGCGGCCTGCTCGCTGGCCGAGGTCACGCTGCGCGTGGCACGACGGCGGGTACGCCCCTTGGGCGCGGCGCTCTCGGTGGCCTCGACGGGCTCCTCGGCCTGCGCCGGTGCCTCGGCGGCGGGGACCGCGGGCACGACGGTCTCGGCCGCCTCCGCCGCCGCGGGCGCCCCGGCGGGCGCGGCGGCACGGCGTACGGCACGGCGCCGCGGCCGGGCGGGAGCGGGCTCCGGAGCCGGCTCGGGGGCCTCGGCCACCTCGGCGGGGGCCGCCTCGGCCGAGGCGACGGTCTCCGCCGCCGCCTCGGCGGCGCCGGACGGCGGACCCGCCGGGCGGGACGCGGCCCTGCGCCGACGGCGCGGCGGCAGGGTGTCGCTGGGGGTGTTCGATGCGGAGTCCGTCGAAGCGGTCGACGACTCGGTGGGTTCGGTCGGTTCGAGCATGCGGGGGTTTCTCCCGTCAGGCTCCCGGGCGCCGCGCCTGGTCCGGCATCGACATGTCGGCCGACCGCCGGTGACGTCCGCGGCTCGCGCGGTGCGCGATTGCCGCCGTCCGGGGCGCGGGCGCCGCTCGGAAGCTCTCCGTGTCTTGTCTCGCCGGTTCCGTACCCCTTGTCGTGCACGGCCTGGCGAAAGTCTTGTGGTCGGTGCGCTGCCCGACCCAGGTGGCTCCCGAGTTCGAGGGCGGCGCTACGACGTCCGTCCCTACGCGGAACCTTCCTTACGCCGGCGCCTTCGCGGCGGCGGAAGCGGCGGCCGGATGCGGCACGGGCGCTTCTGCCTCGCGGTCGGGCGCGAGCGGGTCGGTCACCGCACCGGTCTCTTCATCGAACAGCCCCTGCGCCAGCCTGGTCACCGCTGCGGGGACCGGCGGCGCCAGGTCGGCCACGGCGCGAAGACCGGACAGGACGTCGTCGGGTCGTACGGCAGGCGTCACGTGCCGAACAACCAGCCGCAGTATCGCACAGGGCCGGTCGGTCGGCCTATCAGCCGGTGAATCGTGCGTGGTGACGCTCTCGAGGTGCGCGACGGCGGAGCGGGTGTCGAAGGTGCGGACGCCGTTCTTCGTACGGCGCTGGACCTCCACCGCCGGGGCCGCGTTGAACGCCGCGACGGCGGCTTCGGCCTCGGCGGACTCCACACCGTCCAGCCGCAGCTCCCACACGGAGGCCGTCAGCCGGTCGGCGAGCCCGGAGGTCCGGGCCTCGACCGCCTCGACGACGTCGAGCCCGGCGGGCAGCGACTCGTCGAGGAGCAGCCGCAGCCGCTCCGGGTCGCGCGCTTCGGTGAGCGCGATCTCCAGGTACTCCGCCTCACTGCCCGTGCCGGTGGGTGCGGCATTGGCGTACGACACCTTCGGGTGCGGGGTGAACCCCGCCGAGTACGCCATCGGCACCTCGGCGCGGCGCAGCGCACGCTCGAAGGCGCGCTGGAAGTCACGGTGGCTGGTGAACCGGAGGCGGCCGCGCTTGGTGTAGCGCAGTCGGATGCGCTGCACCGCGGGAACGGGCGGCGGGCCTTCGGGCTGTCGCTTGCCCAGTGTCGTTCAGTCCTTCGTGAGAGCGGTCGTACTCCTACCAAGAGTACGTGCCTCGGCGGCGGATGGTTCCCGCCGGTCCACCGGCCGGCGCCCGGCGGGGTCCCCGAAGAGCATCCGGCGTACATCGGCGCGGGCCTGCCGTACGGACAGCCGGGCCGAGGCCAGCGCCTGCCGGGTCGCCCGCCCCGCGGCGCGGCCCGCCGCGGCGAGCGGCCGCAGGACGGCGTCCCGCACGGCGTGCCCGGCCGGGGTCAGCACACTCCGGTACACCCAGCGCGCCGGTTCGGCCACGGTCCACCGCAGGACGGTGCCGAGGAACCGCCCGATGGCGCGCGAGAGGTGCCCGGCGATCCGCCAGGCGTGCCCGAGGGCGTCCGCCACCTCCCGTCCGACGACGGCGAGCACCCGGCCGATCGGAGTGAACACCCACCGCCACACGGCGAGGGCCGGCAGTACCAGCAGCACCCGGACGGTCCAGTACAGAACGAACCCGACCCCGGTGACGACCAGCCCCACACCCCGCGCCACCTGCCTGCCGCACCAGACGAGCCCCCTGCCGCACCAGGCAAGCGCGTGCCCGACCGGGGTGAGCACCCACCGGTACAGCCACACCGCCGGTACCACGAGCAGGTACCGCCCGAGCCACGCCAGACCGGCGTACAGCCCGCGTCCGATCGCCGCGAGCACCGCGCCCACCCGGGTGAAGAACCAGCCGAGCCCGTGCCCGACCGGGGTCAGCACCCACCGGTACAGCCACACCGCCGGCACCACGAGCAGCACGTGCCCCAGCCACCCCACGCCCTTGGCCAGCGGCACGACGACGTACCGCCACAGCCCGACCAGCGGCCACACGAAGAGGGCCCGCCCCAGCCACGCCAGCGCCCGCCCGGCCGGACGCAGCACCGTGTCCCGCAGGAACCGCCCCGCGACGACCAGCGCGTCCCACACCATGCGCACCGGCAGGACCAGCACCAGCACCACGATCCGCACCGGTATCCGGACCGCCACGGCCAGACACCCCTCGGCGTCCGACCGGCGCACCGGCTCCCCCTGCCCGGCCTGCGGTTCCGCACCGGGCGCCTTCTCCACGTCCACCATGCTCACAAGGACGCCGCGGGACCCGGTTCGGATCCCAGGGAGTCCGACTCAGGACCCGGTGACCGGCACCAGCGTCAGATACGTGATGCCGAGGACGTCGCGATAGCCGTTGATCCAGGAGGACCGCTGGCCGTCGACCCGCTCCCGGGTCTCGGCGGCAAGGGGGTGGTCCGGGTGAGCGGCGAGCCACAGCTCCGTGTCATGGCGGTAGCCGGACTCGAACTCCTCCCACTCCTCCCTGCTCGCCGACTCGATCCAGGCCGGCCGGAAGCCGGACGCGACCGCGAGGTCGACCAGCGGGCCGAGCTCCAGGTGATCGCCCGCGCGCGCCCCGGGCCACATGGCCGCCAGTTCCGCCTCCGACGGGAGGCGCTCCCAGAAGCCCTCGCCGAGCACGACGCGGCCGCCGGGGCGGACCAGGCGGCGCAGCTCGCGCAGCACGACACCGGGATCGTACGGCTGCCCCGGGTCGCACAGCGCCTGGCCGGAGCCCAGGCAGAGCACCGCGTCCACGGGCCCGCGTCGCGTGCCGAGGGCCGACTCCGCCACGAACTCGACCCGATCGGCGAGCCCGCGTTCCTTCGCTAGCTCCCTGCCCCTGGCCAGGTCTTCGGCGTTGACGTCCAGGCCCACGCCCGTCGCCCCGGGGACGGACTCCAGGACACGGAGCAGCAGTTCGCCCCAGCCGCAGCCGATGTCGAGGACGGTCGCGGGCGAGGCGGCGGCGAGCCGCGCGACCATCCGCCCGGCTCGGACTTCGGACAGCGGCCCGTGGAACGTCAGACTGCCGAGACGCGGGGGAAGATCGGAAGCGGTCATACGACGGACGGTAATTCCCCCCGAGCAGCATGCCGAGCGATTTAACTACGGCCCGCCGGCCATGCACGGGACTCCCCGTGGTCAGCCGGCCGGAGCGCTGTTCTTGACCGTCAGCGGCAGCAGCTTCTTGCCGGTGGGGCCGACCTGGATCTCGGTGTCCATCGCGGGGCACACCCCGCAGTCGAAGCACGGGGTCCAGCGGCAGTCGTCGACCTCGGTCTCGTCGAGGGCGTCCTGCCAGTCCTCCCAGAGCCACTCCTTGTCGAGGCCGGAGTCGAGGTGGTCCCAGGGGAGGACCTCCTCATAGCCGCGCTCGCGGGTGGTGTACCAGTCGACGTCGACGCCGGTCGGTGCCAGGGCCTTGTCGGCGCAGGCCATCCAGCGGTCGTAGGAGAAGTGCTCGCGCCAGCCGTCGAAGCGGCCGCCGTCGTCGTAGACGGCGCGGATGACGGCGCCGAGGCGGCGGTCGCCGCGGGAGAGGAGGCCCTCGACGATGCCGGGCTTGCCGTCGTGGTAGCGGAAGCCGATGGAGCGGCCGTACTTCTTGTCGCCGCGGATCTTGTCGCGGAGCTTCTGGAGGCGGGCGTCGGTCTCCTCGGCGGAGAGCTGCGGGGCCCACTGGAAGGGGGTGTGGGGCTTGGGGACGAAGCCGCCGATCGAGACCGTGCAGCGGATGTCGCCGGAGCCGGAGACCTCGCGGCCCTTGGCGATGACGCGGGTGGCCATGTCGGCGATCTGGAGGACGTCGTCGTCGGTCTCGGTGGGCAGGCCGCACATGAAGTACAGCTTCACCTGCCGCCAGCCGTTGCCGTAGGCCGTGGCGACGGTCCGGATGAGGTCGTCCTCGGAGACCATCTTGTTGATGACCTTGCGGATGCGCTCGGAGCCGCCCTCGGGGGCGAAGGTGAGGCCGGAGCGGCGGCCGTTGCGGGTCAGCTCGTTGGCCAGGTCGATGTTGAAGGCGTCGACGCGGGTGGAGGGGAGGGACAGGCCGATCTTGTCCTCCTCGTACCGGTCGGCGAGGCCCTTGGCGACGTCGGCGATCTCCGTGTGGTCGGCGGAGGAGAGGGACAGCAGGCCGACCTCTTCGAAGCCGGTGGCCTTCAGGCCCTTGTCGACCATCTCGCCGATGCCGGTGATGGAGCGCTCGCGGACCGGGCGGGTGATCATGCCGGCCTGGCAGAAGCGGCAGCCGCGGGTGCAGCCGCGGAAGATCTCCACGGACATGCGCTCGTGGACGGTCTCGGCGAGCGGGACGAGGGGCTGCTTGGGGTAGGGCCACTCGTCGAGGTCCATGACGGTGTGCTTGCTGACCCGCCACGGGACGCCGGAGCGGTTGGGGACGACGCGGGCGATACGGCCGTCGGGGAGGTACTCGACGTCGTAGAAGCCGGGGACGTAGACGCCGCCGGTCTTGGCGAGACGCAGGAGGAGTTCCTCGCGGCCGCCGGGGCGGCCCTCGGCCTTCCAGGCGCGGATGATCGCCGTGATCTCCAGGACGGCCTGCTCGCCGTCGCCGATGACGGCGCAGTCGATGAAGTCGGCGATCGGCTCGGGGTTGAAGGCGGCATGGCCGCCGGCCAGGACGACCGGGTCGTCGATGCCGCGGTCCTTGGCCTCCAGGGGGATGCCCGCCAGGTCCAGGGCGGTGAGCATGTTGGTGTAGCCCAGCTCCGTGGAGAAGGAGAGGCCGAAGACGTCGAAGGCGCCGACCGGGCGGTGGCTGTCGACGGTGAACTGCGGGACGGAGTGCTCCCGCATCAGCTCCTCCAGGTCCGGCCACACACTGTAGGTGCGCTCGGCGAGGACGCCCTGCTGCTCGTTGAGCACCTCGTAGAGGATCATGACGCCCTGGTTGGGCAGGCCGACCTCGTAGGCGTCGGGGTACATCAGGGCCCAGCGGACGTCGCAGGATTCCCAGTCCTTGACCGTGGAGTTCAGCTCTCCGCCGACGTATTGGATCGGCTTCTGCACATGCGGGAGCAGGGCTTCGAGCTGCGGAAACACGGACTCGGCGGCCTGGGTGGCTTCGGCAGGCATCTCACGGGACCTTTGTGTGCGGACAGGGGGGACCATCCAGCCTAACCCGGCCGGGACGGTCCCCCTTACCGCTCACCGGGCGGGTGCCGGGCTACGCCGACATCGGTCGCTGCACGGTGATCGACTGGAGCAGGCCGACCGCTATCCACACGGCGAACATGGAGGAGCCGCCGTAGGAGACGAAGGGCAGGGGCAGGCCGGTGACCGGCATGATGCCGAGCGTCATGCCGACGTTCTCGAAGGTCTGGAAGGCGAACCAGGCGACGATCCCGGCGGCGACGACCGTGCCGTACAGGTCGGGGGTGCTGCGGGCGATCTTGCAGGCGCGCCAGAGGACCACGCCGAGCAGGGCGATGATGAGGCCCGCGCCGAGGAAGCCCAGTTCCTCTCCGGCCACGGTGAAGACGAAGTCGGTCTGCTGTTCGGGGACGAACCGGCCGGTGGTCTGGGAGCCGTGGAAGAGGCCGGAGCCGGTGAGTCCGCCGGAGCCGATGGCGATACGGGCCTGGTTGGTGTTGTAGCCGACGCCCGCGGGGTCGAGGGCGGGGTTGGCGAAGGCGGCGAAGCGGGCGATCTGGTACTCGTCCAGGATGCCGAGCTGCCACACGGCGAGCGCCCCGGCGGTGCCGGCGCCGAGCAGTCCGAAGATCCAGCGGTTGCTGGCGCCGGAGGCGAGCAGGATGCCGAGCACGATGATGACCATGACCATGACCGACCCGAGGTCGGGCATCAGCATCACGATGAGCATCGGCACGGTGGCCAGCCCCAGGGCCTGGAGCACGGTGCGCTGGTCGGGGTGCGGCCGGTCCCCCGCATCGACGCGTGCCGCCAGCAGCATCGCCATGCCCAGGATGATCGTGATCTTCACGAACTCCGAGGGTTGCAGGGAGAAGCCGCCCGGGAGCTTGATCCAGGAGTGGGCGCCGTTGATGGTCGAGCCGAGCGGGGTGAGCACCAGCAGGATCAGGAAGACGGACGCGCCGTACAGGAGCGGCACGGCGGTGCGCAGGGCGCGGTGGCCGAGCCAGACGGTGGCGACCATCAGGGCGAGGCCGATGCCGGTGTTCAGGAGGTGCCGGGTGAGGAAGTAGTACGGGTCGCCCTGGTTGAGTTCGGTGCGGTTGCGGGTCGCGGAGTAGACGAGCAGCGAGCCCATCAGGGACAGCGCGACGGCGGCCAGCAGTATCGGCCAGTCGAGCCGCCGCGCCATGGAGTCCCGGGCGAAGAGGCGGGTCCAGCCGGCCTTCTCGGGTCCGTAGCCGGAGACCTGGAAGCTGTTGGCCCCGGTCATGCGCGCGCCCTCCGGCTTCGTCCGTCGCCGCCGCGCCGGGGGCCGCGCCGTGCGCCGCCTCGGCGTCGTGGGCGGCGGGTGTCGCGGTTCTGGCCGTTCTGGTTGGGGGTGGTCGCCGGCTGGTCGCCTTCCTCGACGGGGGCGTACTCCTCGTCCGGGGAGGCCTTCTCGTCGGGCTGGAGCTCCTTGACGACGTCCCTGGGCATCTTCGGCGAGCGGATGGTGCCGTCCGTCTTGATCTTCGGGAGGCTCGCCTGCGGCTTGGGCAGCAGTGCCTTCTTCGGGTCGATGTCGCCGTCGTCGGAGACGCCGTACAGCGCGTCGTAGATGTTGCGGACGGCGGGTCCCGAGGCGCCGGAGCCGGTGCCGCCCTGGGAGATGGTCATGACGATCGAGTAGTCCTTGGTGTACGTCGCGAACCAGGACGTGGTCTGCTTGCCGTAGACCTCGGCGGTACCGGTCTTGGCGTGCATCGGGATCTTGTCCTGCGGCCAGCCGACCTGGGCGAACCGCCAGGCGGCGGTGCCCCGGCTGGCGACGCCGGCGAGGGCCTCGTCCATCTTGGCCAGCGTGGTCTTGCTTATGGGCAGCTTGCCGTGCGCCGTGGGCCGGATCTCGCGGACGTTCTTGCCGTCGGGGCTGACGACGGCCTTGCCGATGGACGGGTCGTAGAGGGTGCCGCCGTTGGAGATGGCCGAGTAGATGGTGGCCATCTGGATGGGGGTGACGAGGGTGTCGCCCTGGCCGATGGAGTAGTTGATGGAGTCACCGGCGCGCATCTTGTTGCCTTCGAGGCAGTTCTCGTACGCGATCTTCTCGACGTAGGAGCCGTCCTTCTTGCCGGACTTGCACCAGGCGTCCTTGTTGGCCTTCCAGTAGTCCTGCTTCCACTGGCGGTCAGGGACGCGGCCGCTGACCTCGTTGGGGAGGTCGATGCCGGTCTTGGCGCCGAGGCCGAACTGGTGGGCGGCCTTGTAGAAGTAGTCGTTGGGGTGCTTGGGGTTCATCCCGCCGTCCTTCTTCCACTCCTGGTGGGACAGGCGGTAGAAGACGGTGTCGCAGGAGAGTTCCAGGGCGCGGCCGATGGTGATCATGCCTTCGTTGGCCGACTCGAAGTTCTTGAAGACCTGGCCACCGACGTCGTAGGCGCTGGAGCAGTCGTAGTTGCCGTCGAAGTCGTAGCCGGCCTCGACCGCGGCGGCCGAGGAGACGACCTTGAAGATGGAGCCGGGGGCCGCCTGGCCCTGGATGGCGCGGTTGAGCAGCGGGTAGTTGGAGTCCTTGCCGGTGAGCTTCTTGTAGTCCTTGGCGGAGATGCCGCCGACCCAGGCGTTGGGGTCGTAGTCGGGGTTGGAGGCCATGGCGACGACCCGACCGGTCTTGGCCTCCATCACCACGACCGCGCCGGAGTCGGCCTCGTAAGTCCGGTTGGTGTTGCGGTCCATCTCCTTGCGGGCGGCCTTCATCGCCTCGTTCAGCTCGTACTCGGCGACCCGCTGGACGCGGGCGTCGATGCTGGTGACGAGGTTGGAGCCGGGGGTGCCCGCGTCGGACTCGGCCTCGCCGATGACGCGGCCGAGGTTGTCGACCTCGTAGCGGGTGACGCCGGCCTTGCCGCGCAGCGCCTTGTCGTACTGGCGTTCCAGGCCGGAGCGGCCGACCTGGTCGGAGCGCAGGTAGGGCGAGTCGGTGTCCTGGGCCTTTTGCAGTTCCTCGTCGGTGACCGGCGAGAGGTAGCCGAGGACCTGGGCGGTGTTGGACTTGCCGGGGGCTGCGTAGCGGCGTACGGCCATGGGTTCGGCGGTGATGCCGGGGAAGTCCTCGGCGCGCTCGCGGATCTGCAGGGCCTGCTTGACGGTGGCCTCGTCGGTGACGGGGATCGGCTGGTAGGGCGAGCCGTTCCAGCAGGGCTGGGGGGTTTTGGCGTCGCAGAGCCGGACCTTGTCGATGACGTCCTGGGGCTTCATGCCGAGGACGCCGGCCAGCTTGGTGAGGACGGACTTGCCGTCGTCCTTCATCTTCAGCAGGTCGGTGCGGGAGGCGGAGACGACCAGCCGGGTCTCGTTGTCGGCGAGGGCGACGCCGCGGGCGTCCAGGATCGAGCCGCGGGTGGCGGGCTGGACGACCTGCTGGACGTGGTTGCCGGAGGCTTCCTCGGCGTATTCGTCGCCCTGACGGATCTGGAGGTACCAGAGGCGGCCGCCGAGGGTGGCGAGGAGGGAGAGGACGAGGATCTGGATGACGACGAGCCGGGTCTGGACGCGGGTGCTGCGGCCGGTCTCGGGAATGTTAGTCATGGGCGCAGCCCATCCGGTTGAGGGTGGTGGTGGGCGACGGGCGGGCGGTCACTGCTGCCTCCCCCTGACGCAGTGGGTACGGGTGTGCTGGCGGGCCGTCACAGCCGCTTGACCCCCTTGATGCGTCCGGCGCGGGCCACGCGCGCGCGGGCCGCCTTCACCCGCAGCCCGTTGCGCTGTTTGCCGATGCGCAGGCCGGTGCCTCCGGAGAGCCAGCCGGAGGAGATGTCGGGGCTCTGGGCGGCGGCGTTGGTGTCGGCCAGCGGGTCGTGCTCGGCGCGCCGGGCGAGCGCCATGATGCCGGGGACGACGAAGGGCGCGAGCAGCAGGTCGTACAGGGCGGCCGTGAACAGCAGGCTGGGCAGGCCGACGTGGCGGGCGGCGGTGTCGCCGACGAGGGCGCCGACGCCGGCGTAGAGCAGGGTGGTGCCGATGGCGGCGGCGACCACGACGACCATGGGGCCGGTGGCCGAGCGGAGCCGTCCGTTGTCCGGTCTGGCGAGGCCGGCGAGGTAGCCGATGACGCACAGCACCAGGGCGTAGCGGCCGGCGGCGTGGTCGGCGGGCGGGGCCAGGTCGGCGAGGAGGCCGGCGCCGAATCCGACGAGGGCGCCGCCGACGTGGCCGTAGACCAGGGCGAGGCCGAGGACGGTGAGCAGCAGCAGGTCGGGGACGGCGCCGGGCAGGTGGAGGCGGGCGAGGACGCTGACCTGGATCACCAGGGCGACGACGACCAGGGCGACGGACAGCAGGATCCGGTTGACGCGCATGGGGTGAAGGCTCCTACGGCTCGGGCTGCTCGTTCTGCTGCTCTGTCTGGTCGTTCTGGCCGGTGGCATCGTCCTGGCCGGTGGCGTCGTTCTGCCCGGTCGCGTCGTTCTGCCCGGCCTCGTCGTTCTGGGCCCGGCCCTCGGGGTCGGCCCCGGGGGTGACGGTGACCGTCACGGTCGGCGTGGGCTTCGGCTGCTTCTTCTCCGGGAGCACCGTGTCGCGCGGGTCCTTCGCCGGGGCCTGGACGACGACGCCGACGATGTCGAGCTTGGTGAAGCTGACGAACGGCGTGACGTCGAGGATGCGGGTGAGGTCGCCGCCGTTGGGGTCGACGCGGGTGATGGTGCCGACGGGCACGCCCGGTACGAACGGCCTGTCGGCCTGGGAGCCGAAGGTGACGAGGCGGTCGCCCTTCTTGACGTCGGCCTTGCCGTTGAGGAGTTCGACGCGCAGCGGGCGGCTGCCCTGGCCGGAGGCGAAGCCGAGTTCGTCGCCGGACTCCATCCGGGTGCCGACGGTGAAGTCCGGGTCGTTGGCGAGCAGCACGGTGGCGGTGTTCGGGCCGACGGTGGTCACGCGTCCGACGAGGCCGTCGCCGTTGAGGACGGTCATGTCGCGCTTGACGCCGTCGTTGGCGCCGGCGTCGATGGTGATGGTCCAGGAGAAGCCCTGGGCGGCTCCTATGGCGATCACCTGGGCGCCCTTGATGCCGTACTGCCCGGCCCCGGCGAGGCCCAGCATCTTGTCGAACTGCTTCAGCCGGCTGCGGCCGCGCTCGTCGCTGCCGAGCTTCGCCTTGAGGGCCGCGTTCTCGGTCTCCAGCCGCGAGAGCCGGTCGTGCCGGTCGCCGGAGTCCCGGATCGCGGAGACCGCGTTGCCGACCGGGTCGACCGCGGAGGAGACCCCGTTCTCGATCGGACCGAAGACATTGGCCGCGGCCTGCCGGGCACCGTCGACCGGTGAGTCCTCCCCGCCGCGGATGTCCACCGTGATCAGTGCGAACGCGATGGCGATCAGCAGCACCAGGAGCAGCCGGCTCTCTTTCGTGTCCCTCACGTGCGGCGGCCGTGCCTTCCTCGTCGGAATTCGGGAATCTCGGAATGTACGTGGCGGTGTTCGGGAATTCAGGTGATGCGGTACGTCGGGCGCGTCACGCGCATCCGGTACCGGAACCCTCTATATCAACGATCCGCCGCACGAGAGGAGATCGTCTCGTACGGCGGAACCGAAGTGTTACGTCATCTGCGGGGCGAGGCGTCCAGCACCTGCTGGAGCGCTTCGAACTCCTCGACGCACTTGCCGCTGCCGAGCGCCACGCTGTCCAGCGGGTCCTCGGCGATGTGGATCGGCATCCCGGTCTCCCGGCGCAGCCGCTCGTCGAGCCCGCGCAGCAGCGCACCGCCGCCGGTCAGCACGATGCCCCGGTCCATGATGTCGCCGGACAGCTCCGGCGGACACTTGTCGAGGGTCGTCTTGACGGCGTCGACGATGGCGTTGACCGGCTCCTCGATCGCCTTGCGCACTTCGGCGGCGGAGATGACGACGGTCTTGGGCAGCCCGGAGACGAGGTCCCGGCCGCGGATTTCGGTGTGCTCGTCAGCGTCGAGGTCGTACGCAGAACCGATCGTGATCTTGATCTGTTCGGCCGTGCGCTCACCCAGCAGAAGGCTGTACTCCTTCTTCACGTGCTGGATGATCGCGTTGTCCAGCTCGTCACCCGCGACGCGGATGGACTGGGCCGTGACGATGCCGCCGAGCGAGATGACCGCGACCTCCGTGGTGCCGCCGCCGATGTCCACCACCATGTTGCCCGTGGCCTCGTGGACCGGCAGGCCGGAGCCGATGGCCGCGGCCATGGGCTCCTCGATGATGTGCACCTGCCGGGCGCCGGCCTGGGACGACGCCTCGATGACGGCGCGGCGCTCGACGCCGGTGATGCCCGAGGGCACACAGACGACGACCCGCGGACGAGCCAGATAACGCCGCTTGTGGATCTTCAGAATGAAGTAGCGGAGCATCCGCTCGGTGATCTCGAAGTCGGCGATGACGCCGTCCTTCAGCGGGCGCACGGCAACGATGTTGCCGGGCGTGCGCCCGATCATCTTCTTCGCTTCGGCGCCGACCGCGAGGATGCCACCGGTGTTGGTGTTGATCGCGACGACGGACGGCTCGTTGAGTACGATCCCGCGACCCCTGACGTACACCAGCGTGTTGGCGGTCCCGAGGTCGACAGCCATGTCACGGCCGATGAACGACATTGAGTTCCCCATCAGGATTCGACTGGCCTTCCCAGGAGCTTTTGAGGGCTTTTCAGGTCGGCGAAGTGGGTGCAGTGACGCGTGGAGGCTTCCATCGTAGACGCGCTTTCGCGAACACTGCGCGAGGGTCTCCGCCATTGTCAGCAGATGGCGCACCGCCTCGCTTGTGGAGACGGGCCAACGGTGGGATCCGTTCCCCCGATCAGGCGCGCATATGCCACAGGGCGGTCGCTTTCGCGCGACCGCCCCGGCGCCGCCCGGTCCATTCGGCTGACATGGCGTCAGGAAAAAGAGGCTCCCGGCGTGTCCCGAAGGAGGATCAGACCCGGCCCGGGAAGAAGATCTTCAGCTCACGCTCGGCGGACTCCTCGGAGTCGGAGGCGTGGATCAGGTTCTCGCGCACGATCACCCCGTAGTCCCCGCGGATGGAGCCCGGGGCGGCGGCGATCGGGTCGGTCGGACCGGCCAGCGCGCGCACGCCCTCGATGACCCGCTCGCCCTCGACGACCATCGCGACGACCGGCCCGGACGCCATGAACTCGACCAGCGGCTCGTAGAACGGCTTGCCCTTGTGCTCGCCGTAGTGCTGCTCCAGCGTCTCGTTGTCCAGGGTGCGCAGTTCCAGCGCGGTGATCTGCCAGCCGGCCTTGCGCTCGATACGGCTGATGATCTCGCCGGTCAGGCCACGACGGACGGCGTCGGGCTTGAGGAGGACGAGGCTGCGCTGGGTCACGAGGGCTCCCTTGGAGATGTGCGGTCGTGCGGGTGATGAATGAGGTTACCGGGCGTGTCGCGGTCCCCGTCACGCAGCGTCAGGCACACCGGGTCCGTCGGCCGGGGCCGCGCCCTCCCGTCAGGCGGGGTCGGGCGCGGAGGCCTCGGCCTGGGCGGCGAACCTCGCCTTCGCCTCGTCGATCTTCCGCCCGTAGTGCACGGAGGCCCACCACAGGGCGGCGAAGATCACGCCGAGGAAGAACATGGTCGGCACCACGAAGCCGGAGGCGATCAGCGCGACCTGGAGCGCCCAGCCGAGGGCGATCCCGCCGGGCCGGGTGATGACCCCGCACAGCAGCACGCTGAGGACCATGGCGATGCCGCTGACCGTCCACACCGTCCCCACGGACAGGTCCGGGTCCTTCATGGCGACCAGTCCGGCGAAGCCGATCACGAAGAACTCGCCGATCAGAGTGGAAGCACAGAGCGTACGCACGGTTTCTCAGCCCCTCCTCAGGAGCAGTCGGGCCTCGCCGACGGTGATGACGGAACCGGTGACGAGCACACCGCCGCCCGCGAACTCGCCCTCCTCCTCGGCCAGCGTGATCGCGGCCTCCAGGGCGTCGGGCAGCCGCGGCTCGACCTGGACGCGGTCGTCGCCGAAGACCTCCACGGCGATCGCGGCCAGCTCGTCGGCGTCCATCGCGCGGTGGCTGGAGTTCTGGGTGACGACGACCTCGGCGAAGACCGGCTCGAAGGCCTCGAGCAGCCCCCGTACGTTCTTGTCGGCGCTGGCACCGACCACCCCGATGAGCCGGCTGAACTGGAACGCTTCCCCCACCGCCTCGGCGGTGACGCGGGCGCCGGCCGGGTTGTGCGCGGCGTCGAGGACCACGGTCGGCGAGCGCCGCACCACCTCCATCCGCCCCGGCGAGGCGACGGAGGCGAAGGCCTTGCGGACGGTGTCGAGGTCCAGCGACTCGGGGCGCTGCGCGCCGACGCCGAAGAACGCCTCCACGGCGGCCAGCGCCACCGCCGCGTTGTGCGCCTGGTGGGCGCCGTGCAGCGGCAGGTAGACCTCGGTGTACTCGCCGCCGAGCCCGCGCAGGGTCACCAGCTGCCCGCCGACCGCGATCTCGCGGGCCACGACGCCGAACTCCAGCCCCTCGCGGGCCACGGTGGCGTTGACGTCGACGGCCTTCTTCAGCATCACCTGCGCCGCGTCCACCGGCTGCTGGGCGAGGATGACGGTGGCGTCCTGCTTGACGATGCCGGACTTTTCGACCGCGATCTCGCCGGGCGTCCCGCCGAGCCGGTCGGTGTGGTCCAGGTCGATGGGGGTGACGACGGCCACGTCCCCGTCGATGACGTTGGTGGCGTCCCAGGAGCCGCCCATGCCGACCTCGACGACGGCCACGTCCACGGGCGCATCGGCGAAGGCGGCGTACGCCATGGCGGTCAGCACCTCGAAGAACGACAGCCGGTACTCCTGCTGGGCGTCGACCATCTCGACGTACGGCTTGATGTCCTCGTACGTCTCGACGAACCGCTCGGCGGAGATCGGGGCCCCGTCCAGGCTGATCCGCTCGGTGATCGACTGCACGTGCGGCGAGGTGTACCGCCCGGTGCGCAGCTCGAAGGCGCCGAGCAGGGCCTCGATCATGCGGGCGGTGGAGGTCTTGCCGTTGGTCCCGGTGATGTGGATGGAGGGGTACGAGCGCTGCGGCTCGCCCAGCACGTCCATCAGCGCGGCGATCCGGGTGACGGACGGCTCCAGCTTGGTCTCGCCCCAGCGGGTCGCCAGCTCCGTCTCGACGGCGCGCAGCGCCGCGTCCACCTCGGGGTCCTCCGGGCGCCCGGGGACGTCGGCCTCCGGGGGGCCGCCCTGGGTGCGCAGGGTGCGGCTGCCGGCCTCGATGACGGCGAGGTCGGGGTCGCGGGTGGTCTCCGCGTCGATGATCTCGTCGAAGGAGTCGAGGGGGTCGGAGGGGTCGGGCTGGTCGTTCTCGCCGGGGTTGTCGCTCACGGGGACTAGTCTACGTACCCGGTCCCCCGTAACCGCGGGCAGTCGTGCCGCCTGGGGCGGCACGGGTGGGCGCGGCGGCACCCCGTGAGCGCCGGGCTGCGCGACCCCCTGCGGGGCGCCGGCGGAGTGGGGTGGCTTGGGTCCCGCGGCGAGTGCGGCACCGTTGTGGCCGGTCGCGCCCAGGCGGCGGAGCCGCATATCGATACAGCCCCGCGCCCCTGGGTAGGTGACGGCCCCCGGCGCCGGCACGGTACCGGGGGCCGTCCTGACGTAACGGCGGCTACGCCTCCGGCAGCTTTTCCAGCTGGGCGGCGATGCGGGTGATGTCCTCGTCCGCCTTGGCGAGGCGGCCCCGGATCTTGTCCACCACGTGGTCCGGCGCCTTGGCGAGGAACGCCTCGTTGCCGAGCTTGGCGTTCGCCTGGGCCTTCTCCTTCTCCGCGGCGGCGAGGTCCTTCGCCAGCCGCTTGCGCTCGGCGGCGAAGTCGATGACACCGGAGAGGTCGAGGGCCACCTCGACGCCCGCCACCGGCAGTGTCGCCGTCGCCGTGAAGGACTCGCCCTCCGGCTGGAGCCGCAGCAGCTGCCGGACGGCCGCCTCGTGCGCCGCGAGCGGGCTGCCCGCGAGCGTCAGCCGGGCCGGGACCCGCTGGCCGGGCTGGAGCCCCTGGTCGGCACGGAAGCGCCGGACCTCGGTGATCACCGACTGGACGGTCTCGATCTCCCGCTCGGCGTCCGCGTCCCGGAAGCCCGAGTCGGTGGGCCACTCGGCGATGACGACCGACTCGCCACCGGTGAGCGTCGTCCACAGCGTCTCGGTGACGAAGGGGACGACCGGGTGGAGGAGGCGCAGCGTGACGTCCAGGACCTCGCCCAGGACCCGCTGGGAGACCTCGGCGGCCTCGCCGCCCGCCTGGAAGGTGGTCTTGGACAGCTCGACGTACCAGTCGAAGACCTCGTCCCAGGCGAAGTGGAACAGGGTGTCGGAGAGCTTCGCGAACTGGTAGTCCTCGTAGTACGCGTCGACCTCGGCGACGACCGAGTTGAGCCGGGAGAGGATCCACCGGTCGGTCGAGGACATCTTCGACGCGTCCGGCAGCGGGCCGTCCACCGTCGCGCCGTTCATCAGCGCGAAGCGGGTGGCGTTCCAGATCTTGTTGGCGAAGTTCCGGGAGCCCTGGACCCAGTCCTCGCCGATCGGGACGTCGACGCCCGGGTTGGCGCCGCGCGCGAGGGTGAAGCGCAGCGCGTCGGAGCCGTACTTGTCCATCCAGTCCAGCGGGTTCACGACGTTCCCGAAGGACTTGGACATCTTCTTGCCGTTCTGGTCACGGACCATGCCGTGCAGGGCGATGGTGTGGAACGGCGGGGTGCCGTCCATCGCGTAGAGGCCGAACATCATCATCCGGGCGACCCAGAAGAAGAGGATGTCGTAGCCGGTGACCAGGACGGAGTTCGGGTAGAACTTCGCGAGCGACTCGGTCCGCTCGGGCCAGCCGAGGGTGGAGAAGGGCCACAGGCCGGAGGAGAACCAGGTGTCCAGGACGTCGGAGTCCTGGTACCAGCCCTCGCCGCTCGGCGGCTCCTCGTCGGGGCCGACGCAGACGACCTCGCCGTCCGGGCCGTACCAGACGGGGATGCGGTGGCCCCACCACAGCTGGCGCGAGATGCACCAGTCGTGGAGGTTGTCGACCCAGTCGAAGTACCGCTTCTCCATCTCCTGCGGGTGGATCTTGACCTTGCCGTCGCGGACCGCGTCACCGGCGGCCTTCGCCAGCGGGCCGACCTTGACCCACCACTGCATGGACAGGCGCGGCTCGATGGTGGTCTTGCAGCGCGAGCAGTGGCCGACGGAGTGGACGTAGGGCCGCTTCTCGGCGACGATCCGGCCCTCGGCGCGCAGCGCGGCGACGATGGCGGAGCGGGCTTCGAGGCGGTCCAGGCCCTGGAAGGGGCCGTGGGCGGTGATGACGGCGTGCTCGTCCATGACCGCGATGGCGGGCAGGTCGTGGCGCCGGCCGATCTCGAAGTCGTTCGGGTCGTGGGCGGGCGTCACCTTGACGGCGCCGGTGCCGAACTCGGGGTCGACGTGCTCGTCGGCGACGACCGGGATGGAGCGGTCGGTCAGCGGCAGCTTGATCTGCTTGCCGACCAGGTGCTTGTAGCGCTCGTCCTCGGGGTGGACGGCGACGGCGGTGTCGCCGAGCATCGTCTCCGCGCGGGTGGTGGCGACGACGATGGTCTCGTCGCCCTCCCCGTACTTCATGGAGACCAGCTCGCCGTCGTCGTCCTGGTACTCGACCTCGATGTCGGAGATCGCGGTCAGACAGCGCGGGCACCAGTTGATGATGCGCTCGGCGCGGTAGATCAGCTCGTCGTCGTAGAGCCGCTTGAAGATGGTCTGGACGGCCTGGGACAGGCCCTCGTCCATCGTGAAGCGCTCACGCGACCAGGCGACGGCGTCGCCGAGGCGGCGCATCTGGCCGCTGATCTGGCCGCCGGACTCGCTCTTCCACTGCCAGACGCGCTCGACGAAGGCCTCCCGGCCCAGGTCGTGCCGGGACTTGCCCTCCTTGCCCAGCTCGCGCTCGACGACGTTCTGCGTGGCGATGCCGGCGTGGTCCATGCCGGGCTGCCACAGCGTCTCGTAGCCCTGCATGCGCTTGCGGCGGGTCAGGGCGTCGATGAGCGTGTGCTCGAAGGCGTGCCCGAGGTGCAGGCTGCCCGTGACGTTCGGCGGCGGGATGACGACGGTGTACGGCGGCTTCTCGCTCTTCGCGTCGGCCTCGAAGTAACCCCGTTCCACCCAGCGCTCGTACAGCTGCCCCTCTACCTCGGCCGGCGTGTACTGGGTCGGCAGTTCGGTGCTGGGTGCGGGCTGCGGCTGCTGAGAGTTCTCGGTCACGGGGGTCAGTTTACGGGCGTCACGGCCCGGTCCCGAAACGCGTTTCTTCTGTAACGGTGCGGCCCCCGGTGACCTGCGCACGCCAGGTCTGAGTCAGGATGTCAGCATCACGTAAAGCATCTGAGGGGGAACCCAGGAATGAGTCACAACCAGCCGGGCCCGTACGGCGGGCAGCCCCAGCAGCCCGGACCGTACGGCCAGCCGGGACCGTACGGCCAGCAGCCGCCGCAGGCCCCCCAGCCCGGCTACGGCTACCCCCAGCAGACGCCGCCCCCGCAGCCGGGTTACGGCTACCCGCAGCAGCCCCAGCAGGGCGGCGTCCCGCCGCAGGCTCCGCCGTACGGCCAGCAGCCCGCGTACGGTCAGCAGCCCCCGTACGGTCAGCAGCCGCCCTACGGCCAGCAGCCGTACGGCATGCCGCAGCCCCCGGCCGCGGGCGGTGGCGGCAAGAAGAAGGCCGGTCTGATCATCGGCGCGGTCGCCGTCGTCGCGGCGATCGGCGTGGGCGCCTACTTCGTGATCGGCGGAGGCGGCGGCGCGGGCGGCCTGGAGGACGACGGCGCCCACAAGCTGACGACGCCGGCGACGGTGCTCACCGATTACAAGCGCGCCAGCGACGAGGCCGCCGAGACCGACTCGGACACGGTCAAGGACCTTGAGAAGAGCGGCGTCAAGGACGGCACGAGCGTGACCGGGTTCTACACCACCGCCGACCTCACCGGGTACGACCCTTCGGACCCGAGCACTGCCCCGGACCCCAGTGAGATGGCGACCGCCAAGGGCATCACCTACATCGGCGCGTACGGGAAGATCTCGGACCCGGAGGCGGTGCTCGACAAGTTCTTCGCCGAGTTCAAGAAGGAGTCCGAGGAGAACTCGTCCTCCTCCTCCGAGACAGGAGGTGGCGGCAAGGCCGTGGGCGAACCCGAGTCGGTCGACATCGACGGCGCGGTCATGAAGTGCCAGGGCGTGCAGGGCACCAACCCGGTCTCCAAGAAGGAGAAGACCGACTGGATCTGCGCCTGGGCCGACTACAGCACGATCGCCCTGGTCTCCCCGGGCGACGCCACCAAGGGTGTGACGAAGGACGTCGCCGTCGACATCACCACGAAGCTCCGCAAGGAGATCCGCGTCAAGGCCTGACGCCGAGCGACCACGTGGAAGGGGCCCGGTCTCTCGACCGGGCCCCTTCCACGTGTGTCCGTACCGTGCGGCTACGCCGTCTTCTGCTCGCCCGGGCCCCGCCCCCGCGAATCCCGGGGGATCAGCGTGGGGTTGACGTTGGAGAGGACCACGTCGGCGGTGATGACGACCCGGGCCACGTCCTTGCGGGACGGGACCTCGTACATCACGCCCTGGAGGACTTCCTCCATGATGGCCCGCAGGCCGCGCGCGCCGGTCTGGCGGAGGATGGCCTGGTCGGCGATGGCTTCCAGGGCCTCGCGCTCGAAGTCCAGCTCGACGCCGTCGAGTTCGAAGAGGCGCTCGTACTGCTTGACGAGGGCGTTGCGCGGCTCGACCAGGATCTGGAGGAGCGCCTCGCGGTCGAGGTTGTGCACCGAGGTGATGACCGGGAGCCGGCCGATGAACTCGGGGATCATGCCGAACTTGACCAGGTCCTCCGGCATGACCTGCTCGAACTGGTCCTTGGACTCGATCTCCCGCTTGGAGCGGATCTGCGCGCCGAAGCCGATGCCCTTGGCGCCGGCCCGGCCCTCGATGATCTTCTCCAGGCCCGCGAAGGCACCGCCCACGATGAACAGCACGTTCGTCGTGTCGATCTGGATGAACTCCTGGTGTGGGTGCTTGCGTCCGCCCTGCGGCGGGACGGAGGCCGTGGTGCCCTCCAGGATCTTCAGCAGGGCCTGCTGGACGCCCTCGCCCGACACGTCGCGCGTGATGGAGGGGTTCTCACTCTTCCTCGCGACCTTGTCGATCTCGTCGATGTAGATGATCCCGGTCTCGGCCTTCTTGACGTCGTAGTCCGCGGCCTGGATCAGCTTGAGCAGGATGTTCTCGACGTCCTCGCCGACGTACCCGGCCTCGGTGAGCGCCGTGGCGTCGGCGATCGCGAAGGGCACGTTCAGCATGCGGGCGAGGGTCTGGGCGAGGAGGGTCTTGCCGGAGCCCGTGGGGCCCAGCAGGAGGATGTTGGACTTCGCCAACTCGATGGCGTCCTCGCGCCCTTGGGCGCCGCCGTTCTCGCCGGCCTGGACCCGCTTGTAGTGGTTGTACACCGCGACGGAGAGGGCCTTCTTGGCCGCTTCCTGGCCGACCACGTAGCTCTCGAGGAACTCGTAGATCTCGCGGGGCTTCGGGAGCTCCTCCCAGCGCACCTCGCTGGTCTCGGCCAGCTCCTCCTCGATGATCTCGTTGCAGAGGTCGATGCACTCGTCGCAGATGTACACACCGGGCCCTGCGATGAGCTTCTTGACCTGCTTCTGGCTCTTTCCGCAGAACGAGCACTTGAGCAGATCGCCGCCGTCACCGATGCGTGCCACGGTGTGCTTCCCCTTCGCCTGGGAGACTCCCGGACGTCGACGTCGCGTCGACGGCGGGCGGACTCCTGGTGCTGCCTTATGTCCGACGGTACCTTGCCGGGCCCCTCGTCCGGGCCCCCCTTGGCACGGTTCCCTTTGACGTGAATCGCGTCAAACCGTGCCAAGGAGCGGCAGACGATACAGCCTCCCGCCTAGCGGAGAGAGGAGTTGTCCATCTTCCGGGTGGTGATGATCTGGTCGATCAGGCCGTAGCTCAGCGCGTCCTCGGCCGTGAGGATCTTGTCGCGCTCGATGTCCTCGCGGATCTTCTCGACCGGCGTGGTGGAGTGCTTGGCCAGCATCTCCTCCAGCTGCGAGCGCATCCGCAGGATCTCGTTGGCGGCGATCTCCAGGTCGGAGACCTGACCGCGGCCGGTCTCGCTGTACGGCTGGTGGATCAGGACGCGGGCGTTCGGCAGCGCCATGCGCTTGCCCGGCGTGCCGGCGGCCAGCAGGACGGCGGCGGCGGAGGCGGCCTGGCCCATGCAGACCGTCTGGACGTCCGGCTTCACGTACTGCATCGTGTCGTAGATGGCCGTGAGCGCGGTGAAGGAGCCGCCGGGGCTGTTGATGTAGACCGAGATGTCCCGGTCGGGGTCCATCGACTCCAGGCACAGCAGCTGCGCCATGACGTCGTTGGCCGAGGCGTCGTCGATCTGGACGCCGAGGAAGATCACCCGCTCCTCGAAGAGCTTCGCGTACGGGTCGTACTCGCGCACGCCCTGCGAGGTGCGCTCGACGAAGCGCGGGATGACGTAGCGGGACTCGGCGGTCGGGCCGGTGTACTCGGCACGCGAGCGGTCGTACAGGCCGCTGCCGGGGAAGTCGTTCACAGTGTCTCCTGTAAAGGGGCTGAGGCGGTCGGCTCGGGGCGGAGGATGGCTCAGGCGCCCGTGCCGCCGCCGCCCGGCATGCCGGCGGCCGTGGGGATCACGTCGTCGATGAGGCCGTACTCCTTGGCCTCGAAGGCGTCGAACCAGCGGTCGCGGTCCGAGTCGCGGGTGATCTGCTCGATCGTCTGGCCGGTGTGCTGGGCCGTGAGCTCGGCCATGCGCTTCTTGGTGTGCAGCAGCCGCTCGGCGTGGATCTTGATGTCCGACGCGGAACCGGCGAGGCCGGCGGAGGGCTGGTGGATGAGGATCTCGGCGTTCGGCAGGGCGAAGCGCTTGCCCGGGGTGCCCGCGCTGAGCAGGAACTGTCCCATCGAGGCCGCGAGCCCCATCGCGATCGTCACCACGTCGTTCTTGATGAACTGCATGGTGTCGTAGATCGCCATACCGGCCGTGATCGAACCGCCCGGGCTGTTGATGTACAGGAAGATGTCCTTGTCCGGGTCGGCGGCAAGGAGCAGCAGCTGTGCGGTGATCTTGTTGGCGATGTCGTCGTCGACCGGCTGGCCGAGGAAGATGATCCGCTCGCCGAGCAGTCGGTTGTAGACCTGGTCGCCGAGGCCGCCACCGATAGAGGGCTCGCCGGCGGCTGAGGGCATCAGATTCGTCACGTATCCACCTGCTCGTCTTACGACGGCGCCGGGCCGTCTCACGTTTCCCTGCGGGGCTGGAGCCGCTTTCGGGGACTCCCCTGCCCTCGTATTCATGGACCCTAACGCGGTGGGCCTGCGGCGCCATCCCGGTTCCTGCGGTGTTCGCCGGGGGCGTAGCGCCGTGGCAGTGCCAATGGGTCGCCGGGTGCGGGCGCGTCGTCGTTGCTCGCGCAGTTCCCCGCGCCCCTGGGTGGAGCTGTCCCGCCGTATGGGGAACGGGCCCCGGCATGATGTCCGGGGCCCGTTCTGCGTCCGTCTGGGGAGACGCGAGGGGGTCAGCCCTCGGTCTTCTCCTCGGCCTTGTCGTCGGCCTTCTCGGCGTCGGCGGACTCGGCGGCGGCCTCGGTGGCCTCCGTCTCCTCGTCCTCTTCGTCGTCCAGGTCGACGATCTCGCCGTTGGTGTCCTTGACCGTCGCCTTCTCGACCACGGCGGCCAGGGCCTTGCCGCGGGCGACCTCGCCGACGAGGAGCGGGACCTGGCCCTGCTCGACGACGGCCTGGGCGAACTGGTCGGGGGACATGCCGGAGGAGGCGGCGCGGCGCATGAGGTGCTCGGTCAGCTCTTCCTGGCTGACGTTGAGCTTCTCCTGCTTGACCAGCTCGTCGAGGACGAACTGGGTCTTGATGCCCTTGACCGCGGCCTCACGGGTCTCGGTCTCGAACTCCTCGGCGGTCTTGCCCTGGAGCTCCAGGTACTTCTCCAGGTCGAGGCCCATCTGGCCGAGCTGGTGGTGCTCCAGGTTGTGCTTGCGGGTGTTGATCTCGTCCTCGAGGAGCTTCTCGGGGACCGGGACCTCCACCAGTTCCAGCAGCTTGTCCAGGACGCGCTCCTGGGCCTGCGTGGCCTGGTCGTACTGCTTCATGTTGGCCAGGCGCTTGCGGCTGTCGGCCTTGAGCTCCTCCAGCGTGTCGAACTCCGAGGCGAGCTGCGCGAAGTCGTCGTCCAGCTCGGGCAGCTCGCGCGCGGCGACCTGGGTGACCTTGACGGTGACCTCGGCCTCCTTGCCGGCCGCCGAGCCGCCCTTGAGCTCGGAGGTGAAGGTGGCCTCGCCACCGGCCTCCAGGCCCTTCACGGCGTCGTCGATGCCGTCCAGCAGCTCGCCGGAGCCGACGGTGTAGGACACGCCGTCGGCGACACCGTCCTCCAGGACCTCGCCGTCGACCTTGGCCTTCAGGTCAAGGGTGATCACGTCGCCGTCGGCGGCGGCGCGCTCGACCGGGGAGGTGGAGGCGAAGCGCTCGCGCAGCTGCTCCACCGACTTCTCGACGTCCTCGTCGCTGACCTCGACGGCGTCGACCTCGACCTCGATGCCGGAGTAGTCCGGGATCTCGATGGCGGGGCGGATGTCGACCTCGGCGGTGAAGTTCAGCGTCTCGCCGTCCTTCAGCTCCGTGATGTCGACCTCGGGCTGGCCGAGCGGGTTCAGCTCGGCCTCGTTGACCGCGTCGGTGTAGAACTTCGGAAGCGCGTCGTTGACCGCCTCCTCCAGCACCGCACCGCGGCCGAACCGCTGGTCGATGACCCGGGCCGGGATCTTGCCCTTGCGGAAGCCCTTCACCGTGACCTGCTGGTTGATCTTCTTGTACGCCGCGTCGAGGCTGTCCTTGAGCTCCTCGAAGGGCACCTCGACAGTGAGCCGAACCCGGGTCGGGTTCAGGGTCTCCACGGCGCTCTTCACGGTTCGGTCTCCTTGGTGGCTGACTTCTTGGGTTCTGCCGGAACCAGAGTGTCCGGCAAATTTCGCCGCCCGGAGACTTCAGACGCTGATGACACACGGGCGTGCAGCTTGCATAGTAACGGCAGCGACTACACGGCCCAAAAGGCGATCACTCGACGGATCGGCCGGTGGTCGGGGTGGCGGGATTTGAACCCACGGCCTTCCGCTCCCAAAGCGGACGCGCTACCAAGCTGCGCCACACCCCGTCTGGTGCGACACGTAGGGTACATGCCGCCAGGCACCGGGCGCGGCAGAGTTTCCCGGGGGTCCGTGAAGGTCCGGCGCGGACCGGAAGGGGTGTGCGGCGAGGGGGGACGACCCGCTACGATGCGTGCAGTGCCGCGGTCACCGACCCGCGGTGCGTGCTGTGCGGGCGTAGCTCAATGGTAGAGCCCCAGTCTTCCAAACTGGCTACGCGGGTTCGATTCCCGTCGCCCGCTCCGAGAGGCCTCCGGCCCGGTCCCCCAGGGGATCGGGCCGGAGGCCTTTGTGCGGTCCGGGGGCTGCCCGGGTCGCACGGGGGCCTGCGAGCGGCGGGCTAGAACTGGATGTCGTTGATCGTCTCCGCTATGGAGTCCAGGAAGCGTTGGATGTCGTCGGCCACGCCGGTCGAGGCCAGGAAGAAGCCGAAGAGGACCGCGACGATCGCCGGCCCCCCCTTGATCGAGCCTCCGCGCAGCAGCACCACCAGGATGATCCCCAAGAGCAGCACCACTGACAGTGAAATGGCCACAACTGATCACACCCTCGGTCGGTCCGCACTGCCGCCCGGAGGTGCGGCACCGCACACCCCCGCCAGAACCATCGTGCCACCAACCGGGCCCCGTCATGCGGCGGGTGACACATCGTCCGGCCGGTTCCTCCGGCGACACGCTCCCCCGCGCACGCGGGCGCAACCCGGCACCGCACCCCGTACAGAATTTCGAAGGGGTACCCGTGCGGGGAATTCGGGCCGCTTCGTTTCCATGTCCACACAACGCGTTCGCAGATATTTCGAATAGCCGCGGCGGACACGTCGGCGAGGACATCGGCGGCGCATCGGCGGGTACCCCGACACGGTCATCACAGGGAGATCACAGGATCACCCATGAGGCCTGTAAGCGCATTGAAGCGGACATTCCAGCGGAGTCGCCCGCCGGTCTTATGCGCGGTTTAGTCATGATGTGTCACGACAAGTGGGGTGCTCCAGGAGGAACTTGGGCGCGCGGGGACGGGTCGGGGATGTGGGGGCCGTCACGCGGCCGGAGAGGCCGAGTTCCCGAAATACCGGGGTAGCCGAACGGTACTCACACCGTGCTCAGGACCCGAAATGCAGGAATAACGTCGAGGGTTTTACTGATTCCCACGGAGAACGCTAGGGTGCCTCAGATGTTCTACGCTGCCTCGTCCCCCACCAGAGCAGCGAGGTCCTGTGACCACTCGCCGAGTTCTCGGCGGGGGGTCGCATGACTAGCTCGCTGCGACCTCAGGGCGACCGGAAGTCGCCGTCCCCGCCCTCCCCGCCGAGCCGGCAGCGCGACGCGTTCTTCGACAACGCCAAGTACCTGGCGATCGTGCTGGTCGGTGTGGGCCACGCCTGGGGACAGATCCTGGACGGGAACCGGACCGTGGAGACCCTCTACCGGGTCCTGTACACGTTCCACATGCCGGCGTTCATCGTCATCTCCGGCTACTTCTCGCGCAGTTTCGACCTGAGCCCCAAGCGCGTCAAACGGCTGATCACCGGTGTCGCCGTCCCCTACCTCGTCTTCGAGGTCGCCTACACGCTGCACCGCCGGGTCAGCGAGGACCCGCAGAGCGACTTCAGCCTGCTGGACCCCACCTACCTCCTGTGGTTCCTGTGCGCGCTGTTCGTCTGGCGGCTGACCACCCCCATCTGGCGGACGGTCCGTTGGCCGCTCCCGATCGCCCTCGGCATCGCCGCGCTGGCCTCCGTGACGCCCAGCGTGGGCAACGACCTGAACATGCAGCGGGTGTTGCAGTTCCTGCCGTGCTTCGTGCTGGGTCTGGTCCTGCGGCCCGAGCACTTCCAGTGGGTGCGGCGCCGCTCGGTGCGGGTCCTGTCCGTGCCGGTGGTCGCGGCGGCGGTGGTGATCGCCTGGTGGTCGGTGCCGCGCATGGAGACCGGCTGGTTCTACCGCAACGCCGCCATGCAGGAGACGGGCGCCCCCTGGTGGTCCGGGCCCGTCCTGACGCTGGCGCTCTTCGGCTGCTCCGTGGTGCTGACCGCGTGCTTCTTCGCGTGGGTGCCCGGCCGGCGCATGTGGTTCACGGCGCTCGGCGCCGGCACGATCTACGGCTACCTGCTGCACGGCTTCCTGGTGAAGGAGGGCACCTACACGGGCTGGTTCCACCACCCCTTCCTGGACCGGCCGCTCGGCGAGATCGGGCTCACCGTCCTCGGCGCCGGTGCCGTCACCCTGCTGTGCACCAAGCCCGTCCAGCGGGTGCTGCGGTACGTGGTGGAGCCGAGGATGGACTGGGCCTTCAAGCGGGACCCCGGGGACGCCGCCCGGGGCCGCGAGAAGCGGGAGCGGTCCGAGGCGCGCGACACGGCGACCGCGTCCGCCGCGCCGACCCCCAGCGGCGAGAAGGTCTCCGTCTAGGACCGGTGGGTCACTCCTGGCCGAGAAGTGCGCGCATGTGCCGGTACTTCTCGGCCAGTCGTGTGCGGGTGGCCTCGTCGAGGACGGCCAGCCGCGCGGGGTCCGCGTTGTGCGCCAGGTCCGCCTCCTTGACCAGCCGCGCGCCGGGGGTGGCCAGGATCCGCGCGGCGTACGCCTCGGGCGGCTCCCCCGGCCGCTTGGTGAGGGCCAGGACGATGTCCTTGGTACGGCGGCTCAGCGGCGCGCCCTCCAGCCAGCGTTCGCTCAGCGCGTCGTCCTCGACGGCGTCGTGCAGCCAGGCGGCCGCGATCTGCTCGTCGTCGCCGCCGCGCGCCCGTACGCCCTCCGCGACGGCCCGCAGGTGTTCCGCGTACGGCCGGCCCGCCTTGTCGGTCTGTCCGGCGTGGGCGGCGCGGGCGGTGGCCTCGACCTCGGCCGGGGAGAGCGGCGGGGCGGGCGGTGCGGAGTCGTGGGACGAGGGCGGCATGGGCCCAGTATGCCGGGGCGGGCCGCAGGGCCTCAGTCCGTGGCGGTGGCCGGGGCGGACTGGGCGGTCGGGCCCTCCCGGCAGATCAGCAGCAGCGCCCGGTCGTCGTTGACGTCCTTGGCCACCGCCTCGATCAGGTGCCAGGCCGCGCCGTGGAAGCCGCCCGCGACATAGCGGTCGGCCTCGCCGGTGAGGCGGTCGATGCCCTCGGCGATGTCCCGTTCGGAGGTCTCCACCAGGCCGTCCGTGAACAGCATCAGCACGTCCCCGGGCCGCAGCGAGCCCTTCACCTGGTCGAACTGCGCACCGTCGTACACCCCGAGCAGCGGACCCTCGGCCGACTTCTCCTCCCAGCGGCCGGTGCCCGCGCTGAGCTGGAGGCCCGGCGGATGCCCGGCCGAGTACAGCTCGTAGTCGCCGGAGTCGAGGTCCAGGACGAGGTGGATGGAGGTGGCGAAGCCCTCGTCCCAGTCCTGGCGGAGCAGGTAGCCGTTGGCGGCCGGCAGGAAGGCGTGCGGGGGCAGGCTGCCCAGCAGTCCGCCGAAGGCGCCCGACAGCAGCAGGGCGCGCGAGGCCGCGTCCATGCCCTTGCCGGAGACGTCGGTGAGGACGACCTCCAGCGTCCGGCCGCCGTTCGTGCGGGCCGCGACGACGAAGTCGCCGGAGAAGGACTGCCCGCCCGCCGGGCGCAGCGCCATCTCGCGGTGCCAGCCCTTCGGCAGTTTGGGCAGCTTGCTCTGGACGCGGATGCGTTCGCGCAGGTCGAAGAGCATGGTGCCGCCGCGCCGCCAGGGCACGCCGACCCGGCTGCGGAACTGGGCGACGAGGAGTCCGAAGAAACCGCAGGCCGCGACCACCAGGACCACACCGGGCGTGACCCGGGAGGGGCCCTCGGTGTACGGACCGAGCTGCACGGATTCCACGATCAGCGCGGTGGCCGCCGCGGCGTACAGGCCGAGCAGGCTCGCCGGGCGCAGCAGCAGGCCGCCCGCGACGATCGGGATGACCAGCGCGGAGGGCGAGCACCACACCGAGTTGGCCATCGTGGTGGCCGCGATGACGGGGATGGTCAGCAGCAGTCCGGCGAGCGCGATCCAGTCCGAGCCGTCGCCGCGGAAGTAGTCGACGGCGGCTCGGCGCACGCCGACGCGGGCCCGGTGCCACTGCTTCTTCCACCGGGCCGTGAACGTCTCGGCCTCCGCGCGCCGCTGTCGTCCTGCTGCCATTAGTTCGGGACCCTATCCATCGAACCGGCCGCTTGGCACGGGAGGTCCTACTTGTCCCCCGTCCGGGGCCGGACTTCACAGTGAACTTCACGAACGGCTCCCGCGCCGCACCCCGGCGGAAATTCCCTCGCCCGTCCCGCGCGGCCCTGATACGCATGCTGCATGGAAAGCTCCACGGGTAAAGACGGCGGTGTGAAGACGGAGCCGCGAGTGCTGCGGCGCGACGAGTGGGACGAGTGGTACGGGACGCTGATCCGTGCCTTCAGCGGGGTTCCGGAGCCCGCCGAGGAGTTGGAGCTGTACCGGGAGCTGACGCAGGTCGACCGGTCGATCGGGGTCTGGGAGGACGACGCGGAGGGCGGCGCGTGCGTCGGGACGGCGGGGGCGTTCGCCTTCCGGATGACCGTGCCGGGCGGCGCGCTGGTGCCCGCCGCGGGCGTGACGATGGTGAGCGTCGCCGCCACGCACCGGCGCCGGGGCGTACTGACGTCGATGATGCGGCGGCAGTTGGACGACGTACGGGCCTGGGGCGAGCCGCTGGCCGTGCTGACGGCCTCCGAGCCGGCGATCTACGGCCGGTTCGGGTACGGCGCCGCGACCTTCGGGCTCAGCGCGGAGATCGACACGAGCCGGGTCCGGCTGTCGGTGCCGGCCGGTACGGATGACGTACGGCTGCGGTACGAGGCGCCCGCGGACGTGCTCGACGCGTGCGAGGCGGTGTACGCGCGGCTGGTGCCGGGGCGGCCCGGGATGCTGGAGCGGCGGCCCGGCTGGGAGCGGCTGGCGCTGCTCGACCCGGAGAGCGGGCGGGACGGCGCCTCGCCCTTGCAGTGCGTGGTCGCCCGGCGGGACGGCGAGGTCACCGGGTACGCGCGGTTCCGGGTACGGCCGGCCTGGGGGCCCGAGGGTCCCAAGGGCACGGTGGCCCTCGACGACCTGGCCGGCCTCGATCCGGCGACCGAGGCGGCGCTCTGGCGCTTCCTGTACGACATCGACCTGACCTCCACGCTGGCGGTGCGGGGGCGGCCGGTCGACGAGGCGTGGCGGCACCAGGTGTCGGACATCCGGCGGTGCCGGCCGGAGCTGCGGGACGCGTTGTACGTACGGCTGGTGGACGTGGGGGCGGCGCTCGCGGCGCGGACCTACCAAGCGCCGGTGGACGTGGTGTTCGAGGTCGAGGACGCCTTCTGCCCCTGGAACGCGGGGCGTTGGCGGCTGAGCGGCGATGCGAAG
Source organism: Streptomyces sp. NPDC102490 (assembly GCF_044765285.1). NCBI lineage: Bacteria > Bacillati > Actinomycetota > Actinomycetes > Kitasatosporales > Streptomycetaceae > Streptomyces > Streptomyces sp. NPDC102490. The sequence goes on from NZ_JBIWJU010000007.1 coordinate 201,856, forward strand.
GGGGCGTCGTGCGAGCGTACGTCGGACGCGGCCGATCTCGCTTTGTCGGTACGGGAGTTGGGGGCGGCGTACCTCGGGGGCGTGAGCCTCGGTTCGCTGGGGGCGGCCGGGCGGGTGCGCGAGGCGCGGCCCGGGGCGCTGGCGGCGGCGTCGGTGGGCTTCGGCTCGGACGTGGCGCCGTGGCTGCCGCACGGGTTCTGAGCACGGGCGCGGGGCGCTAACGCCGCTGGCAGGCCGGGCACCAGAAGAGGTTGCGGGCGGCGAGGTCGGCGGTGCGGACCGGGCTGCCGCAGAGGTGGCAGGGCTGGTTCGCCCGCCGGTAGACGTAGACCTCGCCGCCGTGGTCGTCGACGCGGGGCGGGCGGCCCATGGCCTCGGGGGTGTGCTCGGGGCGGACGGTGTCGATGCGGTTGTTGCGCACGCCCTCGCGCATGAGGGCGGTGAGGTCCTGCCAGATCGCGTCCCACTCGGCGGGGGTGATGTCCTTGCCGGGGCGGTACGGGTCGATGCCGTGGCGGAAGAGGACCTCGGCACGGTAGACGTTGCCGACGCCGGCGATGACCTTCTGGTCCATGAGCAGGGCGGCGATGGTGGTGCGGCTGCGGGAGATCCGGCGGTGGGCGGCCGCGGGGTCGGCGTCCGGGCGCAGCGGGTCGGGGCCGAGGCGGTCGTGTATCGCCTGCTTCTCCGGGGGTGTGATCAGGGCGCAGGTGGTGGGGCCGCGGAGGTCGACGTACGCGGTGTGGTTCGCGAGGCGGAGGCGGACGGTGTCCGTGGGCGGGGGCGCGGGGGTGGGGCCGAAGGTGACCTTGCCGAAGAGGCCGAGGTGGATGTGGACCCAGGTGGGGTTCTCGTCCGCGTCCCCGGCTGTGCCGAAGCCCAGGAAGAGGTGTTTGCCGTGGGCGTCGGCGGTGGTCAGGACGGTGCCGTCGAGGAGGGCCGCGGAGTCGGCGAACTTGCCCTGGGGGCTGGTGACGTGGACTGCCGTCCGGGCGAAAGCGGCAGTGTAGTCCTGGGCCAGCCGGTGGATGGTGTGCCCCTCTGGCACGGGAGTGTCCTTTCGGTACCTTTTGCCCACGGGGTGCTCCGCGGGGTCTTGGGTTGCCTTTGCCCACGGGGTGCTCTGCGGGGTCTTGGCCTGCGTTTGCCCACCCGCCCGCCCGACTCGGTGGGTCGAGAGGCTCGACCAGCCGCGGGGCTCCGCCCCGCACCCCGGCGGGGACTCCGTCCCCTGCACCCCTCCGGGCCGGTTTCCCTGCACCCCGCCAGGGCCGTTCCCCTGTACCCCTGCGGGCTCGGTGCCCCGCACCCCGCCAGGGCCGTTCCCCTGCACCCCACCAGGCCCGTCTTCCTGCGTCCCGCCAGGGCCGTTCCTGCACCTATCCGGGCCAGTTTCCCGCACCCCGCCAGGACCGTTTCCCCGCACCCCGGCGGGGACTCCGCCCCCTGCACCTCTCCCGGGACGTTCCCCTGCGTTCGGCCGGCCTGGGGGGTCATCCCCATCCGACAGGCTCGCGTGCCCGGGTCGGCGCCGCCCCCGGGCTGACGGGGGCGGGGCCGGTTGGGGGTGTTACTGCTGGGGGTGGTGGGGCGGGATGGGGGGGAGGTCGCCTGTGGTCTCGTAGGACGTGAGCATGTCGATGCGGCGGATGTGGCGTTCGTCGCCGGAGAACGGGGTGGCGAGGAAGGTCTCGACGAACTTCGTCGCCTCGTCCTGCGTGTGCATGCGGGCGCCGACCGCGACGACGTTGGCGTTGTTGTGCTGGCGGCCCAGCGACGCCGTCTCCTCGCTCCAGGCCAGCGCCGCGCGCACGCCCTTCACCTTGTTCGCCGCGATCTGCTCGCCGTTGCCGGAGCCGCCGATCACGATGCCGAGGGCGTCGGGGTCCGCGGCCGTGCGCTCGGCGGCGCGCAGGCAGAAGGGCGGGTAGTCGTCCTGGGCGTCATAGAGGTGCGGGCCGCAGTCGACGGGCTCGTGGCCCGCCGCCTCGAGCCATTCGACGAGGTGGTTCTTGAGTTCGAAGCCCGCATGGTCCGAGCCGAGATACACGCGCATGCGTCGAGTGTGACACGCGGGGCGAGACGCGGACTCCCGGGGTGGCAGCCCTGAGAAGAGCACGTGAAGCAATGGAAGCTCAGGAAAAGCTCAAGTAACGATCCGGATTCAAAGGTTCCCGAATCCGTTCACCTCCGTTTCACTGGTCCGGCTCGTACACCGCTCGTACGGGAAAGTGCACGACCGGCGCAAAGGAAAACCCTCCCCATGACTTCGCAGCCGACCTTGACCACACCCGAGGAGGAGCCCGCGGGCCCCTCGCGACCCGGGTCCGGGCTTCAGGCCGGGCTCAAGAACCGCCATCTCTCGATGATCGCCATCGGCGGCGTCATCGGGGCCGGACTGTTCGTGGGTTCCAGTACCGGAATCGCCACCGCGGGACCCGGCATCCTTCTCTCATACGCCCTCGTCGGCACGCTCGTGGTGCTGGTGATGCGGATGCTGGGGGAGATGTCGGCCGCCAATCCGACCTCGGGTTCCTTCTCCGCGCACGCCGACCGGGCGCTCGGGCCCTGGGCCGGGTTCTCCATCGGCTGGCTGTACTGGTTCTTCTGGGTCGTGGTGCTCGCCGTGGAGGCGACGGCCGGGGCCAAGATCCTGGAGGGGTGGATCCCCGCCGTGCCGCAGTGGGGGTGGGCGCTGATCGTGATGGTCGTGCTGACCGCCACCAACCTCGCCTCCGTCGGCTCCTACGGCGAGTTCGAGTTCTGGTTCGCCGGGATCAAGGTCGTCGCCATCGCCGCGTTCATCGTCGTCGGCGGGCTGGCCGTCTTCGGCGTGCTGCCCGGCGTGGACAGCGAGCAGGCGGGGCTCGGCAACCTGACGGAACACGGCGGATTCCTGCCGAACGGGCCCGGGGCCATCCTCACCGGTGTGCTGCTCGTCGTCTTCTCCTTCATGGGCAGTGAGATCCCCACCCTCGCCGCCGGTGAGTCCGAGGACCCGCAGCGGGCGGTCACCAAGGCGACCAACAGCATCATCTGGCGCATCGCCGTCTTCTACCTGGGCTCCATCTTCGTCGTGGTCGCGCTGCTGCCCTGGGACGCGCAGTCGATCGTCGACAAGGGCTCGTACGTCGCCGCGCTGGACTCGCTCGGCATCGCCAACGCCGGTCAGATCATGAACTTCATCGTGCTGACGTCCGTGCTGTCCTGCCTGAACTCCGGGCTCTACACCGCTTCCCGCATGGCCTTCTCGCTCGGTGAGCGCGGTGACGCGCCGCGGGCCTTCGCCCGGACCACCCGGCGTGGGGTGCCGCGGACGGCGATCCTGGTCTCCGTGGTGTTCGGCTTCGTCGCCGTCTTCTTCAACTACGAGTTCCCGGACTCCGTCTTCCTCTTCCTGGTCAACTCCTCCGGTGCCGTGGCCCTCTTCGTGTGGCTGGTGATCTGCTTCTCCCAGCTGCGGCTGCGCCGGATCATCCAGGCCGAGGCGCCGGAGAAGCTGGTGGTGCGGATGTGGCTGTTCCCGTATCTGACCTGGGCCGCCGCCGCCCTGATCGTCTTCGTGCTGGGCTACATGCTGACCGACACCGAGCACGACGGGCGCACCACCGTGCTGCTGTCGCTGCTCGTCGCCGCGCTGGTCCTCGTCGTCGCCTTCGTCAAGCAGCGGCTCGGGGCGGGCAAGAAGGACTGATCTGCGGCGCGGGTGCCTGAACACGTGAAAGAGGCTCGCGGGGAGTGCTTGCAAGCACTCCCCGCGAGCCTCTTTCCGTGGGCCCGTCGGCCGCTAGCGCTTGTCGACCAGCTTCCACGCGGTGGGCAGGACGCCCATCGCCAGCGCGGCCTTGAGCGCGTCGCCGAGCAGGAACGGGGTGAGGCCGGCCGCGATCGCGGCGGTGAAGGACATGTCGGCGGCGAGGGCCAGGTAGGGCACGCCGACGGCGTAGATGATCGCCTCGCCGAGCAGCATCGTGCCGGCCGTGCGCAGCACCGAGCGGTCGGCGCCGCGGCGGGCCAGGGCGCCCACGACCGTGGCGGCGAGCAGCATGCCGAAGACGTAGCCGAGGGAGGGCGCGGCGGTGCCGGAGCCGCCCTCCGCGAACCACGGCATGCCCGCCATGCCGACCAGGGCGTACAGCGCGAGGGAGAGCAGGCCGCGGCGGGCGCCGAGCGTGGTGCCGACGAGCAGGGCCGCGAAGGTCTGGCCGGTCACCGGCACCGGGGAGCCCGGCACGGGCACCGCGATCTGGGCCGCGACGCCGGTGAGCACGGCGCCGCCCGCCACGAGCGCGACGTCCCGGACTCGGGAGGAGGGGATGAGGTCGGCGAGGACCTGCCCGGAGCGGCGGGCGGAAACGGCAGCGGTGCTCATGGGGACTCCGCGGTGGTGTGGACATGTCGGGACACCGCGACGCTATCCCAGCGGCCGGGACCGATCACCAGCAGCGCTCGACAAAGGCACGTTCGTCGCCTTGGTGGGCTCCCGACAAAGGAGGCGGGCTACACATGGACGCGGGTGACGCCGGTCACCGAGGGGGTGAGGCGGGCATCACCCGTCAGCGGAACACCGCATTCGGATGATCACGTTCCGTATCCGGTTCGTCCGTATCGTGGGCATCCGCTGTCGCCGGGCGGCGCGAGACCGGAAACTGTGGGCGCTTTTGCCCTGTCCCAGTCCCCCACGCATCGGACGAGCCGCTCCATGTCCCACAGCACCACCACCGAGGCGTCCCCGCAGCCGGTGGACTCCTCGCTCTCCCACGGCCTCAAGCAGCGCCATCTGTCGATGATCGCCCTCGGCGGGGTGATCGGCGCCGGGCTGTTCGTCGGCTCGGGCGCCGGTATCGCCGCCGCCGGGCCCTCGATCGTGGTCGCCTACACCCTCTCCGGTCTCCTGGTGATGCTGGTGATGCGGATGCTGGGCGAGATGTCCGCCGCGTATCCGTCCTCCGGTTCCTTCTCCGCGCACGCCGAGCGGGCGATCGGCCCCTGGGCCGGCTTCACGGCGGGCTGGGCGTTCTGGGTGCTGCTGTGCACGGCCGTCGGGCTGGAGGGCATCGGCGCCGCGCAGATCGTGCACGGTTGGCTGCCGGGCACGCCCGAGTGGGCGTGGGTGGCGCTGTTCATGGTGGTGTTCTGCGGGACGAACCTGGCCGCCGTGAAGAACTTCGGCGAGTTCGAGTTCTGGTTCGCCGCCCTCAAGGTCGGCGCGATCTCGCTGTTCCTGGTGCTGGGCGTGCTGGCGATCTGCGGCGTCCTGCCGGGCACCGACTCCCCCGGCACCTCCCACCTGGGCGACTTCCTGCCCAACGGCGGCGACGGCCTGATCATCGGCCTGCTCGCCTCGGTGTTCGCCTACGGCGGCCTGGAGACGGTCACCATCGCGGCGGCCGAGTCGGAGAACCCGGTCAAGGGCGTGGCGAGCGCCGTGCGGACGGCGATGTGGCGCATCGCGCTGTTCTACATCGGCTCGATGGCGGTCATCGTGACCCTGGTGCCGTGGGACTCCCCCGAGGTGGTCGAGAAGGGCCCGTACGTCGCCGCCCTCGACGAGCTGGGCATCCCGGGCGCCGGTCAGCTCATGAACGTCGTGGTCCTGGTGGCGCTGCTCAGCGCGATGAACGCCAACATCTACGGCGCCTCCCGCATCGGCTACTCGCTGGTCGAGCGCGGCCAGGGCCCGCAGGCGCTGGGCCGGGTGTCGGGCGGGGTGCCGCGGATCGCGGTGCTGGTCTCCTCCCTCTTCGGCTTCGGCTGCGTCCTGCTCAGCTACTGGCGGCCGGACGACGTCTTCTCCTGGCTGCTGAACATGATCGGCGCCGTCATCCTGGTCGTCTGGATCTTCATCGCCGCCTCCCAGCTGCGGCTGCGCCGCCGCCTGGAGCGGGAGGCGCCCGAGAAGCTGGTCGTGCGCATGTGGGGCTTCCCGTGGCTGACCTGGGTGGCGCTGGCGGGCATGGCCGCGGTGTTCGTGCTGATGGCCCGTGAGCCGGACACCCGGGTGCAGCTGTACTCGACGGGCGGGATGACGCTGGCCCTGGCCGCCGTCGGCTACGCCCGGCAGCGGCGGGCGGCCGCCCGCGGCTAGCCCCGGCGCCCGCTTCCTCCCGAGGGCCCCCGCACGGACGCGTGCGGGGGCCCTTTCGTGCGCACCGGCACGCCCCTCCACCCCTCCGGACACTCTTGCTGCTAGCGTGCACTTGCAAGCCTTTTGCAATAAGAGGTCGGAGGGGATCCGCCATGTCCGTCTACACGCTTCCTGAACTGCCGTACGACTACTCCGCGCTGGCTCCCGTGATCAGCCCCGAGATCATCGAGCTGCACCACGACAAGCACCACGCGGCCTATGTGAAGGGCGCCAACGACACGCTGGAGCAGCTCGCCGAGGCGCGGGACAAGGAGACGTGGGGCGCGGTCAACGGCCTGGAGAAGAACCTGGCCTTCCACCTCTCCGGCCACATCCTGCACTCGATCTACTGGCACAACATGACCGGTGACGGCGGCGGCGAGCCCCTGGACAAGGACGGCGTGGGCGAACTGGCCGACGCGATCGCCGAGTCCTTCGGCTCCTTCGCCGGCTTCAAGGCGCAGCTCACCAAGGCCGCCGCGACCACCCAGGGCTCGGGCTGGGGCGTGCTGGCCTACGAGCCGCTGAGCGGCCGGCTGATCGTCGAGCAGGTCTACGACCACCAGGGCAACGTCGGCCAGGGCTCCACCCCGATCCTGGTCTTCGACGCCTGGGAGCACGCCTTCTACCTCCAGTACAGGAACCAGAAGGTCGACTTCATCGACGCCATGTGGGCCGTCGTCAACTGGCAGGACGTGGCCCGGCGCTACGAGGCCGCCAAGTCCCGCACCGACACGCTGCTGCTGGCTCCCTGAAAGCCGGCCCCCGGTCGTCCCGCCTCGTGATCGTCTTCTCAACCTTCACCGGGCGGGCGGAATGAGGGAAGCCCCCGCGAGGACGTGACTCGCGGGGGCTTCCTGTGCGCGGGGGCCTACAGGTTGCTGAAGTCCGGGCCCTTGGTGCGGGTCCGCTTGATCTCGTAGAAGCCCGGCACGGACGCCACGGCGAGGGTGCCGTCCCAGAGCTTGGCGGCGTCCTCGCCCTTGGGGGCGGGGGTGACGACCGGGCCGAAGAAGGCGAGCTGCTCGCCGTCGGCGCCGGGCACGGCGATGACCGGGGTGCCGACCTCCTGGCCGACCTTGTCGATGCCCTCCTTGTGGGAGGCGCGCAGCTGGGGCTCGTAGGGGGTGTCGTCCCAGTGGTCCATGAGGGACTCGGGCAGGCCGACGTCCTTCAGGGCGGCGGCGACCGTGTCCCGGCCCGGGCCCTCGTCCTGGTTGTGGATGCGGGTGCCGAGCGCCGTGTAGAGGTCGCCGAGCACCTCGGTGCCGTGCTCCTCCTGGGCCGCGATGACGACGCGGACCGGGCCCCAGGCCTTGACCTCCAGCATCTCGCGGTACTCCGCGGGCAGCTCGTCGAGCTTGTCCTCGTTGAGCACGGCCAGGCTCATCAGGTGCCAGCGGACCTCGATGTCCCTGACCTTCTCCACCTCCAGGACCCAGCGGGAGGTCATCCAGGCCCAGGGGCACAGCGGGTCGAACCAGAAGTCGACAGGCGTCTTCTCGGACATGTCTCTCCTCATGAGGCGCGCGAGCAGATCTTTCTCGGGGCAACCGGCCGGTCGGCCCGCCCATTCCCCGCTGCCGTGCGTCAGGGCCGCATGGCAGGATCGGTGCTGTCCGCATACTGAACACCACGGAACACCAGTCGTATACCGAACACCATCCGAGGAGTGCCGCCCGTGCCCGGTGAGAATCTGTCCCGCGACGAGGCCCGGGAGCGGGCCGCCCTGCTGTCCGTCGACGGGTACGAGGTGTCCCTCGACGTGCGCTCGGCCGTCGGTGACGCGCGGGACGAGGGGCCGCGCACGTTCCGGTCCGTCACCACGATCCGCTTCCGCTGCAACGAGCCCGGCGCGAGCAGCTTCGCCGACCTGATCGCACCGAGCGTCACCGCCGTCTCCCTCAACGGCCGCGACCTCGACCCCAGCGAGGTCTTCGACGGCTCCCGGATCGCCCTGGAGGACCTGGCCGCCGACAACGAGCTGGTGGTCGACGCCCAGTGCGCCTACTCCCGCACCGGCGAGGGACTGCACCGCTTCGTCGACCCCGAGGACGGCGAGGTGTACCTGTACACCCAGTACGAGCCGGCCGACTCCCGCCGGGTCTTCGCCACCTTCGAGCAGCCGGACCTCAAGGCGCCCTTCCGCTTCGAGGTGCGCGCGCCCGAGGAGTGGACGGTGTGGTCCAACGGCGCGGGCGAGCGCGCCGACGGCGTGTGGCGGTTCGCGGAGACGAAGCCGATCTCGACGTACATCACCTGCGTGGTCGCGGGGCCGTACCACTACGTGACGGACTCCTACGAGCGGACCTTCGAGGACGGCACCCGGCTGGAGATCCCGCTCGGCGCGCTGTGCCGCAAGGGGCTCGCCCCGCACTTCGACGCCGACGACGTCTTCCTCGTCACCAAGCAGGGCCTGGACTTCTTCCACGACCACTTCGACTACCCGTACCCGTTCGGGAAGTACGACCAGGCGTTCGTGCCGGAGTACAACCTGGGCGCGATGGAGAACCCGGGGATGGTGACCTTCCGGGAGGAGTACATCTTCCGCGGGAAGGTGACGCGGGCGTCGTACGAGGGCCGCGCCAACACGATCCTGCACGAGATGGCGCACATGTGGTTCGGCGACCTGGTCACCATGGAGTGGTGGGACGACCTGTGGCTCAAGGAGTCCTTCGCCGACTTCATGGGCGCGTTCGCGAACGTCGGCGCGACCCGCTTCAAGGACGCCTGGATCACCTTCGCCAACCGCCGCAAGGCGTGGGCCTACCGCGCCGACCAGCTCCCCTCCACGCACCCGATCACGGCCGACATCCGCGACCTGGAGGACGCCAAGCTCAACTTCGACGGCATCACCTACGCCAAGGGCGCCTCGGCGCTGAAGCAGCTGGTGGCGTACGTCGGTCAGGACGCGTTCCTGGAGGGCGCGCGGCGCTACTTCAAGCGGCACGCGTACGGCAACACCCGGCTGGGTGACCTGCTGTCGGTCCTCGAAGAGACCAGCGGGCGGGACATGGCCGCCTGGTCGCGCTCCTGGCTCCAGACGGCGGGCGTCAACTCGCTGACCCCGCAGGTGCTGCTGAGCCCGGCGGGCACCGTCGACGAGCTGGCCGTGGTGCAGGAGGCGGCGGAGTCGCATCCCGAACTGCGCCCGCACCGGGTGGCGGTGGGCCTGTACCGGCGTACGGCCGAGGGTGCGCTGGAGCGGTACGCGCGCGCCGAGGTGGACGTCGAGGGGCCGCGCACGGTGGTCGCGGAGCTGGCCGGTGCCGAGGCGCCGGAGCTGGTCCTGGTCAACGACGACGACCTCACGTACTGCAAGACGCGCTTCGACGCCACCTCGCTGGCGACGCTGCGCGAGCACCTGGGCGCCCTGACCGACCCGCTGGCCCGTGCTCTGTGCTGGTCGGCGCTGTGGAACATGACGCGGGACGCGCTGCTGCCGGCCCGGGACTTCGCGGCGCTGGTGCTGCGGTTCGCGGGGCGCGAGTCCGACATCGGCGTCCTTCAGATGCTGCACGCCTGGACCGGCTCGGCGCTGGTGCACTACGCCGCGCCCGAGTGGCGGGAGACCGGCGGGCGGCTGCTCGCCGAGGGTGCGCTGCGCGAGCTGCGGGAGGCGGCGCCGGGCAGTGAGCAGCAGCTGGCGTGGGCGCGGTTCTTCGCGTCGGTGGCGTCCGAGGAGGCGGACCTGGCGCTGCTCCGGGGGCTGCTGGAGGGCACCGAGAAGATCGACGGCCTGGACGTGGACCAGGAGCTGCGCTGGGTCTTCCTCGCCCCGCTCGCGGCCCACGGCGCGGCCGGCGAGGACGTCCTGGCCGCCGAACTGGCCCGCGACGACACGGCCTCCGGCAAGCGGCACCAGGTGCGCTGCCTGGCCTCACGGCCGTCGGAGGGGGTGAAGGCGCAGGCGTGGGCGCAGGTCGTCGAGTCGGACAAGCTGTCCAACGCCCTGGTGGAGGCGACCATCGCCGGTTTCGCGCAGCCCTCGCAGCGGGAGCTGCTCGCGCCGTACACCGAGAAGTACTTCGCGGCGATCGAGCGGGTGTGGGCCGAGCGGTCCATCCAGATCGGGATGGACGTGGTCCGGGGCCTGTTCCCGTCGCTGCGGGACTCCCAGGACACGCTGGACGCGACCGACGCGTGGCTGGCGGCGCACGAGGGGGCGGCGCCGGCGCTGCGGCGGCTGGTGCTGGAGGCTCGGGACGATCTGGCGCGGGCTTTGCGTGCGCAGGCTTGTGACGGGGCCTCCGGCGGTCGGTGAGTTATCGGGCTCGGTTGTTCGTCGGGTGCGGGTGCGTTGTGGTTGATCGCGCCCACGCGGCGGAGCCGCACATGGATACAGCCCCGCGCCCCTTAGGGGGTTGTCCTGCCCCGCGTCGATGAGTCATGGCCAATGATTGAGCGTTCCGTCGTCGTTACGGAATCCAGGCAAGAGCAGCCGTAACCCCTGGGCCGCCCTGTGGCGGACCAGGGGTTTTCGGCATCCGAACACGTGTCCTTTAGTCCGAGCTTGTCCCGGTTCGGCGATGGGTGTGTAACAGGGGTTAAGGGGCGGATCGGGCGCGGGAAATTGCCGGTCATGACGCACAACACCCCGCTCTCGCCCCGCCCCCGCCCGCTCCACGAACTGGCCGTCGGCCGGAGGCGGTTGATGACGGCCGCCCAGTTGCGGGCGCACGGTGTCTCCGCCGCGCAGACCAACGAGCAGTGCCGGCCCGGCGGCCCCTGGCAGCAGCTCCTGCCGAACGTCGTGCTGCTGCATCCGGGCCCGCCGACCAGCGACGAGCGCCTGCACGCGGTGCTGCTCTACGCGGCGCGGGACCGCACCACCGCCGGCCCGGCATCCGGCGCGACCGCCTCCGTGCCGGTCCAGCCGGGCGGGGAGCAGCCGCCGGTGCCGGCCTACGCGGAGGCGATGATCACCGGTCTGGCCGCGCTGACGCTGCACGGCTTCTCCGCCACTCCCCCGCTGTCGTCGCTGGACCTCATCGACGTCCTGGTCCCGCGGCTGCGCCGGCTGCGCACGACCGGCTGTGCGCGCGTCGTCCGCACGGCCGCGCTGCCGACCGCCGTGGAGCTGACCGGGGTCCCGGTGGCGCCGGTGGCGCGGGCCCTGGCGGACGCGGTGGCGGAGCTGACCGACCCGGCCACGGTCCGCCGGCTGCTGACGGAGGCGGTGCGCGGCGGGCACTGCGAACCGGCCGCGGTGGTGCGGGAGCTGAACCGGGCCCGGCTGCTGAGCCGCCCGCACGTGGTGGACGCCGTGGACTCGCTGGTCGCCGAGGGGCGGGCGCTGGCCGAGCAGCGGCTGTACCGGATGGTGCGCGAGCACGCCCTGCCCGAGCCGGTCTGGAACGTCGACCTGCGCCTGCCGGGCGGCCCCCACCTGGGCGCTGTGGACGCCTTCTGGCCCGAGCACGCGGTGGCGCTGGAGCTGGACACCCGGGCGCACCGGCAGCGGGAGGACGACGCCGCCTGGGCGGAGCACGCCCGCAAGCGCGAGCACCTGGAGCGGCTCGGGATCACGGTCGTGCACCTCACCCCGCGCAAGCTGCGGGACTGCCCGGAGCACCAGGCGGCCGTCGTGCGTACGGCCCTGATGGCGGCCGGGGACCGGGAGCCCGCGGCGTACGTCGTGGTGCTGCCCCGCTAGGGAGTGCCGGACGGGGCCCGGGTCACCCGGCGCAGAACTCCGCCTCGATCACCGCCTCGCTGTCGCCGGACCAGTCGCCGTTGAAGTTGAAGGCGAGCGCGTGCCGGCCGTCCCGGGTCGTGACCGCCTCCGAGGAGGAGCCGTGGATGCCGCCGGCGTGCCCCCAGACCGTCACCCCGCAGTCGAGTCGCCGCTTGATCAGACCCAGGCCGTAGTCGGCGCCGTCCCGTGCGGGGACCGTGGCCGTCATCTCGGCCAGCTGCTTCGCGGGCAGCAGCCTGCCGCGGAACAGGGCGGTGTAGAAGCGGTTCAGATCGGCCGAGCTGGAGACCGCCTCGCCCGACGCCCCGGCGAGGGACGGGTTGAGCCGGGTGACGTCGTACGTCGGGCCGGTCGCCGTCGGCGCCAGCTTGGAGTAGGCCCGGCTGCTGGGCCGGGGCAGACCGGTGCGGGTGCCCGGGAAGGAGGTGGCGCGCAGCCCGAGCGGCTCGATGATCCGGCGGCGCACCTCCTCGCCGTACGGGCGGCCGGTGGCCTCCTCGATCACCAGGCCGGCCAGGACGTAGTTGGTGTTGGAGTAGTTCCAGGAGGTGCCGGGGGCGAAGTCCGGTTCGTGGGCCATGGCGACGGCGACCAGCTCGCGCGGTGTCACCGTGTCGTAGCGGTGCTCGAAGAAGCCGTCCTTGGTGAAGTAGGCGCGGGCGAATCCCTCGTCGGACGTGTAGTCGTGGACGCCGCTGGTGTGGTTGAGGAGTTGGCGCAGGGTGATCCGGCCGCCGTCGTGGCCGTGGCCCGCGACCAGGCCCGGCAGCCACTGCTCCACCGTGTCGTCGAGCGAGAGCCGGCCCTCGGCCTCCAGTTGGAGCAGCACGGTGGCGACGAAGGTCTTGGTGATGCTGCCGACCCGGTAGCGGTCCCGTTCGGAGCGCGGCTCGCCGGTGCGCAGATCGCCCACTCCGGCGGTCCCCGACCAGGTGCCGTGGCCGTCGCGGGCGGTCGCCGTGACGCCGGGCACTCCGTCCTCGACGGCGGCCTGGAGAGCCCGTTGGGTCGCGTCGTGGCCGCCGGTGGTGGCGGGCGCGGCCACGGCGGGTCCCGCGACGGCCGCCGACAGGGCCAGGGCGGTGGCCGCGAGCAGGGCGGTCCGTGCGCGTACGGTCATGTCTTCCCCCATGTCTCGGTACTGCTCGGTCCCGGGAGAGACCGCACCGACCGCATGAGGGTTGCCATGGTCCGCGAGGGTTGAACATGATTCGGTCCCTTTTCACCCGTGTCGGTGCGGTCCGGGCCGCGGGATTGTCACGGGCCGTCCCCTGTGTCCCCGATGGCGTATGGCGGAATTACGCCATGCCTTCGTCCCGTCCCGGACAACTCTCCCCAATCGGCGATCCCTTGAGTAAAGCTGAGCGGTCGTCCGGGATCGGATTCCGGACTGTCTCGGCCAGGGCCGATCGGCCTTGGTCGTGCCGCTCGTTCCTTCACCTCAAGGGATGCCGATGACCCACAGCCCCCAGCGCGAACCGATACCGGGCGCGAGACGCACGGCCCGCCTGGCCGTCGCCACGGGCCTCGTCGCCGCGCTCGCCGCGGTCGGGCCCGTGCCCGTGGCCCTCGCCGCCGACGGCCCGGCGACGACCGCGCCTCCCGCCGACACCTCCGTCAAGTCCGCCCACGACAAGCTCGGTTCCCACGACGCCGACCTGCTCGCCGAGGCGAAGGCCGACGGCCGGAAGAACGTCACGATGATGGTCGCCACCGCGCCGGGCCGGACCGAGCAGGTGGCGAAGGAGCTGGACGCGGTCGAAGGCGGCACCGTCGGCCGCACCTACGACAAGCTGGGTTACGTACGCGCCACGGTGCCCACCGCCAAGGCGGACTCGGCCATCGCCGCCGCCGCGAAGCTCTCCTCCGTCAACGGCATCGACCTGCGCGACGAGATCCCGCTGGACGACCCGACGCCGAGCGCGGACACGGCCGAGGGCGCCGCGCACCGGGGCCGTTCCTACCCGGCGCCGAACCGCTGGACCCCGGCCGAGAACCCCTACAACCCGTCCTTCGAGACGGGCGCCGTCGACTTCGTGAAGAAGAACCCGACGTCGGACGGCCGCGGCGTCACCATCGGCATCCTCGACTCGGGCGTCGACCTCGGCCACCCGGCGCTGCGGAAGACCACCACCGGCGAGCGCAAGATCGTCGACTGGGTCACCGCGACCGACCCGGTCGTCGACGGCGACCGCACCTGGCGCCCGATGACCACCTCCGTCTCCGGGCCCACCTTCACCTACGGCGGGCAGACCTGGACGGCGCCCGCGGGCTCGTACCGGGTCAGCACCTTCCTGGAGTCGTACACCACCGGCGGTGACGCCGCGGGCGACGCCAACCGGGACGGCGACACCACCGACTCCTGGGGCGTCCTGTACGACGCGCAGGCCGGCACGGTCCGCGTCGACCTGGACAACAACCACGACTTCTCCGACGACACCCCGATGAAGCCCTACAAGGACGGCTTCCAGGTCGGGTACTTCGGCACCGACGACCCGAAGACGGACGTGGCCGAGCGCCAGCCCTTCGTGGTCGAGATCCGCAAGGACGTCGTCGGCTCCGCCGGCACCAGGACCGACTTCGTCAACATCGGCGTCATCGAGTCCGAGCACGGCACGCACGTCGCCGGACTCGCCGCCGCCAACGGGCTGTTCGGCGGCCGGATGGACGGCGCCGCCCCCGGCGCGCAGATCGTCTCCTCCCGGGCCTGCACCTGGAGCGGCGGCTGCACCAACATCGCGCTGACCGAGGGCATGATCGACCTCGTCGTCAACCGCGGCGTCGACATCGTCAACATGTCGATCGGCGGCCTGCCCGCCCTCAACGACGGCAACAACGCCCGCGCCGAGCTGTACACCCGCCTCATCGACACCTACGGCGTGCAGCTGGTCATCTCCGCGGGCAACTCGGGCCCCGGCGCCAACACCATCGGCGACCCCGGCCTGGCCGACAAGGTGATCTCGGTCGGCGCCTCCATCTCCCGCGAGACCTGGGCCGCCAACTACGGCTCCGCGGTGCAGACCAAGTACCAGATGATGCCGTTCTCCTCGCGCGGCCCGCGTGAGGACGGCGGCTTCACGCCGACGCTGACCGCGCCCGGCGCCGCGGTCAACTCCATCCAGACCTGGATGCCCGGCGCCCCGGTCCCGGAGGCGGGCTACGACCTGCCCGCCGGCTACGGCATGCTCCAGGGCACCTCGATGGCGTCCCCGCAGGCCGCCGGCGCCTCGGCGCTGCTCCTGTCGGCGGCGAAGCAGGCCCGCATCGACCTCACCCCGGCGAAGCTGCGCACGGCGCTGACCTCCACGGCCGACCACATCAAGGGCGTGCAGGCGTACGAGGAGGGCGCGGGTCTGATCGACATCCCCGACGCCTGGAAGTCGATCCGGCGCGGCGCCGACGCCCACGAGTACACGGTCAAGGCGCCGGTCGACACCGCGATCGACGAGGCCCTGGCGACCCCGGGACACGGCACCGGCCTCTACGACCGCGAGGGCGGCCTGAAGGCCGGGCAGAAGAAGACGTACGCGATCACGCTCACGCGTACCTCGGGACCGGACCGGGCGATCCGGCACGAGCTGGAGTTCGAGAACAACGCGGGGCACACCTTCCGCGTCGTCGGCCGGGACGAAGTGCGGCTGCCGCTGAACGAGCCGGTCACCGTCCACGTCGAGGCGCGGCCCGGCTCCGCCGGTCTCAAGAGCGCGATCCTGGAGGTGGACGACCCGCGCACCGAAGGGGTCGACCAGCAGGTCCTGACCACGGTCGTGGTCGCCGCACCGCTGAAGTACACCTTCTCCGCGAAGAGCTCGGTACAGCGCAACGCCACCACGTCGTACTTCGTGACCGTCCCCGAGGGCGCGAAGGCACTGGAGGTGGCGATCGGCGGGCTCAAGGAGAAGAGCCAGACCCGGTTCATCTCCCTGCACCCGTACGGCGTCCCCGTGGACAACACCTCCACGCCGTACTGCTACAACAACTACCTCGACGGCAACGGCTGCCGCCCCGACGTGCGCGCGTACGCCGACCCGCAGCCCGGCGTCTGGGAGGTCGAGGTCGAGGCCCGGCGGACCTCGCCGCTCCTCGACAACCCCTACACGCTGGACGTCACCGTGCTCGGCGCGGACTTCGCACCGGAGGTCGTCACGGTGCCCGAGGCCAAGGCCGGCACCCCGGCCGACGCCTCCTGGACGGTGACCAACCGGTACGCCCCGCTCGACGGCAAGCTGGTCGGCGGCCCGCTCGGCTCCTCCGAGACGTCCCGCCCGACGATCAAGCAGGGTGAGACGGCCACCTCCACGGTCGAGGTGCCCGCGGGCGCCGAGTCGCTGGACGTCGCCATCGGGGGCGTCTCCGACGCGGCCGCCGACCTGGACCTGACGGTCTACGACAAGAACGGCGCCGTCGTCGCCCAGTCCGCCGACGGCGACTCGGAGGAGTCGGTCTCCCTCGCCAAGCCGGCCGCCGGTACGTACACCGTCAAGGTCGCGGGCTACTCGGTGCCCTCGGGCAGCACGGAGTACGACTACCGGGACGTGTACTTCGCCGACACCCTCGGCTCGGTCACGGTGGACGGCTCGGCGCCGGTGAAGCTCGGCACGGACGACTCGGCGACCGTCTCCGGCAGCGTCACGGCCCTGGCCGCCGCCCCCGAGGGCCGCGAGTTCTTCGGCCGGGTCCAGTTGGTCAACGCCCACGGCACGGTCGCGGGCCTCGGCAGCGTGCGGATCGGGAAGGTCGTGCCGTAGTCCGGTGCGGTACGGGGAGGGGCGGGCACGCCGGGTCGGGCGCCCGCCCTTCCGTGTGGTCCGGCGTGGTCAGTCGCAGGTGAGGGTGCGGGACTCGGACAGGGAGGCGGTGACCCGGGAGCGGGCGGTGGCGATGTTCCGGTCGCCGGTGATCACCGTGTCCGCGGTGGGCCGGTCCCGGAGGACACCGGCGAGGACCCGGTCGCCGGGGCGGAGGGTGGCCAGGGCGTCGTCCAGGACGAACGCCGTCGGCCCGGTGCTCCCCTCCGGCACGTAGGCGCGGGTCACCCGGAGCGTGACCCGGTGCTGTGGCGCCCCCGTCACGGCTTCGACGCCGGTCACCGTGCCCTCGGCGACCAGCCGGGCGCAGGCGAGGTAGCGGGGGGTGCCGAAGACCGCGTCGGCCTCCTGGCCCGCGGACAGGCTGTCCGGCCGCGCCGCGGACTTGTCGGCCGCGCTGCCGCCCGCCGCGTCCTCGGAGGCACCGCTGCCGCTCTGCACGACCAGCCAGCCCAGGCCCGTGACGACGACCCCCGCGCAGGCCGCCGCGAGGACGCCCAGGGCGAGGCGGAAGGGACGGCGGCGCGGTGCCGGGGCCCGGACCGGTGCCGGAGCCGGGCGCTCTTCCGGAACGGCGTCGGCCAGGGCGTCGCCGAGCAGGTTCAGCTGCTCCCGCAGCAGCGCCACGTCGGCCGTCGCCGACCGGTACGCGCCGTGGGCGTCCGCGCCCGCGTCCGGCGGCAGCGGTTCGCCCGTGATCGCGGCCATCAGCGCGTCGTATCCACCGGGGTGCTGTTCGGCGGCCATCTCACACCACCTCGTCCTCGTGCAGGCGGGCGCGCAGGGCCCGTACCGCCGTGTGCAGCCTGCTCTTGACCGTGCCCTCGGGGATGCCCAGCTCCTCGGCGATGCCGCGCACCGGCAGATCGGCGTAGAAGCGCAGGACGAGGACCTGGCGCTGGGCGTCCGGCAGCTCGTCCAGGCCCTGTGCGACGGCGAGGGACAGGACGCTGCTGTCCTCGTCGCCGGGGTGCTCCGTCGGGCGCAACGCGGCCAGGCGTTCCCCGAGCCGGTCCTGGCGGCGCCGGGCCCGGTGCCAGTCCATGGCCAGGTTGGAGGCGACGACCGCCGCCCAGGCGGACACGTCACGCGGCGCCTCGCGGCCACTGGCCGTCTGCTCGAGCAGCCGCAGCCGGACCTGCTGCACCCCGTCCGGCAGGTCCGTCTGCGGCACCCCGCCCAGGGCGAGCACCGCCCGCACCCGGCGTTCCTGTGCCGCGTCCAGGGGGTCGTCGCGTACCTCGTCCCCCTGGCCGCGGCGGGCCTTCCTGCGCAGCAAAGCCACCCCTCCCCCGGGCCACGTTTCCCCTAGGACGCGCGAGGCGGCCGAAACGTTCGCCCGCGCGGCCGCCTTTCGGCGCGAGGCGTACGTCACATCGTCGTGTGGGGCGCGAAGGGATGGGCAGGGGCGGACCGAGCCTTGGCGTCCCAAGGCGCGGGCACACCGCGCAAAGGATTGGACAGGCGGGCCGGGCTTCGCCCCATGATGGAAAAGTCTCGGCCGAGCACAGCGCGCGTGAGGACACGCGCACGAACGGAGAAGGAGTCACCGTGAGGGTCGGAATCGTCGGAGCCACCGGTCAGGTGGGCACGGTCATGCGCAGGATCCTCACGGAGCGCGACTTTCCGGTCACCGAGCTGCGCCTGTTCGCCTCCGCGCGCAGCGCCGGCAAGGAGCTGGACGGGGTGACGGTGGAGGACGCGGCCACCGCCGACTACTCCGGGCTGGACATCGTGCTGTTCTCCGCGGGCGGTGCCACCTCCAAGGCGCTGGCCGAAAAGGTCGCCTCCCAGGGCGCCGTCGTGATCGACAACTCCTCCGCGTGGCGCCGCGACCCCGAGGTGCCGCTGGTGGTGTCCGAGGTGAACCCGCACGCGATCGCCGACCGCCCCAAGGGCATCATCGCCAACCCGAACTGCACCACGATGGCCGCGATGCCGGTGCTGCGTCCGCTGCACGCGGAGGCGGGGCTCGAAGCCCTCGTCGTCGCCACCTATCAGGCCGTGTCGGGTTCCGGCCTGGCCGGGGTGGACGAGCTGTTCGAGCAGGTCCAGAAGGTGGGCGCGGACGCCCCCAAGCTGACCCACGACGGTTCGGCGGTGGAGTTCCCGAAGCCGGACAAGTACGTGGCGCCGATCGCGTACAACGTGCTGCCGCTGGCCGGGTCCATCGTGGACGACGGCCTGCACGAGACGGACGAGGAGCAGAAGCTCCGCAACGAGTCCCGCAAGATCCTGGAGATCCCGGAGCTGAAGGTGTCCGGCACCTGTGTGCGCGTGCCCGTCTTCAGCGGCCACTCCCTCCAGATCAACGCCCGCTTCGCCCGCCCGATCAGCGTGGAGCGCGCCAAGGAGCTGCTGGCCGGTGCCCCCGGCGTGGCGCTGACCGAGGTGCCGACCCCGCTGGAGGCGGCCGGCCAGGACCCGTCGTACGTGGGCCGTATCCGCCGGGACGAGACCGTGGACAACGGCCTCGCCCTGTTCGTCTCCAACGACAACCTGCGCAAGGGCGCGGCCCTGAACGCGGTGCAGATCGCGGAGCTGGTGGCGGCGGAGCTGTCCGCCAAGTAGTCCACCGCTTCCCAGGGGGCGGTCACCCGGTACGGGGTGGCCGCCCCCTCCCGTGTGACGCCCGCTCGATGCGGAGTGTGGCAATCCGCCCCGCCCGTCGTGCCGATCATGTGAAGATCACGCCATGACGGTGATGACGAAGGGCGGCAATCTGCCCGTTCCCGCGGCCACCCTCCAGGTGGCGGTGACCTGGCGGCAGGGCGCCCAGGTGCCGGACGTGGACGTTTCGGCCCTGCTGCTCGACGCGACGGGCCGGGTCCGCTCGGACGCCGACCTCGTCTTCTACAACCAGCCGGCGCACCCGTCGGGCGCCGTGCGCCACCTGGGCAAGGGCCAGGGGGCCGACGGCACGGGCGCCGACTGGCTGTGGCTGGACCTCGCGGCCGTCGAACTCGGCATGGACCGGGTCGTGGTGGCCGCGTCCACCGACGCGGGAACGTTCGGGCAGGTGCCCTTCCTGGATGTCCGGGTCGCTCTGCCGGACGGGCAGCAGGTCGCGTCCTTCACGATCGGGGACGCCTCGACGGAGACCGCGTTCGTCTTCGGCGAGTTCTACCGCAGGAACGGCGGCTGGAAGTTCCGCGCGGTGGGGCAGGGGTACGCCTCGGGTCTCGCCGGGCTCGCCACGGACTTCGGCATCTCGGTCGCCGAGGACCCGCAGCCGGTGCCCATGGCCCCGGCCCCCGCGCCCCCTCCTCCCCTGCCACCGGCCCCTTTGGCCTCTTACGCCCCTCCGGCGGCGCCCCCGCACGCGGCACCGGTCGCCGCGTCCTTCCCGGCCCCGCCCGCCGACCGCCTGGCCTCCGAGCTGGCGCTCTCCTTCCCGCCGTTCACGCACCACGCCTCGGGCAAGGAGCGCGTCACCTGCCCGCCGAACCTGCCGCCCGGCGCCCGCGTGGTCGTCGAGATCGAGTGCAGGGACAGCATCTCGGTGCACATCGACTCCTGTGACGCGTACGGACGCGCCGACCAGGATCTGCTGTCGACGTACGAGGACGAGGTCCACGCCCGCACGTTCGCCACCGTCCCCGAGGACCGCCCGCTGTCCCTGGTGGTGCGCGCCGACACGCCCTGGACGCTGCGGGTGCTGCCGCTCGCCCATGCCCGGCGCCTGGTGCACAGTCTCAACGGCAGGGGTCCGGACCTGCTGGTGTACGAGGGTGCCGCGGGCGTGCTGTCCTTCGTCCACCAGGGACAGAGCAACTTCGTCGTCTGGCACTACTTCACCTCGGACGACCCCGAGTGGCAGGACGACGAGGAGGACCTCCTCGTCAACGAGGTCGGCCGCCTCGACGTACTGGCTCCCGTCCGGGCCCCCGGTCTCCTGCGCGTCGAGGCCGACGGCCCCTGGCGGATCGGGGTGGGCGGCTGAGGCGGCCGGGACTCAGCCGCGGCGCACCTCGTACAGGAAGCAGCCGTACTCGACGGCCCGGACGTGGACGAACGCCACGGCCGGGTCGTCGAACGCTTCCCGGAGGGCGGGTGCGAAGGCGCCGGGGTCCTCGACCAGCCGCCCGCCCAGGATGTTCCCGTGCGCGGAGTAGCGGCGCAGGACGCGGTGCGAGTGGGTGAAGGGGAGCGCGTCCGTCTCCGGTCCCGCGCAGTCCTCGGCGTGGACGAAGACGGGGCCCTGCTCGTCGTACGGGCCCGGGTCGGCGCCCGTCTCCGCCGCCCAGCGGCGCAGCGGGGCGTAGGAGACGAGCGCGATCCGCTCACCCGCGCGACTGTGGCGCAGGCAGCAGCGCAGGGGCGCGCCGCCCTCGTCGTCGGTGAAGGGTGCGGGGACGCGGCCCGCGTCGTCGGTGGCGCGCAGTTCCTTGAGGACGCCCGGCGGGATGGGGTGTGCGGTGTGGCCGTTCATGGGTCCAGGCTCGCGCGCGCCCGGCCCGTGCACCGGCGGGAAACGGACATCGCGTTGGGCGCGGGTCCCGTGGAAGGATGGCGCAACCCACACATAACGAGGAGATGACCGCGTGCCTGGCACAAACCTGACTCGCGAAGAGGCGCGGCAGCGGGCGACGCTGCTGACCGTTGACTCGTACGAGATCGATCTCGACCTCACCGGCGCGCAGGAGGGCGGGACCTACCGGTCCGTGACCACGGTGCGCTTCGACGTCGCCGAGGGCGGCGGCGAGTCCTTCATCGACCTGGTCGCGCCGACGGTCCACGAGGTGACGCTGAACGGCGACGCCCTCGACCCCGCCGAGGTGTTCCAGGACTCCCGCATCGCCCTGCCGGGCCTGCTGCCGGGGCGCAACATCCTGCGCGTGGCCGCGGACTGCGCGTACACCAACACCGGCGAGGGCCTGCACCGGTTCGTCGACCCGGTGGACGACCAGGCGTACCTGTACACGCAGTTCGAGGTGCCGGACGCGCGCCGCGTCTTCGCGAGCTTCGAGCAGCCGGACCTGAAGGCGACGTTCCAGTTCACCGTGAAGGCCCCGGAGGGCTGGACGGTCATCTCCAACTCGCCCACGCCCGAGCCGAAGGACAACGTCTGGGAGTTCGAGCCGACCCCGCGCATCTCGTCGTACATCACGGCGCTGATCGTCGGCCCGTACCACTCGGTGCACAGCGTGTACGAGAAGGACGGCCAGTCCGTGCCGCTCGGCATCTACTGCCGTCCCTCGCTGGCCGAGCACCTCGACGCGGACGCCATCTTCGAGGTGACCCGGCAGGGGTTCGACTGGTTCCAGGAGAAGTTCGACTACCCGTACCCCTTCAAGAAGTACGACCAGCTCTTCGTGCCGGAGTTCAACGCGGGCGCGATGGAGAACGCGGGCGCGGTCACCATCCGGGACCAGTACGTGTTCCGCTCGAAGGTGACGGACGCCGCGTACGAGGTGCGGGCGGCGACGATCCTGCACGAGCTGGCGCACATGTGGTTCGGCGACCTGGTCACCATGGAGTGGTGGAACGACCTGTGGCTGAACGAGTCGTTCGCCACCTACGCCGAGGCCGCCTGCCAGGCCGCCGCGCCGGGCTCGAAGTGGCCGCACTCGTGGACGACGTTCGCCAACCAGATGAAGACCTGGGCGTACCGGCAGGACCAGCTGCCGTCCACGCACCCGATCATGGCGGACATCAGCGACCTGGACGACGTGCTCGTCAACTTCGACGGCATCACGTACGCCAAGGGCGCGAGCGTGCTCAAGCAGCTCGTGGCGTACGTCGGTGAGGAGGCGTTCTTCCAGGGCGTGCAGGCGTACTTCAAGCGGCACGCGTTCGGCAACACCCGTCTGTCCGACCTGCTGGGCGCGCTGGAGGAGACCTCGGGCCGCGACCTGAAGACCTGGTCGAAGGCGTGGCTGGAGACGGCCGGCATCAATGTGCTGCGCCCGGAGATCGAGACGGACGCGAACGGTGTCATCACCTCCTTCGCCGTCCGCCAGGAGGCCCCGGCGCTCCCCGCCGGCGCCAAGGGCGAGCCCACCCTCCGTCCCCACCGCATCGCGATCGGCGCCTACGACCTCGACGGCGACGGCAAGCTGGTGCGCGGGGACCGCGTCGAGCTGGACGTGGACGGCGAGCTGACGGACGTACCGCAGCTGGTGGGCAAGGCCCGTCCGGCGGTGCTGCTCCTGAACGACGACGACCTGTCGTACGCCAAGGTCCGCCTGGACGAGCAGTCGCTGGCCGTCGTCACCGAGCACCTGGGCGACTTCACGGAGTCCCTCCCCCGCGCCCTGTGCTGGGCGTCGGCGTGGGACATGACCCGGGACGCGGAGCTGGCGACCCGGGACTACCTGTCGCTGGTGCTGTCCGGCATCGGCAAGGAGTCCGACATCGGTGTCGTGCAGTCGCTGCACCGCCAGGTGAAGCTGGCCATCGACCAGTACGCCGCCCCGGCCGCCCGCGAGACGCTGCTCGCCCGCTGGACCGAGGCCACGCTGGCCCACCTGCGCGCCGCCGAGGCGGGCAGCGACCACCAGCTGGCGTGGGCGCGGGCGTTCGCGGCGACGGCCAGGACGCCGGAGCAGCTGGACCTCCTGGACGCGCTGCTCGACGGCACGCAGACCATCGAGGGCCTGGCCGTCGACACGGAGCTGCGCTGGGCGTTCGTGCAGCGGCTCGCGGCCGTGGGCCGGTTCGGCGGCTCCGAGATCGCGGCCGAGTACGAGCGGGACAAGACCGCGGCCGGTGAGCGCCACGCGGCCACCGCGCGGGCGGCCCGTCCGACCGAGGCGGCCAAGGCGGAGGCCTGGGAGTCGGTCGTGGAGTCCGACAAGCTGCCGAACGCCGTCCAGGAGGCGGTCATCGCCGGCTTCGTCCAGACCGACCAGCGCGAGCTGCTGGCGTCGTACACGGAGCGGTACTTCGAGGCGCTGAAGGGCGTCTGGGAGTCCCGCTCGCACGAGATGGCACAGCAGATCGCGGTCGGCCTGTACCCGGCGGTGCAGGTGTCCCAGGAGACCCTGGACCGCACGGACGCCTGGCTGGCCTCCGCCGAGCCGAACGCGGCCCTGCGCCGCCTGGTCTCGGAGTCCCGCTCCGGCATCGAACGCGCCCTGCGCGCCCAGGCGGCGGACGCGGCGGCAGCGGCGGCCGAGTAACCGGTCAGTACGCACGAGGGGGCGCCCGGTGCCCGCACCACGCCGGACGCCCCCTCACGTGCGCTCGGGCGGGCGGCGTTCAGTCGCGGGCGTCCGCCGCCGCACGCAGGGCCGTGAGGGCGGTGGCGACGGCGGGGGCCTCCTCCGCCTCCCCGGCGTACCGCCGTCGGTACGCAGGAGGGGGCGCCCGGTGCGCGTGAAGCGCCGGACGCCCCTCGCGTGCGCTCGGGCGGGCGTTCAGGCGCGGGTGTCCGCCGCCGCACGCAGCGCCGCGAGGAGGGTGGCGACCGCGGGGGCCTCCTCCGCCCCCTTGCGTACGGCGGCGACGACGTGGCGGACGGGGCGGTCCGCGTGCAGTTCGCGCATCGCCACTCCGTCCCGGGGCACGGCCGCCATGCGCGGTACCAGGGCGACGCCCATGCCCGCCTCGACCATGGCGAGGATCGCCGGCCAGCCGGCCGCCGCGTGGCCCTGGTGGGGCCGGAACCCGGCGGCCTCGCAGGCTCCGCGGGTGATGTCGGACCAGGGCCCGCTGCCGCCGAAGATCCACGGTTCGGCGGCGAGGTCGGCCAGCCGCAGCCGCTCCGCGCGGGCCAGCGGGTGGTCGCCGGGCAGGGCGACGTCCAGCGGGTCGGCGAGCAGCGGGACGCGGGTGAAGCGCGGGTCGACGACGCTCGGCGCCTGCGCGGCCAGCGACAGCGCGAGGTCCACCTCCCCGGCGGCCAGCAGCTCGTACGCCTCCTGCGCCTCGGCCTCCCGCACCCGCACCGCGATCCCCGGGCGGGTGGCGCGCAGGGCGGTGACGGCCGGTACGACCAGGGCGGGTACGGCGGTGGAGAAGGCGCCGACCCGGACCTCGCCCGCCTCCCCGCGGATATGGGCCGCCAACTCCGCGTCGGCGCGTTCCAGTTGCTCGAACACCGCCTCGGCGTGCCGCAGCACCAGCCGGGCCGCGTCCGTCAGCCGGACCCTTCTGCCGTGGGCCTGGAGCAGCTCCACCCCGAGCTGTCTGGAGAGGTTCGTCAGCTGCTGGGAGACGGCGGACGGCGTCATGTGCAGCGCCTCGGCCGTCGCGGTCACCGTGCCCCTCTCGCGCAGCGTCCGCAGGATCTTCAGCTTGCGGATGTCCCAGTCGGCCATGGCGGCAACCTACCGGCGGGCCCCCGCGCCGAGGACGACGCCGCCGAGGATCAGCGCCATGCAGCCCGCCTGCGTCCAGCCGGTCGGTTCGGCGAGCAGCGCCCAGGACAGCAGGGCGACGCACACCGGCTGGAGGTAGTAGACGACCCCGGCGCGGGACGGTCCGATCAGGGAGATCGCCTTGTTCCAGGCGAAGAAGGCGACGGCGGAGGAGGCGACGCCGACGTACAGCAGCGGCCAGACGGTGTCCGCCGTCGGCCGGAAGCCGCCCTGGACGGCGAGGCTGACGCCCTGTGCGGGCAGCAGCAGGACCGTGCCGAACAGGAACGTGGTGAACAGGAACCCCGCCCCGTCCAGCCCTTCGGGCCTGCGGCGCAGCAGCGCGCTGTAGGACCCGAAGCAGCAGGCGGCGGCGATCATCCACAGGTCGCCGGCCGAGAAGGACGCCCCGTCCCCGCCGACGAGCAGCAGGACGCCCGCGCAGGCGACGACCAGCCCGGCGATCCGGCGGCCGCCGAGCCGCACGCCGCCCGCCCGTTCGTACAGGGCCATGAGCACCGGGGACGCCGCCATGATCATTCCCATGTTGGCGGCGGGGGTGGTGACGCCGGCCTGGTTGACGAGGGTGTTGTAGACGGTCACGCCGAGCAGGGAGGCGAGGACCACGAAGCCGAGGTGGCGCCGGATCAGGGCGCGCTGCCGCCAGGCCCGCCGGGCGCCGAAGGGGGCGACGACGGCGAGGGCCACCACCCAGCGCCAGAACGCGTGCTGGACGGGCGGCACGCTGTCGCCGAGGGCCCGCGAGGTGACGAAGCTGCCGGACCAGACGAGGGTGGCGAGGACGGCGAGCGCGAGCCCGAGGGCGACGGGCGCCGTCGGGCTCGCCCCGGTGGTCCGCCGGGGAGTGGTCCTGGGGGTGTTCCGGGTGGTGTCGGGGCGGGCGGCTGCGGCCACGAAGGTCCTTTCCTGGTCGGGGGCTGGTGCGGCTACCGTCGCAGGGCCGGACCCGTCAGGTCCATCGAAACTTTCCGACCGTTCTGTGAAGCAGAACTGAAAGGTGGAGCGCTGACGACGGCCACCCGCGTGCGCGCCGCCCGCTGCCCCGCGAGGGCCGCTCCGAACGCCAGCGCCATGCCGGCCAGTTGCACCGGCCCGAGGGCCTCGCCGAGCGCCGCCCAGCCGATCACGGCGGCGGTGAGCGGGGAGAGCGGGCCGAGGAAGGTGACCTGGGTGGCGGAGAGCCGGCCGATGCCGCGGAACCAGAGCCAGTACGCCAGTGCCGTGTTGGCCAGCGCCAGGTAGAGGTAGCCGCCGATCGCCGGGCCGTCCAGGGCGGGCGGGGCGCCCTCGACCAGCAGCGCGAGCGGCGCGATGAGCAGGCCGCCCGCGGTCAGCTGCCAGCCGGTGAGCGCGAGCGGTCCGACGCCGTCGGGGCGGCCCCAGCGCCCCGCGAGCACGGTGCCGGTGGACATGGCGGCGGTGGAGGCGACGGCCGCCAGCACACCGAGCGGGTCCAGCCCCCCGGCCGCCTCCAGCACCACCAGGCTGACGCCGAACGCGGCGACGACACCGGTGAGCACGGACCGGGTGGTGGGGCGCTGCCCGAGCAGCAGGGCCGAGAGCCCGACGACGAGCAGCGGGCCGACCGAGCCGACGACGGCGGCCATCCCGCCCGGCATCCGGTAGGCGGCGAGGAACAGCAGCGGGAAGAAGGCCCCGATGTTCAGCGCGCCGAGCACCGCCGCCTTCACCCACCAGACACCGCGCGGCAGCACCCGGGCGAGGGCGAGCAGCAGCAGACCGGCAGGCAGGGCGCGCATCAGCCCGGTGAACAGGGGCCGGTCGGGCGGCAGGAACTCGGTGGTCACGGCGTAGGTGCTGCCCCAGGAGACGGGGGCGAGGGCGGTGAGCGCGATGACGGCGGTGCGGGCGGTGCGGGCGGCGGCCATGAGGGCACCCTTCGGAGGGCGAGAAAGAAGCTCGGCAGGCAGTAGCTTAGCTCGTAAGTAGCTTACTTCTAAGCTAGTTTCCGTCAAGCCACTTTCTTGCGGCCGAGTGGAATCGCCTCGATACTCGTGCCATGACTGAACGCCCCGAGCCGCGGTCCGAGCCGCGCAAGGACCCCGTGGACGTGATCATCGACCAGTGGGCGGCGGTGCGGCCCGACCTGGACACGGCCGGCATGGAGGTGTTCGGCCGGATCTTCCGGCTGGCGCGCGCGATGGGCGACCGGATGGAGCAGGCGTACGCGCGCTTCGGCATCTCGCGCGGCGAGTTCGACGCCCTGGCCACCCTGCGCCGCTCCGGCGAGCCGTACACGCTCTCCCCGCGGCAGCTCTCGGCCACGCTGATGCTCACCACCGGCGGCATGACCGGCCGGCTGGACAAGCTGGAGCGGGCGGGGCTGCTGCGCCGCTCCCCCGACCCGCACGACCGCCGGGGGCTGCACGTCACGCTCACGGAACGGGGGCTCCGGCTGATCGACGAGGCGGTCGGCGCGGGCCTCGACGCCCAGTCAGAGGCGCTGGCCTCCCTCGACGCGGAACGGGCGGGTCAGCTGGCCGGCCTGCTGCGGGACCTGCTCGCCGCCACGGAGAAGTAGGGCCCGTCCTCGTAGAACGCCGAAGGGCGCCGTCCCCGTCCGCATACGCGCGGTGGGGGCGGCGCCCTCGGTGAAGCGGGAGCGGGAGGTCAGGCCTTCGCGCCGACCTTGGCCTTGGTCTTCGCCTTGGTCTTCGTGCCGGGAGTCGACACCCGGTGGTCCGGGTGGGACCGGTCCAGGACCATGACCAGGCCCGCGATGACCGCGAACAGCGCGAGCGGGGCCAGGACGTAGAGGCCCAGCGTCTCGACGACGCTCAGGCCGGTGCCGGGGTCGTCGCCGTCGTCGCGCGTCAGCGCGAGCGCGGGGGACGACATGAGCAGCATCATCAGCGTCGTACCGGCTGCCAGGGCGCCGGCGCGCAGGGCGTTCTTCTTGTCCACGGTGCAAAGTTAGCGAACGGTCCCGGCGGCCGCGCGCCCGGGGTGCCGTACGGGGCCCGCGGACGCCCCGGCGCGGCCGCCCCGTTCACCCCTCCCGGTCGCCGTCCCCTTCCCGTACGACGTCGATCAGGGCGCGCAGGCGGGGCGAGGCGGCCAGGTCCTCCAGCGTCACCGGCCGGCCCTCGGCGTCGGCGACGGGCAGCCGCCAGTTCGGGTACTGGTCCCAGGTGCCGGGCAGGTTCTGCGGGCGGCGGTCGCCGACGGCGTCCGGGAGCCAGATGCCGACCATGCGGGCGGGGGTGCGCAGCAGGAAGCGGTGCACGGCCTGGATCTCCGCCTCCTCGGCGGGCGTTCCGGTGTCGCCGCCGGTGCCGTGCAGCAGGCCGAGCCGGGCCAGGACGTCGAGCCACTCCGCGGTGTCCGCGGCGGCCTCGGCGCGCTCCTCCTCCAGCGGGCGGGTGAGCAGGCCGAGCCGGGCGCGGAGTTCGACGTGTTCTCCGGTGAGGCGGGCGGCGGTGGACGGCAGGTCGTGGGTGGTGGCGGTGGCCAGGCAGTCGGCGCGCCACCGCTCGGGGGGCAGGGGGCGGCCGTCGCCGGTCCAGTCCCGTTCGAACCACAGCACCGAGGTGCCCAGCACTCCGCGCTCGCGCAGCGCCTCGCGGACACCGGGCTCCACGGTGCCCAGGTCCTCGCCGATGACGACGCCGGCGGCCCGGGCCGCCTCCAGGACGAGGACGGCGAGCATGGCCTCGGCGTCGTAGTGGACGTAGGTGCCCTCGGTGGGCGGCCGGCCCTCGGGCACCCACCAGAGCCGGAACAGGCCCATGACGTGGTCGACGCGCAGGGCTCCGGCGTACCGGAAGAGACCGCGCAGCAGCCCCCGGAAGGGCGCGTACCCGGACGCGGCGAGGCGGTCCGGACGCCAGGGCGGCAGACCCCAGTCCTGGCCGCGGGAGTTGAAGGCGTCCGGCGGCGCGCCCACCGACATCCCGGCGGCGAAGTACTCCTGCTGCGCCCAGGAGTCGGCGCCGCGCGGGTGCACGCCGACGGCGAGGTCGTGGACGATCCCGACCGGCATGCCCGCCTCGCGGGCGGTGCGCTGGGCGGCGGTCAGCTGGGTGTCGGCGAGCCAGGTGAGCCGGGAGTGGAAGTCGACCCGGTCCATCAGCTCGCGGCGGGCGCGGTCGGTCTCGGCCGAGCGGGGGTCGCGCAGCCCCTCGGGCCACCGGTGCCAGTCGGCGCCGTGGACCTCGGCGAGCGCGCACCAGGTGGCGTGGTCCTCCAGGGCGGTGCCCTGTTCGGCGAGGTAGTCGCAGTAGGCGGCGCGGCGGCCGGGGCCGAGGGGGACCTCGTGGAGCAGTGCGAGGGCGTCGCGCTTCAGCTCCCAGACGGCGTCCCGGTCGATGAGGGCGCCCTTGTCCAGGACGCCCTCGCGCAGCCGCGCGGCCCGTTCCCGCAGGGACCGGGCGCGCTCGTGGTCGGTGACGTACGCGAACTCGGGCACGTCCTCGATCCGCAGGTGCACCGGGTCGGGGAAGCGGCGCGAGGACGGCCGGTAGGGGGAGGGGTCGGTGGGGGCACCGGGCACGGCCGCGTGCAGCGGGTTGACCTGGACGAATCCGGCGCCCAGGGAGCGTCCGGCCCAGGCGGCCAGCTCGCCGAGGTCGCCGAGGTCGCCCATGCCCCAGGAGCGGCGGGACAAGAGGGAGTAGAGCTGGACGAGGAGCCCGTGGGAGCGGACGGCGGGGGTGGGCAGCCGCGCGGGCGCGACGATCAGGTGGGCCTCGGCGGTGCGCCCGTCGGGCGCGGTGGCGGTCAGCCGGTGCACCCCGTGCGGAAGCCGCTCGGCGCCGTCGTGGCGCTCGCCCTGCTCGGTGTCGACGCGCAGCCGGGTGCCCGCGGGCAGGGCGGACAGGGCGGCCGGGGTGGCGCCGCCGTCCCAGCGGACGACGGTGGGCGGCAGCAGCCGTTCGCGCAGCTCGCTCTCGCGGGCGGCGAGCGCGGCCCGTACGGCTCCGGGACTGCTCGCGTCCACGCCGAGGGCGGCCAGCGCGAGGGTCACGGCGGTGGCCGAGGCGGGGACGGTGCGGTCCGGGGAGGGGCGGTAGGAGGTGGCGACGCCGTGCAGGGCGGCGAGCCTGGTCAGATCCTCGGGAAGGTCTTCGGCGGGGGGCTCGGCCGACTGGGCTGCGGGCATCTGCTTCCTCTACGACCGCGTGGATTCCGGGACGGGGACGGCGAAGGAGGGGCCGCCCTGCTCCGGCACGTCGGCCGTGAGTTCGGGCGAGGACTCGCTGGTCAGCGGTACGGCGTCGGCGAACGGCGACTCGCTGGTGAGGGGCTCGGCGTCGGGCAGCGGCGGTTCGCTGGTCAGCGGGGCCTCGGCGCAGCTGCCGGTGGCGCCGAAGACGCAGTAGTGCGGGGTCGCGGAGGCGGCGGAGGGCTCCGCCCAGGGGGTGGACGGCTCCGCCACGGGTTTGGAGGGGGCCGGCAGCAGAAGGGGCGCCAGTGCAGCCACGGGGGTCTCCTTTGGATCAGACTCTGGTTCGGACGCGGGATCAAGCTCGGGATCAAGCTCTGGTTCGGACTCTGGGTCGGGCGTGGTGTCGAGCACGCTTGCGGCGAGTTACGCCAGCCCCTACCCAGTCCACGCGAGGACAGACGCCCCAATACCGCCAACGTGGCCCTGGTCACACCCGCCCTCTCCTGAATGCATACGGATCCGGCCAAAAAATCACCTAACCCGCGCACGGTTCGCCCAAACCGGTCAGGATGACCCGCCGCGCACGCGGTCAGGTCTCGACTCCGCTCAGGACGAACGGTCGAAGGAAGCACATGACGTCACTGCCCCATCGACTCGTCCAGGCCCTCAACCGGTTCAACGCCACGCACCCCTGGGACCACAACGCCCACTACCGCGGTCCTCCCCAACGCCGCCATCGGGTGGCTCAGGAACAGGGGCCGGAACGCCGTCCCGCCCACCTCGGTGACCGCCCGGACTCGACCGGCCGACATGGCGTTCTCCGACATCGCCGCAGCGGCACGCGCGGTTCTGCCCGGAGCCCGACCGCACCGCCGCCTCTTCTGGCGTTACTCCCTCACCTGGCGCCGCCCCTGACCGGCGGGATCTCCCCTACGCTGAGTGTGTGGACCCCCGCAGATACGGAGGAGCCTTGTGACCGTGACCGCCGACAGGCCGCAGATGCTCATCACCGAGTTCGAGGAACTCGCCCGCCACGCCGACCGGAGCATAGAAGGCGCGCGGCTCGAGTTCATCAACGGACATCTTGGGGGGAAGGCCGTGCCCGACGGCGACCACGGACGTGTCATCCAGTGGCTGACACGCATCTGCATGCAGCAGCGCCCCGACCTGTGGCTGGATCCGACGCAGGGGCTGGTGGTCGAGGCATACCGAGGCGGCCGCGCCCGGCCGGACGGCTCACTGGCCCCGGCGGAAGCCTTCGTCGGCCAGGGCGAATGGGCCGACCCCGCCCCCGTCCTCATGGTCGTCGAGGTCACCTCGTACGACTCGGACACCGACCGGCGCGGCCGGGTCGACAAGCCCCGGGCCTATGCGGAGACGGGCATCCCGGTGTACCTGCTCATCGACCGGGACACCTGCGAGGTCAAGGTGCACAGCCGCCCGGACGGGGGACGGTACGAGACCGTGCAGACGCTGCCCTTCGGCAAGGAGGTCGCGCTGCCCGAGCCGGCCGGGATCGTCCTGGACACCGAGCCGCTGAAGAACTGGGTGCGCTGACCCGGAGCAAGCGGGAGGCCCGGAGCGTCAGGCGGAGATGCCGTCGATCCGGGCCATGGCGTCGTCCGCGCCGTACGGCTGCAAGTACGGCAGCCAGCGCGGGTCCCGGTGCCCGGTGCCGATGATGCGCCAGGCCAGGCCGGTGGGCGGGGCCGGTTTGTGGCGCAGGCGCCAGCCCAGTTCGACCAGGTGGCGGTCGGCCTTGACGTGGTTGCAGCGGCGGCAGGACGCCACCACGTTGTCCCACGCGTGCAGGCCCCCGCGGCTGCGCGGGACGACGTGGTCGACGCTGGTGGCGACGGCGCCGCAGTACATGCAGCGGCCTCCGTCGCGGGCGAACAGGGCACGGCGGGTGAGCGGGACGGGGCCGCGGTAGGGCACCCGCACGAATCGCTTGAGCCGGACCACGCTGGGTGCGGGCACGGTGACGGTCGCGCTGTGCAGATAGGCGCCGGACTCCTCGAGGCACACGGCCTTGTTCTCCAGGACGAGGACGAGCGCGCGGCGGAGCGGTACGACGCCGAGTGGCTCGTACGACGCGTTGAGGACCAGGACATGCGGCACGGGTGCCTCCTTGGGCGTCGGCGGCGCGTGGCTCGCGCCGGGACGATCTGGTTCAGTCTCCCCTCATGCCTGGTCGTAGCGCCACCATGTCCCGGTAACGGGCTGGGAGTGTTTTCGACCACACGGAACCCGCGGTCCTGGGCGTGACCAGTTCGGGCGCGGGTGAGCAGTGTCTCCCCCGCCCGTTTCGGGCCGAACCGCGCCCGGTGCCCCGTTAGTGTGGTGCATCTGCCCGTCCGGTGACCTTTCCGTGACCTTGGACCGGACCTCGGACCGGACCGCGCAGGACGGGCCGCCGCATCTGGAGGTTTCCGCCGTGTCCCTGTCCGCCGCCGTCCCGCCCCTGCTGGCCGCCGGTTCGTCGTCCTCGCCTTCGTCGTCGCCCTCGCCGTCGCCGTCACCGACGACCCCGACCGTGCCCTCGCTGAAGGAGGCCCACGAGAGCGCGACGAACGCCGCGGGCTGGGTCGAGGAGAACTGGTCGACGTGGCTCGCGATCGGGCTGCGGGTGCTGCTGATCGTGGTGATCGCGGTGGTGCTGCGCGCGATGGTGCGGCGGGCGATCACCAAGCTGATAGACCGGATGAACCGCAGGAGCGGGGCGTCCGGCGGCACCGCGCTGAGCGGCCTGCTGGTCAACGCCGAGCGGCGCCGGCAGCGCTCCGAGGCGATCGGGTCCGTCCTGCGCTCGGTGGCCAGCTTCCTCATCCTCGGCACCGCCGCCCTGATGGTGCTCGGCACCTTCCAGATCAACCTGGCCCCGCTGCTCGCCTCCGCCGGTGTCGCCGGTGTCGCGATCGGCTTCGGCGCCCGCAACCTGGTCACCGACTTCCTGTCCGGCGTGTTCATGATCCTGGAGGACCAGTACGGCGTCGGCGACAGCATCGACGCGGGCGTGGCCTCCGGCGAGGTCATCGAGGTCGGGCTGCGGGTGACCAAGCTGCGCGGCGTCGACGGCGAGATCTGGTACGTCCGCAACGGCGAGGTCAAGCGCATCGGCAACCTCTCCCAGGGCTGGTCCACGGCCGGGGTCGACGTGACCGTCCGCTCCGACCAGGACCTGGACCGGGTGAAGGAGACCCTCACCGCGGTCGGCGAGCGGATGAGCAAGGAGGAGCCCTGGAACGAGATGCTCTGGGGGCCGATCGAGACGCTCGGCCTGGACTCCGTACTGCTCGACTCCATGGTGGTGCGGGTCTCCGCGAAGACCATGCCCGGCAAGGCCCTCACCGTCGAGCGTGAGCTGCGCTGGCGCATCAAGCGGGCCTTCGACGCGGCCGGTATCGCGATCGTCGGCGGCGCCACCGTCCCGCTGGAGGGCGCCCCGGCCGCCGCCGACCCGACGGCGGGCGTCGCGGCCCCCTCGGCGTACGCGAGCACCGCGTCGCCGCAGTCCATGGCGGCGTCCCCCATTCCGCCGCCCAGCACCAGCAAGTAGCCGCGCCCCGCGCGCTTCCCGCCCCCGAGGTGACGACCGCGTCGCCTCGGGGGCGGACTCTTGACGGCTCCCCGCGGCGGGCCTACGTTCTCCAGCCAACAGGAAACTTTCCTAACAGACGCTCGCCAGGCGTACCGCCGGAACGTTTCCGGTGGTCCGCGCGGTGGACTTCCCCCACCGCCCCCTGAAAAGCTGAGCGGTCGAGAGGCAGGTGTGGACACGCATGGCAGGAACCGCCGGTACGCCGGGCACCCCGCGCGTCCTGCGCGCCATGAACGACCGGGCCGCACTCGACCTCCTGCTGGAGCACGGGCCGCTGTCCCGGACCCGGATCGGCAAGCTGACCGGCCTGTCGAAGCCGACCGCCTCGCAGCTGCTGGCCCGCCTGGAGGCGGCGGGGCTGGTCCTGGCGGGGGGCACGACCGAGGGCCGCCCGGGGCCCGGCGCCCAGCTCTACGAGGTCAACCCGGCCGCCGCCTACGCCGCCGGGCTCGACGTCGCCCCGGGCCGCATCCTGGCCGCGGTCGCCGACGTCACCGGGCGTACGGTCGGCCGGTACGAGCTGCCCACCCCGGGCCGCCGCCCCGCCGTCCCCGTCGTCCAGCAGGTCACCGATGCCCTCGACGGCGCGGTGAAGGCCGCCGGACTCGCCCGCGCCGACGTCCACCGCCTCGTCATCGGCACGCCGGGCGCCTTCGACCCCGGCACCGGGCGGCTGCGGTACGCCTCCCACCTGCCCGGCTGGCACTCCCCCACGCTCCTGGAGGAACTCGCCGCCGCCCTGCCGATGCCGGTGGAGTACGAGAACGACGTGAACCTCGCCGCCGTGGCCGAGCAGCGCCTCGGCGCGGCCCGGGGGCACGAGGACTTCGTCCTGCTGTGGAACCAGGAGGGCCTGGGCGCCGCCCTGGTCCTGGGCGGCCGGCTGCACCGCGGCTGGACCGGCGGCGCCGGGGAGGTCGGATTCCTGCCGGTGCCGGGCGCCCCGCTGGTGCGCAAGGTCAGCCGCACCGGCAGCGGCGGCTTCCAGGAGCTGGCCGGTTCCCAGGCCCTGCCGGGACTGGCCCGGGAGCTGGGCGTCGCGGACGTGCCCTCGGGCCCGCACACCGAGGTCGCCGCCGCCCTGGTGGCCCGCGCGGCGCGGGCCGGCTCCGGCGAGGACCCGCACCGCCGCCTGCTCCAGACCTACGCCACCCGCCTGGCCACCGGCCTCGCCTCCCTCGTCTCGGTACTGGACCCCGAGCTGGTGGTCCTCAGCGGCACCTCCCTCACCGCGGGCGGTGAGGCGCTGCGCGACCTGGTCCGGGACGAGCTGGAGGACCTGGCCGCCTCCCGGCCCCGGCTCGCCGTCGGCGCCGTGACCGAGGACCCCGTCCTGCGCGGCGCACTGGAGAGCGCGCTCGCGGCCACCCGCGACGAGGTCTTCGACACCTCGCGCTGACCCCGCCCCACCCCGCCGGCTCCACCCCGCCCCACCCACCTGTCCCCACCCTGCCCCTGGGAGCTTCGCCATGCCCGGAATATCCAGGAAAGCGGCCCTCGCGATCGCCGCCTCCGCCTCCCTCGCCCTGCTCGCCACCGCCTGTACCGGCCAGTCCGAATCCGGCGCCTCCGACGACCCCGACGCCGAGACGACCCTCACCTTCTGGCACGGCTGGAGCGCGCCCGCCGAGGTGAAGGCCGTCCAGGCCAACGTGGACCGCTTCGAGAAGGCGCACCCCCACATCAAGGTGAAGGTCGTCGGCAACATCAACGACGACAAGCTCAACCAGGCCCTGCGCGCGGGCGGTTCGAACGGCCCCGACGTGGTGTCCTCGTTCACCACCTCCAACATCGGCAAGTTCTGCTCCTCGGGCGCCTTCCTCGACCTCAAGCCGTTCATCGAGAAGTCCAAGCTCGATCTCGACGCGCTGATCCCGAAGCCGATGCTGGAGTACACCCAGTTCGAGGGGACGCGCTGCGCCCTGCCGCTGCTCGGCGACGCCTACGGCCTCTACTACAACAAGGACGCCTTCGAGGCGGCCGGGATCAAGGCACCGCCCAGGACCTGGTCGGAGTTCGCCCGGGTGGCGAAGAAGCTGACGAAGACCAAGGGCGACGGGTACCAGCAGCTCGGTTTCATGCCGAACTACCACGGCTACGAGAGCGTCGTCGACCACTACATGTCCCAGTGGGACCACGCGTACTTCGACGAGGACGGCAGGTCGAACGTCGCCGAGGACCCGGCGTTCGCCGAGATGTTCAGGTACCAGAAGAAGCTCGTCGACGACCTCGGCGGCTTCGAGAAGCTGGAGCGGTACCGCAACACCTTCGGCGACGAGTGGGGCGCCAAGCACCCCTTCCAGACCGGCCAGGTCGCCATGCAGCTGGACGGCGAGTGGCGGCTCGGCATGGCGAAGGACGCGGGCGTCGGCTTCGAGATCGGCACCGCGCCGATGCCCGTCGCCGACGACGAAGTGGCCGAGTACGGCAAGGGCTTCCTGTCCGGCACCGTCATGGGCATCGCCCCGCAGAGCAAGAAGCAGAACGCCGCCTGGGAGCTGGTGAAGTACATGACGACCGACACCGGGGCCGTCGTCGCCTTCGCCAACGCCATCCGCAACGTGCCCTCCACCTTCCCGGCCCTCAAGTCGCCGGACCTGAAGACCGACCCGGCGTTCCAGACCTTCCTGGACATCGCCCAGCACCCCGAGTCGAACTCCCCGCCCGCCTCCGTCAACGGCGCCACCTACCAGCTGACCCTCCAGGACTTCGGCTACCGGTACGAGTCGGGCAAGGTGAAGGATCTCGAGGCCGGTCTGGAGAAGACCGCCGCGCAGATCGACCGCGACATCGCGCAGGCGAAGTAGCGATCCATGGCCACCCACACGCTCCGCGCGAAGCGCCGGTCCGCGGCGCTTCGGACGGCGGCCTTCATGTCACCGTGGCTCGTCGGGTTCGGCGTCTTCTTCGCCTATCCCCTGGTGTCCACCGTGTACTTCTCGCTGATGAAGTACGACGGCTTCGGCGTCCCGGAGTTCCGGGGCCTGGAGAACTGGGCGTACGTCTTCCAGGACTACCCGCTGTTCTGGCCCGCGCTGCGCAACACCCTCTGGCTGGTCCTGGTGATGGTGACCTGCCGGGTGGCGTTCGGGCTCGGGGTGGGACTGCTCATCACGAAGATCAAGTCGGGCGCCGGTGTCTTCCGCACCCTCTTCTACCTGCCCTACCTCGCCCCGCCCGTCGCCGCGACCCTCGCCTTCGTCTTCCTCCTCAACCCCGGTACGGGGCCGGTCAACTCGGTCCTGGAGGGCCTCGGCGTGCCGGCGCCCGGCTGGTTCACGGACGCCGCCTGGTCCAAACCGGCGCTGACCGCGCTCGCGGTGTGGGGCGTGGGCGACCTGATGGTGATCTTCATGGCCGCGCTGCTCGACGTGCCGAGGGAGCAGTACGAGGCGGCCGAGCTGGACGGGGCGTCGGCCTGGCAGCGGTTCCGGTTCGTGACGCTGCCGAACATCTCCCCGATCGTGCTGTTCGCCGTGGTCACGGGCGTGATCCAGACCATGCAGTACTACACGCAGCCGCTGGTCGCCGGGAAGGTCGCCTCCGGGATCATCGGCGGCTCCGGCCAGTCCTTCGAGCCCGGCTATCCCGACCAGTCGACCCTCACCCTCCCCCAGCTCGTCTACAACCTCGGCTTCCAGCGCTTCGACTACGGCGCCGCCTGTGTGGTCGCGCTGGTGCTGTTCGCGCTGGCGATGGCGTTCACGGCGCTGCTGATGCGCCGCCGGGGCGGTCTGATCCAGGCAGGTGACCGATGACCACCCAAGTACCGACGGCCCAGGTGCCGACCCGGCCCGCCGCGGCCGGCAGCCCGCCGCCCTCCGAGGAGCGCACCGCCCGCCGGCGCGTGCTGCTGCACTGGATCGCCGTCCACTCCCTGGGCGTGGCCGCCGCCCTCTTCTTCACGCTGCCGTTCGTCTTCGTGGTGCTCACCTCGCTGATGAGCGACCAGCAGGCGCTCACCCGCGACCTGTGGCCGCACACCTGGCAGTGGGGCAACTACCGCACGGTCCTGGACACGCCCGGCTTCCTCACCTGGTGGAAGAACACGCTGCTGTACGCGGGGCTCGGCACCGTGCTGACCGTGGCGTCGTCGATCCCGGTGGCGTACGCGCTGGCCAAGTTCCGCTTCCGGGGCCGGCACCTGTCCCTGATGCTGGTGATCTCGATGATGATGCTGCCCCCGCAGGTGATCGTCATCCCGATGTACCTGTTCTGGGCCAAGCAGCTGGACCTGTCCGGCACGCTGTGGCCACTGATCGTCCCGATGGCCTTCGGCGACGCCTTCTCGATCTTCCTGCTGCGCCAGTTCCTGCTGACCGTCCCGGACGAATACCTGGACGCGGCGAAGGTCGACGGCTGCGGGGAGCTGCGCACCCTGCTGAAGGTCGTCCTGCCGATGGCGAAACCGGGCATCGCGGCGGTGGCCCTCTTCCAGTTCTTCTACGCCTGGAACGACTACTTCGGCCCCCAGATCTACGCCTCCGAGAACCCCGGCGCCTGGACGCTCTCCTACGGCCTGGAGTCCTTCAAGGGCGCCCACCACACCGACTGGAACCTCACCATGGCCGCGACCGTGCTGGTCATGGCCCCCGTGATCCTCGTGTTCTTCTTCGCGCAGAAGGCGTTCGTCGAGGGTGTCACGCTCACTGGAGTAAAGGGTTGATGTCTGTATGAAACTCACCGTGGTCGGCGGCGGTTCGACCTACACGCCCGAACTGATCGACGGCTTCGCCCGGTTGCGGGACACGCTGCCCGTCGAGGAGCTGGTCCTCGTCGACCCGGCGGCGGACCGCCTTGAGCTGGTCGGCGGCCTCGCCCGGCGCATCCTCGCCAAACAGGGGCACCCCGGCCGCGTGGTCACCACCTCGGACCTGGACGCGGCCGTCGACGGCGCCGACGCGGTCCTGCTCCAGCTACGGGTCGGCGGCCAGGCGGCCAGGCAGCGGGACGAGACCTGGCCGCTGGAGTGCGGCTGCGTCGGCCAGGAGACGACCGGCGCCGGCGGCCTCGCCAAGGCGCTGCGCACCGTGCCGGTGGTGCTGGACATCGCCGAGCGGGTGCGCCGGGCCAACCCGGACGCCTGGATCATCGACTTCACCAACCCGGTCGGCATCGTCACC
This sequence comes from Streptomyces sp. NPDC102490, assembly GCF_044765285.1. NCBI lineage: Bacteria > Bacillati > Actinomycetota > Actinomycetes > Kitasatosporales > Streptomycetaceae > Streptomyces > Streptomyces sp. NPDC102490. The sequence goes on from NZ_JBIWJU010000007.1 coordinate 240,665, forward strand.
CGTGCCCTGCTGCGGGCCGGGCACCGCGCGGTCGGGCTGTGCAACGTGGCGATCGGGCTGCAACGCAAGTTCGCCGCGCTGCTCGGGGTGGCGCCCGCCGACGTCCACCTGGACCACGTGGGCCTCAACCACCTCACCTGGGAGACCGGCGTACGCCTCGGCGGCCCCGAGGGCGAGGACGTGCTGCCCCGGCTGCTCGCCGAGCACGGGGACACGGTCGCCGCCGACCTGCGTCTGCCCCGGCCGCTCCTGGACCGGCTCGGCGTCGTCCCGTCGTACTACCTGCGCTACTACTACGCCCACGACGAGGTCGTCGACGAGCTGCGCACCAAGCCGTCCCGGGCCGCCGAGGTGGCGGAGATGGAACGGCAACTGCTGGCGATGTACGGCGACCCGGCCCTGGACGAGAAGCCCGCGCTGCTCGCCAAGCGCGGCGGCGCCTACTACTCCGAGGCCGCCGTCGACCTCGCCGCCGCCCTGCTCGGCGGCGCCGGCTCCCCGTACCAGGTGGTGAACACCTCAAACCGGGGCACGCTGCCCTTCCTCCCCGACGACGCGGTGATCGAGGTCCCGGCGGCGGTGGGCGGCAAGGGTGCCTCCCCGCTGCCGGTGGCGGACGTGGACCCGCTGTACGCGGGGCTCATGGCGAGCGTGACCGCGTACGAGGACCTGGCCCTGGACGCGGCCCTGCGCGGCGGCCGGGACCGGGTCTTCCGGGCACTGCTCGCCCACCCGCTGGTGGGCCAGTACGCGTACGCCGAGCGGCTCACCGACCGGCTGATCGCGCACAACCGGGAGCACCTCGCGTGGGCCTGAGCGCGAGCGTCCTCGCCGTCGACGCGGGCAACAGCAAGACCGACGTGGCCGTGGTGGCGGCCGACGGCGAGGTCCTCGGCACGGCGCGCGGCGGGGCCTTCCGGCCGCCCGCCGTGGGGGTCGAACGGGCGGTGGACGCCCTGGCGGACGCGGTGGCCCGGGCCTTCGCGGCGGCCGGGGTCACCTCCGTCGACCACGTGTCGGCGTGTCTGGCCAACGCCGACCTGCCGGTGGAGGAGGAGCGGCTGGCCGCCGCGCTGCACGCGCGCGCGTGGGGCACGAGCGTCGCGGTCCGCAACGACACGTTCGCGATCCTGCGGGCGGGCGTCGCCGAGCCGCTGGGGGTCGCCGTCGTGTGCGGGGCCGGTGTCAACTGCGTCGGCATGCGCCCCGACGGCCGCACCGCCCGCTTCCCGGCCATCGGCCGCATCTCCGGCGACTGGGGCGGCGGCTGGGGGCTGGCCGAGGAGGCGCTGTGGCACGCCGCGCGCGCGGAGGACGGCCGGGGCGGGCGCACGGAACTGGCCCGCGCCCTGCCGGCCCACTTCGGCCTCGGCTCGATGTACGCCCTCATCGAGGCCCTGCACCTGCGGCGGATCGAGCCGGCACGGCGGCACGAACTGACCCCCGTGCTGTTCGCCACGGCGGCCGACGGCGACCCGCTCGCCCGGTCGATCGTGGACCGGCAGGCCGACGAGGTGGTCGCCATGGCCACGGTCGCGCTGACCCGCCTCGACCTGCTGGCCGAACCCGCGCCGGTCCTGCTCGGCGGCAGCGTGCTGGCGGCCCGGCATCCGCAGCTGGACGAGCGGATACGGGAACGGCTGGCGGCCCGTGCCCCCAAGGCCGTGCCCCGGGTGGTGACGGCCCGGCCCGTGCTGGGCGCGGTGCTGCTGGGCCTCGACCACGTGGGTGCGGCGCCCGGGGCCCGGGAGCGGGCCCGGGAGTACTTCGCCGCCTGAGCCGCCACGGGAACCGAACCGGTTCCCGTGGCGTATTCATGGGCAGGGGTGGTGCGTTGCACCGGGATCACATCAAGATCGGGCCAAGGCCGGTGCGCATGTCGGTGCGGGCAGCGATACTTGCGGCGACGGATGACCATGGGGGAGGTCAGCAGTGACACAACCGCCGAAGAGCGGCGCGGCACCGCCGCCGGACACGGCGCCGCGGCGTACCGCCTTCGCCGAGGGCGTGGACCGGCTGCGCGCCGCGGCGGTCACCGAGCCGGGGCGGCTGCGCATCATCGGCGCGGTGCTCGCCGTGCTCGTCGTCGCCTTCGGCACCGTCACCGCCTGGCAGATGAACGAGCGGGCCGCGGCGGCCGACGACGTGCTCACCCGCAGCCAGCCGCTCAGCTCCGCCGCGGCCGACATCTACCGCTCCCTGGCCGAGGCCAACACGGCGGCCTCCAGCGGCTTCCTGGCCGGCGGCCAGGAGACCGAGGACTCCCGCACGCGCTACGACAACGGCATCCGTACGGCCGCCGACGGGCTCGTGACGGCCGCCGCCAACTCCGAGCCGAAGTCCCCGGCGGCGACGACCATCGCCGAGCTGAACCGCCTGCTGCCCGAGTACAAGGGCCTGGTCGAGCGCGCCCGCACCTACAACCGGCAGGGCTTCCCGGTCGGCGGCGCCTATCTGCGCTACGCCAACGAGAAGATGCAGAAGGAGATGCTCCCGGCGGCGGAGGACCTCTACAAGAAGGAGAACCAGCGGCTGGGCGCCGACTACGGCGACGCCAAGCCCTACCCCTGGGCGGCGATCGCCCTCGGCGTCGTCCTGCTCGCCGCGCTGGCCTGGGCCCAGCACCGGAACTACCGGCGCACCAACCGCGTCCTGAACCACGGCCTGGTCGCGGCGACCGCCGCCTCCGCGGTGGTGCTGCTCTGGCTGGTCGTCGGCCACAGCGTCGCCCGGTCGAACCTGACCGACTCCTACGAGCACGGCGTGCGCTCCCTCAACGCGCTGAACGAGGCCCGTATCGCCTCCCTCAAGGCGCGGGGCAACGAAAACCTGACCCTGGTCTCCCGCGGCGCGGAGACGACCAAGGTGGGCGACACGACGTACGACTCCTACGACCTGGCCTTCGGCAAGAATTTGGACAGCCTCGGCGCGGCACTGGCCGAGGCGGGGCGGCTCGCCGACGACAAGGCGGGCGAACAGCCGGTCGACACGGCGAACGGCACCATGGCGGAGTGGAAGAAGCGCCACGCCTCGGCCCGTACCCAGGACGAGAACGGCAACTACCAGCGGGCGCTGAACCTGGTGATCGGCGGCGACGGCGCCACGGTGGAGTGCTTCGACGGCGTCGACACCGCGCTCGCCACCGCGCTGAAGCACGAGAAGGCGGAGTTCGAGCAGGCGGCGGGCGACGGCCTGGACGCGATGGGCTATCTGCCGCAGGGCGCGGGCGTGCTCGCCGCGCTGGGGGCGGCCGGAGCGCTGATCGGCATCGGCCGCAGGCTGTCGGAGTACCGGTGAGCCGGGGTGCGGGCCCGGCGGGCCGGTGGGAAGGGGTGCCCGTGAAGGCCGTGGAGGCAGGACCCGGGAAAGGGGGCGTGAGGATGCGTGCCGGACGGTGGCGGGCCGGCCTGAGGGGCTGGGGCGGCGTGGGGGCGATGGCCTTCGCCTGCGGCCTCGCGGTGCTGGCGGCCCTGCTCCTGCCGCTGGGCCCCTGGCACGGCACGGGCGGCGGTGGCGGTGCGGACGACGACGGTCACGGCGCCGCCCGCGGCAGCCAGGCGCGGGCCGCGCAGGAGTGCGCGGACCCGGAGAAGCAGACCCTCGCCCCGTCCGGGGACGGCGGCCCCACCATCGACGAGATCCGCGCCCGCGAGGGCGAGAAGCGCAAGCTGGTCGTCGGCGTCGACCAGAACAGCTACCGCTGGGGCTACCGCGACCCGAACAGCGGCGGCGACGCCGAACTGGAGGGCTTCGACATCGACCTGGCGCACCGGATCGCGAAGGACGTCCTCGGCGACGAGAACGCCGTGCAGTTCAAGGCGATCCCCACCGACCAGCGCATCCCCGCGATCCAGGACGGCCGGGTCGACATGGTGGTCCGCACGATGACCATCAACTGCGACCGGCTGGAGGACGTCGCGTTCTCCGCCCCCTACTTCAGGACCGGTCAGCAGGTGCTGGCCCCCAAGTCCTCGAAGATCACCGGGTACGACGGCACGCTGGCCGGCAAGGAGATCTGCACGGCGGCGGGTTCGACGGCGCTGAGCACGCTGGAGCAGGACCGGAAGGACGGCAGGCTCGCCGAGGGCGTCGACCTGCGCACCACCGTGCCCAACCAACTCGACTGCCTGGTGCGGCTCCAGCTCGGCGAGGTGGACGCGGTCGTCACCGACGGCGCCCTCGCCGCGAGCCAGGCCGCGCAGGACCCGACGGTCGAGCTGAAGGGCGACGCCTTCACCACCGAGTACTACGGCGTGGCGATGAAGAAGGACGCCGACGATCTGGTACGCCGGGTCAACCGGGTCCTCGAGGAGTGGCGCGCGGACCGGACGGGCGGGTGGCAGCACTCGTACGAGAAGTGGCTGTCGCAGACCATGGACGGCGCGGCCAAGTCGCTGCCGCCGACCCCGCAGTACGTGCGCAGGAGCTGACCGGCGGCGGCGCAGGCGAGGACAGAGCACACGCACGGCACACGCAAGTCCGCTACGGCGAGAGGTGATCGATGGGCGACACGGGACCCACCGGGCCGGTGATGGACCGGGACGAGGTGGACCGTGCGCTGGCGCGGCTCGGCGCGGAGCACGAGGCGATCGAGACCTCGCTCCTGGCCCTCCAGGACCACGCGGGCCGCAGACTCCTCGAGGGCGCCGAGCTGACCGGTGTCACCGCCGAGCGCTGGAGTGCCGCGGAGGCGTCGATCACGCTGCTGTGGGCCTACTTCGACGCGTACACGGGCGCGTTGCGCACCGCCCGGGAGATCCGCTCCCGGCGCCGCTGGTCCAGCCGCGAGGACCTGGCGGAGCTGACGGAGCTGCTGCGCGGCGAGGCCGTCACGGTGTCCGGCGCGGCCGCCGCCACCGCGAACGCGCCCGCCCCGCACGGCGGTCCGGGCCGGCTCAGCGAGCGGTACTCGCTGGTGACGCTGGTGGAACGGATGAACCAGCTCTACGCGACCTCCCTGGACATGGTGGTCGCCGCCGACGCGGTGTGGTCGGCGCTGCCCGCCCGGATCGATCTGCTCGCCGCCGAGCTGCGCCGCACCCGCGAGCTGGCCCACTCCGTGGGGGTGCGCCCCGGCGAGCACCCGGCCGGCGACGACCTGGAGCGGATCACCCGCACCCTGACCCGGCTGCGGGAACAGGTGATCTCCGACCCGCTGGCCTTCTGGGCGCCCGCCCAGGGCAGTTCGGCACCGGGCGGCGGCCGTCCGGACACCACGGTGTACGACCGGGAGGCGCGCGCCCTGGAGGAGGTGCGCCGCGAGATCGACGCGGTGCTGGCCGTGCGCCAGGACGCCGAGCAGCGGATCGTGCGGCTGCGGGACGTGCTCTCGCGCGCCGACCGCACGCTGGCCGAGGCCCGTACCGCGCGCGGCGAGGTGCTGGCGAAGATCGCCGCGACGGAGGTGCCGGTGGTCGGCGGGCCGCCGATCGTGCTCCAGGAGCAGCTCGCGGCGGCCGCCGAGTACCGCAGGCACGCCCAGTGGCACCGGCTGTCGCCGCTCCTGGAGTCCCTGGAGGAGAAGGCGGAGGACGAACTGCTGCGGGCCCGGGAGTCGTTGACGGCGGTCACCGCGCCGCTCGCGGTCCGCGCCGAGCTGCGCGGCCGGCTCGACGCGTACAAGGCGAAGATGGCCCGGCTGGGCCACGCCGAGGACCCCGAGCTGGCCGAGAAGTACGAGAAGGCCCGCCGCATGCTGTGGAGCGCGCCCTGCGACCTGCGCGTCGCCGAGCAGGCCGTGCTGCGCTACCAGCACGCGGCGGCCGAACTGCTCGGCACCGCACGGCGCGTGCCCGGCCAGGGCGGCCCGGTGGACCGGACGGGACCCGGCGCATGAGGGGCGACCGGCGCACGAAGGGCGGCCCGCGCACGCGCGAGCAGGGGGAGGCAGCGTCATGAGTGAGGCAGGGCGGACGTGTCAGCGTCCCGGTTGCGGCGGGACCTACGAGGACATGGGCGGCGGCGAGCTGTACTGCGACACGTGCGGTCTCGCGCCGGTCGTCGCCGCGGGCGGCACGCTGGGCTCGGCACCGACCGGCGTCACCGGGGGCCGGGGCTCGCGCGGATCGCGCGGTTCGTCGGGCGGTGGCGGTTCCCGCTCCAGCGCCCGCAGTTCCCGTACGTCCTCGCAGTCGTCGAAGTCCCGGCGCTCCGTGTCGGGGCGGCTCTCACGAGCCGTGTCGGGCCGCTCCACGGGGCGTTCGGTGTCGGTGCGCAGCTCCGGTTCGGGCGTGGGTTCCACCGCGCGCGGGCGCCTCGGCGCCGGGCTCGTCGAGGTGCCGGCGGTGCCGCGGCCCGACCCGCGCGAGATGGTGATGGACCGCCCGGAGGTGCCGGAGCGCAAGCGGTTCTGCTCGCGCTCGGACTGCGGGGCGCCGGTCGGGCGGGCGCGCGGCGAGCGGCCGGGCCGCACGGAGGGCTTCTGCACCAAGTGCGGCCACCCGTACTCGTTCGTGCCCAAGCTGAAGGCCGGGGACGTGGTGCACGGCCAGTACGAGGTGGTGGGCTGCCTCGCGCACGGCGGCCTCGGCTGGATCTACCTCGCCGTCGACAAGGCGGTCTCCGACCGCTGGGTGGTCCTCAAGGGCCTGCTGGACACCGGCGACCAGGACGCGATGGCGGCGGCGATCTCCGAGCGGCGCTTCCTCGCCGAGATCGAGCACGCCAACATCGTGCGGATCTACAACTTCGTCGAGCACCTCGACCAGCGCACCGGCTCCCTCGACGGCTACATCGTCATGGAGTACGTCGGCGGCAAGTCACTCAAGGAGATCGCCAACGCCCGGCGCTCCCCCGAGGGCCGCCGTGATCCGCTGCCGGTCGAGCAGGCCTGCGCGTACGGCATCGAGGCGCTGGAGGCGCTCGGCCACCTGCACAGCCGCAAGCTGCTGTACTGCGACTTCAAGGTCGACAACGCGATCCAGACCGAGGACCAGCTCAAGCTCATAGACATGGGCGCGGTGCGCCGCATGGACGACGACGAGTCGGCCATCTACGGCACGGTGGGCTACCAGGCCCCGGAGGTCGCCGACGTCGGCCCGTCGGTGGCGTCCGACCTGTACACGGTCGGGCGGACCCTCGCCGTGCTGTCGTTCGACTTCCAGGGCTACACCACCGTGTACGCGGACTCGCTGCCCGACCCGGACAGCATCGAGGTCTTCCGGCAGTACGAGTCGTTCTACCGGCTGCTGGTGCGGGCCACCGACCCCGATCCGGCCCGCAGGTTCGCCTCCGCGCAGGAGATGGCGGAGCAGCTGACGGGCGTGCTGCGCGAGGTGGTCTCGCTCCAGACGGGCCGCGCCAGGCCCGCCGTCTCCACGCTGTTCGGGCCCGAGATCCGGGTCACGGACACGGAGTTGTTCCCGCGCCTGGACGGCGAGGTGTCGCGGCTGGGGGCCAGGGTGCCGGGTCCGAGACGGCGCCGGGGCGGCTCCGGTGCGGCCCTGCCGGGCGGGGCGGGCCCCGCGCTGCCGGGCGGGTCCGGTCCCGCCGTGGGCGCGCCGGGCGGGACCGTCGCGCACGCCCCGCCGGTCGGCGCGGCCGCGGGGCCGGCCGGAGCGCCGGTGGCCGCGCCCGGGGGCGCGAGCGCCTCGCTGCCGGGCGCGGTCAGCACGGTCGGCGGTCTCGGCACCCCCGCCGCCGGCCTGGTCAAGGGGGCCGACGCGCCCACCGCCTCGCTCGCGCTGCCGGTCCCCCGGGTGGACGCCGGTGACCCCAACGCGGGTTTCCTGGCGGGCCTCATGGCGTCCGCGCCGGCCGAGCTGCTGACCGCGCTGGCCGCGGCCCCGGCGCCGTCGACCGAGACCCGGCTGCGGCAGATCAGGGCCCTGCTGGAGAACGGCGACGCGTCCGGCGCGCTGGCGGCGCTGGGCACCCTGGAGAGCGAGCACCCCGACGACTGGCGGGTGGTCTGGTACCGCGGTCTGTCCGCACTGGTGACCGGCGCCCACGAGGACGCCGCGCTGGCCTTCGACGCGGTCTACGACGCCTTCCCCGGCGAGATCGCGCCCAAGCTGGCGCTCGGCCTGTGCGCGGAGGTGCTGGGGCAGCTCGACAACGCCGCCGAGTACTACCGGCTGGTGTGGTCCTCCGACCCGAGCCATGTCAGCGCGGCGTTCGGGCTCGCCCGGGTGCAACTGGCCGCCGGTGACCGGGCCGCTGCCGTACGGACGTTGGAATCCGTGCCGGAGACGTCCGTCCACTGCACCGCGGCGCGCGTGGCGGCCGTACGGGCGCGGCTGCGGCAGCGCACCGCGGCGGCGGGCGACCTGGGGTTCCTGGACGATCTGGTCGCCGCCGCGCGGCAGGTCGAGGCGCTGGACGTGTACGGTCTGGACCCGGCGCGGCGCGAGCAGCTGTCGGCCGAGGTCCTCGGTTGCGCGCTGGACTGGGTACTCTCCGGAGGTCGGGGTTCCGTCCCGCCCGCCGCCGGGGGACGGACGCTGCTCGGCAGCGGCCTGGACGAACGCGGGCTGCGCTTCGGTCTGGAGCGTTCGTACCGCACGCTGGCCCGGCTGGCGCGGGGCGGCGAGGAGAGGATCGACCTGGTGGAACGTGCCAATCGTTACCGCCCCCGGACGTGGGTGTAGTTGATGTCGCAGATGCCCCAGCAGGCCGCTGTGCCGAAGTGCCCGAGCTGCGAGGAACCCCTCGAGTCGGGTGACCGTTTCTGCGGTGCGTGCGGATACGACCTGTCCGTCGTGCCCGCGCGGCCCACGGACAGCCCGACCCCGGCCGTCGACGGCGCGGTGCCCGCGCCGGACGGCGTGGACTGGCCCACGGTGCGGGACTCGGACGGCCACGGCCGGCCCGCCCCGGTGCACGCGGCGGCCGAACTGCCGGGCACCGACTCGGGTGGCTCCCCGCTGCCGCCGCCCCCGCCCGCCGCGCCGCCCTCGGCACCGGTGGTTCCGACACCGGCGGTTCCGGCACCGGCGGCCGGGTCGCCCGCGGCCGGTGTGCGGTTCGACCGGCCGGGCGAGCCCGAGGAGTACCCCTTGCAGGCGCCCGACCCGCGGCTGACCGCCGAACCGGCCACCACCGCCGAACCGGCGCCAGGCGGCGCACCGGCACCGGCCGCGGCCGAGAAGGTGTGCGTGGCCTGCCGCGCGGGCCGGGTCGACGACGACGGCTACTGCGAGAACTGCGGGCACGCCCAGCCCCGCGAACGCGACCACATGGAGCAGGAGTCGGGACCGATCGCCGCCGTCAGCGACCGCGGGCTGCGCCACCACCGCAACGAGGACGCGTTCTCGGTGGGCTGCACCGCGCTGCCCGACGGCGCCCCCGCCTCCGTGGCGATCGTCTGCGACGGCGTGTCCTCCGCGACCCGCCCCGACGACGCCTCGCTCGCCGCGTCCCGGGCGGCCGGCGCGTCGCTGCTCGGCGCCCTGCCGCGCGGCACCCACCCGCAGCAGGCCATGCACGACGCCATCCTCGCCGCCTCGCACGCCGTCAACGCGCTGGCCGACGAGCCCGCCACCGCCCGCGAGCAGGCCCCGCACCAGAACGCGCCCGCCTGCACCCTGGTCGGCGCCGTGGTCACCGCGGGTCTGCTGGTCGTCGGCTGGGTCGGCGACAGCCGGGTCTACTGGGTCCCGGCCGACCGCACCGCACCGCCCGCCCGGCTCACCGAGGACGACTCGTGGGCCGCGCAGATGGTCGCCGCCGGTCTGATGAGCGAGGCGGAGGCCTACGCCGACGAGCGCGCCCACGCGATCACCGGCTGGCTGGGCGCCGACGCCTACGAACTGGAGCCGCACACCGCGTCCTTCAAGCCGGACCGCCCCGGTGTGGTCGTGGTCTGCACGGACGGCCTGTGGAACTACGCGGAGTCCGCCGAGGAGATGGCCGAGGCCATGCCCCTGGACGCCGCCGTCCGCCCGCTGCACGGCGCCCGCGTTCTGGTCGGTCACGCCCTGGACGGCGGGGGCCACGACAACGTAACAGTGGCCCTCCTGCCGTTCCCGGCCCCTCCGCAGGGGGCAGGATCGGCCTGAGGCCCCCGCACGGACACGGGTGGAGCGGCGGCCTCGCGGACCGCAGGGGGCGGTCCGCACCAGTGAGCCAAGGCCCCACCGCTGTGGGGACGTAGAGGGGGATGCGATCCGGCATGGCCAATTTCTCGAAGTCGAACGTGCCGCAGTTCGCGGTGGACGTCTACCAGAACGAGTACCTGCCCGAGGGCGGCCGTGAGGTCAACGCCATCGTCACGGTCACCGCGACCGGCGGCGGCACGGTCGGGAGCGCGGTCGCCGCGCCCCACCTGTACTCGCCCGGGCAGGGGCCGTCCGCCGCCGTGGCACTGATGGTCGACTGCTCGGGCTCGATGGACTACCCGCCGACCAAGATGCGCAACGCCCGCGACGCCACGTCCGCGGCGATCGACACCCTGCGCGACGGCGTGCACTTCGCCGTGATCGGCGGCACGCACGTGGCCAAGGAGGTCTACCCGGGCGGAGGCCGGCTCGCGGTCGCCGACGCCACCACCCGGGCGCAGGCCAAGCAGGCGCTGCGCAGCCTCGGCGCGGGCGGCGGCACCGCGATCGGCACCTGGCTGCGGCTGGCCGACCGGCTGCTGTCCACCGCGGACGTCGCCATCCGGCACGGCATCCTGCTCACCGACGGCCGCAACGAGCACGAGTCGCCGGAGGACCTCAGGGCCGCGCTCGACGCCTGCGCCGGGCGTTTCACGTGTGACGCCCGTGGCGTGGGCACCGACTGGGAAGTGAAAGAGGTCACAGGGATCGCCTCCGCCCTGCTCGGCACCGCCGACATCGTCGCCGATCCGGCCGGTCTGGCCGCCGACTTCACGCGGATGATGGAGACGGCCATGGGCAAGGAGGTCGCGGACGTCGCGCTGCGCCTGTGGACCCCGGTCGGCACCACGGTGAAGTTCGTCAAGCAGGTCGCCCCGACGGTCGAGGAGCTGACCGGCCGCCGCACCGAGGCGGGACCGCGGGCCGGTGACTACCCCCTCGGTTCCTGGGGCGACGAGTCCCGGGACTACCACGTCTGCGTGGAGGTACCGGCCGCGGGCCTCGGCCAGGAGATGCTGGCCGCCCGCGTCTCCCTGGTCATCCCGGAGCCCGACGGCAGCGTGCAGAACCTCGGCGCGCAGGGTCTCGTACGGGCCGTGTGGACCGACGACATGACCGCTTCCACGTCGATCAACCCCCAAGTCGCCCACTACACCGGGCAGGCCGAACTGGCACAAGCCATCCAGCAAGGGCTCGATCTACGCAAAGCGGGAGACATCGACGGGGCAACGGCCAAACTGGGCCGCGCGGTTCAGCTCGCCGGTGCCTCCGGAAACGCCGATACGGCGAAACTGCTCGCGAAGGTGGTGGACGTGGTGGACGCGGCGGCAGGTACTGTGCGACTGAAAGCGAAGGTCGAGGAGGCCGACGAGATGACTCTCGAGACCCGGTCGACCAAGACGGTTCGTGTAAAGAAGTGACGCACAACAACCGCGCGACACGCCCGCAAGAGAGGGAAGCTCCGACATGCCGACCTGCCCGAACGGACACCAGTCGGGTTCCGACGACTGGTGCGAGGTCTGCGGTCACCGCATGGCCGGTGCCGTGCCGCCCCCTCCGCCGCCACCGCCGCCCGGCGGCGGCTACGGCTTCCCGCCGCCCGCCGGTCAGGGCGGTCCCGGCGGTCCCGGCGGCGAGCCGCAGTTGTGCCCGCAGTGCCGTACGCCGCGTGAGGGCGGTGCGCCGTTCTGCGAGGAGTGCCGGTGGAACTTCCTGACCAACACCGCCACCTCGTACACCCCGGCCGCCCCGCGCCCGCCGGCGTCCGGCGGCCCGGCGCCGGCCCCGCACTTCGGGCAGCCGCCCGCGCGTCCGTCGTACGGCGGCGGTGACGCGTACGACTACCAGGGCTCCCGCCCGTCCCAGATGAACCGTCCCGCAGAACCGATCCCCCCGGGCCCGCCGCCCTTCGGCGCCGACCCGTCGGGGCGCGGCGGTCCTGGTGGTCCCGGTGGCCCTGGTGGTCCCGGTGGCCCTGGAGGTCCCGCGGGCGGTCCCGGCGGCCCGAACGGTCCCTACAGCCCCGGCGGGCCCGGGGGCCCCGGCGGTCCTGGTAGCGGCCCCGGCGGCCCCGCGGGTGGCTTCGGCGGCCCGGGTGGGTCCGGTGGACCCAATGGGCCTGGTGGGCCTGGTGGGCCCGGACGACCTGGTGGCGGCTTCGGTGGCCCCGGCGGTCCCGGTGGCCCCGGTGGGCCCAACAGCGCCCATGCTCCCGGTGGTCCGAACGGTCCCGGTGGCCCTGGTGGTCCCGGGGGCCAGGGCGGTCCCTCCGGTCCCCCGGCGCCTCCCGGCTTCGGTGGCGATCCGTCGCGTCCGGTTCCGCCGCCGCCCGGCCCCGTTCCGCCCCCGCCCGGTGGCGCCGGTGGCCCTGGCGGCCCCGGTGGCGCCCCGCAGGGGTTCCAGTCCGGTCCGCCGGCCCCGCCCGCCTTCCCGCAGGAGACCAACCGCCCGCAGCAGGGCGGCCCGTCCTTCGGCGGCGGTGACGACGACTGGGTGCTCTCCCCGCCGTCGTCCACCGGTCCGGGCGGACCTGGCGGGCCTGGTGGACCCGGTGGACCGGCAGGCCCCGGCGGGCCGAACGGCCGTGGCCCGGGCCCGGCCCAGGGCAGCGGCTACGGCTACCCGCAGCCCGGCGCCACCCAGGCACCCCCGCCCGGCCAGGGCTTCCCGCAGCAGCCGCAGCGGCCCCAGCAGCCGACGACCTGGTCGGCGACGATCGGTCCCGACCGCGAGTACTTCATGGCGATGATGCAGCGCTCCGGCCCCGAGGCCGCGGGCCTGAACCTGCCCGCGTACTCGCCCGAGCAGCAGCGCACGCTCACCGGCAACCAGATCACCATCGGCCGCCGCAGGCACTCCACCGGCGACACCCCGGACATCGATCTGGCCGTGCCGCCGGAGGACCCGGGCGTCTCGCACCAGCACGCGGTGCTGGTGCAGCAGCCGGACGGCAGCTGGGCGGTCGTCGACCAGAACTCGACGAACGGCACGACGGTCAACGGCGGCGAGGAGCCGATCCAGCCCTTCGTGCCGGTGCCGCTCCAGGACGGCGACCGGGTGCACGTGGGCGCCTGGACGACGATCACGATCCGCCGGGGATAGCGCGACCGGCGCGCACCGTCAGGCGAACGGCCAGGCGTAGGGGCCCTCGGGGTCGTCCAGCCACGCCCAGGCCCGTTCGCCGCTGACGGTGATGCCGTAGCGCTCCCGGCGCGGGGCGTCCTCGCGGTCCCACAGCGCGTACGCCTCCTGCGGATCGAGCCCGCCCCGGCTCAGCGCCAGCAGGAAGCGGAACAGGTCGTCCTCCCGGGCCCGGCGCGGTACGCCGCCCAGGCCCGGCGTCTCGGGCTCGGCACGGTCCGCGCCGCGCAGCGGTACGAAGTACGCGGGCGTGTGCAGGAAGCGCCCCTCGGCGTGCCCGGCGTCGTGGACGGTGAGGACGACGAGGCCGGTGGCCAGCGGGGTCAGGATCCGGCCGCCGGGGCGGCACTGGGCCAGCCAGGCGCGCGGCACCCTGGGCAGCGTGCAGGTGGCGAGGATCCGGTCGTAGGGGGCGCGCTCGGGGACGCCCCGAGCGCCGTCGCCCGTGACGACGGCCGGGTGGTACCCGGCGGTGTCCAGGTGCCGGCGGGCCGACTCGGTGATCTCCGGCTCCAGATCGACGGTGGTGATCAGGTCGTCGTCGCCGAGGCGGTGCGCGAGCAGGGCCGCGTTGTAGCCGGTGCCGGCGCCGATCTCCAGGACCCGGTGACCGTCCCGCACGTCCAGCTCGACCAGCATCATCGCCATCAGCGAGGGCTGGCTGCTGGAGGAGAGCAGTTCGCCGTCGCGCAGCCGGGTCGCCAGCGGGGCGTCGGCGTACGCGCCGCGCACCCAGCGCTCGCGGGCGCCGGGATCGGGGTCCTCGCCCCACCGGCGTTCGTAGCCGCCCCGGACGCCGACGTAGTAGTACGGCACGAACAGGTGGCGCGGGACCTCCCGGAACGCCTCCCGCCACACCGGGTCAGCCGCCCAGGCGCCGCTCAGCTCGATCTCCCGCACCAGCTCCGCCCGCGCGGAGGCGGCGAGGCCGTCCAGATCCTCGTACCCGCCCATGTCTCCACAGTACGGGCCGGGCGCACGGCGGGCAGGGTCCCGGGGCGGTCCTAGGTCCTCGGTCCTATGTCCCCGTGTCTGAGACCATGGACGGCGTGAACGAGATTCGGCGCGGCACGCTTCAGGAGCAGACCTTCTACGAGCAGGTCGGCGGGGAGGAGACCTTCCGCCGCCTCGTCCACCGTTTCTACGAGGGGGTCGCCGAGGACCCGATCCTGCGGCCGATGTACCCGGAGGAGGACCTGGGCCCGGCCGAGGACCGGTTCGCGCTGTTCCTCATGCAGTACTGGGGCGGCCCGACGACGTACAGCGACAACCGCGGCCACCCGCGGCTGCGGATGCGGCACGCGCCCTTCGCCGTCGACCGGGCCGCGCACGACGCCTGGCTGAAGCACATGCGGGTGGCGCTCGACGAGCTGGGCCTGTCCGAGGAGCACGAGCAGACGCTGTGGAAGTACCTGACGTACGCGGCGGCCTCGATGATCAACACCCCGGGCTGACGGGCGCATTCCGGTCAGCTGACGCCGGATTCCGGTCACAATCCGGTCAAGTCCACGTCCCAGGCGCTTACTTCCGTACCTCCCCCTCTGCCACCATCCCGGAGAGGTCTGGACAACAGCGGCGGGGGGCCGGGTGGCGGGGTACGGGGGGCTCGCGGGGTTCGTGCTGCTGCGGGCGCGGGCGCACCGCCTGCTGCTGGCCGCGGCCCTGCTCACCGTCCTACTGACCACCACGGTGCTGGCCACCCTGACCGCCTACTCGGGCGCCATCGGCGACGCGGCCCTGCGGCACGCCCTCGCCGACCCGCGCACCGGGGCCGACGCCGCGCTGATCGTGAAGGCGGAGGTACCGGCCGAGCAGCGACAGGCCGCCGACGCCACCGTGCGGGAGGGCGCCGCGAAGACCTTCGAGGGGCTGCCGCGTACGGTACGGACCCTGGTGCGCTCGGGCCCGTACGCGCTGCCCGGCTCCCTGCGGCCGCCCACCGAGCGGTCCGGCGACCCCGACCTGACGTTCTTCGCGGCGCTCGACCCGGCGCAGGTCCGCGTCGACGAGGGCCGGATGCCCGCGCACGGGGGCCCGGACGCCGACGGAGCCGTCGAGGTGGCGGTGCCGGTGGCCGCCGCCGAGCGCATCGGTGTCCGTACGGGCGACCGCCTCACCCTCACCGACCGGCTCGACGGCCCCGCCGTCCGCATCGTGGTGAGCGGCCTGTACCGGCCGGTCGACGCCGGGTCACCGTACTGGCGCCTCGACGACCTGTCCGGGCGCGGCCTCCAGCAGGGTGGCTTCACGACGTACGGGCCGCTGCTCGCCCCGCCCGGTGCGCTCAGCGGTGGCCGGGTCAGCGCGGGTTCCTCCGGGTGGCTGGTGACGGCGGACTACGCGTCGCTGACGACCGGGCGGACGCAGGACCTCGGGGACGCGGCCCGGGGCGGTCTGGCGTGGCTGCGCGAGCAGCAGGTGCTCAGCGGCACCACCGCGGCGACCACCGACCTGCCCGCGATCCTGGAGCGTCTCGACCGTTCGCTGGAGGTCTCCCGTTCCACCCTCCTGGTCATCGCGGCGCAGCTGGTGCTGCTGGCGGGCGGCGCGCTGCTGCTGGTGGCGCGGCTGCTGAGCGTGGAGCGGGCGGGCGAGCTGCGGCTGCTGCGGGCACGCGGCGCCTCCCGGTCCCGGCTGGCGGCGGGGTCCGCGCTGGAGGCGCTGCTGCTGGCGGTGCCCGCGCTGGTCTGCGCGCCGCTGCTGGCCGGACCGCTGATCCGGCTGCTGGCCGGTCAGGGGGCGCCGGCCAGGATCGGGCTCGGCTGGGAGCCTGCGGCCGGCGGCAGCGGCACGGTGTGGCTGGTGGCGGCGGTCGCGGCCCTCGGGTGCACGCTGGCCGTGACGCTGCCCGCGCTGACCCTCGCGCCGGAGGCCGGCGGCGGCCGGTCGCGGGCGCTGCCGGGCTGGCTGCGGGCCGGGGCGGACGTGGGCCTGCTGGTGATCGCCGGTATCGCCTACTGGCAGCTGGACCAGCAGACCTCCGCCGCCGCCGGGACGGGCGAGGCCGAGGAGGCGGGCGGCCTGGGGGTCGATCCGCTGTTCGTGGCGACGCCCACGCTGGCGCTGCTGGCCGGGACGGTGCTGGCGCTGCGGCTGCTGCCGCTGGTGGCGCGGCTCGCGGAGCGCCGGGCGGCGAGCGGGCGCGGGCTCGCGGCGGCGCTGGCGGGCTGGCAGCTGAGCCGCCGTCCGATGCGCGGGGCGGGTCCCGTGCTGCTGCTGGTGCTGGCCGTGGCGCTGGGCACGATGGCGATCGGGCAGGGCGCCTCGTGGTCCCGTTCGCAGGACGACCAGGCCGACTTCCGCACGGGGGCGCCGCTCCGGGTGCAGGCCGCGGGCACGCCGGGCCCGGGCCGCACCGACCTGGTCGCGGGCGTCGCGGGTGTGGCGGAGGTCGCCCCCGCGGCGCGGTCCGAGGTCTCGCTGTCCGGCGACCGGACGGCGACGGTGCTCGCGCTGGACACCTCGCACGCGGCGGGCCTGATGCTGATGCGGCCGGACCTGGCCGACGAGTCGCCGCGGGCGCTGCTGTCCGGGATGGCGCCAGGCCGGCCGTCGAAGGACGCGAAGATCCCGGCGGGCACGGCCCGGCTCGCGCTGGCGGCGACGCTGGCCGTCCGGGGCGCCGACCCGGGCGCGGCCGACTCCGGGTCGGCGGACGTGACGGTCACCGTCGAGGACCGCTGGGGCACCCCGTACCGGCTGGCGGCCGGTCCGCTGGCCGCCGACGGCCGGGAGCACACCCTCCGCCTGGACGTCTCCGCCGGTCCGCTCACCCTGACCGGCGTCGAGTCCACGGTGGTCCAGCCCGGCGGCCGCAGCGAGCAACACCGCCTGACCGTACGGCAGGTGACGGCCACGGCCGCCGACGGGACGGTACGCCGGGTGCCGCTGCCCGACGCCTGGACGGCCGGGTCGGAACTGGCGCCCCCGCCCGCCGTACCGAACGCGGCCGGCGCCCCGTCCAAGCCCCGCCTGCCCGGCTCGGAACCGCTCGCCGTCGAGTACTCCACCGGCCGCTCGGACGGCGGCTGGAAGATCACCACGCTGACCGTGCGGCTGCGGGTCGCGCAGCCGAAGCCCGCCGAGGTGACCGCGGTGGCCACCGACCGCTTCCTCGACTCCTCCGGCGCCCGCACCGGGCAGCGCGTCACGGTGCTGATCGGCGGCCACGACGTCCCGGTGCGGATCGTCCGCTCCGTGCGCGAGCTGCCGGGCACCGGGCCCGAGACCCCCTCGGCGCGGTTCGGCGGCGCCCTGCTGGTCGACCTGCCGACGGTCAACCGGCGGTTGCAGGGCAGGTACGGCGCCGCCGTCGCGCCCACCGAGTGGTGGCTGCGGGCCGGGCCGGGGCGGACCGAGGAGGCGGCAGTGGGCCTGCGGGCGTTCCCGGACACCGCACCGGCCCAGGTCCTGGTGCGCGACGAGGTCGCCGAGCGGCTGCGCGACGACCCGTTCGGCGCCGGTCCCGGGGCGGCGTTCGCCGCGGCGACCCTGGTGGCGGCGGCGCTCGCCGCGGTCGGCTTCGCGGTCAGCGCGGCCGGGTCGCTGCGCGAGCGCGGCACCGAGTTCTCCGTACTGCGCGCCCTGGGCGCCTCCCGCCGCGGGCTGGCCCGCATGGTCGCCGCCGAGCAGGGCGTGCTGACCGGCCTGGCCCTGCTGACCGGCGCCGCCCTGGGCGCGGTCCTGACCCGGGCGGTGATCCCGCTGACCGTCCTGACCCCGCAGGCCACCCGCCCCGTACCGGACGTCCACGTGACCCTGCCGGGCGACCGCATCGCCCTGCTGCTGGCCGGCATGGCCGTCGTCCCGCTCCTGGTCACCGCGGCCCTGTCCCTGCGCCGCACCGACCCGACGGCGACCCTCAAGTCCCCCGGAGGCACCGGCCGGTGAACCCCACGACGACACCCCGGACCGTCACCCGCGCCCTGCCGATCCACCCCACCGGCACCCTTGACGACACCCGCCCCACCACTGCCCACGACCACACCGCCCCCACGCCCCACCTACCCGACGGTGACCCTCAAGCCCCTCGAAGGCACCGGCCGCTGACCCCCGCGACCACACCCCGGCCCCACTCCCGCGCCTTGCCGGACCACCCCACCGGCGCCCTTGACGACGCCCACCCCACCACTGCCCACGACCGCACCGCCCCCACGCCCCACCGACCCGACGGCGACCCTCAAGCCCCCCGAAGGCACCAGCCGCTGACCCCCACGACCACACCCCGGACCCCCACCCCGCCCCACTCCCGCACCCTGCCGGACGACCCCACCGGCGCCCTTGACGACGCCCGCCCCGCCCCTGCCCACGACCGCACCGGCCCCACGCCCCACCGACCCGACAGTGACCCTCAAGGCCCCCGGAGCCACCGGCCGCTGACACCCGCGACCACGCCCGTGTCCTCCACCCGGCCCCACTCCCCCGCCCTGCCGGACGACCCGCGCGCGCGTGCCCTGCCGGAGCCGGACGACCCGTGCGCCCGTGGCCTGGCGGGCCACCGGCCCGTACCGCTGACGACCACCGCGGCCGTCGCTCCGCCCCTGCCACCACCGCGCCGCGCGGAGGTCGCGGTGTCCCTCAAGGACGGAGGTACCGGACGGTGAACCCTGTGACCGCGCCCTGGGTGCGTACCCGGCTGCGGGCCGCGCCCGGCGCCGCCGTCGCGCTGGCGGTGCTGGTGGCGGTGACCGCGTGCCTGGCCGCCGCGTTCCCCCGGGCGCTGGACCGGTACACGGACGCCGGGCTGCGCCAGGCCGTCGAGCACGCCCCGGTCGACGAGAGCGGCATCCTGATCACCGCCCAGCCGGACCTCGACGGAGAGGTGGCCCACACGGAGGAGAGCGTCCGGCCCGAACGCCTCACCGGCCTCTACGAGTCCACCCTCGGCACCGTCGAACCTCCGCTCGTCATCGACGAGAAGCGCTCCTCCTACGGCGTCCGCGCCACCGAGACCCTGCCGTCGCCGGACACGTGGCTGCCCCGGCCCGACGGCCTCCCCGCGGAGATGCTCCTCGCCGCCCCGCACGGTCTCGCCGACCACACCCGGCTGCGCTCCGGCCGGCTGCCCGAGGTCCCCGGCGAGGAGGCGACCGCCTCGACCGCCGAGGTGCAGGCCGCGGTGACCGAGGAGACGGCCCGCACGCTGCACATCAAGGTCGGCTCGGTCGTCCACGTCTCCGGCCAGCAGGATCTCACCGTCCGCGTCACCGGCATCGTCACGCCCGAGGAACCCGACAGCCCCTACTGGTCCGTCGACTCCCTGCTGCGCACCCCCTCCCTGCGGCGCACCCCGGGACCGATGGGGGCCTCCAACCCCTCCTACTGGGTCGGCGGCCTGCTGCTCGCCCCCGAGGCGGCCCCCGCGCTGCTGACCGTGACCCCCACGGTCCGCTACTGGCACCTGACCCCCGACCCGGACGCCCTGCACAGCCGCGACCTCGACGGCCTCTCCTCCGCCGTGGCCTCTCTGGAGTCCGGTCCCGGCCTGGAGACGCTGCACGCGACGATCAGCCCCTTCACCGACGTCACGACCGGACTCGACAGCGCCTTCACCACGTACGGGGAACTCCGCGGCGACATCGGCCCGCTGATCGTCGTCGCCGCCTCGGGCGCGGGCACGGTCGCCGCCGTCGTCCTGCTGATGGCGGGCGGCCTGGCCTGCGACCGGCGGCGTGCCGAGCTGGCCCTGCTGCGGGCCCGCGGCGCGTCCGTACGGGGTATGGCGGGACGGCTGCTGGCCGAGACGGCGGTGGTGGCCGTGCCCGCGGGCGCCCTCGGCTTCGGCGTGGCCCTGCTCGCACTGCCCGGCGGCGGCCGGCCGCTCCCCGCGCTGTGGGCCGCCGTCGCGGTCACCGCCGTGGCCTGCCTGGCGCTGCCGCTGCGGGCCGCCGCCGCACACCGTGCCGTACGGGTCCACGACGGCCGTCGCGACGCGGTGTCCCCGCGTGCGTCCCGGCGCCGTACGGTCGCCGAACTGACCGTCGTGGTCCTCGCGCTCGGCGCGGTCGAGCTGCTGCGCCGGCGCGGGGCGTCGGACGGCGCCGGTGACCTGGTGGCGCTGGCCCCGGTCCTGGTCGGGGTGATCGCCGCGCTGGTGCTGGTGCGCCTGTATCCCCTGCCGCTGCGCGGGCTGGCCCGCCCGGCCCGGCGGCTGCGGGGTGCCGTCGGGCCGCTCGCGCTGGCCCGGGCCGGCCGCGGCTCCGCCTCCGCCGTGCTGCCGCTGCTCGCGCTGCTGACCGCGTTCACCGTGGCGGCGTTCGGCGGCTCGGTCCTCAGCGGCGTCGCCGACGCCCGCGACCGGGCGGCACTGCTCTCCGTCGGCGCCGACGGCCGGGTGGAGGCGGAGGCCGCGCTGCCCGCCGGGCTGCCCGGCCGGCTCGGGAAGGTGCCCGGGGTGCGGGAGGTCACCGAGGTCGGCCTCGACCACCAAGCCAGGACGAACGACGGCCGCCAGTCGCTGCCGCTCGCGACGGTCGACCCGGGCGACTACGCGGCGCTGGCCGGGCGGACGGACCTCGGCGCGTTCCCCGCGGGCGAGCTGAGACGGCCGGACGGCGCCGAGGGCGGCTCCGAGGACGCCGTGCTGCCCGCGCTCGCCTCGCCGACGGTCGCCGAACGGTTCGGCGACGACACCTTCCAGGTGCGCCTGGCCGACGGCAGCGCCGCCACCCTGCGGATCGTGCTGGTCCGCGACCGCACCCCGGCCGTGTACGGCGACGAGTTCCTCGTCGTGGACCGGGCCGGGCTGCCGGCCGGGGCGGTCCGGCCGAACGTGCTGCTGCTGACCGGCGACGACCTGGACGCGGGCGCGGTGCGCCGGGCGGCGGACGGCGCGGGCACCGTCCAGTTGCGGTCCCAGGAGCGCGGCACGTACGTGGACTCGCCGTTGCAGTCGGGTGCGGAGCACATCTACACGGCCGCCGTGGCCGCCGGCGCCGGTTACGCGGTCCTGGCCCTGCTGCTGTCCCTCGCGAGCGCCGCGCCCGAACGCGCCGCCCTCCTCGCCCGGCTGCGCACCATGGGCCTCACCCGCGCCCAGGGCCGCCGCCTGCTCGTCCTGGAGTCGCTCCCGCAGGCGCTGCCCGCGGCACTGGGCGGCGTCCTGACCGGCTGGGCGGCCGTCCGGCTGCTCTCCCCCGGCATCGACCTGACGACCATCGCGGTGTCGGCGCCGACGTCCCCGGCGGGGCGCGCGGAACTGAGCGCCGACCCGTGGTCGCTGGCCGTCCCGGCGGTCGCGGTGCTGGTCCTGGCGGTGGGGGTGGCGGCATTCCAGGCGTGGTGGACGGGCCGGCGCGGCGCGGTGGCGGAACTCCGGGCGGGTGACGCGCGGTGAGGGCGCGAGCGAAGACACGGACCCGGCGGGCCGCGGACGGAGACACGGAGGAGACCCGATGACGACCGACCCCACCCTCGCGGACCTGGCCGACCGCGCCACCGCGGCCCGGCACCGGCCCGCGTACGGCCACGACGCCCTGATCACCTGCGACCGCCTGGTGCGGATCTTCAGCGCGGACGGCGTGGAGGTGCAGGCCCTGCAAGGGCTCGACCTGCTGGTCCGGGAGGGCGAGCTGATGGCGCTGGTCGGCGCCTCGGGCAGCGGCAAGTCCACGCTGATGAACATCCTGGCGGGGCTGGACACGCCGACCGCCGGGGCGGCCCGGGTCGCGGGGCGCGACCTGCTCGCGATGACGGCGAAGGACCGCCTGGCCTACCGCCGCACGGTGGTCGGCTTCGTGTGGCAGCAGACGGCCCGCAACCTGATGCCGTACCTGACGGCCGCGCAGAACGTGGCCCTGCCCATGCAGCTGGCCGGCACCGGCGGACGCCGGGCGGCGCGCGCCGAGCGCGCCCTGGAGCTCCTGGACCTGATGGGCGTCGCGGACTGCCGCGACCGGCGCCCGCAGCAGCTGTCCGGCGGGCAGCAGCAGCGGGTCGCCATCGCCGTGGCCCTCGCGGGCAATCCGTCCGTGCTGCTGGCGGACGAGCCGACGGGCGAGCTGGACTCCCACACCGCGGAACAGATCTTCGCCGCGTTCCGCACGGCGAACGAGCACCTGGGGACCACGGTCGTCATCGTCACCCACGACCAGGCGGTGGCCGGTGAGGTCCGCCGCACCGTCGCCATCCGCGACGGCCGCACCTCCACGGAGGTGCTGCGCCGCAGCGAGGTGGACGCCGAGACCGGCCACGAGACGGTGGTGGCCCGCGAGTACGCCATGCTCGACCGCGCCGGCCGGCTCCAGCTGCCCGCCGACTACACCGCGGCCCTCGGCATGCGCGACCGCGTCGCCCTGGAACTGGAGTCGGACCACATCGCCGTACGCCCGGACGACAGCGAGCCCCAGCGCTGAACGAGCGGCCTCAGCGCACGCTGATGCCCAGGGCTCCGGTCCCCGCCCGCCGCAGCGCGACGGACCCGAAGGGCGTGCGCAGCCGCAGCCACGCACCGGAGGACAGCAGCTTCGGCGCGTCCCCTCCGGTTCCGGGGCCAGAGGCCGATGTTCCGCGCGGCCGCAGGAACCCGAGCGACTGGGCGGCGTGCACGGCCCGCACCGGCAGCCCGGTGTCCCCGACGCTCCGGGACCAGATGTCCCGCCCGACCCGGTCCAGTTCGGCCCGCGTACGGTCCTCGGGGGCCAGCTCCGCCGTACGCGCCCGGAACTCCGCCACCGCGGCGGCGACCAGCGCGCGCAGGGCGTCCGGGGCGGGCAGTCCCGCCTCGGTCCGCCAGCCCCCGCGCGGGGGCAGCACCCCGGCCCAGGGCGGCCCGGTCACCGCGTCCGGCACGCCGGAGGTGGCCGCCTGCTCGTCCACGGTCTCCAGCAGCTCACCGGCGGAGACGGTCACGTCGAGCGTGACGTCGAGCCCGTTCTCGTACGGCTTGGCCAGCCGTACCGCGCGTACGGCCAGCACCTCGAAGGAGGGCGGGCGCCCGAAGACGGCCAGGGCGGTGCCGGCCGCCTGGAGGCGTACCGCGGCCGAACGGTCGTAGTGGAGCAGCCGGGAGAGGAAGGCCGCGAGATCCGCGGCCTCCCCCTCGTCGGCCAGGTGGAGGACCGTCATGCGGCGACGGCCTCCTCCTTGGTGTCCGTGTACTCCTCCAGGAACTCCCGTTCCTCGGCGGTGAGCCGGCGGGGCCGCTGCGCCTCGAAGTCGAACGGCACGATCACCGTGGAGGCGCGGACGTAGATCTCGTCCCCGTCCTTGACCTCGTAGGTGAGGGTGAACGACGCCGCCCTGATCTGCGTGACCCACAGCTCGATGTCGACCGGGCGGTGCCGGTGGACGAGCTGCCGCTTGTAGTCGATCTCATGGCGTGCCACCACCGACCCCTGCTTGAAGTCCTTCTCCGGGCGGAACAGGAAGTCGATACGGGCCTCCTCCAGGTAGCGGAGGAAGACCACGTTGTTGACGTGGCCGTACGCGTCCATGTCCGCCCAGCGCAGTGGGCAGCGGTAGATGTGCCGCAAGATCAGCCCCGGGTCAGCTTCTTGTAGGTGGCGCGGTGCGGGCGGGCGGCGTCGGCGCCGAGCCGCTCGACCTTGTTCTTCTCGTACGACTCGAAGTTGCCCTCGAACCAGAACCACTTGGACTCGCCCTCGTAGGCGAGGATGTGGGTGGCGACGCGGTCCAGGAACCACCGGTCGTGGGAGACGACCACGGCGCAGCCGGGGAACTCGAGCAGCGCGTTCTCCAGGCTGCTGAGGGTCTCGACGTCGAGGTCGTTGGTCGGCTCGTCGAGGAGCAGCAGGTTGCCGCCCTGCTTGAGGGTGAGCGCGAGGTTCAGCCGGTTGCGCTCGCCGCCGGAGAGGACCCCGGCCGCCTTCTGCTGGTCCGGCCCCTTGAACCCGAAGGCGGAGACGTACGCGCGCGACGGCATCTCCACCTGGCCGACGTTGATGTAGTCCAGCTCGTCGGAGACGACGGCCCACAGCGTCTTCTTCGGGTCGATGTGCTCGCGGCTCTGGTCGACGTAGGAGATCTTGACGGTGTCGCCGACCTTGATCTCGCCGGAGTCCGGCTCCTCAAGCCCCTGGATCATCTTGAACAGGGTCGTCTTACCGGCGCCGTTGGGGCCGATGACCCCGACGATCCCGTTCCGCGGCAGCGTGAAGGACAGGTCGTCGATCAGCACCTTCTCCCCGAAGGCCTTGCTGAGGTTGTTCACCTCGACGACCACGTTGCCGAGCCGCGGGCCCGGCGGGATCTGGATCTCCTCGAAGTCCAGCTTCCGCATCTTGTCGGCCTCGGCGGCCATCTCCTCGTACCGGGCGAGGCGGGCCTTGGACTTGGCCTGGCGGCCCTTGGCGTTGGAGCGCACCCACTCCAGCTCGTCCTTGAGGCGCTTCTGCCGCTTGGCGTCCTTCTGGCCCTCGACCTTGAGGCGGGTGGCCTTGGTCTCCAGGTACTTGGAGTAGTTGCCCTCGTAGCCGTGCAGGCGGCCGCGGTCGACCTCGCAGATCCAGCCGGCGACGTTGTCCAGGAAGTACCGGTCGTGGGTGACGGCCACGACGGTGCCCTCGTACTTGGCGAGGTGCTGCTCCAGCCAGTTCACCGACTCGGCGTCGAGGTGGTTGGTGGGCTCGTCGAGCAGCAGCAGGTCGGGGGCCTCCAGCAGCAGCTTGCACAGCGCGACGCGCCGCTTCTCACCACCGGAGAGGTTCACGACGGGCCAGTCGCCGGGCGGGCAGCCCAGCGCGTCCATGGCCTGCTCCAGCTGGGCGTCGAGGTCCCAGGCGTTGGCGTGGTCCAGCTCCTCCTGGAGCTTGCCCATCTCCTCGAGCAGCGCGTCCGAGTAGTCGGTCGCCATCTGCTCGGCGATCTCGTTGAACCGGTCGAGCTTGCCCTTGACCTCGGCGACACCCTCCTGGACGTTCTCCAGGACGGTCTTCGCCTCGTTGAGCGGGGGCTCCTGGAGCAGGATGCCGACGGTGTACCCCGGGGACAGGAAGGCGTCCCCGTTCGAGGGCTGCTCGAGCCCCGCCATGATCTTCAGAACGGTCGACTTACCGGCGCCGTTCGGTCCGACCACACCGATCTTCGCGCCGGGCAGGAAGCTCAGGGTGACGTCATCAAGGATCACCTTGTCGCCGTGCGCCTTGCGCGCCTTGCGCATGGTGTAAATGTACTCAGCCAAGAGAAACCGTCCGGCAGCTTGATCAGGCAGTGGTCAGATACACCCCATCTTGCCGCACCGCCACCGCTGGGAGGAAACCCGTTTGGCTCGACCTCTGTGACCTGGGGGTTTCGTGCACTGCGCTATCGCGCCGTGCTCGTCGTCACGCTTCGTTCCTCCGGCGGACGAGCAGCAGGACCGCGCCGCCGATGAGCACGAGGCCGATGGCCGCGCCGCCGATCAGGGGGGTCGCGTCGGAGCTGCCGGTTTCGGCGAGGTTGGGGTTGGCGTCGGGGGAAGGGGTGACGACCGTGGCGGGGGCCGGTTCGCTGAGGGTGTGGGTGGTGTCGGCCAGGGTGGCGCTCTGGGTGCGGCAGTCGAGGACGCCGCTGAAGCGCTGCTCGAAGCCGGCCGGGCCGCGGATCGTGAAGTCGTAGGCGCGGTCCTCCGGCAGCGGGACCGGCACCGTCCGGGTTGCGCCCGCCGCGACGGTGTACTCGGTGTCAAGCAGTTCGAAGGTGAAGGGCGCGTCGCCCTGGTTGAGCGCGGTGATGTCGAGGGTGCCCTCGGCGCAGTTCTTCTCGGCGGACAGGGCGGGTATCGGGCCCTCGGCGGCCCAGGTGGCGGTCGCCGTCGCGGCGACCGTCGACTCGCTGGAACCGGCCAGGATCTGCGTCTGGCTGCGGCTCTCGGAGGCGAAGGCGCGGCCGACCGGCACGGTCGTCGACGCCTGGACGGACAGCCGGGCGGTGCCGGCCTCAGCGTCCTCGGGCACGTCGAAGAAGATCTGGGTGCCGTCGGTGACCTCGGTGACGGGCTCGCCCTTCTTGTCGACGATCCGTACGGCGTCCTCGGCGGTGGCGTCCACCGGGGGCGTCACCGTCGCGTTGCCCGCGTCGGTGTGGACCGTGACCGGGCCGAGCCGCTCGCCGGGGCGGCCCGAGACGGCCGGCGGGTCGAGGGTGAGGGAGGCCGCGGGCTCGGCCAGGGCGCGGGCGTTCTTCTCCAGGTAGTCGGCGAGCCGCTCGGCCTGCGGGTCGACGGCCTCGACGTCCGTGTCGTCCGAGTACCGCCAGATGGCGACCTGGGTACCGGCCGCCGCGTCCTCTTCGGTGAGCCCGCCCCGGACGCCCGCCTTCTTCGCGAGCGCGGCCAGGTCGTTGACCTGCGGGTAGGAGTTCCCCAGGATCCAGCGGACGCGGCCGGCGTCCTTGTTGGTGCCCAGCGACGTCCCGCTCCAGGGAGTCTCCTGGTACTTCGCGTCCTTCTGCGTCGGGTTCTGGATGTCGACGCAGTACGTCTGGAGCATGCCGCCGCCGTCGACGGACATCTCGAACAGGCCGGCCGGCACCTGCTGGTCGCCGTCCTCCCCGTGGATGACCGCGGTGCCGTGCGTCTTCAGGCCGCCTATCGTGGCCGTCGCCCCGCCCTGTCCCCGTACGCCGTCCCGGGCGGCGGCCGGTGCCGCACCGGTCACCACACCGGCGACGGCGAGCACGGACGCCAGCGCCCCGGCGGCGAGACGCGCCGCCCCTCGACCGGGCAGAGACGGCGCAGCGAGCGAAGAAAACACCACATTCCCCTTCGAGCAGGACCCGTTGACGTGGGGGGAACGGTCCCACCAGCAGAATCAGCAGCCACACAAGGCTCGTTCGGCATCCTAAGGACCTGACGGACCGGGCTTGCCGGTGATCGTCGCCCGCACGGTGATCCGAATCGGAATCGTTATCGCCGAGAGCGTCGTTGAGCAGGGCTTATCGACAAATCCACCCGGGTCGCCGCAGGTGTATGCGCGGACAAGCCGTACTTCGGGCGGTTTCGGCGACGCCGGCCGGCCTCGGTGTCATCCCCCCTCGATGTCATCCCCCTCTCTGTCATCCCACCGGGACGGGCTCCGGTCGCTGTTCGGGGGTCGCACCGGCCGACTGCTCCGCCGACTCCCCCGCCGGTTCCCCGGCCGATCCCCCGGCCGCCACCTCCCAGTTGGGTTCCGGCTGGGGTGGCGAGGTCGATGCCTCCGCCCTGCCGGTGCGCCGGAAGGCCGCCGTGCCGCGGGCGAGATCGTGGCCGATCGCCACCGCGTCGATGTCGGCCGAGGTCCTGCTCTGCCCCTCGCGCACATCGGTGCGCACCTTCAGCCTGCCCTGCACGACGACGGGGTCGCCCACCGCCAGTGACCCCGAGGCGTTGGCGGCGAGCTGCCGATTGGCCCACACCGTGAAGAAGTTGGTGTGTCCGTCCGTCCAGGCGCTCTTCTCGCGGTCCCAGTAGCGCGCGGTGACCGCGAGCCGGAAGCGCAACGACGGTCCGTTCGCCAGCTCTCGGAAGACCGGCTGGGTAGCCACGTTGCCCACCGCGCAGATCATCGTCTCGTTCATCGCGAGTCCTCCCTCCCGCACGGGCCCGTCCCGTACGGCGGCCGGGGCGACCGCGTCCGTCGCGATCGCCGTGGAGGCCAGATTGCCCGCGGTCGAGCCGGTCCGCCGAGGGCTGTGGACCGGCCCGGCGTCTGTGGAGAACTCCGCCACCCGCACGGGTGGCGGCCGTGGCCGAGCGCCGCTACCTCGTCGCGGCCCCGAGCCCGGTCCCCACCCCGACCCCGGTCCCCGCGCCCGTGACCCGCGCGTACTGTTCCCGCACCTCGCGGTACCGCAGCAGTTCCGCCGCCAGCGGGTCCAGCACCCTGGCCCGGCCGCACCCCGCGGCCGCCTCCCGCAACAGGCGTTCCGCCTCGTGGCCGTAGCGCCTGGCGGGGCCGCGGGCCGCCAGGCGGCAGCTCCATTCGATGAGGGGGCCGCCGACGATGCCGGCCAGCATCAGCAGCACGGGCACCCCCAGGTTCGGCGGCACGACGCCGACGATCTGGCCCAGCAGCCACAGGCCGCCCACCACCTGGAGCAGGGTCATGGTCGCCTGGGCGAGGACGGCCACCGGCCACCATCCGGGCCGCGGCGGACGTCCCGGGGGCAGCCCAGCGCGCACCACCAGCTCGTCGAGGGCCTCGGGCAGCCCCTGCGCCCCGCGGACGGCCGCCTCGCGCATCGCCAAGGCCCACGGCGCCGGCAGTCCGGCCGACGCCCGGTCCGAGACCGTACGCACCGCGTGCTCGACGCGCTGGCGGGCCGTGGCCTCCTCGTCCGCCTGGGCGCGGGTGGACAGCCGTCCCGTGACGGGATCGCGCCGGTCGTGGTACCAGCGCCACAGCCGCAGCCAGGGAGTCCCGCACGCGCGGTTGGCATTGCGCAGCCAGGCGCGTTCGGCGGCCTCGCCCGCCGCGGTGGCGCCCACCGCGTCGGCCAGCCGGTCCGCGAACTCCTCCCGCGCCTCCTCACTGAGCCCGGTGCGCTGCCCCGTGACGTACACGGGACGCAGGCGCCGGGCGGCGGCGTCCACATCGGCCGCGATGCGGCGGGCCGGAGCCTGCCGTTCGGCGACGAACTGGCCGAGTGTCTCGCGCAGTTCGCCGACCCCCTCCCCGGTGAGCGCGGACAGGGCCAGCACGGTCGCGCCCGGTTCGCCGTGCTCGCCCAGTGCGATGCCGTCCTCGTCGAGCAGGCGCCGCAGGTCGTCGAGGACCTGCTCGGCGGCCTCCCCGGGCAGCCGGTCGACCTGGTTGAGGACGACGAAGGTGATCTCCGCGTGGCCCGCCATCGGCCGCAGATAGCGCTCGTGGATCAGGGCGTCGGCGTACTTCTCCGGGTCGACGACCCAGATGACGGCATCGACCAGGGCCAGGATGCGGTCCACCTGCTCGCGGTGCTGCACGGCCGCCGAATCGTGGTCGGGCAGGTCGATCAGGACCAGCCCGCGCAGCGGCGAGTCGGAGTCCGGGTGCTGGAGCGGACGGCGGCGCAGCCGGCCCGGGATGCCGAGCCGGTCGAGGAGGCTGGCGGCGCCGTCGCTCCAACTGCACGCGATGGGCGCGGCGGTGGTCGGCCGACGGACGCCGGTCTCGGAGATGGTCACCCCGGCGAGGGTGTTGAACAGCTGCGACTTTCCGCTGCCGGTCGCGCCGGCGATGGCGACGACGGTGTGCTGTCCGGAGAGCCTGCGCCGCGCGGCGGCCTCGTCCAGGACCCGGCCCGCCTCGGCCAGGGTCCCGCTGTCGAGCCGGGTGCGGGAGAGCCCCACCAGTTCGCGCAGCGCGTCCAGGCGCGACCTGAGGTTCCCGTCGTAGGCGAGCGGCATCAGGGCGGCCGAGGTCGCGGCGGGTCTGCTCGGCAGGGCGGCGAACTGCTCGGCCCCGGCGTTCTCGTCCACCCGCCGCGCGATCAGCCCGTCGCCCCAGGCGGCCTCCCCGTCCCCGGAACCACCCGCACCACCGCCAGAACCACCGGCACCGCCGACACCGCCAGAACCGCCCGCACCACCGGTCGTGCCCTCGGTACGGTCCGCGCGGGGGTGCGCCCCGGGGGCCTCGTCGCGCACGCGCGCGGGGGAGTCGCCCGAGCGTTGGCTCCCGCGTTCCCGCGGACGCCTCCCGCCTCCCGCGTCCTCGGCCCCGCCCGCCTCCCCCGCCGCGTCCTCACGCGGAGCGCGCCCACGAACGGCACGCTCGCGGACGGCCGCCTGCTCCGCAGAGTCGCCCTTCCGGCCCCGGCGCTCCTGCCCGTCGCGGCGGTCCTGTCCGTCCCGGCTGTCTCGCTGCTGCCGGTCGTCTCGCCTCTCCCGGCCCCGGTCGTCCCGGTCGTCTCGCCTGTCCCGGTCGGCCCGGGAGCCCGGCGTGTCGGCGGTCCGGTCCGCGCGTTCCGGCTCCTTCGGCTCAGGGTCGGTGTGCTCGGTGTGCTCGGTGGGGTCCTGGTCAGTGACGGCGGTCACCGGTCACCTCTCCTTCTGCAGTACGGACAGCGCGGCGATGAGCTCTGCCTGTGGCTCGGGGTGCACCTCGAGACCGTCGAGCGGCGCCAGCCTGCGCTCCCGCTCGACGTGCATGACCCGGTCGACGTATTCCTCGAGCAGCCGCCCGCCCCGGTCGCGCAGCCGCAGCGCGCCGTGGGCGCCGATCCGCTCGGCGAGCCGTTCCCCGGCGACGCGCGCGCGCCGCCCGCCGAGCAGCACGGTGGCGACCAGGCCGGCCACCACCCCGGGGTCCGGTGCCAGGTTCCGGTCCAGCTCGCGCACCTCCTCCTCGGCGTACTCCTCCAGTTCGCGCCGCCAGCGCCGTACGGCCATCCCGATGCGGTGCTCGGCGCTCTCCGGTGCGGGGGCGCGGTGCGCGAGTTCGGGGGCGTCCGCCGCCGGTTCGTGCCGCCATGCCTCGTCGACGCGTTCGTCGGCGGCCGTCACGGCGCACAGCAGCAGGGCGCTCAGGCTCTCCACCAGCGAGTCGAGGAGTTCCTCCGGGGTGCAGTCGAGGGGGAAGGCCCGCCAGCGCTTCAGCGCGTCCCCGGCGAGCACGGCGCCCGCCTGCAACCGCCCCCGTACGCGCGCGTGCTCCCTGTCGTAGGCGCCGTCGACGGCGGCGGTGAGCCGCAGCGCGGCGGCGTACTGCGCGGCGGTGGCCCCGGCCAGTTCGGGCATCCGGGACTTGAGCGAGTCCAGGATGCCGTGCGCCGTACGGGCCATGGCGTGGTGCCGGGCGTCGAGTTCCTGCGCCCGGTGGACGAGCCAGGACCGCAGCGGTGCCACGGCGCTGGCCGGCAGCAGTCCGCCGCCCCAGGCCGACTCGGGCAGCTCGGGGACCGTGAAGCGGGGGACGTCGCCGAGCCCGGCCTTGGTGAGCAGCGCCCCGTACTGCCGCGACACCTCGGACACCACCTGGTGGGGCACCCGGTCGAGCACGGTGACCAGCGTGGCGTCGTACTCCTTGGCGGTGCGCAGCAGGTGCCAGGGCACCGCGTCGGCGTAGCGCGCGGCCGTGGTGACCATCACCCAGATGTCGGCGGCGCAGATCAGCTCGGCCGCCAGGACGCGGTTGTCGGCGACGAGGGAGTCGACATCGGGCGCGTCCAGGAGGGCGATGCCGGGCGGCAGGCTGTCGGCGGTCTCGACCCGCAGCACGCGCGCGGGGTTCTCGCCGGGCAGCAGCAGGTCGTCGTCCGGCTCCCGGTGGGGCA
Organism: Streptomyces sp. NPDC102490; assembly: GCF_044765285.1. Classification (NCBI taxonomy): domain Bacteria; kingdom Bacillati; phylum Actinomycetota; class Actinomycetes; order Kitasatosporales; family Streptomycetaceae; genus Streptomyces; species Streptomyces sp. NPDC102490. The sequence goes on from NZ_JBIWJU010000007.1 coordinate 272,017, forward strand.
CCCACACGCGCGTGAGGTCGGGCAGCACCCGCATGCCGCTGAACCAGTGGTGGTCCTCCGGGTGGCACACGAGGACCGGCGTGCGGGTCGTGGGCCGCAGCACACCCGCCTCGCTGACCCGGCGTCCCACCAGGGAGTTCACCAGGGTCGACTTCCCGGCGCCGGTGGACCCGCCCACCACGGCCAGCAGGGGCGCTTCCGGCTCCTTCAGGCGGGGCACCAGGTAGTCGTCGAGCTGGGCGAGCAGTTCGTCGCGGTTGGCACGCGCGCGTGGGGCCCCCGGCAGGGGCAGCGGGAAGCGTGCGGCCGCGACACGGTCGCGCAGGGCGGAGAGTGCGTCGAGCAGCTGAGGCCGTACGTCCAAGGTCACCACATGTGAAGAATGCCCAATTTTGAGGGAATTCTGAAGCATATGAGCATGATGAGCATGTCTGCGCCCTGACCGGACACTCCGGACGGAAGGGACTACTGGGACACGAGGACAGTCCAGGCATAACGAGTGGACAACACCCGATGCGCGAGACGCCAAAAGCGATGCACGATTCGTAACTGCCTGCGATTATCGGGATCGCTTCACCGAACCTCCACATCGAGCCACGGAGGGGAAGCAGCCGGGGCAGGGAGTCGGGAGCCCTATCCTTGTCCCCGGCGAGGTCAGGGACCGGCCCACACCCGGGCACCACGACCGAGGCCACCACACCAGGCCCCCGTAGCTCAGTGGATAGAGCAGGCGCCTTCTAAGCGCTTGGCCGCAGGTTCGAGTCCTGCCGGGGGCGCCGGGCTCCCTCCTTCCGGGAGGGCACCTCCGCCGGTGCCGGCGCCATTTCCCGTTCGGCGAGAGGGACCATCACCGTGCGACTGCGTTGCGCCGTGCTCGACGACTACCAGCGGGTGGCGACCGAGGTGGCCGACTGGTCGCCGGTCGCCGACCGTGTGGACGTCGTGTCCTACGACACCCACTTCCCGGACGAGGACTCCCTCGCCGCGGCGCTCGCGGACGCCGACATCGTGGTCACCCTGCGCGAACGCGTGCCGTTCCCCGGCTCGTTGCTCGCCCGGCTGCCCCGGCTGCGCCTGATCGTCGCCTCCGGCATGCGCAACAGCGTGATCGACTACGCCGCCGCCGAGGCGCACGGCGTCACCGTCTGCGGTACGGCCTCCTCCTCCACCCCGCCGGTCGAGCTGACCTGGGCCCTGCTGCTGGGCCTGGCCCGCGGCATCGTCCAGGAGGGCAACGGGCTGCGCGCGGGCGGGCCCTGGCAGCAGACGGTGGGCGCCGACCTGCACGGCCGCCGGCTCGGACTGCTGGGCCTGGGCAGGATCGGCGGGCGGGTGGCGCAGGTCGGCCTGGCCTTCGGCATGCGGGTGAGCGCCTGGAGCCAGCACCTCACCCGGGAGCGCACCGACGAGGTCGGCGTCGAACTGGCCCCCTCCAAGGAAGAGCTGCTGAGCAGCGCCGACTTCGTCTCCGTCCACCTGGCCCTCGGCGAGCGCACCCGCGGCCTGCTCGGCCCCGCCGAACTGGCCCTGCTCAAACCGACCGCCTACCTGGTCAACACCTCGCGCGCGGCGATCGTCGACCAGGAGGCGCTGCTCGCCGCGCTGCACGAGGGCCGCATCGCCGGCGCGGGTGTGGACGTCTTCGACACCGAGCCGCTGCCCGCCGATCACCCGATGCGCTCCGCCCCGCGCCTGCTCGCCACACCCCACCTGGGCTATGTCTCGCGCGCCAACTACGCCACCTACTACGGCCAGGCCGTCGAGGCGATCGCGGCCTACCTCGCGGGCTCACCCGTACGGCGGCTGCCGGTGCCCCCGCCTCCGGCACCGGGCCGGGCATGACGCCTCCGGCACCGGGCCGGGCGTAGGGACGCTCAGGCGGTGCCCGTCCGGGCGGCGTCCGCCGGGCGCGCGTAGATGCCGTCGCTCCGGCACAGGTGGCCGAAGTCCACCAGATGGCGCCGGAGCGTCACATGGTCGACCTCGCCGTCCTCGCACCAGGCGCGCAGCTTCTCGTCGACGGTGCGTTCCGGGTACTCCACGCCGGGTGCGAAGGTCTGCTCGGCGATGTGCCGCAGCACCACCTTCTTGCGCGTCCAGCGTGCGGGGAGACGGACCAGCCGGCCGTTCCTGACGAAGGTCCGCACGATCATGCCGGACCGGCCGTCGTCGCCCGCCTCGGCGAGGTCGTCGGGGGCCCGCGACGCCGTACGGCCCGCGTCGGTCAGCTCCCGGAAGCGGTCGTGTACTACGACGAGTTCGCCGTCCTCCCCGGACGCCACCACGCCCAGCGCCCGCAGTCGGCGCAACGCACCGGACGTCTCCTTCGCGGAGAGACCGGCCGCCCGAGCCACCCGCGCGGCGTCGCCCGCGCCCAGCGCCACGGCCGCGAAGGCCCGCACCCGGCTCTCCTCGGCGAAGAGGGCGGGCAGCGCGGCGAGCGCGGCCGGCAGCGACGACGCGTCCGCCGATCGCTCGGACCGCCGAGGCCACTGGGGCGACGGGGGCGACGGGAAGGACTGGGGCGACTCGGAATCCTCGACGGACGAGTCGGATCGGTCATTCGGCATGCCGGGAGGCTAGTGGACACACCGGCGCGCACGGGAACGGTTTTCCGCGAGCCGCCGTCCGCCGCACCCCGTGCGCTCAAAAAGGGTGATCCGCACATTCCCCCCGTGACCCGCCGCGACCGGGTGCGTTGAACCGGCAGTGCGGCGGCGCGTCCTGCCGCCGTGCTCCCCGAGTCAGAAGGAGAACGTGATGTCTCGCATCGCGAAGGCCACCGGCATCGCCCTCGGCGCCGGTGCCGTGGTGCTCAGCGGCACCGGCATGGCCATGGCGGACGCGGGCGCGGCGGGCGCGGCCGTCGGCTCGCCCGGTGTCCTGTCCGGCAACGTCGTCCAGATCCCCGTGCATGTGCCGGTCAACGTCTGCGGCAACACCATCGACGTGATCGGCCTGCTGAACCCGGCCTTCGGCAACGCCTGCGAAAACGGCGACGACGAGGACAAGAGCGGCGGCTACGGCAGCTGAGCCCCCAGGCACGGAGGAGCCCCGGCCTTCCCGGCCGGGGCTCCTCCGCGTCGGTGGCCGGGGACGGCTCCGCTCAGGCGTACCGGTAGATCCGGCCGACGTCCTCCAGCTCGTCCGGCGTCACGTCCCACGGCGGCAGCTTCTCGTGCCGTGCCACGATCCGCCCGCGCTGCGCGCTGCCCCGGCCGGGCGGCTCGGCGGGCAGGTAGCGGGCGCCGCGGTGACGGGCCTGCCAGCGCGACCACTGGAGGTCGACGAAGGCGTGGTGCAGCCAGAACACCGGGTCGTTGACGGAGGCGCCGCCGACCATGGCGCCGCCGACCCAGCGGTGCACGCGGTTGTGGTTGCGCCAGGAGACGCTGCCCCGCCCGGCCCCCCAGCCCTCCAGTTTGTTGCGGAACCCCTTGCGGACCGTGGAGTCGTACGGCGAGGTGTCGTACTTCGGGTCGGACAGCGCCCACTCCAGGTCGCTCTTCGTGGGCAGGTCGAGGGGGTCGCCCGCGCGCCCGAGGTCCCGGGTGAGGTACTCCGTGTCGGTGACGTTCACCTTGATGGTCCAGTTGCCCTCGGCGTGGGCGAAGGGACCGGTGGTGACCCGGTGGTCGGAACGCCGTCCGGTGCCGCCCAGGAGGTCCGCGGTCCAGGGCGTCGACTTGGCGCCGCGGTTCTTCGTCCAGTCCCAGTAGGGCACGGTGACCGAATCGTCCACCCGGCGCAGCGCCTCCTCCAGGTCCAGCAGGAACCGGCGATGCCAGGGCAGGAAGGACGGCGCCATGTGCGCCGTACGCAGTCCGTCCTCGCCGTCGGAGACGTAGTACTCGATGTGGGTGCGCACGAACTGGTCGTACTCGCCGCGTCGTTTGACCTCCAGCAGCGCGTTGACGAACCGCCGCTTCTCACTGCGGGTCAGCGTGCTGACGTCCTTACGCGTGTACGCCATGCCGCTCCCCGGAGTGCTGGTCGTGGCCCGTGGACGGGGTGTCGCGCAGGTGCTCGCCGGGGCCGAGTTCGTCGACGGCGCCGCGGGCCGCTTCGAGCGGCGTGGGGTAGGACCGGTAGTGGTCGACCATGCTCAGCCAGGTGCCGTCGGCCCGGCGCATCAGGTGCAGCGGACGGCCGTCCACGGTGACCTGCCAGGTGCCGGCGCCCACGGCCCGGCCCCCGGCGGAGCGGATGCCCCGGATGCGCCGACCGCGGTAGGTCTCGTCGAAGGCGGCGGCACCCTCGGCGCCCCCGGTGCTCCCGGCGGACTCGGCGCCCCCGGCGGGCTCGGCGGCGTGCGGCCCGGGGTGGGCGGGGGCGGGCCCCGGTCCGTCGGTGGCGGCCTCGGTGGCCCGGGAGGGGCGCGAGGCGGCGATCAGGGGCGCCAGGCCGACGGCGAGGGCCGGGGCGAGCAGCCCCCGCATCACCTGCCGCCGAGTGCCCGCGACCGGCCCGCCTCTCGCCGATTCCTCCGCCGCCCGCTCCCGCTCCGCGCCGCTCCCTGACGCGCCGTTCGCTGTCGCGCCCGCGTTGCCGACCATGGCTCACTCCTCGTCCGGTTCCGTTGGTCCGCACCGCTAACCGAACGACGGGCCCCGCGGTCACCGCGCGCAGGGCCAGTCGGAGCACGGCCGCTCGGCCGGGCGAGGTCGCCGGAGGTCGCCAGGGGGGTTACAGCCCCGGTCCGACGCCCAGGTCGGCCACCGGGACCGTCTGGACCACCGGGGCGAGCACACCGGCCTCGGGGAGCTTGGGCGCCGGCAGGCCGAGGGCCCCGGGGTTCGGCGCGGTGAGCGGGGCGTCCAGGGACAGTCCCGGCGCCAGGGTGCGCAGCTCGGCGGCGGGGGCGTCGACACCGGCGTGGTCGAAGTCGTCGCCGAGGACGTGCGGCAGCGGCTGGCGCAGGTCGACGCCGGGCAGCCCGCCGCGCACCGGCAGCTGCGGCAGCGTCCGCTCCGGCAGCAGCCGGCCCTCGACGTACCGCGGGCCCTCCGGCGCGCCCGCCGTGGGCACCGGCAGCTCGCCGGCCACCTCGGGCAGTTCCATGCCGAGGGCCGTCTCCGCGCCGCCCAGCGGCACCGGCACGGGAACCGCGCGGGCCGCGGCGGCGGGGGTCGCGGCCACGCCCACGGCGGCGGCCACACCGGTGACCACGGCGGCCAGGGTTCGTCTGGTGGTCGGCTTCATGACAGGCACGGTCCCTTTCGAGAAGGCGGGAGGTACGGCTTCGGGAAGGCGGGAGACACGGCTCCGTACCGCGGAGGTACGGCGGAGGCAAGCAGAGGTAGGGCGGGGAGCGGGGTGGCTCAGCCGCCCAGCGGGAGCCCGCCCAGCAGACCGCTCGCGGAGTTCAGCTTCGTGGTCGCGCCCTTCACGGTGTGCAGCACGGAGTCCTTGTTCTCGGTGTCCAGCGCGTCGGACCGCGCTTCCGACTGGTGCTTGATCGGCATGACGTCGATGCGCTCCGCGGTCAGCGCGTTCACGGCGCCGTTGAGGCTGGTGGGCGTGAGCGCGGCGGCGTCGGAGGCGTCGTAGGCGAACGCGGGCACGGCGGAGCCGGCGGCGACCAGGGAACCGGCGACGACGGCGGCGGCCTTGAGGGACTTCATCGTGTTCCTTTCTTCGGCGACCTGTGTCACCGGAGGTATTGCTGACGCCCTCCCTAACGACCTGCGCCGGGGCCGGAAACTCCGCCGTCCGGAAGACATATGAGATCTCCGGGCTCGACGTCTCCGGACACGCGAAGGGCCGCCGCGCCTCCGGAAGGGAGGCACGGCGGCCCGGTACGCCCGGTACGCCCGGGACGGCTCGGCGTCAGGAGGGGTTCGCGGGTGCCGCGGCCTCCGGCGTGGCGGCCTCCGGCGCGGTCGGTACGCCGGGCAGGCCGGCCAGGTCCGCGGCCGGCAGACCGTTGCCGACCATCGTGGCGGCGACGACGTTGACGATGCCGGTCATCAGGTCCTTGACGGCCGGGCTCACCTGTTCGGCGGTACCGGAGGTGCTGGCCTTCACCAGGGCGTCGAGCCGCTTCTGGAGCTCGGCCTCCGCGGCCGCGGACAGGTCGGAGGCCGCCGCGGTGCCGTCGTCGCTCTGGGCCGTGACGGGCGCCGGCAGCGTGACCGGGGTGTCGGTGCCGGTCTCCGGCGCGGTGACGGCCGGCGGCTGGGCCGGGGTGCTGGTGCCGGGGGTGGTCGCCGCGTCGTCGGCGTCGGTGTCCGCGGCGTCCGTGTCCGCGGCGTCCGCCTTGGCGAGGGCGTCCTTGACGGCGGCGGAGAGCTTGTCCGCGTCCGTGGCGGAGAGCCGGCCGTCGTCGGCCTTGAGGACGGCGCTGAGCAGGTCGGTGACCGGCGTGAGCACTCCGCCCAGACCGGCCAGGCTGCCGACCTGGCTCTCCAGTTCCGCCGCGTCGGGCAGGGGGGCGTGGGACGCCGCGTGGGTGCGTTCCCGGACCGAGTCGCCGTCGGCCGCCATCACCGCCGGGCCGGAGAGGCCGATCAGCAGGCCGGCGGTGAGGGCGGAGGTGGCGATTCGCCGTGCGGGCAGACGCATGGGGTTTCCTTTCGGTGGTGCGTCGGATGTTGTGCCCACCGTGGAATCGCCCTCGGCGCTCTGCAACGCAGGCACCGGCCCCGCGCGCCCGCCCGCCCCGCTCGCGGGCCGCGTCTTACCTGGTGAGACGCCCCGTCAAGGTCCGTGCGCCGTGTCGTCGACCGGACCCCCCATTCGGGGCAGCACACCGCCGTCCGCGCGGCAACGCGAACCGGCCGCCCGTTCGCGGAGGAACCGCGGTACGGACGGCCGGTGCGGCATGGGGTGAGCCGACGTCAGTCGTTCTCGCACTCGTTGCCGAACGCCGGGTTCAGCAGGCCGATGATGTCGATGGTGTTGCCACAGACGTTGACCGGGATGTGGACCGGGACCTGCACCACGTTGCCGGACAGGACGCCCGGGGAGTGGGCGGCGGCGGCCTGCGCGCCGCTGTCGGCGGCGGCGACACCGGCGGTGCCCGCCACCGCGGCGGCGGCGACGGAGGTCAGGGCCAGGCCCTTCGCGATACGCGACATGGAGAAGTGCTCCTTGGGGTTGTACACACACCCGGGCGGCTGCCCGGCGCAGTGTCAACGCGTGGCACGGGCGCGAGTTGTGCCGCCAAAGGGGTGATCTCGCGAAAGACCGGGATTCACGAATCCAACACACTTACCCGGTTTCGCCGTATTAGTACGGATAGCGGCTAGAGTCCCACACCATTCGACGCACCCGTATGCCGCGTAGCGGCCGGCACCCGCGGCCGGGCGCGTTCCCGCCCGTCCCGAGCCATCTCCGTGAGCGAGGAAACGCGCATGCACCTGCCACCGACCGGCTCCCGGCCACGGGTTCTGCATCTCACCCAACCGGTGGACGGCGGGGTCGCCCGGGTGGTGACGGACCTGACGCGGGCTCAGCTCGCCGCCGGACTGCGCGTCGCGGTCGCCTGTCCCGGCGGGGACCTCGCCGACCGGCTGCGTTCGCTGGGCGCCGACGTGCGGCACTGGCCGGCGACCCGCTCGCCCGGCCCGGCGCTGGTGTCCGAGGTACGGCGACTCGTCCGCGTGGTCGAGGACGTGCGGCCCGATCTGGTGCACGCGCACAGCGCCAAGGCCGGTCTGGCCGGGCGACTCGCCGTACGGGGCCGGGTACCGACCGTGTTCCAGCCGCACGCCTGGTCGTTCGAGGCGGTCGGCGGGGCCGCCGCGCGTCTCGCGCTGGGCTGGGAGCGGTGGTCGGCGCGGTGGACGGCGCGGACGGTGTGCGTGAGCGAGGCGGAACGGCTGCGGGGAGTGCGGGCCGGGCTGCGCGGGCCCTGGGCGGTGATCCCGAACGGCATCGACCTCGCCCGCTACCACCCCGACACGCCCGCGTACCACCCCGACGCGCCGGAGTACGCCGGCCTCGACCCGGCCGGTCCGCGACCGCGGCACGGTGCCGCCCCGCACGCCCCGCTGGTGGTCTGCGTGGGGCGGCTGTGCCGGCAGAAGGGGCAGGACGTCCTGCTGAGCGCCTGGGAGTCGGTCCTCGCGCGGGTGCCCGGCGCCCGGCTGGTCCTAGTCGGCGACGGTCCGGACCGCGCCCGGCTGGCCGCGCGGGCCCCGGCGTCCGTGCTGTTCACGGGGGCGGTCGCCGACGCCGCCGCCTGGTACCGGGCCGCCGACCTCGTCGTGCTGCCGTCGCGCTGGGAGGGCATGGCGCTGGCCCCGCTGGAGGCGATGGCCTGCGGGCGGCCCGTGGTGGTGACCGACGTGGACGGGGCCCGCGAGGGCCTGCCGCCCGCGCTCGTACCGCACTGCCTGGTGCCGCCCGGGGACCCCGCGGCGCTGGCCGACACCGCCGCCGCGCTGCTGCTCGACGCGCCGCTGCGCGCCTCGCTCGGCCGCCGGGGGCGTGCGCACGTCCAGTCCGCGCACGACGTACGGCGCACGGCCGCGGCGGTCGCGGCCCTGTACGGCGACCTCCTGGACGGCGTACGGACCGCGACTGCGGCACCCACCGGCGACGGGGCCGGCGACCGCGCCGGCGTCATCGGCGACAGGCCCGCAGCCGTGGGGCGGTCGGCCGTCGTGCCCATCGAGTGCAGGGAGTCCACCCACCCGTGACCGCGGAAAGCACCGTCCCCTCCCCCGCCGGCCAGTCGCGCGACCTCGGCTCCTCCCCCGTCTCGGTGCTGCCGCGGCGCGACGGCGCCCCGGGCCCGCGACTGCCCGCCCGGCGCTCCGCGCCACGGCCGGACTCCCCGCTGCCGCTGCTCGTCGCGGACGGCGCGGCGGCCCTGCCGGGCTCGCTGGTCCTCACCGGCACCCCGCACCAACCGCTGCTCGCGGCCCTGCTGGTGGCCGCCTCGCTGCTGCTGCGCCCCCGGCCGCGCCCCGCCCGGCCGACACCCGGCGCGCTGGACGACCTGCCCGCCCTGTGCGGCCGGATCGCCGTCGGGTGGCTGGCGCTCGCGGCGCTCGTCGCGGCGTACGCCCCGTCGCACGCGCTCTCCGCGCGCACCCTGTGCGCCGGTTTCCTGCTGCACGCGGTGACGGGCTGCGCGGGCCGGGCCGCCGTGCACCGCAGACGCCGTACGGCGCTGCTGAACCATCCCCGCGCCGCCCTCGTCGTCGGCCCCGCCGCGACCGCGCAGCGCGTGGCCTCGGCGCTGCTGCGCCACCCGCGCTGCGGGGTGCGCCCCGTCGGGATCGTCACCGACGACCCGGGCGGCACCGCGGGCCTGCCGGTGCTGTCCACGGACGAGGAGGTGCGGCGGGCGGTCGTGCAGAACGGCGTACGGGACGTGCTGGCCGTGGGCCCCTTCGTGGACGCCCTTTCCGCGGACCCCTCCGTACGGTCCCGGCAGGCGGCGCTGCTGCGGCCGCTGGCCGAGTCGGGCTGCGCGGTGTGGGAGCTGGACGCCGATGCGCCCGCGTACGCCGGCGCTCCCGCCCGCCCGGACGGGGACCGGATCGCCGGATTCCGCTGCCGGCGGCTGGAACCGGCGGCGCGGCGGCCGGGCGGCGCGGGCAAGCGGGTCCTCGACGTGGCGGTGTCCGGGGCGCTGTTGCTGCTGCTGAGCCCGCTGCTGCTGGCCTGTGCGACGGTGCTGCGGGTGGTGAGCGGTCCGGGCGTGCTGTTCCGGCAGGAGCGCGTCGGCGAGGGCGGCAGGCCGTTCACGCTGCTGAAGTTCCGCACCCACCGGCCGGCGGACGAGCACGAGTCGGCGACCCGGTGGAGCGTGGCGGACGAACGCCGGATGCCGTGGTTCTGCCGCTTCCTGCGGCGCACCTCGCTGGACGAGCTGCTCCAGCTGTGGAACGTCTTCCGGGGCGACATGAGCCTGGTCGGCCCGCGGCCCGAACGCCCGTACTTCGTGGCCCGGTTCAGCCAGACCTACCCCGGCTACGCGGCCCGCCACCGGATGCCCGCCGGGATCACCGGCCTGGCCCAGATCAACGGGCTGCGCGGGGACACGTCCATCGAGGACCGGGCCCGCTTCGACAACGCCTACATCGACGACTGGTCGCTGTGGCAGGACGTCTGCATCCTGCTGCGCACGGCCGCCGCGCTCGTGCGCCCCACGGGGAGCTGACCCAGGTGGCCCACGCCCTGCCCCTGCGGCCGACGGCGCGCGTACGGCGGCTGCCGCCCGCGCTGGCCGTGGTCGCCGTCGTCGCGCTGCTCGCGCTGCCGCTCGCCCCGGGCGACGAGGGCGGCGCGCACCCGGCCGACGCGGCCTCCGCGCTGGCGGTGCTGTACTGCGCGCTGCGGCTGGTGCGGGACCGGCGGCGCCCCCTGTCCCGTACGGCGGCCGTGGTGCTCAGCCTGCCCGTGCTCGGCCTGGCCGTCGCCGCCGCGGGCGCCGGGTCGCCGGGGGCCGGACTGGCGGGCCTCGGCCGCTACCTCCAGGTCTTCGTCCTGGTCCCGGCCGCCGTCCTGCTGCTCGTCCGCGACCGGGGCGACGTACGGCTGCTGGCCCGGTCGATGGTGGGGCTGGCCCTGTGGCAGGGGGCGGTCGGCGTGCACCAGTACGTGACCGCCACCGGCGCCTCCTACCAGGGTGAACGGGTGCGGGCGGTGGGCACCTTCGGGCCGCAGGACGTGATGGGGATGGCGACCGTGGTCTCGCTGGGGCTGGTCTGCGCGGTGGGGCTGGCGCTGGGCCGGACGCCGGTGCGGCAGCGGCTGCTCGCCGCCGGGTGCGCGCTCGCGCTGCTGCTGCCGCTCGCCGTGTCGTTCAGCCGCGGGGCGTGGATCGCGACGGCGGTGACGTGCGCGGCGCAGCTGCTGCTGGCGGGGGTGCGCAGGGCGCTGGCGGTGGGGGCGGCCGTGGTCGCGGCGGCGGTGGTGCTGGTGGGCGGCTTCGGGGTCGGTACGGCGATGCTCCAGGAGCGGGTCGGCAGCATCACCCGGGTCGCCGACGCCCCCGACCAGTCGGTGACCGACCGCTACACGATGTGGGCGGCGGCGACCGGGATGTGGCGGGAGCGGCCGCTGACCGGCGTGGGGCTGAAGGGCTTTCCCGAACACCGTGACGCGCACGCCTCGCTGGCGCTGTCCTCGGGCAGCGAGACCGACGGCGCGGGTGCCGGGTACCACAGGCAGCCGCTGCTGTCCCCGCACAACATGTACCTGCTGGTGCTGGCCGAACAGGGGCTGATCGGGCTGCTGGCGCTGGCCGGGAGCTGGCTGGCGCTGCTCGTGCTGGGCCTGCGCGGGCTGCGCCGCGCACGGCGGGAACGGGGCTCGGTGCCGGACTGCGCGTTCGTCGCCTGCGGGCTGCTGGTGTGGCAGCTGACCGACTTCGCGTACGCCGACATCGGCGGGCCGTCGACCGTGCTCACGGCGGTGTGCTTCGGGCTGGCGGCCTGGTGGGCGCTGGGTTCCGCCGCGCGGGAGGTGCCGGAGCGGTGACGACGACCTCGCCGCACCCGGCGGGCGAAGCGGGTGCGTCCCACGACGCGGGCCCCCCGGCCGAGACCCCGTACGCGGAGACCGCGCCGGTCGCCGAGAGCGGCTCCTCGGGGCGTTTCCTGGCCCGCGCCGCCCTCGTCACGGCCGTGCTGTCGGTGGCCGGGTCGGTGCTCGGGCTGGCCCGGGACCAGGCGCTGGCCCGGCTGTTCGGCGCCGGGAGCGAGACGGACGCCTTCCTGGTGGCGTGGACGGTGCCCGAGTTCGCGGCGACGCTGCTGATCGAGGACGGGCTGGCCTTCGCGCTGGTCCCGATGTTCAGTCTGGCCCTGGCCCGCCGCGCGCGGGGTGCCCCGGGCGACCCGGTCCGCGCGCTGGTCGCCTCGACGCTGCCCCGGCTGGCCCTGGCCTTCGCCGCGGCCGGTGCGCTGGTCGCCGCCGCCGCGCCGGTGCTGGTCCGGGCCCTGGCTCCGGGACTGGCCGACCACGCCCTCGCCGTGGACTGCACCCGGCTCACCGCCACCTGCGTCGTCAGCTTCGGGCTCGCCGGGTACGGCAGCGCCGTGCTGCGGGCGCACCGCCGGTTCCCGGCACCGGCGGCGATCTACGTCGCCTACAACACCGGCATCATCACGGCGATGTTCGTGCTCGGCGGGCGCTGGGGGGTGCGCTCGGCGGCGGTCGGGGTCGCGGTGGGCGGCGCCCTGATGGTGGCGACGCAACTCCCGTCGCTGCTCGGCCAGTTGCGGTGCCGGGACAGCGCCGGGGGCGCACCGGGCAGCGCGGCCGGAGAACGCCTGCCGGCCCCCACGCACGGCACCCGCCCGCCGGTCACCACCCACGGCACGTCCCCGTCAGGCACCGTGGACGGCCCGCGCCCGTCAGCCATCACGGACACGGAGAACATCGCGGACGGCGCAGGCCCGCCGGGTACCCCACACAGCACCCGTCCGCCGTACCCCACGCATGACACGCCTCCCTCAGGCACCACGCACAACCCGCGCCCGTCAGGCATCGCGGAGGACGCAGGCCCGCTCGCCCTCGGGCTGTTCGGCACCGTGCTGCTGTTCGCGCTGTGTCGCCAGTCCCAGGTCCTCATCGAGCGTTTCCTGGCCTCCGGGCTCCCCTCCGGGGCCATCTCGCACCTGAACTACGCGCAGAAGGTCGCCCAGATCCCGATGACGCTGTCGCTGATGCTGTGCACGGTCACCTTCCCGGTGGTGGCCCGTGCGCTGGCCGACGGCGACACGGAGCGGGCCCGCGACCGGGTCGAGCGGGACGTGGCGCTGGCGGCCTGCCTGGTGCTGCTCGGCGCGGCCACCGTCGTCGCCTGCGCGCCGCAGATCATCCACCTGCTCTTCCAGCGCGGCGCGTTCACCGCGGCCGACACGGCGGCGACCGCGGGCGTCATGCGGGTGTACGCGCTCGGGCTGCTCGGTCAGACCGTGGTGGGCGCGCTGGCCCGCTCCTACTTCTCGGCGGGCCGCGCCTCCTGGTACCCGTTCGGCGCGATGGCCGTCGGCGTCGTGACGACCGCCGTCGCGGGCGCCCGCGCGGTCGGCCCGTGGGGCGTGACCGGCATCGCCGCCGCCAACGCCGCCGGCATCACCGTCACCGCCGCCCTGCTGCTCGCCGGGATGGGTCCGCGCAGCGTGCCGGTGCGCGTCCGGCGGGTCCTGGGCGACCTGGGCAGGCCGCTGCTGGCGGCGGCCGTGGCGACCGGCGCGGGCGCGTCGGCCGCGGACCTGGTCACCGACGCCGGTGCCGCCGTGTCGCGGACCGCCCTCTCGCTGGCCGTCGGCGCCGCCACCGTCGGCGGTGTCTTCGTCGTCCTCTGCCTGGCCCTGGGCGTCCGGGGCCCGAGCCCCGTCCGTTTCCTCCACCCCGTCACACGAAGGCTCCCTCATGGCCGTTTCCGCTTCCGGTTCCCCTTCCGCGACCACGACCACGACCACTGACGCCCGCCCCGGCAGCGTCCCCTGGGTCGCCATGTACCACTCCGTCGGTGACTGCTCGGACGACCCGTACCGCATCACGGTCACGCCCGACCGGCTGGACGCGCAGCTGGGCTGGCTGCGGCGGCGCGGGCTGCGCGGCGTGCCGGTCGCCGAACTGCTGGCCGCCCGCGCCCGGGGCGGCGGCCGGGACCTGGTGGGGCTGACCTTCGACGACGGGTACGCCGACTTCGTCGAGCACGCGCTGCCGTGCCTGCGCCGCTGGGGCTGCGGGGCGACCCTCTTCGTGCTGCCGGGCCGGCTCGGCGGCGAGAACGCCTGGGACCCGCTGGGCCCGCGCAAGCCGCTGCTGACCGCCGACGGCATCCGCCGCGCCGCCGCCGAGGGCGTCGAGATCGGCTCGCACGGTCTCACCCACCTCGACCTGACCACGGCGGACGACGCCACGCTGACCGCCGAGACCGCTCAGAGCCGGGCGCTGCTCACGGAGTTGACCGGCGCTCCGGTGACCGGCTTCTGCTACCCGTACGGCACGGTCGACGCCCGCGCCGCCGACGCCGTGCGCGCCGCCGGGTACGCCTACGCCTGCGCCATCGACCCCGGCCCGCTGACCGGCCCGTACGCCCTGCCCCGCGTGCACGTGGGCCAGCGGGACACACCCGTACGGCTGCTGCTGAAGACCCGGCTGCACCGCCTGCGCCGCCGGGCCCCGGCGGGAGTGTGAGGTGACCGACGTGAAGGCCCTGCACATCATCACCGGTCTCGGCGTCGGCGGCGCCGAGCAGCAACTGCGGCTGCTCCTGCGGCATCTCCCCGTCGACTGCGACGTCGTGACGCTCACCAACCCCGGCCCGGTCGCCGACGGTCTGCTGGCCGACGGCGTGCACGTCGTCCACCTCGGCATGACCGGCAACCGCGACCTGGCCGCGCTGCCCCGCCTGGCCCGGCTGATCCGCACCGGCGGCTACGACCTCGTGCACACCCACCTCTACCGGGCCTGCCTCTACGGCCGTCTCGCCGCCCGCCTGGCCGGGGTGCGCGCGGTCGTCGCCACCGAACACTCCCTGGGCGACTCCCAGATGGAGGGCCGCCCGCTCACCCCGGGCGTCCGCGCCCTGTACCTGGCCGGGGAGCGCCTGGGCAGCGCCACGGTCGCCGTCTCCCCGACCGTCGCCGACCGGCTGCGGCGCTGGGGCGTGCCCGCGCCCCGCATCGAGGTCGTCCCCAACGGCATCGACCTGGCCCGCTTCCGCTTCGACCCGGTCCGGCGGCTGCGCACCCGGCGCCGCCTCGGCCTGCCCGAGGGCGCGTACGTCGTGGGCGGCGTCGGCCGGCTGACGGCGGCCAAGCGCTTCGACGTCCTGGTCCGCGCGCTGGCCCTGCTCCCGGCGGACTGCTGGCTGCTGCTGGTCGGCGGCGGCCCCCAGGAGCACCTGCTGCGCCGCACCGCCCACGAGGCCGGGGTCGCCGACCGCGTCCTGCTCACCGGCGAACGCCCCTACCTCCCCGACGGTTCCCCCGGCCCCGACCTGCCCGCGCTGGCCGCCGCGATGGACGTGCTCGCCTCGCCGTCGCCGGAGGAGGCGTTCGGCCTGGCCGCCGTGGAGGGGCTCGCGTCCGGGCTGCCGGTGCTGTACGCCTCCTGCCCGGCGATCGAGGACCTGCCCCCCGAGTCCGCGCCCGCGGCACGGCGGATCGTCGGCGGCGCGGCGGAGTTCGCGCGCGCCCTCGCCGAGACCCGCGCGTCCCACGGTCCGGTCCCCGGCACGCGCACCGCGCCCGAGGCGGCCCGCCACTACTGCGTCACCCGCAGCGCCGCCCGGCTGATGGACGTCTACGCGACCACCCTCACGCAACCGCTGCCCCCGGCCCCGTCACCGTCCCCGGCATCCCAGGGAGTCACCTCCGCATGACCGAGCCCCTCACCCAGTCCCCGGCCGCGCGCGCGACGGACGACGAGCCCGCGCCCCCCGCACGGCGGCAGCGCGTCCGGGCCGCCCTGCGCCGCGTCCCGCACCGCCTGCGCTCCCTGCCGCCCTGGTCCCCGCTCGCGGCAGGCGTCCTCGCCGGCGGGCTGCTCGGCGCCGGGTACGGCCTGGTCACCACCCCGCAGTACACGGCGACCGGCTACGTCGTCGCCGTCCCCGCCGACGCGTCCGACCCGGCGGCCGCGCTGGGCTTCGCGCAGGCCTACGGCCGGGTCGCCACGCAGCTCGCGGTGCTCGGGGACGCGCAGATGTGGGCCCACGTGCCGGTGGCGACCCTGGAGCGGAGTGTCCGCACCGCGACCTCGCCGGACGCGCCGATGGTCTCGGTGACGGCCACCTCCGCCGACCCGGAGGAGGCCGCCGACATGGCCAACGCCGTCACCCGCGCTCTGACCCGGCACGCGGCGGCCTCCGCCGACGACACCCACGTGGAGCTGCGGCAGTTCGCGCGGGCCACCGAACCCACCGAGCCGTCCTCGGCGTCCACCGCGGTGACGGCCCTGGTGGGCGCGAGCGCGGGCGGACTCCTGGGCGGGCTGGCGCTGCTGGTCCGGCCGCGCCGCGGCGCACGGGAGCCCGGGCGCGCGGCGGCGGTGCCCGGACCGGCGTCGGCGGCCGACGTGCGCGGACAGCTGTGACGTACCCGAGGCCGCCGCACCCGCTCCCGCCCGGCCACACGGTCGAACTGGTCACCGACGAGGCCGCCTTCGCCGAGCTGGCCCCGCAGTGGCGGCGGCTGTACGACCGCTGCGCCGCCGCGACCCCGTTCCAGAGCCACGCCTGGCTGCTCTCCTGGTGGCGCTCCTACGGCTCGGCGGGACGGCTGCGGCTGGTGCTGGCCCGCGAGGGCGGCGAACTGGTCGCCGCCGCGCCGCTGACGCTCGTACGGCGTCCGGTGCCGGCGCTGGTGCCGCTGGGCGGGGCGATCTCGGACTACGGGGACGTCCTGCTGGACGACGAGCGGGGCCCGGACGCGGCGACCGCGCTCGCCGCGGGCCTGGCCGCGGCGGCCCGCACCGCACTGGTCGACCTGCGCGAGGTCCGGCCGGGCGCCGCCGCCGAACGGGTCTACGCACGCTGGCGCGGCCCCCGGCACCGGCTCGCGGACTCGCTCTGCCTGGAACTGCCCGCCCTCCCCCTGGACGAGCTGGTCGCCCGGCTGCCCTCGGCCAAGGCCAGGCAGCGGGTCCGCGCCCAGCTGCGCCGGCTGGACGCGCTCGGCGTCAAGGCCCGGCCCGTCCTGCCCGACGAGGCGGACGCGGCGCTGCGCCGCCTCCTCGACCTGCACCGGTTGCAGTGGCGGGGGCGGAAGGTGACCGGCGAGCACCTGCGGCCCCGCTTCCGCGAGCACCTGGTGCGGGCGGTGGGTCCGATGGTGCGGAGCGGGGACGCGCAGGTCACCGAGTTCCGGATGGCCGACGAGGTGGTGGCCGTGGACGTGACGCTGCTGTCGCACCGGCTGGCCGGGGGCTATCTGTACGGCGCGCATCCCGGGCTGCGGGAGCGGAAGGCGGACGTGGCGGTGATGCTGCTGGCCGCGTGCGCCGAGTACGCCCGCGCCCCGGGGCGCTCCACGCTGAGCCTGCTGCGCGGCGACGAGCCGTACAAGCACCACTGGCGTCCGGAGCCGGTGCCGAACCAGCGGCTGCTGCTGGCCCGCCGCCGCACGGCCCCGCTGCTGGCGGCGGCCCTGGCCGACGCCGCCGCACGACGGCGGGGCAAGGAGCTGCTGCGGCGGCGGGCGGAGCGGAAGGGGCACGCCGGTGGCGGCACCTGACCGGGCCCGCCGCCCCCGTGGCGCCCTCCGCGCGCCGCTACTTGGCGCGCGTGTACCAGTCGAGACGCAGGCACAGCTTCCCGCCGAGCCAGTGCTCGACCCAGTCGCCCAGCTCCAGCGGCGAGCAGTCGGCCGGGGCCTCGGGTGTCGTGGGCGGCACCGTGGGCACGGGCGGCGCGGTCGGGGTGGTGGGCTCCGGGGGTGTCGGGGCCGTCGGCTCGGGCTCGTCGGTGCGGCCGAAGAGCACGGACCGGTAGACGGCCGTGGACCGGGGATTGTCGTCGCACTGCCACACGCCGTGCGGGCAGTAGTCGGTGACCGTGTTGTACACGGGCTTGTGCTCGTCCATCCAGGCCAGCATGCGCCGCATGTACGCGGCGTTGTCGCCGTTGCGGAACAGCCCCCACTCCGGGTAGGAGACGGGCTTGCCGTGCGCCTTCGCGAAGTCCACGTGCGCCTGGAGCCCGTACGGCTCCTTCACCTGCTCGTCGAACGACATCCCGCGCGGCTGGTCGTAGGAGTCCATGCCGACGATGTCGACGGTGGCGTCGCCGGGATAGCACTGCGTCCAGGGCACGGCGTCCCGGCCGCGGCTCGGCGCGAAGTCGAACCGGAACTTCTGCCCGGGCACCGCGCGCATGGTGGTGACGATCCGGTTCCAGTACGTCTTCCAGGCCTCGGGGTCCGGTCCGCAGCGGTGCGTGTACGTGGTGCCGTTCATCTCCCAGCCCAGCACCAGGACCGTGTCCGGGACCTTGAGGGTGACCAGGCGTTCGGCGAGGGCGCGGAAGTGGTGGTCGAAGCGTCCGGCGGCGCCCTGGCGCAGCAGGGCGCGCACCTCGTCGTCGTCGACGTGCTCCTCGTTGCGCTCCATCATGGGCACGTTGAGGACGAGCATCCGGTCGGCCTCGCGGGTGCGCCAGTCGGCCCACACGTCGAGGAAGCCGGGGGCGCCCTCGATGTTGCTCCAGCGGTCGCCGGGCAGGTAGGTGTGGCCCACGCGCAGCTCGGCGCCGCCCAGCCAGTGGCTCAGCGCGGCCATCCGGGCCACGCCGCGGGGGCCGTAGTCGAGGTACGCGCCGAAGGCGGGGGTGGGTTCGGGCGCGGCCAGTTCGCCCGCGGCGACACCGGGTCCCGCGGCGAGGAACGCCGCCGCCGCGATCGCCGCGGCCGCGGCGCGTGCCGGACGCCGCCTGGACCGGGTCCGTGACTGCCGTACGGCCATGCCGCCTCCTTTGGGATGTCGTTACTGACACTCAGTCATATGAAATGCCATCACGCCACCGCCGTTACGGCTTTCGAGTGCGTTGATCGCCCGCACCGGTGAATCCCGTCCCGATCCGAAGGAAGTCTCCTGTGTCGCTGTTCGACACCCGTGTCCCCGCCGTTGTGCTGCGGACCGACCGGAATCCCTTTCACCACGGAACGCTGGGCGCCGTGCGTTCGCTCGGCCGGGCGGGGGTGGAGGTGCACGTGG
Source organism: Streptomyces sp. NPDC102490 (assembly GCF_044765285.1). Taxonomy (NCBI): domain Bacteria; kingdom Bacillati; phylum Actinomycetota; class Actinomycetes; order Kitasatosporales; family Streptomycetaceae; genus Streptomyces; species Streptomyces sp. NPDC102490. Next base: position 290,650 of record NZ_JBIWJU010000007.1, read on the forward strand.
TCGCCGACTGCGCGCAGAGCCCGGTCCGCGCCTCCCGTTACCTGAGCGGGCTGCACACCCCGCCGCCGCCCGGCGCGTCGCCCGCCGAGATCGCGGCGGTCCTGCGCCGCGTCGCCGCGCGGCTCGCCCGGCCCGCGGTGCTGATTCCGATGGACGACGCGTGTGCCGTGGCGGTGGGCCGGGCGCGGGCGGAACTGGCGCCCGCGTTTCTGCTGCCCGACCAGCCGGGTGAGCTGTCCGCGCGCGTGGCCGACAAGGCGGAACTGGCCGGTGTGTGCGCCGCCCTGGACGTCCCGCACCCCGAGACCCTGGTCCCGCAGAGCGCGGCGGAGGCGGCGCGGGCGGCGTGGCGGCTGGGCCTGCCGGTGGTGGCGAAGTGGAGCCGGCCCTGGCTGGTGCCGCCGGGCGGCGGGCTGCGCAGCACGGTGCTGGTGCGCTCGGCGCGGGAGGCCGGGGAGCTGTACCGGCGGGCCGAGGAGGCGGGCAGCCGGCTGCTGCTCCAGGCGTTCCTGCCGCCGGGTGCCGACCGGGACTGGTTCTTCCACGGGTACGCCGACCGCTCCGGCGCGGTCCGGGCGGGCGGTCCCGGCCGCAAGACCCGGGCCAGGCCGCGCGGCGCCGGTCTGACGGCGGTGGGCCGCTGGACGCCGAACCCGCGGGTGCAGGCGCTCGCCGAGCGGGTCACCGCGGAGCTGGGCTACCGGGGCGTCTTCGACCTCGACTTCCGGCGCTGCGGCACGACGGGCCGCTATCACCTGCTCGACTTCAACCCGCGCCCCGGCGCCCAGTTCCGGCTGTTCACCGACACCGCCGGACTGGACGTCGTACGGGCCCTGCACCTGGACCTGACCCACCGCCCGCTGCCGGAGGGGGCGCCGCGGCCGGGGCGGGTGTTCGTGGTGGAGAACTACGCGCCGCTGAGCGCCCTGCGTCCGCCCCGCGAGGGCCACGGGGGGCGCGAGCTGGCCTGGCACGCCCGGGACGACCGGGCGCCGGGCCGGGCGCTGTGGGTGCTGTGGGGCCGCCATGTGGCCGCCCGGCTGCGGGACCGCGTGCGGCGGGGCCGCGCCGCCCGCCCGGACGACACGCCCCCGGCCCGGGCCCGCGTCGTGCGCCAGGCCTCCGCCCCCGCCACGGACCGCGCCGGCGCCCCCGACCGCCCGGACGAGGACCGGGCGGGCAGCCACTGAGCCTCCCGCGCGCCCGCCGGCGCGGACGACGACGCCCCCGGTGGCCCGTGAGGGGCCGCCGGGGGCGTCGTGGTGGGCGGGAGGGGGTCAGCGGCCGGTGAGGGCGCGGCCCCGGCGGTACAGGATCGCTCCGCCCGCGATCAGCACGGCGCCGGCGGCCGCGGCGCCGAGCGTGCCCTCGCTGCCGGTCTCGGCCAGGACGGGCGGCTGCTCCGTCTGGGGAGCCGGCGGGGTGTGCTCCTCCTCGGACGGGGGCGGGGGCTCCTCCTCGCCGGAGGGCGGCGGGGGCTCCTCGTGGGTGGGCGGCGGGGGCTCCTCCTCGCCGTAACCGGGCGGCGTGGTCGGGGGCGGCGGCTCCTCCTCGCCGTAGCCGGGGGGCTCCTCGGCGGCGTTCTCGCACTCGTTGCCGAAGACCGGGTTCAGCGCGGCGATCACGTCGACGGTGTTGCCGCAGAGGTTGACCGGCACGTCGACCGGGACCTGCGCGTTGTTGCCGGACCCGACGCCGGGCGAGCCCTCGGTCGCGCCGTCCGCGTGGGAGCCGGACGACGAGGTCGAGGGCGTGGACGTGTTCGAGGACGAGGTGTCCTCGCCGTACCCGCCGCCGTTGCCGTGGCCGTCGGTCTGCTCGTCCGAGGAGTTCTCGCACTCGTTGCCGAAGGCCGGGTTCAGGGCGGCGATCACGTCGACGGTGTTGCCGCAGGCGTTCACGGGCACGTCGACCGGGACCTGGAGGGCGTTGCCGGACACGGCGCCCGGGGAGTTCGTGGCGGCCCCGTCCGCATGCGAGTCGGCAAGGGCGGGGCTGCCGCACAGGGAAAGGATGCCCGTCGCGGCGGCTGCCGCGACCATCCCCCTGCTCAGGGTCTGTCGCACTCTGGTTGTCTTCCTGCTTGGAGAGATGAGAGATGAGATCGGCTGGAGAACGATCCGGGAGGACGGGCTGCAGAAAGGGGAAAAGGCCGGCCCCGAACCAAACGAGTTGGCCAGGGCCGGCCCTGACACAGCCGGTCGGTGCGGAACGACGTCAGTCGTTCTCGCACTTGTTGCCGAACGCCGGGTTCAGCAGACCAACGACGTTGATGCTGTTGCCGCACACGTTGACGGGAACGTGCACGGGCACCTGGACGACGTTGCCGGACAGGACGCCCGGGGAGCCTACGGCGGCACCCTCGGCGCCGGCGTCGGCGAAGGCCGGGGCGGCCATGCCGAGGGCCATGATCGCGCCCGCGACGACAGCAGCGCTCTTCTTCATGAACTTTCCCTTCTCTGCGGTCATGCCTGAATGACGGCCGAAACCGCGCGAGCACAGCATTGACGGCTCGCACCATGACCTGCAGCCTGCAAAAGAGGAATTGACGGCCGACGAAACTACCGAACGTGGGACACCCCGAAATTCACTCGGATGCCTCACGAAACGTCCCGGCCGTTCCCCCAAGAGAGCGACGGAGTCGATCCGCTCCCCGGCGAAATCCCGTCCCGTGCACGGCCGGGCGGCCCGCGGAGAAGTCAGCGGGCCGCCCGGTCCGGGCGGGGTACGGCTCAGCCCTCGCCGTTCGCGGACAGGACCGACAGGTCCTCCAGGACGTGCGAGACGGCACCGTCACGCTTGGCCTGCGTGGAGTTGTCCGCGCACTGCTGGTTCAGGTCGTCCGCCAGGACGTTGATGTCCTGGATCGGGACGAGGTTGATGACGGCGACGTTGACGTCCTCGACACCGAGGCACGGCTTGTTCAGCGTGCCCTCGACCAGCGACAGCTGCGGGCTCATGTCGCCGTCGGTCGCCGAGTTGCCGAACGACGACGAGGCGCCGTTGCCGTTGGCCACGGCCGGCCCGTTGTCGTCCCCGATGGCCAGGGCCTGGGGCGCGGCAGCAGCGGACATGCCGATCACAGAAGCGGCAGCCGCCGCGGCGACCATTGCCTTCTTGAGCACTTCGCGTTCCTTTCGTCGTAGCGACGCACTGTCCTACGGCCTCATCAACCCGGTGCGCGATGATTGGTTGCGGGCGTTCACCCGGTTGGCCCCCACCGGATCTCGAAAACGGCGCGGAAGCCGCCCAAATCCCGGGGGGAAACGCGGACCCGTACACATTTCCCGTTGTCCGCCGACGGAGTGAACGGGAGAAACCCGACCGGACTCACGGAGTTGACCAGAGCGCTCCGGTGGACGGGGTTTCCTCAGAAAGGACTTGCCAGTGATCAAGAAGGTAGTTGCCTACGCGGCGATCGCCGCCTCCGTCATGGGCGCCTCCGCTGCCGCGGCACCGCAGGCGATGGCGATCGGTGACGACAGCGGGCCCGTCTCTGCCAACGGCAACGGCGCCTCGCAGTACTTCGGCAACTCGATGACCACGGGCAACATGAGCCCGCAGATGGCGCTCATCCAGGGTTCGTTCAACAAGCCGTGCATCGCGGTCAGCGACATCCCGGTCAGCGTCATCGGTCTCGTGCCGATCCAGGACCTCAACGTCCTGGGCGACGACATGAACCAGCAGTGTGCCGAGAACTCCACCCAGGCCAAGCGCGACGGTGCGCTGGCCCACCTGCTGGAGGACGTCTCGATCCTGTCCGCCAACGGTGAGGGCGGCGGGCACTGACACCGCGTCGGGGGCGGGCCGCCGAGCAGATCGGCGGCCCGCCCCTTTCGCATGCCCCGGGCGCCCGGGCGCGGATCACCGTCCCGGCGGCCTCGCGTACAGCGCCTCAATCTCGTCCGCGTACGCCGCGACGGCCGCGTGCCGCTTCACCTTCAGGGACGGGGTCAGCAGCCCGTTCTCCTCGGTGAACTCGCCCTCGACCAGCCGGAAGGCGCGGATCGACTCGGCCCGGGAGACGGCCGCGTTGGCGTGGTCCACGGCCTTCTGGACGTCGGCGCGCATCCTCTCGTCCCGTACGACCTCGGACATCGGGGTGCCGGCGGGCAGCCCGCGCACCGCCAGCCAGTGCGCGACGGCGTCCGGGTCGAGGGTGACCAGGGCGGCGACGTAGGGGCGGTTGTCGCCGACGACCAGGCACTGGGCGACGGGCGGGCGGCTGCGCAGGCGGTCCTCCAGGACGGCCGGGGAGACGTTCTTGCCGCCGGAGGTGACCAGGAGGTCCTTCTTGCGGCCGGTGATGGTGAGGTAGCCGTCGGCGTCGAGGGAGCCGAGGTCGCCGGTGGCGAACCAGCCGTCGGTGAGGGCCGCGTCGGTGGCCTCCGGGTTGCCGCGGTAGGAGCCGAACACGATGCCGCCCTTGACCAGTACCTCGCCGTCGTCCGCGATGCGCACGGCGGTGCCGGGGACCGGCGGGCCGACCGTGCCGGGGCGGGGGCCGAGCGGCGGGACGATGGTGGCGGCGGCGGTGGTCTCGGTCAGGCCGTAGCCCTCGTAGACCATGATTCCGGCGGCGTAGAAGAACAGGTTGAGGTCGCTCTCCAGCGGGGAGCCGCCGCTGATCGCGTAGCGCATCCGGCCGCCCAGTTCCTTGCGGACCCGGCGGTAGACCAGCAGGTCGTACAGAGCCCAGCCCGCCCACAGGGCCGGGGTGGGGCCCTTGCCGCGGCCCAGGAAGCGGTCCAGGTGCGCGGCGCCGAAGCGGACGGCGAGGCGGTGGGCGCGTTCGAAGGAGGCGCCGCGGCCGATCTTCTCGGCGGTCGCCCGGCCGGTGTCGTGGATCTTCTCGAAGAGGTACGGGACGCCGACCAGGAAGGTCGGGCGGAAGGACCTGAGCGCGGGGCGCAGTTCGTCGGGCTTGATGCTCGGGAAGTGGCCGATCTCGATGCGGGCCAGCAGGCAGGAGATCTGGATGGTGCGGCCCAGGATGTGGGCGAGCGGCAGGAAGAGGAGGGTCGAGGCCCGCTGGCCGGTGACCTCCTTGAAGATCGGGTGCAGCAGCTCGACCGTGTTGGCGGCCTCGGCGTGCAGGTTGGCGTGGGTGAGGACGCAGCCCTTGGGGCGGCCGGTGGTGCCGGAGGTGTAGCAGACGGTGGCGGCCGTGTCCGGGGTGAGGGCGGTGCGGCGCTTGGTGACCTCGTCGTCGCGCACGCCCCGGCCCAGGGCGGTGAGGTCGGCGAGGGCGCCGGCGTCCAGCTCCCAGACCTGCGGGCGCTCGGCGTGTCCGGCGGTGCCGGTCAGGACGGTGGCGGTGTTTGCGGCGGTCTCGGTGACGGCGTACCGGGCGCCGGAGTCGCGGACGATCCACTCGACCTGGTCGGCCGAGGAGGTGGCGTACACGGGGACGGTCTGCCCGCCGGCCGCCCAGATCGCGAAGTCCAGGACCGTCCACTCGTAGCGGGTGCGGGACATGACGGCGACCCGGCCGCCGGGCTCCAGACCGGCGGCGATCAGGCCCTTGGCCACGGCGGTGACCTCGCGGGCGAACTCCGCGGCGGTGACGGGCCGCCAGGTTCCCGCCACCTCGCGGCGCAGGACCACCGCGTCGGGTGCCTCGGCGGCGTTGGTGAACGGGATGTCGGCGGTGCTGCCCTCGGTGGGGCGGGGCGCGAGGGCGGCGGTGCGGGCCTCGCGGACGGTGCCGTGCGCGTCCCTGACGGTCTCGGTCCTTGTGCGGGACACCAGGTCACCGCGGCTTCTCGCCCGTTTCAGGTCCCTGCGTACGCCCATGACGGCTCCCGGTCGCGGCTCGGACTGATGCGCTGTCGCGTGTACTCGGCCAGTAACTTACTTCAGAGTAAACTTACTCACGCGTAAGGAAACGTCAATGGGCCACACCGCCCGGCGGGGTCACGGCCGCCGGGCGGCGCCGGGCTCAGGCCAGCCGGTCCGCCTCCTCGATCGCCTCGGCCAGTTCGCGCACGTCCTCGTCCTCCGTGCGGTCCGCCAGGCCCTCGGCCCGCTCGGCCAGTCCGGCGAGACCGGGCGCCCCGGGCAAGGCGCCGCCGTCGCCGTCCGGGGACCGGAGCGCGTCGGCGAAGTAGGCCGCGGTCGCCGCGACCCGCAGCCCGCGGCCGGCTTCCCAGACGGAGTCGTCGAGGGCGTCGCTCGCCACGTCGCCGGACTCCTCGTGCGGGGTGCGGCTGTCGGGGTCGAGCCAGCGGACGGTGGCCGTGGCGAGGTGGCCGTCGGCGCCGGGCCTGGTGCGGACGGCGTACAGGGCGGTGACCGTGTGGCCGGGGCCGACCTCGCCGCCGTCGACGCGGTCGTCGCGGAAGTCCTCGTCGGCGACCCGGCGGTCGTCGTAGCCGACGAGGCGGAACTCGGCGACGGTCTCCGGGTCGAAGGCGACCTGGGCCTTGGCGTCGCGCGCGGTCAGCTCGACGTGGCGCGGGAGCTGCTCGCTGAACACCTCGCGGGCGTCCTCGGGGGTGGACACGTACGTGGTGTGGCCGTCGCCCCGGTCGGCGAGGCGTTCCATCAGGGCGTCGCCGTAGTCGCTGCCCACGCCGACGCCGAAGAGGGTGACGCCGTGCTCGCGGCGCTCGGTGGCGACGCGTTCGAGGATGGTGTCCGCGTCGGTGTCGCCGGTGTTGGCGAGGGCGTCGGAGACGAGCACGACACGGTTGGTGGCGCCCTCGCGGCGGCCGTCGACGGCGGTCTCGTAGCCGGTCTCCACGCCCGCGCCGAGGTTGGTGGACTCCGTCGGCTCCAGCTCGTCGATCGCGTCGTGGACGCGGTCGCGGTGGTCGCCGAGCCGGGTCATGGGCAGCACGGTCTCGGCCTCGTCGCTGAAGGTGACGAGGGCCACCGAGTCGTCGTCCCGGAGCCGGTCGGTCATGGTGCCGAGGGCCTCCTGGGCGAGGTCGAGGCGGCCGGGTTCGCCCATGGAGCCGGAGACGTCGATGACGAACGTCAGGGCGGCGGGCGGGCGTTCGCTCTGCCGCTCGGCGGGGCGGGTGGCCAGGCCGACGCGGACCAGCGACCAGTCCTCGTCGTCGGTGCGGGCACCGTCCACGGTCACCGAGAAGCCGTCGCCGTCGGGACGGTCGTAGTCCTGGCGGAAGCTGTTGACGAACTCCTCGGGGCGGACCGTGGCCGGGTCGGGCAGCCGGCCCTCGGCGAGGGTGCGGCGGGCGTAGCCGTAGGAGGCGGTGTCGACGTCGAGGGCGAAGGTGGAGAGGTGGTCGGGGTCGGGCGCGACCTGCTGGGAGTCGCCGTTCTTCTCGCCCTCGCCGGTGCTCGTGTCGCCCTCGTAGCGCTGCCCGCCCTCGCCGCGCGGGCGGTCGGGTGCGGGCAGCGGGGCCGAGCCGCCCCGGGAGTCGGCCGCGGTGTCCTTCGCCCCGCTCGACGCGTCGTCCCCTGCCCCGCAGCCGGTGAGCAGCAGCCCGCCCGCCAGGGTCAGCGCGAGCAGCGCGGTCGTGCCGCGCCGCCCCCGCCGCCCGTCGGTCCCGTACCGGTTCATCGTCCGTCCCCCTGTGCTTCGTCGGCGCCGCTGTACGTGACTGTGACGGGGCGGCGGGGCGAAACGTGCGGCACGGGGTGTTACGGCTGCGTCTCGAAGCGGGCACGGGGGCGTGCCGCCGAGACCGGTGGGTGATCCTCCGGGGACCTACGACACGATGTCCTTGCGGGCGAACCCCCGGAAGGCCAGGGCGAACAGCACCAGCGCGTACGTGACCGAGACCGCCGTGCCCTGGATCATGCCCGACCACTGAAGGTTCGGCTGGACGGCGTCCGCCCAGGCGAACTGCCAGTGCGCGGGCAGGAAGTCGCGCCAGTGGCCCAGCGCCGTCACGGCGTCCAGGACGTTGCCGACGATGGTGAGGCCGACGGCGCCGCCGACCGCGCCGAGCGGGGCGTCGGTCCTGGTCGACAGCCAGAACGCGAGCGCGGCGGTGACCAGTTGGGACACGAAGATGTACGCCACGACCACCACCAGGCGCTGCGCGGCCGTGCCCGGCGCGAGCGAGCCGCCGGTGGGGATGGCCAGCGGGCCCCAGCCGTAGGCGACCGTGCCCACGGCCAGTGCCACCAGGGGCAGCAGCACCATCGCCGCCAGGCTCAGCCCGAGCCCGACGGCCAGCTTGGACGCGAGCAGCCGGGCGCGCGGCACCGGCGCGGCGAGCAGATAACGCAGGGAGGACCAGCTCGCCTCGGAGGCCACGGTGTCCCCGCAGAACAGGGCGACCGGGACGACCAGCAGGAAGCCCGCCGAGACGAAGAGGTTGACCGCCGCGAAGTTGGCGCCGGAGGCGGTGGCGGTGTCCATCAGGGTGATGCGGTCGTCGGGGCCCTCCGGCTCGCCGCCGATCGCGAAGGCGACGACGAGGACGAACGGCAGGGCGGCGAGGATCGCGCCCATGACCAGGGTGCGGCGCCGCTTGAGCTGGCGCACCAGCTCCACCCGCAGGGGCAGGGTGCGGCCCGCCCGGTAGCCGTGGGCGGAGTCGGACGCCGGCGCCGCTCCGGTCGCGGGCGCGGTCGCCACCGGCTGGGTGGGCGTGCTCATGCGGAACCTCCGATCAGGGTGAGGAAGGCGTCCTCCAGGCGGCGGTGCGGGCCGACCGACGCCACGGGCACGTCGAGCCGGACCAGTTCGGCGACCAGGCCGGGCGCGGTGCCGCCGGGGTCGAGGCGGATCAGGAGCCCGTCGTCGGTGTGCACGACCGAGGCCACGCCGGGCAGGGCGGCGACCTTGTCCACGAGCGGTTCGTCCACGGGCAGGCCGGTGCCGACCAGGAGGGTGTCGCCGGAGCCGATGATCTCGGCGACCGGGCCCGCCTGGACCAGCCGGCCCCGGTCCATGACCACGAGGTGGGTGCAGGTCTGCTCGACCTCGGCCAGCAGGTGGCTGGAGACGATCACGGTGCGTCCGGCCGCCGCGTAGCGGATCATCACCTCGCGCATCTCGCGGATCTGCGGCGGGTCCAGGCCGTTGGTCGGTTCGTCGAGGATGAGGAGGTCGGGCAGGCCGAGCATGGCCTGGGCGATGGCGAGGCGCTGGCGCATGCCCTGGGAGTAGGTGCGCACCGCGCGGGCGAGCGCGTCGCCGAGTCCGGCGATCTGAAGGGCCTCGTCCAGGTGGGCGTCCTCGGGCGGGCGGCCCGTGGCCCGCCAGTACAGCTCCAGGTTCTCCCGGCCGGACAGGTGCGGCAGGAAACCCGCGCCCTCGACGAAGGCGCCGACCCGGGACAGCACCGGGGCGCCGGGCCGGATGGCGTGGCCGAAGACCCTGACCTCGCCGTCGTCCGGTGTGATCAGGCCCATCAGCATCCGCAGGGTGGTGGTCTTGCCCGCGCCGTTGGGCCCGAGCAGGCCGAGCACCTGCCCCTTCTCCACCCGGAACGACAGCTCCTTTACCGCGTACCGGTCGGCGGACCCGGCGTACCGCTTGCTCAGGCCGGCGATCCGCAGGGGTACGTCGGCCAGCGCGGGGTCGGGGGCGGGCGCGGCGGTGCGGCGGCGGGCCGTCCACAGCAGGGCGAGGGCGACGGCGGCACCGGCCAGGGGCAGCCACCACACCCAGGCGGGCAGCGGGGCGGCGGCGGTCGTCACGCCGGGGGCGGTCGGCACCTTCAGGTCGCCCCTGAGGGAGACGGTGTACGTCGCCGGGGCGGCCGGGGAGGCGTACCCGAGGTCGGTGGAGGCGAGGACCAGGCGCAGGCGGTGGCCCTGCTCCACCTCGTGGTCGATCGCCGGGAGGGTGACCGTCACGTCCCGGCCGGCCTTGGCGTCCTCGACGCGGACGGGGGCGACCAGCTGGGAGGGGAGCACGGGCGAGGCTCCGCCGGGGCCGACGTCGTACACCTTGGCGAACAGGACGGCGTCCTCGGCGGTGGAGCGGACGTGGACGGTGGCCGTCGGCGAGCCGGTGATCCGCAGGTCGTCACCGACCGGGGCGGACTCGAACGCGGCGTACTGGCCGGGGAAGTCCAGGGAGACGCCGACGCCGAGCGAGGAGAGCTGGGAGAGCCCGCCGGAGCCGCCGATGCCGGGAAGGGCGGAGACGGCGGGCGGGTTGGCCCCGGCGGGGTTGTCGACGTGCTGCTCGCGGCCGCGCAGGGGTACGGAGCGCTGTCCGTTCGCCAGGCCCGGGTAGCGGTCGGCGCTCGCGCCGCGCAACTGCGCCTGACCGTCGGTGGAGTCGACGCCTCCGGTGCGGGTGACGCGGAAGGCGGGGCCGGTGTCGGCGCCCGCGTCGTCCTTCAGGTAGCGGTCGAACCAGTCGGCCACGCGCTGTTGGACGCGGTCGGTCTCCAGGTCGCCGCCGTCGTGGCCGCCCGCGATCCAGTCGACGTCGACGGGCGCGCCGTTCGCCCGGATCGCCCGCGCCGCGGCGTCGGCCTGGCCGAGCGGGAACAGGGAGTCGGTCTGGCCCTGCGTCAGCAGGGTGGGCACCTTGATCCGCCCGCCCACCGCCTGCGGGCTGCGCTCCTTGAGAAGCTTCACGGCCGCGGCGTCGGGTGTGCCGGACTCGGCGACCCGCTGGTACATGCGGCACAGGTCGGCCTCGAACCGGTCGCAGCCGCCGCCGGAGTTGACGAAGATGCCGGCCCACAGCTTCTTGAAGACGCCGTTCGGGAACAGCGCGTCCGCCAGGTTCCAGTACGTGATCGCCGGGGCGACGGCGTCCACCCGGGTGTCGTGTCCGGCCGCCAGCAGCGCGACCGCGCCGCCGTAGGAACCGCCCGCGACGCCCACCCGGGGGTCGCCGTCCCGGTCCAGCTCGACCTGGGGCTGCTCCGCGAGCCAGTCGATCAGGCGGGACACGTCGGCGACCTCGCCGTCCGGCGCGTTCAGCCCGATCTTCCCGGTGGACCTGCCGAAGCCGCGCGCCGACCAGGTCAGGACCGCGTACCCGTCCCTCGCCAGGTCCTCGGCCTGCTCCCGTACGTCGTCCTTGCTGCCGCCGAAACCGTGCGCGAGCAGGACGGCCGGGCGGCGGCCTTCGGGGCCCGCCGTGAAGTACGAGGTGTCCAGGCGCACGCCGTCGCCCACCGCCGTGACCCGGTCGGCGCGCCGCACCGGGGCCGGGTCGTCACCGGCGACGGCCGTCCACGTCCCGGCGCCGGCGAGCACGACGACGGCGGCCGCGGCGGAGAGCGTCCGCCGCGGCCCGCGTAGCAGCCCTCGCACGCGGGGCAGTCGAAGATCCATGGGTCAACGGTACGGGCCGCCGCCGGCACCGGAGGCCGCCCCGGGGCTGAACCGGCGGCCCTCCCACGGACGTACGGGGCCGTTCGCGCGTACCACGGGCGTGGTAGGGCGGTCACGCCCGGCGGACTGCCCCGCGCCCGCGGGCCGTCACGGTCCGGCGGGCTCGCGGACGTCCTGCGGGACCGTCACCAGCCAGCGGGTGGCGCGGCGCGGGCGCAGGTACAGGGCCCAGTACAGGGTGGCGACGGCCGCGATGCCGCCGGTCAGCAGCAGGTGGCCGGTCTCCTGCTGGGTCAGGATGTAGGCGAGGACCACGATCAGCAGCACCGGCACCACCGGCCACAGCGGCATCCGCCACGCGTGCGCGTGCCCGTGGGCGCCGCGCCGGGACAGCAGGGCGGCGACCGCGACCAGCAGGTACATCGCGGTCACGGAGACGCCGGTGACGCCGTACAGGGTGTCGAGGTTGACGTAGCACAGCGCGGCGCCCGGCACGCCGACGGCGAGGGTGGCGACCCACGGGGAGCCGAACCGGCCGAGCCGGGCGAAGAGCCCGTTGACCGGGGCGGGCCAGGCCTTGTCGCGAGCGGAGGCGAACAGCACGCGCGAGTTCTGGATGACCATGACGATGCCCGCGTTGATGATGGCGAGGGCCACGCAGAGGCTGACGAAGGTGCCGACGGCGGAGCTGGACCAGGCGGTGACCATGGCGCCGATGTCGCCGCCGGTCAGCTCCGTCAGGTCGGAGGCGCCGAAGGTGATGGCGACGACCGGGACCAGGATGATCACCGTGGAGATGGCGAGGGTGGCCAGCACCGTGCGGGCGACGTTGCGGCGCGGGTTCTCCAGTTCCTCGGAGAGGTAGACGGCGGTGGAGAAGCCCTGCGTGATGAAGAGGGCGATGGCGAGCCCGGAGACGACCAGCATGGCGGTCACGGGGTCCGCTCCGCCGTGGGCGCCGCCCACCTCCATCGACACGAGGCTGCCGGGGCCGCGCTCGGCGTGGGCGAAGCCCAGCACCGCGACGACGGCCGCGGCGATGACCTCCAGGACCAGGAAGACGCCGGTGATCCAGGCGTTGGCGCGCAGGTCGAGCAGCCCGGCGAGGGTGGCCAGCAGCATGACGCCGGCGCCCGCCAGGGAGGGGTCGAGGTGCAGGATCGGTTCGAGGTAGTCGGCCGTGCCCATGGCGATCACCGGGGGCACGATCATGACGACCAGCAGGGACAGCACGAAGACCAGCCAGCCCGCCAGGCGCCCGGCCATCGTCGACACCATGGCGTACTCGCCGCCCGCGCTGGGGACCAGGGTGCCCAGCTCCGAGTAGCAGAACGCCACGGCGACGCAGAGCACGGAGCCGATGGCGATGGTCAGCGCGGTGGCGGTGCCGAGCGAGCCGAAGAGGTCGGGGACGACCACGAACAGGGTGGAGGCGGGGGTCACGCACGACAGCGTCAGCAGGGTGCCGCCGACGACCCCGATGGAACGCTTGAGCGTCCTGGACTCCGGAGGTGCCGGAACGTCCGGGGGCGCGGCGGCGGTCTCGGCGGGGCGAAGCGTGTCGGTCATGGAGCGGTTCCGATCGACTCGTGCGGCGTGGTTCGCGAGGGAGCGCTATCGCCTCCGGAGGCTGGGTCGTACTCGTTCTGTTTCGCTCCCGACGCCAGATGGAATCGCGACGAAAACCGCTGCGTCAATGGGTGTTTACCTACGGAAACCGTTGATCGCTACCGTCCATACCTCTGTAAACAGCAGCATGCCCCTTGACGCGACGGGAGTTTGAGCCGTGCGGGAACCGTAGGGGGCGGGGCAAAAAAAACCGCCACGCACAAGGGTGCCGTGGTCCCGGCGGGACCACGGCACCCTGGAGCCGCAGCTGTCTCAGTGGTTGCGCGGGAAGCCCAGGTCCACGCCCGCCGGGGCGTCGGCCGGGTCCGGCCAGCGGGTGGTGACGACCTTGCCGCGGGTGTAGAAGTGCGTGCCGTCGTTGCCGTAGATGTGGTGGTCGCCGAAGAGCGAGTCCTTCCAGCCGCCGAAGGAGTGGTAGCCGACGGGGACCGGGATCGGGACGTTGACGCCGACCATGCCGGCCTCGATCTCCAGCTGGAAGCGGCGGGCCGCGCCGCCGTCCCGGGTGAAGATCGCGGTGCCGTTGCCGAACGGCGAGGCGTTGATGAGGGCCACGCCCTCGTCGTACGTCTCGGCACGCAGCACGCACAGGACGGGGCCGAAGATCTCGTCCTGGTACGCCTTCGCGGTGGTCGGCACCCGGTCGAGCAGGGAGATGCCGATCCAGTGGCCGTCCTCGTGGCCGTCCACCGTGTACCCGGTGCCGTCCAGGACGACCTCGCAGCCCTCGGCCGCCGCGCCCGCGACGTAGGAGGCGACCTTGTCGCGGTGCGCCTTGGTGATCAGCGGGCCCATCTCGGAGGACGGGTCGGTGCCGGGGCCGATCTTGATCTTCTCGGCGCGTTCGCGGATCTTCTCCACCAGCTCGTCGCCGACGGCACCGACCGCGACGACCGCGGAGATCGCCATGCAGCGCTCGCCGGCCGAGCCGTAGGCGGCGCTCACGGCTGCGTCGGCCGCCGCGTCGAGGTCGGCGTCCGGCAGCACCAGCATGTGGTTCTTGGCGCCGCCGAGGGCCTGCACGCGCTTGCCGTTGGCGGAGGCGGTGGTGTGGATGTAGCGGGCGATCGGGGTCGAGCCGACGAAGGAGACCGCCTTGACGTCCGGGTGCTCCAGGAGGCGGTCGACGGCCACCTTGTCACCGTGCACCACATTGAAGACGCCGTCCGGCAGACCGGCCTCGGAGAGCAGTTCGGCGAGCTTCACGGCGGCCGACGGGTCCTTCTCGCTCGGCTTGAGCACGAAGGTGTTGCCGCAGGCGATGGCGATCGGGAACATCCACAGCGGCACCATCGCCGGGAAGTTGAACGGCGTGATGCCCGCGACCACGCCGAGCGGCTGCCGGATCGAGGACACGTCGACGCGGGTGGCGACCTGCGTCGACAGCTCGCCCTTGAGCTGGACGGTGATGCCGCAGGCCAGGTCGACGATCTCCAGGCCGCGCGCGACCTCGCCGAGCGCGTCGGAGTGCACCTTGCCGTGCTCGGCGGTGATCAGCTCGGCGATCTCGTCGCGGTGCGCGTCCAGCAGCGCCCGGAACTTGAAGAGGATCGAGGTCCGCTGCGCCAGGGACGACTGACCCCAGGTCAGGTACGCCTCCTTGGCGGCGGCGACCGCGGCGTCCACCTCGTCGACGGAGGCGAAGGCGACCTCGGTGGTGACCTCGCCGGTCGCCGGGTCCGTCACCGGCCCGTACGTGCCCGAGGCGCCTTCGGCGGTCTTGCCGCCGATCCAGTGGTTGACGATGTTCGTCATGACCGAGAACTCCTTCACAGATGGCGGCGACGGGTCCAGACGTGCCGTGGGTGCAGCTCACGCTGCTCGTGCTGCGCGCGGGCCGGGACCGGCGACGGTCGGGTCGCGGTCTCGGCCCTGACTCCATCCCAGCAGCCGGGCGCCGCGGACGCGCCCGACACTGTGTCTGCGGTTTGGGCGTCCGCGTAGACACGTGGGGCAGTGGGGGCGGCCCGCGCCGGGACGCGACGCGGGGACCTCCGGCGCGGAGCCGGTGCGAGCGGGGAGTCGGCGCTCGTGCCTCGCTCCTGCCAGGGCGAGGCCGCCTTCCCGCGCCGGAGGCGTTCGGTGGGGGAACCGGCGACCGGGCCGTGTGCCATCGGGTCGTGCGCCATCGCGTTCCCTTCTTGCCCGCGCCCGTGCGTCACCCCGGTTTCTAGCCCTGCGCGTGCGGCCTGTCAATGTTTTGTCCGGACATTCGGACGACTTGCTCCGAGTGGCGGTCCTGGGGCCGCCCGCGGGCGTACGACCGGACGTACGGCGGAGCACGGCCGGCCGCCACAGTCAACGCGCCGCGCCTGAACGACGGCGTACGCCTGTGTGGCACTCGTGTCACAAAAGCGCCCTGCGGGTCACACATGTCACGCGCACGCGGGGTTTCCGTCACACCCGGGAACGGCCCCCGACCGCCCCGCACTCCGCGTCGTTCACCCGGAACAGGCTTGGTGATCGCCAGCGCAGCGCCCGGCCACCCCCGGCGACCGTCCCCGGTCGCCGCCGCGGCGCGCGCGGGGAGGTGCAACGAGTGACCGACCGAAGGCTCTGGTCCTACAAGGACATCGCGGCCCACATCCGCGTCCAGCCGGACACCGTGCGGTCGTACCGCAAGCACGGGCTGCTGCCCCCGCCGGACCACGTGGAGGGCGGTAAGCCGTACTGGTACGCGGACACGGTCCGGTCCTGGGTGGCGTCCCGCCCCCGCAACCGGAACAAGTAGCCCGGCCCGCCGGAAAACCGTTCTGTGCCCCACCGTCGCGTGGGGCACAGTGCCGGGCATGGACTTCTCCGTGAAACCCGTCCTCACCGGCGAAAAGACCGTCCTGCGGCCGTTCACCGCTGAGGACGCCGACGTGATGTGGGAGATCGTCAACGATCCCGAGGTCGTCCGCTTCACCTTCGAGCCGGCCACCGAACTCACCCTCGACAAACTGCGCTCCTGGTACGGCGTGCGCACCGCCGATCCCGACCGGCTCGACCTGGCCGTCACCGACCGGGAGACCGGCGAACTCGTCGGCGAGGTCGTCCTGTACGAGTGGGACCCGGCGGCCCGCGGCTGCACCTTCCGCACCCTCGTGGGGCCCCGGGGCCGGGGCCGCGGGCTGGGCAGCGAGGCGACGCGGCTCATCGTCGGGCACGCCTTCGAGCAGGTCGGCCTGCACCGCGTCCAGTTGGAGGTGTACGCCGACAACCCACGGGCCCGGCGGGTGTACGAGAAGGCCGGTTTCGTGGTGGAGGGCGTGCGGCGGGAGGCCGCCCGGCGGGGCGGCGCCTGGGTGGACGAGGTGCTGATGGCGGTCCTCGACCACGAGTGGGCCGCGCAGGTGCGTGACGGGGGCGCGACGCGGGTGGGACGCGGGTGACGGGTGAATCTCGGCTTTATACCCCCTAGGGGTAAGGTGGAGTGAGTGGTCCCGGCCGGACCACGGGTACCCGCCCACGCACGTCCCCCGACGAGGAGTAACGACATGAGCGCCCAGACCGACACCACCCAGGGCTCCGTCACCACCGTCTACAAGGTGAGCGGCATGAGCTGCGGCCACTGCGAGGGCGCCGTCTCCGGCGAGATCTCCGAGATCGCGGGCGTCGGCTCCGTGCAGGCCGTCGCCGCCACCGGTGAGGTCACCGTCGTCTCCGAGGCCCCCCTCGACGACGCGGCGGTGCGCGCCGCGGTGGACGAGGCGGGCTTCGAGCTCGTCGGCCGGGCCTGAGCCCGGCGCCCCCACCGTCCCTGGAGTCCGGACCATGACCAGCAGC
Source organism: Streptomyces sp. NPDC102490 (assembly GCF_044765285.1). NCBI lineage: Bacteria > Bacillati > Actinomycetota > Actinomycetes > Kitasatosporales > Streptomycetaceae > Streptomyces > Streptomyces sp. NPDC102490. The sequence goes on from NZ_JBIWJU010000007.1 coordinate 307,273, forward strand.
ACCGCGGACACCCGTACCACCGCGGACCCCCGCACCGCCGCGACGGCCGCCGAGCCCGGCCGCGCCGAGGTCGAGCTGCTCATCGGCGGGATGACCTGCGCCTCCTGCGCGGCCCGCGTCGAGAAGAAGCTCAACCGCATGGACGGTGTGACCGCCACGGTGAACTACGCGACGGAGAAGGCCCGGGTCAGCTACCCGGCGACCACCGGGGTCGCCGACCTGATCGCCACCGTCGTGAAGACCGGGTACACCGGCGAGGAGCCCGCGCCGCCCCCGGAGCCCTCGGACGGGGCCGGTCCCGGGGAGAGCGGCGACGACCCGGAGCTGTCGGCCCTTGGGCAGCGCCTGGTCGTCTCGGTGCTGCTGGCCGCCCCCGTGGTCCTGCTCGCGATGGTCCCGGCGCTCCAGTTCGACAACTGGCAGTGGCTCTCGCTCACCCTGGCCGCGCCCGTCGTGGTGTGGGGCGGGCTGCCCTTCCACCGCGCCGCCTGGACGGGCCTGCGGCACGGCGCGGCCACCATGGACACGCTGGTCTCGCTCGGCACGCTGGCGGCGTTCGGCTGGTCCCTGTGGGCGCTGTTCTTCGGCGACGCGGGCATGCCGGGCATGCGGCACGGCTTCGACCTCACCGTCTCCCGCGCGGACGGCGCCTCCGCGATCTACCTGGAGGCCGCCGCCGGGGTCACCGCCTTCCTGCTCCTCGGCCGCTGGCTGGAGGCCCGCTCCAAGCGCCGCGCCGGGGCCGCGCTGCGGGCGCTGATGGAGCTGGGCGCCAAAGACGTCGCGGTCCTGAGGGACGGGCGCGAGGTGCGGATACCGGTGGCCCACCTGGCCGTGGGCGACCGGTTCGTCGTACGGCCCGGCGAGAAGATCGCCACCGACGGCACGGTGACCGAGGGTGCCTCCGCTGTGGACGCCTCGCTGCTGACCGGCGAGTCCGTGCCGGTCGACGTCACCGTCGGCGACGCCGTCACCGGTGCCACGGTGAACGCCGGGGGCCGGCTGGTGGTCGAGGCGACCCGGGTCGGCGCGGACACCCGGCTGGCGCGGATGGCGAAGCTGGTGGAGGACGCGCAGAGCGGCAAGGCCGAGGTGCAGCGGCTCGCCGACCGGATCTCCGGCGTCTTCGTGCCGGTGGTCCTGCTGATCGCGGTCGCCACCTTCGGCGGCTGGCTGGGCGCGACCGGTGACACGGTCGCCGCGTTCACCGCGGCCGTCGCCGTCCTGATCATCGCCTGCCCGTGCGCGCTGGGCCTCGCCACGCCGACCGCGCTGCTGGTCGGCACCGGGCGCGGCGCCCAGCTCGGCATCCTCATCAAGGGCCCCGAGGTGCTGGAGTCCACGCGGCGCGTCGACACGGTCGTCCTGGACAAGACCGGCACCGTCACCACCGGCCGCATGACCCTGCACGAGGTGTACGCCGCCGAGGGCACCGACGAGGTCGAGTTGCTGCGGCTCGCGGGCGCGGTCGAGCACGCCTCCGAGCATCCGGTGGCCCGCGCGGTCGCGGCCGGCGCCGAGGAGCGGCTCGGCGCGCTGCCGGGCGTCGAGGACTTCGAGAACGTCCCCGGGCGCGGCGTACGCGCCCGCGTGGCGGGCCGCCAGGTGGCCGTGGGGCGCCTCTACGACACCCTGCCGCCCGAGGTCGCCCGGGCCGCGGACGAGGCCGAGAGGAACGGCCGTACGGCCGTCGTGGTCGGCTGGGACGGCGCGGCGCGCGGGGTCGTCGCCGTGGCGGACGCGGTCAGGGAGACCAGCGCCGAGGCGGTGGCCGGGCTGCGCCGGCTGGGCCTGACCCCGGTCCTGCTGACCGGCGACAACCGCCGGGTGGCCGAGTCGGTCGCGGCGGCCGTCGGCATCGACGAGGTGATCGCCGAGGTGCTGCCCGAGGACAAGGTCGCGGTGGTGGAGCGGCTGCGGGCCGAGGGCCGTACGGTCGCCATGGTCGGGGACGGCGTCAACGACGCGGCCGCGCTCGCCACCGCCGACCTGGGCCTGGCGATGGGCACGGGGACGGACGCGGCGATCGAGGCAGGCGACCTGACGCTGGTGCGCGGCGACCTGCGGGTGGCGGCGGACGCGATCCGGCTGTCCCGGCGCACCCTGGCCACGATCAAGGGCAACCTCGTGTGGGCCTTCGGCTACAACGTGGCGGCGCTGCCGCTGGCCGCCGCCGGGCTGCTGAACCCGATGATCGCGGGAGCGGCGATGGCCTTCTCCTCGGTCTTCGTGGTCACCAACAGCCTCCGGCTGCGCACCTTTCACTAGTTCGCATTTCACGCAGGTCGTGGGGCTGTGCCTCTGGAGTCCGGCACGCACCTCACATAAGCTCTTCACAAGCCTCGCGCATCTTCCTTACGCTGGGGGCCCGCGCGACGTACGGGCCTCTTGCGCACCTAACGGACATATGCAAGAGACGCAGATCACAGTGATGCGAACGTAACCATCGAAGGGGTTCGAAGGTCTAAGTTGGCGATGTCAGGCAGCGTCTTGGGGGGCGCCACCTGGCATCTGGGGATGTCTTGGGGGACTTTCCCAGAGCTGCGTTGCCGGGACACGTACACCGGGAAGCTTTGAGCGGCCCTCCCGGGCGTGCGCTGTCCCGGCAGACCGCACGGCGAGCACCACCAGTGCGAGACCGAGCACCACCAGCACGACACAGCGAATTCAGGCGCTGTCCTCACAGACGCCCGGCCGGATCCCGTGGGGGGAATCCGCACCGGGACATGGGAAGGCGCCCTGGATCGTCGGCCCGTGGGGGGACCGGCGCCAGGGCGCCTTCTTTCTTTCTTACGGTGGTGCGACGCGCCCGAAGGGGCGCGGGGAACCGCGCGACCAGCCCGGAGACTGCCCGCAGCCGCCCCGCGCCCCTCAGCGACGAACTCCTAGGCGCACGGCACCGACACCGGCAGGTGTCAGCGCTCCTCGACGGGGACGAAGTCGCGCTCGACGACGCCCGTGTAGATCTGGCGCGGGCGCCCGATGCGGGAACCCGGCTCCTTGATCATCTCGTGCCACTGGGCGATCCAGCCCGGCAGCCGGCCGAGGGCGAACAGGACCGTGAACATCTCGGTCGGGAAGCCCATGGCCCGGTAGATCAGACCGGTGTAGAAGTCGACGTTCGGGTAGAGGCTGCGCGAGACGAAGTAGTCGTCGGAGAGCGCGTGCTCCTCCAGCTTCAGGGCGATGTCCAGCAGCTCGTCGGACTTGCCGAGGGCGGAGAGCACATCGTGCGCGGCGGCCTTGATGATCTTGGCGCGCGGGTCGAAGTTCTTGTAGACCCGGTGGCCGAAGCCCATCAGGCGGACGCCGTCCTCCTTGTTCTTCACCTTGCGGATGAAGGAGTCGACGTCGCCGCCCGCGTCGCGGATGCCTTCCAGCATCTCCAGCACCGACTGGTTGGCGCCGCCGTGCAGCGGGCCCCACAGCGCGTTGATGCCGGCGGAGATCGAGGCGAACATGTTGGCCTGCGAGGAGCCCACCAGGCGGACCGTGGAGGTCGAGCAGTTCTGCTCGTGGTCCGCGTGCAGGATCAGCAGCTTGTCGAGCGCCGCGACGACCGTCGGGTCCAGGTCGTACTCCTGCGCCGGCACCGAGAACGTCATGCGCAGGAAGTTCTCGACGTAGCCGAGGTCGTTGCGCGGGTAGACGAACGGGTGGCCGATCGACTTCTTGTACGCGTAGGCCGCGATCGTCGGGAGCTTCGCGAGCAGCCGGATCGTGGAGAGGTTGCGCTGGCGCTCGTCGAACGGGTTGTGGCTGTCCTGGTAGAAGGTGGACAGCGCCGAGACCACCGAGGAGAGCATGGCCATCGGGTGGGCGTCGCGCGGGAAGCCCTTGTAGAAGTTCTTGACGTCCTCGTGCAGCAGGGTGTGCTGCGTGATCTCGTCCTTGAACGCGGACAGCTCGTCGACGGTCGGCAGCTCACCGTTGATCAGCAGGTAGGCCACCTCCACGAAGGAGGAGCGCTCGGCCAGCTGCTCGATCGGGTAGCCGCGGTACCGGAGGATGCCGGCTTCGCCGTCCAGATAGGTAATGGCGGATTTGTAGGCGGCGGTGTTGCCGTAACCGCTGTCCAGCGTCACCAGACCGGTCTGGGCGCGGAGCTTCCCGATGTCGAAGCCCTTGTCACCGACGGTGCTGTCGATCACCGGGTAGGTGTACTCGCCGTCGCCGTACCGCAGTACTACCGAGTTGTTGGTGTGCTCGCTCACGTCTTCCCTCACCGACGTAGTGCCTCATCTTCGAGGTGCCCTGACTGTCTCTACCATCCCCCACTTGGCTCAGGAGAGTGCACTCGGGGTCGACCATCGGGCCTATCGGCGGCACTCAGTGCCGTCAACTTGCTCATCCTGCCCCCTCCGGGGCCCATCCGGAAGTGCTGTGTGACCTTTCCGACTCGTTTGATCGATCATTTTTTTCACACGGGTGGACAGGTCTGCCGCAAGGTTTCACGGCCGGGGCCCGGCGAGCCGGAAGTCGAGCGCCGTGCACCGCCGTCCGGCCGACACCGTGCGCACCGCCTGCCCGATCGCCTTGCGCGAACCGACCAGGACGACCAGCTTCTTCGCCCGGGTGACGGCGGTGTACAGCAGGTTCCGCTGGAGCATCATCCAGGCGCCGGTCGTCACCGGGATCACGACGGCCGGGTACTCGCTGCCCTGGGACCGGTGGATGGTGACCGCGTAGGCGTGGGCCAGTTCGTCCAGTTCGTCGAAGTCGTACGGCACCTCCTCGTCCTCGTCGGTCAGCACCGTGAGGCGCTGGTCCACCGGGTCGAGCGAGGTGACGACGCCAACGGTGCCGTTGAAGACGCCGTTCTCGCCCTTCTCGTAATTGTTGCGGATCTGGGTGACCTTGTCGCCGACCCGGAAGACGCGTCCGCCGAACCGCTTCTCGGGCAGGTCCGGGCGGCCCGGGGTGACGGCCTGCTGGAGCAGCCCGTTCAGCGTGCCGGCGCCGGCCGGTCCCCGGTGCATGGGGGCCAGCACCTGCACGTCCCGGCGCGGGTCGAGCCCGAACTTCGCGGGGATGCGCCGCGCGGCGACGTCGACGGTGAGCCGGCCGGCCTCCTCGGTGTCGTCCTCGACGAAGAGGAAGAAGTCCTTCATGCCGTCGGTGACGGGGTGCTGCCCGGCGTTGATCCGGTGCGCGTTGGTGACCACGCCGGACTGCTGGGCCTGCCGGAAGACGCGGGTGAGCCGGACGGCGGGCACGGGGCTGCCGGGCGCCAGCAGGTCCCGGAGCACTTCCCCGGCCCCCACGCTGGGCAACTGGTCGACGTCTCCGACGAGCAGCAGGTGGGCGCCGGGCGGCACGGCTTTCGCAAGCTTGTTGGCGAGGAGGAGGTCCAGCATCGACGCCTCGTCCACCACCACCAGGTCGGCGTCGAGCGGCCGTTCCCGGTCGTAGGCCGCGTCGCCGCCGGGCTTCAGCTCCAGCAGCCGGTGCACGGTGGACGCCTCGGCGCCGGTCAGCTCGGCGAGCCGCTTGGCGGCCCGTCCGGTGGGCGCGGCGAGCACGACCTTGGCCTTCTTGGCCCGCGCCAGCTCCACGATCGACCGGACGGTGAAGGACTTGCCGCAGCCGGGGCCGCCGGTGAGCACGGCGACCTTCTCGCTGAGCGCGAGCCTGACGGCGGCCTCCTGCTCGGGCGCGAGGTCGGCGCCGGTGCGCCCCTTCAGCCACCCGAGCGCCTTGTCCCAGGCCACGTCCTGGAAGCCGGGCATCCGGTCCTCGTCGGTGTGCAGGAGGCGGCGCAGCTGCCCGGCGAGGGCCAGCTCGGCGCGGTGGAAGGGCACGAGGTAGACGGCGGTGATGGGCTCACCCCCCTCGGGGTGGGGGACCTTCTCCCGCACCACACCGGGGTCCTCCCCGTCCTCCTCCGGCTCGGCGGCCAGCTCGCCCAGGCACTCGATGACCAGCCCGGTGTCCACCTGGAGCAGCTTCACCGCGTCGGCGATCAGCTTCTCCTCGGGGAGGTAGCAGTGACCCTGGTCGGTGGCCTGCGAGAGCGCGTACTGGAGCCCCGCCTTCACCCGCTCCGGGCTGTCGTGCGGAATCCCGACGGACTGGGCGATCTTGTCGGCGGTGAGGAAGCCGATGCCCCAGACGTCGGCGGCGAGCCGGTAGGGCTGGTTCTTGACGACGGAGATCGAGGCGTCCCCGTACTTCTTGTAAATCCGCACGGCGATGGAGGTGGACACCTCGACGGTCTGGAGGAAGAGCATGACCTCCTTGATCGCCTTCTGCTCCTCCCAGGCGTCGGCGATCTTCTTGGTCCGCTTGGGCCCGAGGCCGGGCACCTCGATGAGCCGCTTGGGCTCCTCCTCGATGATGGTGAGGGTGTCCAGCCCGAAGTGCTGCGTGATCCGGTCCGCGAAGACCGGCCCGATCCCCTTGACCAGCCCGGACCCCAGATAACGCCGGATGCCCTGGACGGTGGCGGGCAGCAGCGTCGTGTAGTTCTCCACGTGGAACTGCTTGCCGTACTGGGGATGCGACCCCCAGCGCCCCTCCATCCGCAGCGACTCCCCCACCTGCGCACCGAGCAGCGCGCCGACGACGGTCAGCAGATCGCCGGCGCCTCTGCCGGTGTCGACCCGGGCGACGGTGTAGCCGTTCTCCTCATTGGCGTACGTGATCCTCTCCAGCACGCCTTCGAGGGTGGCGAGCCGCCTTTCACCGGGGGCCGCGGGGGGCTGGTTGGGCATGATCCGACGGTACCGGTGGGGTGTGACAGGGGTGCACGCCGCGGCAGGATCAGGGAGACATGGGGCTCACTTACGGCTACGACATCCACCTGCCTCCTCGGAGCGTCGCGGGGGCGCTGGCCGCCGTGGCCGCGTTGGCGCCCCCGTCCCGTGACGTGCCGCCGCTCGACGTCACGCTGCCCGGGGGCGAGCGGATCGTCCTCCCCTTCACGTCCGGGTTCGGCAGCGAGCCGGTGGACTGCGCCGGCCGCGAGACGCTCGACCTGGACACGTCCCTCATGTTCCCGGTCGACGACGCGGTGCGGGCGTACGGGGAGTCGTACGGACTGCCGCCCGAGGAGGACGGGCGGGTCCGGATCGGGTACGTCTACCTGACGGTCCGGTTCGCGTCCTTCCTGGACTCCCGGTACACGGCCCTGGAGTTCTGGGCGTCGACGTCGGGCCTGAGCCGCCTGTTCGCCCGCTCGGCGAGCATCCGGAGGACGTTCACCGACCTCGCCGCCACGGTCGGCGCCGCGTGCTGCCTGTTCGACGTGGGTGACGGCAGCCCCGGGGAGGTGTGCTGGGTCAGCGGGGAGGCGGGTTTCCCTCCGGCTCCGTCGTCACCGCGAGGAAGCGGGTGAAGGCGGCGCGGGGGAAGGTGAGGGTGGCCCGGGCGGGGGCCTTGCTGTCGCGGACGGCGACGTGAGTGTCCGAGGTGGCTATCTCCACGCATTCGTTGCCGTCGCCCGGGCCTGAGTGGGACGACTTGCGCCAGTTGTCCATGGGGTCTTAGAACTCCTTCGCCAGACGGTGGATGAAATCCCGCGACTGTCCGGGATCGAGTGACGCGGCTTCCACCTTAAGAAGAGTTGTTCGATAGGTGTTGAGCTGAGCCTCGGAATCGATGAAGGCCGAGCCGTGAAGGGCGTCGCGGACCACGGTGTCGAGTTTCGGCAGCGGGCCGCCCACATACGTCATCGTGCTGGAGGCGTCGGCGAAGCCGTCCAGGTCGAAGGGGATGACACGCACGGTGATGTGTTCCGCCTCGGAGAGCTCCAGAAGCCGTGTGAGTTGGGCCCTGGACGTGTCACGGTCACCGACTCTGATGCGAAGCGCCGCTTCGTGGATCACCGCTTCGTAGGGGATGACGAACCGCTGGCGCCCCTTACGGTGCTGGATGCGCAACTCCAGTTCTTCGGCTGTCAGTTCCGGCAGCCTGGCGGAGAAGACTGCACGCGAGTAGTCCTCCGTCTGTAGCAGCCCCGGTACGTACAGGATCGCCACGTGGCGGAGGAAGCGGGCGTGGTGTTCCAGCTCGGACAGGTCGAGGAACGACGTGGGAAGCAGACCTCGGTACTCCTCCCACCAACCGGTTGACCGCTCGGTGGCCATGGCGACGAGCGCGTCGACGAACTCCTCGTCCGTACAGGCGTAGTGGGAGGCCAGTCGGCGAACCCGCTGCTCACTCACGCCCGCGAGGGCGGACTCGATGTGAGTGATCTGGGCGGGCGCCACACCGAGCAGCTCCGCCGCCTGGCGGGAGTTGAACCCCGCTGCCTCACGGAGCCTGCGCAGTTCGGTTGCCAGTCGCACCTGACGTGCCGTCGGTTCGCGCCTCTTCACCATCGACTGGCCCTCTTCACACATCTGTTGATGCAACTCCTTCGGCGTCAGATTACGCGATCGACTTGCCGCGTCCCTAAATTTAGATCTACCGTCAGTGACGCGACGCACACCGTGCGAAACCGGAAGCGCACCGTTCCGTCCTGCCATGACGGCTCCGGCAATGCCACCGGCCCGCTCTCAACTCCCCACACATGCAAGGGAATCCCGCATGCCCGAAAAAGAACCCTGGGAGTACTCCCTCTACATCCCCAACGACCTGCGCGCCGTCACCGTCAGCCGCCGCACCCTCCGCCTCGTCCTCACCCTGCACGGGCTGATCCGCCTCGTCGACGTGGCCGAACTGCTCGCCACCGAACTGGTCTCCAACGCCGTACGGCACACCAAGGGCCCCGCCGCCCTCCGCATCCGCTGGTCGCCGCCGGGCACGCTGCGAATCGGGGCGTGGGACGCGGACCCGGAGCCGCCGGAACCGCCCGCGCGGTTCGAGAGGGTGACGGAACTGGAGGAGGGGCGAGGGCTCGCGCTGGTGCGGGCCTGCGCGGACGTGTGGGGGTGGCATCCGCTGGCCAGACACGGCAACCGGGGCAAGTACGTGTGGTGCGAGCTGTCGGCGGCCTGACATCGGCGCAGAGCATGTCGACTTGGGCGACGTCCTGCTCCACCCGGCGTCACGGCATGCCCGCACCGTGACGCCCCGGCTGCACACCGCGGAGGGGTCACGTCATCAACTCGATGTGGGACCAGCTGTTCCCGGCGTTGTCCCCTTTCTCGTGGAGTCCCCAGCGGGCCGGCCGCCGATCTTCCAGCCGGGTGCGTTGGACAGCACGCAGTTCCCGGAACCTCACTGAGCCGCCCGGCTCAGCGGCTCAGGGCCGTCTCCTCGCCCATGCGCGACAGCTTCTCCGGGTTGCGCACCGCGTAGAGCCCCGTGATGCGGCCGGCCTCGAAGCGGACCGCCACCACGGTGTCCAGCTCGCCGTCGAGCCGGATGACCAGGGCCGGGTGGCCGTTGACCTGGGCCGGGTCCATCGTCATCGCGACGGGGAGCTTGACCAGGCCGCCCAGCATGAGGCGGGCCACCTTGTCGGCGCCGACGATGGGCCGCAGCACCGCCTGCTTGATGCCGCCGCCGTCGCCGAGCAGGACGACGTCCGGCGCGAGGATGTCGAGCAGGCCCTGGAGGTCACCGGTCTGGACGGCCCGCTGGAACGCGGCGAGCGCGTCCCGGGTCTCGGCGCGCGAGACGGCTCCGCGCGGCCTGCGTGCCGCGACGTGCGCGCGGGCCCGGTGCGCGGTCTGGCGGACGGCGGCGGGGCTCTTCTCCACCGCCTCGGCGATCTCGTCGTAGCCGAGGTCGAACACCTCGCGCAGGACGAACACCGCCCGCTCCACCGGCCCCAGCGTCTCCAGGACCAGCATCATCGCCATCGACACGCTGTCGGCCAGCTCGACGTCCTCGGCCACGTCGGGCGTGGTGAGCAGCGGCTCGGGCAGCCAGGAGCCGACGTAGGACTCCTTGCGGCGGCCGAGCGTACGCAGCCGGTTCAGGGCCTGGCGGGTGGTGATGCGGACCAGGTACGCGCGCCGGTCGCGCACCGTGTCGAGGTCGACCCCCGCCCACTTCAGCCAGGTCTCCTGGAGCACGTCCTCGGCGTCGGCGGCCGAGCCGAGCATCTCGTAGGCCACGGTGAAGAGCAGGTTGCGGTGGGCGACGAACGCCTCCGTGGCCCCGTCCTCTTCCCGGCCGCTGTTCTCGCTGGTCACCAGCTTCTCCCGTTCGTTCGGTTCCGGCGGTGTCTCGCGCACGGGACACCGCTCGCCCCGGTTCCGTGACACCCGTCGGTGGTGGCCTGGGTCACGTCCGCGTCCTGTCACAGGGTGCGGGACGGCGGCGTCTTGTGTGCGTCAGTGAGGCACCGAGAGCGAGGACGAGACCATGGACCCCCGATTCAACCTGTTCGAGAACGAGGTCGGCAGCCGGTTCGCCAAGCGGTTCGCGGGCACCGCGACGATCCTCCAGCAGTCGACCGTGCCGCACTCCACGCAGGAGCTGCTGGCGTTGCGGGCCAGCCAGATCAACGGCTGCGGGCACTGCATCGACATGCACACCAAGGAGGCCGCCGCCGCGGGCGAGAGCGCGGTACGGCTCCACCTGGTCGCCGCCTGGCGCGAGTCGACCGTGTTCACGGAGGCCGAGCGGGCCGCCCTGGCCCTCGCCGAGGAGGGCACCCGGCTCGCCGACGCCCACCAGGGCGTGTCCGACGAGACGTGGGCCCAGGTGCGCAAGCACTACGACGACAACGAGGTCGCCGCGCTGGTCTGCATGGTCGCCATGATCAACGCGGCCAACCGGCTCGCCGTGATCACCCACCAGCAGGGCGGCTCGTACGAGGCGGGTTCGTTCGCGGCCGCCCTGGACTGAGCGGCACCAGCCGCACGAGCGGCCCGGCTCAGGACCGCGGGAGGGCGCCGACGACGAGTTCCACGTCGGCGCCCTCCCGCACGACCAGGTCCCGCACCCGCCACGCCCGCGCGTCGATCCGGGTCCCGGCGGCCGTGGTGTGGGCGGGGACGGCCAGCACCAGGGGCGGCCCCTCCCCCGGCTCGGTGCGCAGCCGCGCCGCCACCATCACGCCGTCGGAGAACCGCAGGTCCACGTCGAGCGGCCGGGGCGCGGCCACGAACGCGTGCGGGTCCGGGAGCCCTTGGACGCGGCAGCGCGCCCCCGGGAAGAGGTGCGTGTGCCCGCACAGCGCCGGGAACGTGTCCGTCCCGGCCGGTCCGCCGGAGGGGTGGGCCATGCGTCTGCTCCCGGGGGGTGTGGAGGGGCGGAGGTACCCGCCCCCGCACCCGGCGGGGGCGGAGGCACGCGTCCCCGCACCCGGCGGGGGCGGAGATACGCGTCCCCGCACCCGGCGGGGCGGCCACCGCCGTCGTCCCGTTCCTACCGTCTGACCGGCCCGGACGGTACTCGGGCGGCCCGTTCGTGGCGGTGGGACGGTGCCGGGCACCGGTCCACCGGCCCGGACGGGTCCCGGTCACGATTGCGTCTCGGCCCGATCCGACCCCTTGATTCCCGCCCGTGTAATCGTTTCCAATCCTCCGTGTAATCGATTCCACGAGGAGGTGGAACGACGATGGCGAGCATCAAGGACGTCGCCGCCGAGGCGGGTGTGTCCGTCGCGACGGTCTCGCGGGCGCTCAACGGCCACCCGTCGGTCAGCGCCGCCGCACGCGCCCGCGTGCTGGCCGCCGTCGAGACGCTGGGCTACCGGCCGAACGCCGTCGCCCGGTCGCTGCGCACCGACCAGACCCGCACCCTCGGCCTGGTCATCAGCGACGTCATGAACCCGTACTTCACCGAGCTGGCCCGGTCCGTCGAGGAGGAGGCCCGCGCGCTCGGCTACAGCGTCATCATCGGCAACGCCGACGAGCGGCCCGACCTCCAGGACCACCACGTCACCACGCTGCTGGACCGGCGGATCGACGGGCTGCTCGTCTCCCCCACCGACGGGGGCTCCCCGCGCATGCTGGACGCCGCGCGGGCCGGGACGCCGATGGTCTTCGTCGACCGCTGGATTCCCGGCGTGGACGTGCCCGTCGTCAGGTCGGACGGGCGGGCGGCCGTGCGGGATCTCGTCGCGCATCTGCACGGGCTCGGGCACCGGCGGCTCGCGATCATCGCCGGGCCCGCCGCCACGACCACCGGACGCGAGCGCGTCGACGCCTTCCGCGAGGCGCTCGCCGCGTACGGGCTTCCCCTCCCGGACGCCTACATCGGCCAGGGCGACTTCCAGGCCGGCAGCGGACGCCGGGTCACCGAGGGCTTCCTCGACCTGCCCGAGCCGCCCGAGGTCGTCTTCGCCGCCGACAACCTGATGGCGCTCGGCGCGCTGGACGCCGTACGCGCGCGCGGGCTGCGGGTCCCCGAGGACATCGGGCTCGCCGCGTTCGACGACATCCCGTGGTTCGTGCACACCGGCCCGCCGGTCACCGCGATCGCCCAGCCCACCCGCGAGCTGGGGCGGGCCGCCGTACGCGCGCTGGTCGAGCGGATCGCGGGGCGGGCCGGTGAGTCCGTGACCCTTCCGGCGCGGCTCGTCGTGCGCCGCTCGTGCGGTGAGCCGCCCCCCGCACCACACCCCCCGTCCCCGTCCCCCGTACGAAGGAGTACGCCGTGAGCAGCCGCAGTCCGGACGAGTTGCTGCGCATCGAGGGCATCCGCAAGACCTTCCCCGGCGTGGTCGCGCTCGACAGCGTCGACTTCGACCTGCGCCGGGGCGAGGTGCACGTGCTCCTCGGTGAGAACGGCGCGGGCAAGAGCACGCTCATCAAGATGCTCTCCGGCGCCTACACGCCCGACGCCGGGCGCATCCTGGCCGGTGGCGAGGAGGTGCGCATCCACGGTGCGCAGGACTCCGAGCGCCTCGGAATCGCCACCATCTACCAGGAGTTCAACCTCGTCCCCGATCTGACGGTGGCCGAGAACATCTTCCTGGGCCGCCAGCCGCGCCGGTTCGGCGTGATCGACCGGAAGAAGATGGAGGCCGACGCCGAGGTGCTGCTGGAGCGGGTGGGGGTCCACGTGTCTCCCCGCGCGCGGGTGCGTGAACTCGGTATCGCCCGGCTCCAGATGGTCGAGATCGCCAAGGCGCTCAGCCTGGACGCGCGGGTGCTCATCATGGACGAGCCGACCGCCGTGCTCACCTCCGACGAGGTGGAGAAGCTGTTCGCCATCGTGCGGCGGCTGCGCGCGGACGGCGTCGGCATCGTCTTCATCACCCACCACCTGGAGGAGATCGCCGCCCTGGGCGACCGCGTCACCGTCATCCGGGACGGCCGCAGTGTCGGCCAGGTGCCCGCCTCCACCCCGGAGGACGAGCTGGTCCGGCTCATGGTCGGGCGGTCGATCGAGCAGCAGTACCCGCGCGAGCGCACCGACGCCGGTGAGGCGCTGCTCAAGGTGGAGGGGCTCACCCGGGACGGCGTCTTCCACGACGTCGGCTTCGAGGTGCGGGCCGGTGAGGTCGTCGGCATCGCGGGTCTCGTCGGCGCCGGGCGGACGGAGGTGGTGCGGGCGGTGTTCGGCGCCGACCCCTACGACGCCGGAACCGTGCGAGTCGCGGGGACGCCGTTGCGGCGGCACGACGTGAACGCCGCCATGGCCGCCGGGATCGGACTCGTCCCCGAGGACCGCAAGGGGCAGGGCCTCGTGCTCGACGCCTCCGTGGCGGAGAACCTCGGGCTCGTCACGCTGCGGTCCAGCGCCCGCGCCGGGCTCGTCGACCTCAAGGGGCAGCACGCGGCGGCCGAGCGCATCGCCGGGCAGCTCGGGGTGCGGATGGCCGGGCTCGGGCAGCACGTGCGGACGCTGTCCGGCGGCAACCAGCAGAAGGTCGTCATCGGCAAGTGGCTGCTGGCGCACACCAAGGTGCTGATCCTCGACGAGCCGACGCGCGGCATCGACGTCGGCGCCAAGGTCGAGATCTACCAGCTCATCAACGAACTGACGGCCGCCGGTGCCGCCGTGCTCATGATCTCCAGCGATCTGCCGGAGGTGCTCGGCATGAGCGACCGTGTGGTCGTCATGGCGCAGGGGCGCGTCGCGGGTGAACTCACCGCCGAACAGGCCACCCAGGACGCCGTGATGGCGCTCGCCGTCAGCACCCACACCAGCAACACCCCCCACAGCGACGGAACGGAGGCCACCGGTGGCCACTGACACGCTCAAGAGCAAGCCGGGCGCGCAGGGCGCCACGGGCGGTCTGCGCCGCCTGCTGCTCGACAACGGCGCGCTGACCGCGCTGATCGTCCTCGTCATCGCCATGTCGGCGCTGTCCGGGGACTTCCTGACCGCCGACAACCTGCTGAACGTCGGTGTCCAGGCCGCCGTCACCGCGATCCTCGCGTTCGGCGTCACCTTCGTCATCGTCTCGGCGGGCATCGACCTGTCGGTCGGCTCGGTCGCCGCGCTGTCGGCCACCGTGCTGGCCTGGAGCGCCACCGAGGCCGGCATCCCGGTGGCTCTCGCGGTGCTGCTGTCCGTCCTGACGGGCATCGCGTGCGGCCTGGTGAACGGTTTCCTCATCTCGTACGGGAAGCTGCCGCCGTTCATCGCGACGCTCGCCATGCTGTCGGTGGGCCGCGGTCTGTCGCTGGTCATCTCGCAGGGCTCGCCGATCGCCTTCCCGGACTCGGTCTCGCACCTCGGTGACACCCTCGGCGGGTGGCTGCCGGTGCCGGTGCTCGTGATGATCGTGATGGGCCTGATCACCGCGTTCGTCCTCGGCCGGACCTACATCGGCCGCTCCATGTACGCCATCGGCGGCAACGAGGAGGCCGCGCGGCTGTCCGGCCTGCGGGTGAAGCGGCAGAAGCTCGCCATCTACGCCTTCTCCGGCCTGTTCGCCGCCGCCGCGGGCATCGTGCTCGCCTCCCGGCTCTCCTCCGCGCAGCCGCAGGCCGCGCAGGGCTACGAGCTGGACGCCATCGCCGCCGTCGTCATCGGCGGTGCCTCGCTGGCGGGCGGTACCGGCAAGGCGTCGGGGACGCTGATCGGCGCGCTGATCCTCGCGGTGCTGCGCAACGGCCTCAACCTGCTGTCCGTCTCCGCCTTCTGGCAGCAGGTCGTCATCGGCGTCGTCATCGCGCTCGCGGTGCTCTTCGACACGCTGCGCCGCAAGGCGGGCGCGGTCACGCCGGCGGCCGGGGCGTCCGGCGGCGGCAACCGGGGCAAGCAGGCGCTCACGTACGTGATCGCGGCCGTCGTCGCGGTGGCCGTCGTCGGCGCCACCTCGCTGCTGCACAACGGTTCCTCCGGCGGCAAGGACCAGAAGATGGGGCTGTCGCTGTCCACGCTCAACAACCCGTTCTTCGTGCAGATCAGGGACGGCGCCGAGGAGGAGGCGAAGAAGCTGGGCGTGGACCTGACGGTCACGGACGCCCAGAACGACGCCTCCCAGCAGGCCAACCAGTTGCAGAACTTCGTCAGCGGCAGCCTGTCCGCGGTCATCGTCAACCCGGTGGACTCCGACGCGGCCGGTCCCTCGGTGCGCTCGGCGAACAAGGACGACATCCCCGTCATCGCCGTGGACCGCGGCGTCAACAAGGCGGACACCTCCGCGCTGGTCGCCTCCGACAACGTCGAGGGCGGCAAACTGGGCGCCCGGGCGCTCGCCGAGAAGCTCGGCGGCAAGGGCACCATCGTCATCCTCCAGGGCCAGGCCGGCACCTCCGCCAGCCGGGAGCGCGGGGCGGGCTTCGCGGCCGGGCTCAAGGAGTACCCGGGCATCAAGGTGGTCGCCAAGCAGCCCGCGGACTTCGACCGCACCAAGGGCCTGGACGTGATGACCAACCTGCTCCAGGCGCACCCGGACGTCGACGGCGTCTTCGCGGAGAACGACGAGATGGCGCTGGGCGCGATCAAGGCGCTGGGTTCCAAGGCCGGCAAGTCGGTCCAGGTGGTCGGCTTCGACGGCACCCCGGACGGGCTGAAGGCGGTCCAGGACGGCACGCTGTACGCCTCCGTGGCGCAGCAGCCGAAGGAACTGGGCAGGATCGCCGTACAGAACGCGCTGCGGGCTGCCGAGGACAAGAAGGTGGAGCAGACGGTGAAGGTGCCCGTGAAGGTCGTCACGAAGGAGAACGTGGCCGGCTTCGGGGGCTGAGACCGGCCCCCGGGACCCGGCGGAAACCAGCGGGAATCACTCGAATCGGAGAACGACTGATGTACGACTACGACCTGCTGGTCGTCGGATCGGCCAACGCCGACCTGGTGATCGGTGTCGAGCGGCGGCCGGCGGCGGGCGAGACGGTGCTCGGCTCCGACCTGGCCGTCCACCCGGGCGGCAAGGGCGGCAACCAGGCCGTCGCCGCCGCCCGGCTCGGTGCCCGTACGGCCCTGCTGGCCCGGGTCGGCGACGACGGCTACGGCCGGCTGCTGCTGGACTCGCAGCGGGCGGCCGGCGTCGACACGGTCGGTGTGCTGGTGGGCGGCGCCCCGACCGGCGTCGCGCTGATCACCGTCGACCCGTCCGGGGACAACAGCATCGTGGTCTCGCCGGGCGCCAACGCCCGGCTGGCCCCGGGCGACGTCCGGGCCGCCGGGAGCCTCTTCCACGCCTCCCGGGTGGTCTCCACGCAGTTGGAGATCCCGCTGGAGACGGTCGTGGAGGTGGTCCGCTCGCTCGCGCCGGACAGCCGCTTCGTGCTGAACCCGTCGCCGCCGCGTCCCCTCCCGCGGGAGGTGCTGGCCGCCTGCGACCCGCTGATCGTCAACGAGCACGAGGCGAAGGTGCTCCTCGGGGACTCGCCGGTCGGGGAGCGCCCCGAGGACTGGGCCCGCGTCCTGCTGGCCAAGGGCCCGCGCTCGGTGGTCGTGACCCTGGGCGCCGAGGGCGCGCTGGTCGCCTCCGCCGCCCAGGGCGTGGTCCGGGTGCCGTCCGTGAAGGTGGCGGCCGTGGACACCACGGGCGCGGGCGACGCGTTCACCGCGGCGCTGGCCTGGCGGCTGGGCACCGGCGAGTCGCTCGCCGAGGCGGCGGCGTACGCGGCCCGGGTGGGCGCGGCGGCCGTGACGAAGGCGGGCGCGCAGGAGTCGTACCCGACGGCGGCGGAGGCCGAGGCGCTGGAGGCCGGGGCGCTGTGAAGAAGGCCGGGATACTCAACCGCCACCTCTCCGGCGCCCTCGCCGAACTCGGCCACGGGGACGGCGTCCTGGTGTGCGACGCGGGCATGCCCGTGCCGGACGGGCCGCGCGTCGTCGACCTGGCCTTCCGGGCCGGGGTGCCGTCCTTCGCGGAGGTGCTTGACGGCCTGCTGGCCGAGCTGGTCGTCGAGGGCGCGACGGCGGCGACGGAGGTCCGGGAGGCGAACGCCGAGTGCGCCGCGCTGCTCGACGGGCTCTTCCCCGCGCTCGGACTCGTCCCGCACGAGCGGCTCAAGAAGTTGTCGGCGGGCGCGCGGCTGATCGTGCGCACCGGGGAGGCGCGGCCGTACGCCAACGTGCTGCTGCGGTGCGGGGTCTTCTTCTGAGGCGCTGAGGGCCGCCCAGGGCGGAACACGTTTGAGGGGGCCCGGTCGACGACCGGGCCCCCTCGGGTCCCCACCCCTTCAGAACTCCGTGGATTTTCCCCCCCGGGTACCCCCACGGGTGTTCCGATGCCAGGTACGACCCGCCGGAGGGCGGAAGGGTTGCACGGGTCGCGGGAATTGTTTGCGGGATTTATTTTCCGGGCGCCGGGTCCGCCCGGTCTCCCGTGTGCTCGGCGAACCGGGCCGCCGTCTCGGCGAGCACCTCGCGCCCGTCGCGTGCCCACAGCCCCTCGTTGAACAGCTCGACCTCGATGGCGCCGGTGTACCCGGCCGCCTCGACGTACCCCTTCCACTCCCGCATGTCGATCGCGCCGTCCCCGATCTGACCGCGGCCGTTGAGGACGCCCTCGGGCAGCGGGGTCGTCCAGTCGGCGAGCTGGAAGGTGTGGATGCGGCCGCCCGCGCCCGCCCGGGCGATCTGCTCGGGCGCCCGGTCGTCCCACCAGATGTGGTACGTGTCGACGGTGACGCCGACCTGCCGGGCCGGGAAGCGTTCGGCGAGGTCCAGGGCCTGGGCGAGGGTGGAGACCACGCAGCGGTCCGATGCGTACATCGGGTGCAGGGGCTCGATCGCCAGGCGTACGCCGTGCTGCTCGGCGTACGGGCCCAGCTCGGCCAGCGCGTCGGCGATGCGTTCGCGGGCGCCGTGCAGGTCCTTGGACCCGGCGGGCAGGCCGCCGGAGACCAGGACCAGGGTGTCCGTGCCGAGGGTCGCCGCCTCGTCGATCGCCCTGCGGTTGTCGTCCAGCGCCCTGGAACGCTCCTGCGGATCGATCGCCGTGAAGAAGCCGCCCCGGCACAGGGTCGTGACCGTCAGGCCCGCGTCGCGGACCAGTTTGGCGGTCGCCCCGACACCGTACGACTGGACCGGCTCCCGCCACAGGCCCACGTTCGTGACGCCCAACTCGGCGCAGGCGTCCGCCAGTTCCGGCAGGGACAGCTGCTTGACCGTCATCTGGTTGACGGAGAAGCGGGAAAGGTCTCCGGTCGCCGTCACTGGTTCACCCCGTACAGGCTCAGCAGGTTCCTCATGCGCTCCTCCGCCAGCTTCGGGTCCGGGAACAGGCCCAGACCGTCCGCCAGTTCGTAGGCGCGCGCGAAGTGCGGGAGGGAGCGGGCCGACTGGAGGCCGCCGACCATCGTGAAGTGGCTCTGGTGGCCCGCCAGCCACGCCAGGAACACCACGCCCGTCTTGTAGAAGCGGGTGGGGGCCTGGAAGAGGTGACGGGACAACTCGACCGTGGGGTCGAGGAGTTCCCGGAAGCCGTCGACGTTCCCGGTGTCCAGGACACGGACCGCTTCCGCCGCCAGCGGGCCCAGCGGGTCGAAGATGCCGAGCAGGGCGTGGCTGAAGCCCTGCTCGTCGCCCGCGATCAGCTCGGGGTAGTGGAAGTCGTCGCCGGTGTAGCAGCGGACGCCCTGCGGGAGGCGGCGGCGGATGTCGATCTCGCGCCGGGCCTCCAGGAGGGAGACCTTGATGCCGTCGACCTTGTCGGGGTGCGCCGCGATGACCTCCAGGAAGGTGTCCGTCGCCGCGTCCAGGTCGGACGAACCCCAGTAGCCCTCCAGCGCCGGGTCGAACATCGGGCCCAGCCAGTGCAGGATCACCGGTTGGGCGGACTGGCGCAGGAGGTGGCCGTAGACCTCCAGGTAGTCGTCCGGGCCTTGCGCGGTGGCGGCGAGGGCGCGGGAGGCCATCAGGATGGCCTGGGCGCCCGACTCCTCCACGACGGCGAGCTGTTCCTCGTACGCCGCCCGGACCTCGGCGAGGGTGGTGCCGCGGGTCGCGGTCAGCTGGTCGGTGCCGACGCCGCAGGCGATGAGGCCGCCGACCGCCTTCGCCTCGGCGGCGCTGCGGCGGATCAGCTCGGCCGCGCCCGCCCAGTCCAGGCCCATGCCGCGCTGGGCGGTGTCCATCGCCTCGGCGACGCCGAGGCCGTGGGACCACAGGTGGCGGCGGAAGGCGAGGGTGGCGTCCCAGTCGACGGCGGCGGGCCCGTCGGGGGTGGTGTCGGCGTACGGGTCGGCGACGACGTGCGCGGCCGAGAAGACCGTACGGGAGGTGAAAGCGCTTCCCGGAGTCCCCCGGAGCGCGGGCAGGGGCTCGGTGCGCGGTTCGTAGGCGCGCAGGGCGCCGTGTGCGTCGGGGAGGTGGAGGGTCACAGCGCGATCTCCGGTACGTCGAGGCGGCGGCCCTCGGCCGAGGACCTCAGGCCCAGCTCGGCGAGCTGCACGCCGCGGGCGCCGGCCAGCAGGTCCCAGTGGTAGGGGGCGTCGGCGTAGACGTGCTTGAGGAACAGCTCCCACTGGGCCTTGAAGCCGTTGTCGAACTCCCCGTTGTCCGGGACCTCCTGCCACTGGTCGCGGAAGACCTCGGTGGCGGGGATGTCCGGGTTCCACACCGGCTTGGGGGTGGCCGAGCGGTGCTGGACCCGGCAGCCCCGCAGCCCCGCGACGGCGGAGCCCTCGGTGCCGTCGACCTGGAACTCGACCAGTTCGTCGCGGTGGACGCGGACCGCCCAGGAGGAGTTGATCTGGGCGATCGCGCCGCCCTCCAGCTCGAAGACGCCGTAGGCGGCGTCGTCGGCGGTGGCGTCGTAGGGCTTGCCCTTCTCGTCCCAGCGCTCGGGGATGTGGGTGGCGGTGAGGGCCTGGACGGTCTTCACACGGCCGAACAGCTCGTGCAGCACGTACTCCCAGTGCGGGAACATGTCGACGACGATGCCGCCGCCGTCCTCGCTGCGGTAGTTCCAGGACGGGCGCTGCGCCTCCTGCCAGTCGCCCTCGAAGACCCAGTAGCCGAACTCGCCGCGCACCGACAGGATCCGGCCGAAGAAGCCGCCGTCGATGAGGCGCTTCAGCTTGAGCAGGCCGGGGAGGAAGAGCTTGTCCTGCACGACACCGTGCTTGATGCCCTTGGCTTGGGCGAGGCGGGCCAGTTCCAGGGCGCCGTCGAGGCCGGTGGCCGTCGGCTTCTCGGTGTAGACGTGCTTGCCCGCGGCGATCGCCTTCTTCAGCGCCTCCTCGCGGGCCGAGGTCACCTGGGCGTCGAAGTAGAGGTCGATGGTGTCGTCGGCCAGGACCGCGTCCAGGTCCGTGGAGACGTGGTCGAGTCCGTGGCGCTCGGCCAGCGCCCTGAGCGCGTGCTCGCGGCGGCCCACCAGGACCGGCTCCGGCCACAGCACGGTGCCGTCGCCGAGGTCCAGGCCGCCCTGTTCGCGCAGGGCCAGGATGGAGCGGACGAGGTGCTGGCGGTAGCCCATGCGCCCGGTCACACCGTTCATGGCGATACGCACCGTCTTGCGTGTCACGTCATTCCCTTCGTACGAGCCGTACCGAGCCGTACAGCACGTCGTACGAGCCGCACAGCAAGCGCTTTCTATGTAGAACGAAGCTAGCCTGTGACCGGTGGTCTGGACAAGACCGCGGCCGGGGGCGAGTTGTTCGAGGGGACGAACAACGGAGGGCGGTGGCCGTAAGGTCACCCGGGACGGCGTTCGGCACAGGCGCGAGGCGGAGGACGAGGACATGACGGTGACACTGGCGGACGTGGCGGCCCGCGCCCAGGTCTCCCCCGCGACGGTGTCGCGCGTACTGAACGGCAACTATCCGGTGGCCGCCTCCACCCGGGAGCGGGTGCTCAAGGCCGTCGACGAGCTGGACTACGTGCTCAACGGCCCCGCGAGCGCGCTGGCGGCGGCCACGTCCGACCTGGTGGGCATCCTCGTCAACGACATCGCCGACCCCTTCTTCGGCATCATGGCCGGCGCCGTCCAGTCCGAGATCGGCGGCCCTGGCGGCCGAGCGGGCGGCGAGAGACTCGCCGTGGTCTGCAACACCGGCGGCACCCCGGAGCGCGAGCTGACCTACCTCACGCTGCTGCAACGCCAGCGGGCGGCGGCGGTCGTGCTGACCGGCGGCGCGATGGAGGACGCGGCCCACCAGGCGGCCGTGGCGGCGAAGCTGCGCAAGCTCGCGGAGGCCGGGACCCGGGTGGTGCTGTGCGGGCGGCCCCCGGCGCCGGACACCGGGGCGATCGCGCTCACCTTCGACAACCGCGGGGGCGGCCGGGAGCTGACCGAGCACCTGATCGGGCTCGGGCACCGGCGGCTCGGCTACATCGCGGGCCCGGAGGAACGGACCACGACCCGGCACCGGCTTGAGGGCCACCGCACCGCGCTCGCCGCGCACGGCATCGAGGAGGACCCCCGCTGGACGGTCCACGGCCGCTACGACCGGCAGGCCGGCTACGAGGCCACGCTGGAGCTGCTGCGCAGGGACCCGACGCTGACCGCGGTCGTCGCCGCCAACGACACCGTCGCACTGGGCGCGTGCGCGGCGCTGCGCGACTCGGGGCTGCGGATCCCGGACGACGTGTCGGTGGCCGGCTTCGACGACCTGCCGTTCAGCATCGACGCGGTGCCCGCGCTGACGACGGTGCGGCTGCCGCTGGCGGAGGCGGGGGCGCGGGCGGGGCGGGTCGCGATGGGGCGGGAGGAGGCGCCGGCGGGCGGGATCGCGGTGGTGCGGGGGGAGTTGATGGTGCGGGGGTCCTCCGGAGGGCCGCGGGGGTGAGACGGACCGTTGGTTTCACGGGTGCCCGTGTGGGTGCGGGCGTCGCTGGGGGCTGCCGCCCCCAGGCCCCCGCTTCGGCCTGGACGGCCTCGTCCTCAAACGCCGGACGGGCTGGAACAGCCGACGGCGTCACAGAATGTGCCGTAAGTGTCCCCATGTAAAACGCGTGATCGCGGGTACGCTCCGTGGGCATGAAGCTGGCGTTCTCCACTCTCGGTGTTCCCGGACTGCCCCTGCGCGACGTGCTGGGGCTCGCTACCGCGCACGGTTACCACGGTGTCGAGTTGCGCGCCCACCCGGAGGAACCGGTCCACCCGGGCCTGGGCCCGGTCGAACGGGCCGCGGTGGCCGCCGAGTTCAAGGCGGCCGGTATCGAGCCGCTGGCGATCGCGGGGTACGCGCGGGTCGCCGCGCCCGGTGACGACGAGGCCGTGATCGGCGAGCTGCGGGGCCTGCTCGACCTGGCCCGCGACCTGGGCGCCCCGTACGTCCGGGTCTTCCCCGGCGGCGGCACCGAGCAGAGCGCGGACGAGGCCGACGCGGTGGCCGCGCGACGGCTGGGCACGGCCGCCGAGTACGCCACCGAGCTGGGCGTACGCATCCTCCTGGAGACCCACGACTCGCACCGCACGGGCGCCGACGCGATGCGCGTCCTCGGACTGGTCGGACACCGGCAGGTGGGCGCCCTGTGGGACGTGATGCACACCTGGCTGGGCGGGGAGCAGCCCTCCGACACCTACGCGGCGCTCTCCCCGCACCTGGGCTACGTCCAGGTCAAGGACATCGCCTCGGCCGACGACACCACCCCGCTGCCGCTGGGCGCCGGGGTGCTGCCGCTCACCGAAGTGGTGGACGTGCTGTCCCGGCACAGCTGGGACGGCTGGCTGTGCTGGGAGTACGAGAAGCGGTGGTACGAGTCGGCGGCGCCGCTGCCCGAGCTGCTCACGCGGGGCCGCGAGCACCTGGCCCGGCTGCTCGCGGACGCGGCGTGAGCGCGGGCGGTGCCGGTGCCGAGCGCACCCTCTCCTCCAGCCGCTCCCGGCAGCCCGGCCACTCCGCCGCCGTGATCGAGTAGATCGCGGAGTCGCGCAGCCGCCCCTCCTCGCCCGGCGCCGAGGAGCGGGACCAGTTGCGCAGGACGCCCTCGAAGCGGGCGCCCGTCTTCTCGATCGCGGCGCGGGAGCGCTCGTTGCGGGCGTCGGTCTTGAGGTCGACGCGGGCCACGCCCCAGACCTCGAAGGCGTGCCGGAACAGCAGCAGCTTGGCCTCGGCGTTCACGCCCGTGCCCTGCGCGGAGCGGGCCAGCCAGGTGAAGCCGACCTCGACCGCGTCGAGCGCGTCGTCGGTGCGCCAGGAGCGGGGCTCCCAGTAGGCGGTGGTGCCGACCGCGCGGCCGGTGGCGCGGGAGACCTGCGCGTAGGGCGCCAGCCGTCCGGTGGCCGCCCTGGCCAGCTGGGCGTCGAGGTAGGCGCCGACCTCGTCGGGGTCCGGGACCCACGTGAACGCGTAGGTGCCGCGGTCCTCCGCCGCCGCCGTCGCCAGGTCGGCCGCGTGCCGATGGCCCAGCGGCTCCAGGCGTACCAGCGTGCCTTCGAGGACCGGGGCCCGCAGAGTGAATGTCACCGGACGGATTCTTCAGCCGGGGCGGGGAGCCGTCCAGCGAATTCCGGGGAGGTGCGGACGGTGATTCCGGGCCTGCGCCTGCGGCCGGGGGTGAGCGTGGTCAGCGCCACCCCGCCCACCAGCAGGGCCGCCGCGCACCAGCGCAGGGGCGTCACCGACTCGCCCAGGAAGAGCGCCGCCGACGACATGCCGAAGACCGGGACCAGGAGGGAGAACGGCGCGACCGTCGAGGCGGGGTGACGGCGCAGCAGCCAGCCCCAGGCGCCGAAGCCGAAGACGGTCGAGACCCAGGCCACGAAGAGGATCGTGCCCGCCCCCTGCCAGTCCAGGGCGCGCAGGGCCGCGAGGTCCTCGGCGGGGCCCTCGGTGAGCAGGGAGAGGGCCAGCAGCGGGAGCACGGGGACGGTGGAGACCCACACCATGAAGTTCAGCGCGTCGGGCGGGGACGCCTTGCGGGTCAGGACGTTGGACACGCCCCAGGCCGCCGCCGCGCCGACGACCATCAGGAACGCGCCCAGCGGTCCCGAGGTGCCCTCGTCGAGCGCCGCCACCCCGATGCCGGCCACCGCGACCAGCATGCCGAGGGCCTGGACGCGGGAGGGGCGTTCGGCGAGGACCGCGGCGGCGATCACCGCGGTGAACACCGCCTGGATCTGGAGCACCAGGGACGACAGGCCGGCCGGCATGCCCGCGTCCATGCCCACGAAGACCAGGCCGAACTTGGCCACGCCCAGCACCAGCCCCACCGCCACGATCCACTTCCAGGCCACCTTCGGGCGGCCCACCAGGAAGACGGCGGGCAGCGCGGCCGCCAGGAAGCGCAGGGCGGAGAAGAGGAGCGGCGGGAAGTGGTCCAGGCCGATCTCGATGACCGTGAAGTTCACGCCCCAGACGGCGGCGACGAGCACGGCGAGGAAGAGGTGGGAAGGTCGCATGCGTCGAGGATCGACCGGAAGGACCGTGTAGCACCAGCGATGATTGCTGCATGGTTGGATGAAGCATTGCTGTTCATTCAGTCCTCCGTTCCGTTCCTCGGGAGCCGTCATGCTCGACCTCCAGCGCCTGCGCGCCCTGCACGCCGTGTCCGTGCACGGGACCGTCGGGGCGGCCGCCGCCGCGCTCGGTTTCACCCCGTCCGCCGTGTCGCAGCAGATCGCCAAGCTGGAGCGGGAGACCAGGACGGTGCTCCTGGAGCGGGAGGGGCGCGGGGTGCGGCTGACCGACGAGGCCTGGCATCTGGTCGGCGTGGCGGGTGAGTTGCTGGCCCTGGTGGAGCGGGCGGAGACCCGGCTGGAGGAGCGGCGCGGAGTGCCGTCGGGGCGGCTGACCATCGCCGCGTTCGCGTCGGCGGCGCGCGGGCTGCTGCCGTCCGTCCTGGCCGACCTGGCGGTACGCCACCCCGCGCTGGACGCGCGGCTCAGCGAGGTCGACCCGCACCTGTCCGTGGACCTGGTGGCCAAGGGGGCCGTCGACCTGGTGGTGGCGCACGACTGGGACATCGCCCCGCTGCCGGCACCGGCCGGGGTCGAGCAGGCGCCGATCGGGGAGGATCTGTGCGACCTGCTGGTGCCCGAAGGGCACCGCTTCGCGGGCCGGACGGCCGTGCGGCGAGACGAGCTGGGCGGGCAGCGGTGGATCTGCCAGCCGCCCGGACGGGTCTGCCACGACTGGCTGCTGCGGACGCTGCGGGGTGCCGGGCACGAGCCGGACATCGTCCACCAGGCCGACGAGAACCCGACGCTCGTCGCGCTGGTCGCGGCCGGTCTCGGCGTCGCCCTCATCCCCCGGCTGGGGCGCGGCCCGCTGCCGCCAGGGGTGGTGGAGGTCCCGCTCGACCCGATGCCGGTACGGCGGCTGTACGCGCTGTGGCGCACGGGCGCGGCCCGCCGCCCGGCCATCGCGGAAACGGTCCGCACCCTCCGCGCCCACTGGCCGAACGCCGCGGCCCACACCACCCCGCCGCTCCGGACCGCCGACCGGGCCTGACCCGCGCCGAGCGCTTGGCCCGCGCCGCTTGGGGCGACTCGTGTGCGGTCCCTTGACTGGCAGAAACTTCCCGGATATTGGTGACTCCTTGGCAGTTTCCTTCACCAGCCCTCCGGAAGGAGCGCACGTGCACCACAGCAGCACGGCCGGCACGGGAAGCACCGCACAGCCCTCCAGACGTACCGTCCTCACCGCCACGGCGGTCGTCACCGCGGCCCTCGCGGCCGGGGGCGGCACGGCGTACGCCGACGCCCGCAGGCCCGACGACGACAAGCTCCGCGGCCTGATCTCCCGCATGACGCTGGAGGAGAAGGTCGGCCAGCTCTTCGTCATGCGGGTCTACGGCCACTCCGCCACCGACCCCGACCAGGCCGACATCGACGCCAACCTGAAGGAGATCGGCGTCCGCACCGCGGCCGAGCTGGTCGCCGAGTACCGGGTCGGCGGCATCATCTACTTCGCCTGGGCGCACAACACCCGCGACCCGCACCAGATCGCCGATCTGTCCAACGGCATCCAGAAGGCCTCCCTGGAGCAGCCGCGCGGCCTGCCGGTGCTCATCTCCACCGACCAGGAGCACGGGATAGTGGCTCGCGTGGGCGAGCCCGCCACCCTCTTCCCGGGCGCGATGGCCGTCGGGGCGGGCGGGTCGCGCTCCGACGCCCGTACGCTCGGCCGGATCGCGGGCGCCGAGCTGCACGCCATGGGCATCCGCCAGGACTACGCCCCCGACGCCGACGTGAACGTCAACCCGGCCAACCCCGTGATCGGCGTACGGTCCTTCGGCGCCGACCCGCAGGCCGTGGCGGGGCTGGTGGCCGCCGAGGTGGCGGGCTTCCAGCGGTCCGGGGTCGCCGCGTGCGCCAAGCACTTCCCCGGGCACGGCGACACCGCCACCGACAGCCACACCGGCCTCCCGGTGATCACGCACAGCCGCGAGCAGTGGGAGAAGCTGGACGCGCCGCCGTTCCGCGCCGCGATCGAGGCGGGCATCGACGCGATCATGACTGCCCACCTGGTGGTCCCGGCCCTCGACGGCTCCGGCGACCCGGCCACCCTCTCCCGCCCCATCCTCACCGGCATCCTGCGCGAGGAGCTGGGCTACGACGGCGTCGTGGTCACCGACTCCCTCGGCATGCAGGGCGTACGGACGAAGTACGGCGACGCGCGGGTGCCGGTGCTGGCGCTGAAGGCCGGGGTCGACCAGCTGCTCAACCCGCCGGACCTGCCGCTGGCCTGGAACGCCGTCCTGACGGCCGTACGGGAGGGTGAACTCACCGAGGCGCGGCTCGACGAATCGATCCTGCGCGTGCTGCGGCTGAAGGCCAAGCTGGGGCTGTTCCGGGACGCGTACACCAGCCGCCGGGACGTCGACCGGACCGTCGGCACCCGGGCGCACCTGGCCGCGGCCGACCGGATCGCCGAGCGGAGCACCACGCTGCTGGTCAACGAGGGGCAGTTGCTGCCGCTTTCACGCCGGGAGCACCGCAGGCTGCTGGTCGTGGGCGCCGACCCCGCCTCGCCGTCGGGCACGACCGGGCCGCCCACCGGCGTCCTCGCGGGCGCGCTGACGGAGCTGGGCTTCACGGCCACCGCCCTGTCCACCGGCACCGCGCCGTCGGCCGCCGTGATCGACCGTGCCGTCGCGGCGGCCGAGGACGCCGACGCGGTGGTGGTCGCCACGTACAACGTGACCGCGGGCAGCAGCCAGCGCACCCTGGTCACGCGGCTGCTGGAGACCGGGAAGCCGGTCGTCGCGGTCGCCGTCCGCAATCCGTACGACGTCGCCCAACTGCCCGGCGTCCCCGCCTTCCTCGCCGCCTACTCCTGGACCGACGTGGAGGTACGGGCGGCGGCCCGGGTGATCGCCGGGCGGGTGCGACCGCGCGGGAAGCTGCCGGTGCCGGTGGTGCGGGCGGACGATCCGGACACGGTGCTCCTCCCGCTCGGGCACGGGCTGACCTACCGGTCGTAGCGCGGCCCGCGACGGGCGCCGGGGGCGCTCCCGGCGCCCGCGCCCGAAGCCTCCCGCGCGTCCGGCGTGCGCCCGCTCCGGCGGGCCACGCTGGACCGGGGCATCCGGGGGGACGACGTTGGTGCCCCGCCTCGACCGGTCCGTACGTCCGGCTCGGCGGCGCCCGCCCGATGGGCCGTGCCCGGCCGCTGTGAAACGACCGGGCACGGTCACCGTCGGAGACGGGGCGTCCTTACGGGCGTTACGGACGCAGCGCCGGCTCGCGCTCGACGTCCCGCTTGTCCAGCTTGGCGTCGAACGCCGCCAGCGGCCTGGCCGCCGACGGGTTCTCCCGGACCTTGGCGGGGGCGACGTCCGCCCAGTCCAGGATGCGGGCCGTGGCCAGGGCCTTCTGGTCGGGCACCAGACCGGCCACGTTCGCACCGTGGTTCATGCCGGGCGCGGTCATGACGTAGGAGTCACGGGCGCCGTGGCCGAGACGGAAGGGCTCGGCTCCCCACGGGTCGTTCTGGCCGTACACGAACAGCATCTGCCGGGCGTTGTGCTTCACCCAGGTGTCGACGTCCCGCATCGCCCACGGCTCGAACTTCATCGGGATCGAGCGGGGCACGAAGTTGCGCGGCGGCTGGTAGCCGTAGCGGATGTACTTCTTCTCGATGTGCGGGAAGTGGATCGTCGGCGCGCCCAGCTGGGTGCCCGCCTGGTAGTAGTACGGCGTGTACGTCTCCAGGCCCTGGTCCGTGTAGGCGGAGAAGCCGGAGATCGTGTCGACGGAGTCCCAGATCGCCTCGTCGGTGGCGTTCTTGGCGTCGGCCGGGATGTCCGCGCAGTCGGCGAGGGTGCTGTACTGCCAGAAGCCCCACACGTAGTCGAGGACGACGGCCTCGTAGGCGCGGTCGAGGCTGCCGATGGTGTCGAAGGTGTAGCCGTTCTCGGCCGCGTACGCCGCGTACTTCTTCTCCAGCGGCGCCCGGCGCACCAGAGCCTCGCGCTGCACGCCGTTCAGCTTGTCGCGGCACTCGTCGGTGCCGACGCGGGCGAAGAAGCGGTCATAGGCCGAGTCCTCCTTGTTCACCACGTCGTTGGGGGCGACGTAGGCGACGACGCCGTCCATGTCACGCGGGTAGAAGCGCTCGTAGTAGGTGGCGGTCATGCCGCCCTTGGAACCGCCGGTGGAGATCCAGTTCTCCGAGTAGACCGGCTTCAGGGCCTCGAAGATACGGTGCTGGTCGCTGGCGGCCTGCCAGATGTCCAGCTTGGACCAGTCGGCCGGGGCGGGCCGGGACGGCGTGAAGTAGCGGTACTCCATGGAGACCTGGTTGCCGTCCACGATCTGGGTCGGCTCGCGCCGGCTCGGGTTCGTGGAGACGTTGTAGCCGCCGGTGTAGAAGACCGTCGGCCGGTTCACGTCCTTGTGCAGCACGGTGATCCGCTGCTGGAACGTGCCCTTGGACGGGTGCCGGTGGTCCACCGGCTGGGTGTAGTTGAGGACGAAGAAGCGGTAACCGGTGTACGGCTTCTCCTCGATCAGGCTCATGCCCGGTATGGACAGCAGCCGGTCCTTGATGTCGACGGCCTTCGGCTCGGCGGCGGTGGCCGCCCCCGCCGTGCTGACGGTGCCTATGAGCACCACGAGCGCCAACAGCCATCTGAGCGCCTTGCGCATGCACCCTCCCAGTGAAACCGATGTCCGCCGGAAGCTATCGGAGCAAGTCGCGCGAGCACCAGGGTCAGGAACTGCTGCTCGTTGCCTGCACGTGAGTGTGCTCTGGCGCGAATGGGTGAGCACAGTGGCTCGGTTGAGAGGTTCCCAGGTTCGTGGGAACGAGAATCCGCCTGTCGAATACGTGACCTCGGACGAGGATGTTCGTTGAGTGGGGTGGACGGATCGTCACGGCTGGGCGGGGTGGGTGGTGTGCGGAAGATTGCGGCGCCGTTCGTCGTGCCGGGCCCCTCGGGGGTGGCGGTGCGCGCCAGGCTTGGGCAGCTCACCGGTATGGACGTGGACGTACTGCGACAGGTGGGTGCGCATCTGGGCGCGCTGGCTTCCCGTGATCTCAAGGCGCGTTGCCGTGACGGGCTGGGGCATGACGCCGGGGCGTGGGCAGTGCGCAAGCGGGAGTTGACGCCGTTGTCGTCGGCGCGGTGGGCGGGCGCGATCACCAAGGCCTCGCATGATCAGTGGGCGTTGGCCCGCCGTGGGGCCCACGCCCACATCCAGTCGTTGGAGGCGGGGGTGCGGACGCTGCGGCACCGGCTGTCGCTGCCCCTCGGTGAGAAGGGCTCGAAGCACGCTCCGGGTGGGTATCGCAATCGGCGGGAGTGGCGTGCCAAGGCCCGGCGCCTGCACATGCTGGAGGACCGGCTGCAGCGGGCACGCGCGGACTGGGAGGCCGGTCGGGTGCGCGTGGTCCGGGGCGGCAAGCGCCTCGCCCGCGCGCGGCACCATCTGACGGATGCCGGACTGACTGAGGCCGGGTGGCGTGAGCGGTGGGAGGCAGAACGGTGGTTTGTGCAGGCGGACGGGGAGTCCGGAAAGCGCTTCGGGAACGAGACGATCCGCATCAGCCCGGACGGCGAGGTCAGCATCCGCCTCCCGGCTCCGCTCGCCCATCTCGCCAACGCGGCGCACAGCCGGTACATCCTCACCGGCCGGATCCGCTTCGCGCACCGGGGGCAGGAGTGGGCCGACCGCGTCGCGGCCAACCTGGCCGTCGCCTACCGCATCCACCACGACACGAGACGTAGCCGCTGGTACCTGACCGCGTCCTGGAAGAAGTCCGATACCCGCGCCATGCCCCTGGCTGCGGCGCTGGCGCAGGGGGTGATCGGGGTCGACATGAACGCCGATCACCTCGCCGCCTGGCGCCTCGACACCCACGGCAATCCCGTTGCACACCCACGCCGGTTCTTCTACGACCTCACCGGGTCGGCAGACCATCGCGATGCTCAGGTCCGCCACGCCCTGACCCGACTGCTGCACTGGGCCACTTCATGCGGCGTAAAGGCCATCGCCGTCGAGGGCCTGGACTTCACCGCCGAGAAGACCCGTGAGAAGCACGGCCGCAAGAGGCGGTTCCGGCAGTTGATCTCCGGCATGCCCACCGGGCGGCTCCGCGCCCGCCTCGTCTCCATGGCCGACGCCGCCGGCATCTGCGTCATTGCCGTCGACCCCGCCTACACCTCCCGCTGGGGCGCCCAGCACTGGCAGAAACCACTCACCAGCACCACCCGTAGGACGACCCGACACGATGCGGCAAGCATCGCGATCGGGCGACGCGCCCAGGGCTATCCCATCCGGCGTCGGACGGCACCGCCCCACACCCACCAGAGCGATGGATGTGGGCATCGGACCGCCCAGGCCGGACCGGACAGCCCAGAGCGTGAGGGACCCCGCCCCCGTATCCCCGGACCACGGACACGATCCGTGCCACCGGACACGGCGCGAACGCGGGCGACCAGGGCACCCAACACCGCTCGGGGTGCCCGCAGTGCACAGGAATGGGTCCAAGACTCACTCCTGCTCACTGAATAGGAACGGTCAGCAGAGGATCCAGCCGGAGCTGACCGAGGACTTGGCCACCTTGCCGGTCACCCAGACGCAGCGCTTTCCGGCGTGCACGGTCACCGGCCCGGCGCGGTAGGAGAAGCGGCCGGAGTCCACCACCGCCCGGCCGCCGCGGGCCCGCACGCCGACGGACATCTGCTGCTTCTTGCCGGTCTTCTCGGGGACGGTGACGGCGCAGACATAACCGCCGCGTCGGTGGACGAGGACGGAGCCGGTGGCGAAGTGGAGGGTGCGCACCGTGCGGCCGGCGCACCCCGTGGCGGCCTGTGCCTCCTGCGGCATCGCGACGGCGAGCAGCGCGGTGGCGCTCAGCACGGCGATGCCGAGCGCCAGCCGACGGCGAGTTGCGGCACCGGCCCGGCCCACTGCGGTCCTCCTCCGTAGGGCGATCACTGACGACGTACGGATGCGACGTACGGATGTACGGACGCAGGACATGTGTCGCACGGTTGCGCGCCCGCGTCAGTGCAGTGCGCCGACCGGCTCCTCGGGTTCGGACGCGCCGACGAAGGTCCGCCACAGTCGCGCGTAGCGCCCGTCGAGGGCCAGCAGTTCGTCGTGCGTGCCGTCCTCGGCGACCCGCCCGCCGTCCATGACGACGACCCGGTCCGCGCGGGCGGCCGTGGTCAGCCGGTGCGCGACGACGAGCGTGGTACGGCGTCCCGCGACGCGGTCGGTGGCCTGGTTGACCTGGGCCTCGGTGGCCAGATCCAGGGCCGCCGTGGCCTCGTCGAGCAGCAGCACGTCCGGGTCGACGAGTTCGGCGCGGGCCAGCGCGATCAGCTGCCGCTGCCCGGCGGAGAGGTTGCGGCCCCGCTCGGCGACCTCGTGGAGGTAGCCGCCGGTGAGCGTGGCGATCATCTCGTGCGCGCCGACCGCCCGTGCCGCCGCCTCCACCTCGGCGTCGGTGGCGTCCGGACGGCCGTAGGCGATGGCGTCCCGGACGGTGCCGGGGAAGAGGTACGCCTCCTGCGGGACGACGCCCAGGCGGTGCCGGTAGGAGGTGAGGTCGAGGGCGCGCAGGTCCTGTCCGTCGACGGTGACCCGGCCGCCGGTCGGGTCGTAGAACCGGGCCACCAGCTTCACCAGCGTCGACTTGCCCGCGCCGGTCTCGCCGACGAAGGCGACGGTCTGCCCGGCCGGGATGCGCAGGTCGATGCCGGTGAGCGCTTCTTCGTCGTCCCCGTACGTGAAGTGCACGTCCTCGAACGTGATCTCGCCGCGCAGGGACGCCACGTCGAGCGGCTTCTCGGGGGCCTTGGTCGAGGTCGGCTCGCGCAGCAGTTCCTGGATGCGGCCCAGTGAGACGGACGCCTGCTGGTAGCCGTCGAAGACCTGGGAGAGCTGCTGGACGGGTGCGAAGAACAGGTCGATGTAGAGCAGGTAGGCGACCAGCGCGCCGGTCGTCAGCGTGGCGTCGTCGATCCGCCCGCCGCCCACGACCAGGACGGCCGCGGCGGCGGCCGAGGACAGCAGCTGCACGAACGGGAAGTAGATCGAGATCAGCCACTGTCCGCGGATGCGGGCCCGGCGGTAGCTGTCGCTGCGTTCGGCGAACCGCCGCCCGCCGTCGTGCTCGCGCCGGAAGGCCTGCACGATCCTGAGGCCCGCCACCGACTCCTGGAGGTCGGCGTTGACCGTGGAGACCCGCTCACGGGCCAGTTCGTACGCCTTCACGCTGGCCCTGCGGAAGAAGTAGGTGGCGATGATCAGCGGCGGCAGGGTCGCGAAGACGATCAGCGCGAGTTCCACGTCGATCACCAGCAGGGCGACCATGATGCCGAAGAACGTGACGACCGAGACGAAGGCGGTGACGAGTCCGGTTTGCAGGAACGTCGACAGCGCGTCCACGTCCGTCGTCATCCGGGTCATGATCCGGCCGGTCAGCTCGCGCTCGTAGTAGTCGAGGCCGAGCCGCTGGAGCTGGGCGAAGATCTTCAGGCGGAGCGCGTACAGGATGCGCTCGCCGGTCCGCCCCGTCATACGGATCTCACCGGTCTGCGCCCCCCACTGGGCGAGTACGGCGAGCAGTCCGAGCAGCGAGGACGCCCACACCGCGCCGAGGGCGACCTGGGTGACGCCGTCGTCGATGCCGTTGCGGATCAGCACCGGCAGCAGCAGGCCCATGCCCGCGTCCACGGCCACCAGGGCCAGGCTGATCAGCAGCGGGGTGCGGAAACCGCGCAGCAGACGCCGCAGGCCGTACGACGACTCGGGGCGCACCGCCTGTGCCTCGTCGATGTCCGGGGTGCCGTCCGCCGGGGGCAGCGCGTCGACCTGGGCGAGCAGCTCGGGGGTGGCCGGGGTGCCGGCCAGCGCGGTGTCCTTGGGCGCCCGGTCGCCGGTCCACAGCCGGGGCGTGACCCCGCGCTCGGCGTCGAACTCGGCGTCCAGCTCGTCCCGTACGGAGGTGTCCTCGGCCTTTTCGGCCGGGCGGGTGTGGCCGGGCGAGACGCCGCCCAGCTCGTCGGGGTCGGTGAGCAGGCGCCGGTAGAGGGCGGAGCGCTCCTGGAGTTCCTCGTGGGTGCCGAGGTCGGCGAGGCGGCCCCGGTCGAGGACGGCGATGCGGTCGGCGAGGCCGAGGGTGGAGCGGCGGTGCGCGATGAGGAGGGTGGTGCGGCCCCGCATGACCTCCTTCAGCGCCTCGTGGATCTCGTGCTCCACGCGGGCGTCCACGGCGGAGGTGGCGTCGTCCAGGACCAGCAGCCGGGGGTCGGTGAGGATCGCCCGGGCGAGTGCGACGCGCTGGCGCTGGCCGCCGGAGAGGGTCAGCCCGTGCTCGCCGACGGTCGTGTCGTAGCCGTCGGGCAGCTGCGTGATGAATCCGTGCGCCTGCGCGGCCCGCGCGGCGGCCTCGATCTCCTCGTCGGTGGCGTCCGGGCGGCCGTAGGCGATGTTGGCGCGGACGGTGTCGGAGAAGAGGAAGGAGTCCTCGGGCACCAGCCCGACGGCGGCCCGCAGCGAGTCGAGGGTCAGCTCGCGCACGTCGTGGCCGCCGACCAGGACGGCGCCGCGCGTCACGTCGTAGAAGCGCGGCAGGAGCAGCGAGACGGTGGACTTGCCGGAGCCGGAGGAGCCGACGACGGCGAGGGTCTCACCGGCGCGGATCTCGAACGAGAGCCCGTCCAGGACGGGCCGCGGCTCCCCGTCGCCCGTGTCGTAGCCGAAGGCGACGTCGTCGAACTCGACGGTGGCGGGCGCGTCGGCCGGCAGGGTCTTCGTGCCGTCCCGCAGGACCGGCTCGGTGTCGATCAGCTCCAGGACGCGCTCGGTGCCGGCGCGGGCCTGCTGGCCGACGGTGAGCACCATGGCGAGCATCCGGACCGGGCCGACCAGCTGGGCGAGGTAGGTGGAGAAGGCGACGAAGGTGCCGAGGGTGATGTGCCCGCGGACGGCCAGCCAGCCGCCGAGGGCGAGCATGGCGACCTGCCCGAGCGCGGGGACGGCCTGGAGGGCCGGGGTGTAGGTCGCGTTCAGCCTGATCGTGCGCAGCCGCCCGGCGAAAAGCCTGCGCCCGACCTCCCGGAGCTTGCCGGTCTCCTGCTCCTCCTGCCCGAAGCCCTTCACCACGCGGACGCCGCTCACCGAGCCGTCGACCACCCCGGCGACGGCGGCGGCCTGCGCCTGCGCGTACCAGGTGGCGGGGTGCAGCCGGGTGCGGCTGCGGCGGGCGATGAACCACAGGGCGGGGGCGACGGCCAGCGCGACCAGGGTGAGCGGCAGGGACAGCCACGCCATGATCACCAGGGAGATCAGGAAGAGCAGGACGTTCCCGATGGTCATCGGGAGCATGAAGAGCAGGCCCTGGATCAGCTGGAGGTCGCTGGTGGCCCGTCCGATCACCTGTCCGGTGGACAGCTCGTCCTGCCGCCGGCCGTCGAGCCGGGTGATCGCCCCGTACATGTCGGTGCGCAGGTCGTGCTGGACGTCGAGGGCGAGCCGGCCGCCGTAGTAGCGGCGGATGTAGGTCAGGACGTAGACGACGAGCGCGGCGCCGATCAGGAGACCGGCCCAGACGGCCATGTCCCTGGTCTTGTCGCCGATCACGTCGTCGATGATCACCTTGGTGATCAGCGGGACGAAGGCCATGACGGCCATGCCGCCCAGCGAGGCCCCGAGCGCGAGGACGACGTCCTTGGGATTCCGCCAGGCGTACCCCGCCAGTCGTCGCACCCAGCCCCGTTGCGCGTCCACGCCGTGCCCTCCGGTCGTCGTCCTGCTCACCTGATCTACCGGAAGGCACCAACACGGGCGGGCGGGGATTTCATCCCCCCGCAACAATCGGGGGCTGTTTCGGGTGCTGTTTCAGGGGGCGTGTCAGGCGCGTACGCGGAGCCTGAGGAAGCGGGTGGTCTGTACGTCGTTCCGGTTGTCGTCGCTGACGACCAGGACCTCCAGGCGGCCCCCGGAGCGGCCGGTCACGGCCATCCCCTCGAAGTTGTCGAGGAGCGGGTTGGGCTGGGGCTGCTCGGCGGTGGCGCCGAGGGAGGGGCAGTCGGCGAGGTCGGCGAGGAGCCGCTTGTGCAGCGCGGTGCCGCGGCCGGGCCGGTCGGTGAGCTGGAGGCGGACGGTGTTGCCGACTCCGGAGGTGAAGCCGCGCTCCAGGACGAGGAGGCGCCCGTCGGGAGTGGCGGTGACCTCGGAGACGCCGAGGCCGGGGTCGGTCCGGTAGGTGTACCGGGCGCCCGGCCGGAAGTCGCCGTGCCGCGTCCGCTGCCAGGTCTGGAAGCGGACCAGGTCGGCGGGGTCGCCGTCGAGCGGGTACTCCATCGAGGCGAGCAGGGTCCGGCCGCCGGGGAGGAGCGTGAGCCCCTCGAAGCTGCCGTTGGCCCTGGCCCGTCCCGCGGGGGCCGTACGGAGGTCGTCCGGCACGGGCAGGCGGCCGAGCAGCTCGCCGGTGCGGGAGTAGCGGCGGACGGACGGCTCGGTCTCGGAGGTGACCAGGTACGTGCCGTCCCGGTCCGCGACCAGGCCCTCGGAGTCGAGCACGGCGCCGTTCTCGTCGGCGAGGGTGACCACACCGCGCGGCTGAAGGGTCCGCGCGTCCAGCCGGAACAGCTCCGAGCGGTCGGAGAGGGCGGAGAGGTCCGCCAGGGAGCCGCGCCGGCCGGGGGCGAGGGCGGAGAGGTTGCCGACGTAGGTGCCGTCGTAGGTCGTCTTGTCGAGGGCGTCGGTGAAGCCGGTGAGGGAGACGGCGGGCGAGCAGGCGTTCGCCGGGGGCCGCTCCGGCGCGGCGGCGGCCGGTGCGGCGGTGGCCGGTGCGGCGGCGGTCAGGAAGCCGGCCGCGGCGAGGCTCGCGGTGAGGGCGGCGAGGGCGGTACGGAGGGTTTTCGGGCGCATGGCGGTCACCCTAGGGCGAGCGGATGGACGGAAGTTGACCGCTTTTCGAAAGCGGGGATGCGGGGGCTCCGGGATGGCAAGTAATGCTTCATGCCAGAGCAGAGGGAAAGCGGCCAGAGGCTGGCCGGGCGGCTGTACGCCACGCTGCGGGTGCTCAAGTTCATCGCGGATCCCGGCGGCAGCCCCAAACCGACCGTGCGCGACGAGTTCAAGGACAAGGACAGTCCGCGGCAGCGGATCCAGGCCCTGAAGCTGGACCTCTTCGAGGACCTGGTGACCGCCGTCCAGCGGGGCCGGCACGCCAAGGCGATGGCCGAGGTGTTCCGCGCGATGCCCGCAGTGGTGCCGCTGAAGCAGGGCGCCCTCAAGGACAACCTCGGCACCCCCGAACTGGCCGAGTTCAACGCGGGCTACCGCGCCCAGCTCACGACGCTCAAGGGGGCCCTGCCCACACTGCTCGACTGACCTCCGCGTCAGGGAAGGGGGACCTCCCAGTACCCGTATCACCAGGATCTCCCGGACGCCCGAAACCGCTGCCAGCCTGGTCGAGTCGGAAACGCCGGCAAACACTCCACGGACAGGCGAGGTACGGAGACCCATGGCGGACAACCGATTCACCACTCACCCGGAACTCTTCGATCTGAGTGGGAAGCACGCCCTCGTCACCGGCGGCACCAAGGGCATCGGGATGATGATCGCGCGGGGCCTTCTCCAGGCGGGCGCCCGCGTCGTCATCAGCTCACGCAAGGCGGACACCTGCGCGGAGGCACAGCGTCTGCTGTCCGCGTTCGGCGACGTCCAAGCGATCCCCGCCGACCTGTCCAGGCACGAGGAGTGTCAGCGCCTGGCCGATCTCGTCACGGCCGACTCGGACCGCCTGGACATCCTGGTCAACAAAGCGGGAGCGATGTGGCGCGAGCCGCTGGCGACGTTCCCGGACGAGGCCTGGGACACGGTGCTCGACCTCAACCTCAAGTCGCCGTTCTGGCTGGTGCAGGCGCTGCTCCCGGCGCTTCGCAGGGCGGGCACCGTCGATGATCCCGCGCGGATCATCAACATCGGCAGTATCGCCGCCATCCACGTCGCCCAGTCGCCCAACTACTCGTACGCCAGCAGCAAGGCGGCGCTCCATCAGCTCACCCGAGTGCTCGCCCGAGAGCTGGGCCCCCAGCACGTCACGGTGAACGCTGTGGCGCCGGGAGTGTTCCCGTCGCACATGATGGCGGCCACGCTCGATGCCGTCGGGGACACGCTCGCGGCGGCGACCCCGCTGCGCCGGCTCGGCCGCGACGACGACATGGCGGGCACCGCCGTGTTTCTCGCCAGTCGGGCCGGGGCCTACCTCAACGGCACCGTCATCCCGGTGGACGGCGGCATCGCGACGACCGCGTCCGGTACCCCCTGACCGTGACACGGGCTTACGGTGAGCGGATGGCCACGAGAGACCCGCGCACCGAGATCCGGGAGTTCCTCAGCTCGCGCCGCGCCCGCATCGCACCCGAGAAGGCGGGCCTGCCCGCGTACGGCGGCAACCGCCGGGTCAAAGGTCTGCGCCGCGAGGAAGTGGCACTGCTGGCGGGGGTGTCGGTCGACTACTACGTACGCATGGAGCGCGGCGGCCTCGCCGGTGCCTCCGACGGCGTGCTCGACGCGTTGGCCTCCGCCTTGCAGCTCGACGAGGCCGAGCGCGACCACCTGTTCCACCTCGCCCGCCGGTCCAGGACGCCCGGCGGCCCGCACCGGCGCGGACCCGCCGTGACGGTGCGCTCGACACTGCAACAGGTGCTCGACGCGATCTCCCATGCGCCGGCCTGGATCGGCAACGGCCGTTATGACGTGCTCGCCACGAACCGACTCGCCCGCGCGCTGTACGCACCGGTGCTGGCCGACCCGCGACGGCCCGCGAACACGGCGCGGTTCGTCTATCTGAACCCCGAGGCGGCCAGGGACTTCTTCGTCGACTACGACCGGATCGCCGTCGACGTGGCCGCCAAGCTCCGCATGGAAGCCGGCCGCACTCCGCACGACGACGAACTGATCGCCCTGGTCGGCGAACTGTCGTCGCACAGTGAGCTGTTCCGGCAGCGGTGGGCCTCTCAGGACGTGCGGCTGCACCGGTCCGGCCGCAAGCGGCTGCGCCATCCGGTCGTGGGCCGGCTCGACCTGGACGTCGAGTCCCTGGAACTGCCCGCCGAACCCGGCCTGCACCTCAACGTCTACACCGCGGCCGCGGGCACACCGGCCGCCGACGGTCTGGCGCTCCTGGCGTCGTGGGCGGCCGCCCCCGAGTGACCCCGGCGGGACGCACAGCCCGTCCCCGGGCCGACCACGGCCCGTGCGTCGACCGACCCACGGCACACCCGCCCCGGTGGCCCCCGCCCCTCACGGCCGGGGGCCACCGTCACGCAATCGGCACTCTCCGTACACCCCGTCTCCAACATGTCCATGTCACGCTCGTCCTACGACTCCGTTCGACACGCGTAGATCGGACACCCCACATGCTCGCGATACGCACCCGGCGCCGGAAGGCGGCGACCCTCGCCACGGCCGCCGTGCTCGCCTCACTCGCCGCCCCCTCCCTCACGGCGAGCCCGGCCACGGCGACCACGACGGCGAACACGACCACGACGACCAGCACGGACTACGACGCGACGTACTACAAGGACGCGATCGGCAAGACGGGCACGAGCCTCAAGTCGTCCCTCCACACGATCATCAGCGACCAGACGAAGCTGTCGTACTCGGCGGTCTGGGACGCCCTGAAGGCCACCGACGAGGACCCGGCCAACACCGCCAACGTGATCCTGCTCTACTCGGGCGTCTCCCGCGGCAAGTCGCTCAACGGCGGCGACACCGGCGACTGGAACCGCGAGCACGTGTGGGCCAAGTCCCACGGCGACTTCGGCACCGCCACCGGCCCCGGCACCGACCTGCACCACCTGCGGCCCGAGGACGTCCGGATCAACAGCGTCCGGGGCAACAAGGACTTCGACGACGGCGGCAGCGCCGTCGGCGAGGGCGGCGGCAGCCTCACCGACTCCGACTCCTTCGAACCCCGCGACGCGGTCAAGGGCGACGTGGCCCGCATGATCTTCTACATGGCGGTCCGCTACGAGGGCGGCGACGGCTTCGCCGACCTGGAGGTCAACGGCCAGGTCGACAACGGCAGCAACCCGTACATCGGCAAGCTCTCCGTGCTGAAGGCGTGGAACGACGAGGACCCGCCGGACGCCTTCGAGGAGCACCGCAACCAGGTCGTCTACGACGACTACCAGCACAACCGCAACCCGTTCATCGACCACCCGGAGTGGGTGGAGTCGATCTGGTAGGCGCCGCCCCGCCGCGTCAGCCCAGGTGCGTCGGCGCGAACATCCGCAGGGCGGCCGGGAGGACGACCACGGACGGCCCCGGTGCGGCCAGGGCCTTCGCGAGGTCCGTCTCCAGGGCCTCTGGGGACGTGCGTACGCCCGGCACCCCGAACGACTCGGCCAGGGCGACGAAGTCGGGTCCCGGCAGGTCCGTCGCCGCGGCCGTCGGCGTGCCGAAGGCGTCGGTCATGTACGCGCGCAGGATGCCGTAGCCGCCGTCGTCGACGACGAGCCAGGTGACGTTCAGGCCGTACTGGCGGGCGGTGGCCAGCTCGGCGATCGAGTACAGGGCGCCGCCGTCGCCGGAGACGGCCAGCACCGGGTGGGTGGGGTCGGCGGCAGCGGCGCCGAGGGCCGCCGGGAAGGCGTAGCCGAGGCCGCCGGAGCCCTGGGCGGAGAGCAGGGTGCCCGGGGCCTTGGCGTCGAAGGCGGACCAGGCCCAGTAGGCCAGGACGGTCATGTCCCAGAAGGAGGGGGCGCGGGGCGGGAGGGCCTTGCGTACGGCGGCCAGGACGTCCTGCTCCAGGGTGAGTCCCTGGGCGGCGATGCGTGCGCGGACCCGGTTCAGTACCTCGCGGACGCGCTCGGGGGCGGCCGGGTCGGTGCGCTCCCCCGCCGTCTCCAGCAGGGCCTGGAGGGCGAGGCGGGCGTCGGCGTGGATGCCGAGGGCCGGGTGGTTGGACTCCAGTTTGCCGAGGTCGGCCTCGATCTGGATCACCCGGCCGCGGGGCGCGAACGTGTGGTAGTTCGAGGAGAGTTCGCCGAGGCCCGAGCCGATCACGAGCAGGACGTCGGCGTCCTCCAGGAAGTCCGTCGTGTGGCGGTCCTCCAGCCAGGACTGGAGGGAGAGGGGATGCGTCCAGGGGAAGGCGCCCTTGCCGCCGAAGGTGGTGACGACGGGGGCCGCGAGCCGCTCCGCGAGCTGCCTCAGCTTGCCCGAGGCGTCCGCGCGGACCACTCCCCCGCCCGCGATGATCGCCGGGCGCTCGGCGCGGGTGAGCAGGTCGGCGGCCACCGCCGTCAGCTCGGGGCGCGGGGGCAGTTCCTCGGGGAAGGTGTCGCCGCCCGTCACCACGGGGACCGTGGTCTCGGCCAGCAGGACGTCCTGCGGGATCTCCACCCACACCGGGCCGTGCGGGACGGTCAGCGCCGAGACCCACGCCTCCGCGATGGCGGACGGGATCTGGGACTGGCTGCGGGCGGTGTGCACGGACTTGACCACGCCCCGGAAGGAGGCTGCCTGGTCGGGGAGTTCGTGCAGGTAGCCGCGGCGTCCGCCGCCGAGGCCGGCCGTGGGGACCTGGCTGCTGATCGCCAGGACCGGCGCGGAGGCCGCCCGCGCCTCCTGGAGCGCGGCCAGGGAGGTGAGCGCGCCGGGGCCGGTCGACAGCAGCAGCGGGGCCGCCTCGCCGGTGATCCGGCCGTAGGCGTCCGCCGCGAAACCGGCGTTGTTCTCCACCCGCAGGCCGAGGTAGCGCAGGTCGGAGCGGCGCAGGGCGTCGAACACGGCGAGGGCGTGCTGGCCGGGCACGCCGAAGACGGTGGTCGCGCCGAGGGCGGCCAGCGACTCCACGACCAGGTCCCCGCCGGTGCGCCCCGGGGGCGGGTTCAGTGCGGCCTGGGTCTGGGCGGCGGTCGGTCGGAGTACCAGGTCGTGGTCGTGGGTCACTGCGAACGGGCCTCGGCGATCTGGCGGGACATGATCGTGGTCAGTTCGTAGGCGGTGTGGGACGCGGCCACCGACGTGATCTCCGCGTGGTCGTAGGCCGGGGCGACCTCGACGACGTCGGCGGAGACCAGGTTGCAGGAGGCCAGGCCGCGCAGGATCTCCAGCAGCTCGCGGGAGGTCATGCCGCCGGCCTCGGGGGTGCCGGTGCCGGGGGCGTGGGCGGGGTCGAGG
Organism: Streptomyces sp. NPDC102490; assembly: GCF_044765285.1. Classification (NCBI taxonomy): domain Bacteria; kingdom Bacillati; phylum Actinomycetota; class Actinomycetes; order Kitasatosporales; family Streptomycetaceae; genus Streptomyces; species Streptomyces sp. NPDC102490. The sequence goes on from NZ_JBIWJU010000007.1 coordinate 349,022, forward strand.
CAGTCGATGTCGATGGAGATGTACAGCGGGCGGTCCCCGATGCGCTGGCGCAGCTGGTCGGCGATCTCGTCGGCGCCGCGGCGGTAGACGTCCGCCGACGTCACGATGCCGAAGCCCATCTTCTCGTCGTCGGTGAGGTCCTTCTTGCCGTACAGGGGGCCGCGGGTGCCGACGTGGGAGAGCGCGGAGGTGTCGAGGACGCCCTCCTCCACCGCGCGCCGGAAGGGGGTGCCGTGCGTGTACTCGGCGCCGAAGTAGGTGTCCCAGGTGTCCAGGTGGGCGTCGAAGTGCAGCAGGGCGACGGGGCCGTGCTTCTTGGCGACCGAGCGGAGCAGCGGCAGGGCGATGGTGTGGTCGCCGCCCAGGGTCATCAGGCGGGCACCGGTGCCGAGGAGGTCGTCGGCGGCGGCCTCGATCGTCTCGACGGCCTCGTGGATGTTGAACGGGTTCACGGCGATGTCGCCGCCGTCCGCGACCTGGGCGAGGGCGAAGGGGGCGGCGTCCTGCGCCGGGTTGTAGGGGCGCAGCAGGCGGGAGGCCTCGCGGATGGCGTTGCCGCCGAAGCGGGCGCCGGGCCGGTAGGAGACGCCCGAGTCGAACGGCACGCCCACGACGGCGACGTCGGCGGTGCCGACCTCGTCCAGGCGCGGGAGCCGGGCGAAGGTCGCGGGCCCGGCGTACCGCGGGACCCGGGAGGAGTCGACGGGACCGCGGGGCGTCTCGTTGCTGCTCATGTACTGCCTTCCTTCTTACGCTTCGTCGCGTATGTACTGCTGCCGTCCGACTGTACTGGTGAGCGGGGCAGCCGGTCGTCGCAGACTAGATGGCCCAATTGCCGCCGCGACATGTACATTCCGTCCATACCCGCGCCGGGGACTGGTGGAATCGGCTAGCCCGCCGGGACCGGCTGCTGTCCGGACCGGGGCTGCCTCACAATGGAGCCATGCCGATACTCGGGACACCCAGCCGCGCCGAACTCGCCGAGCACCTCGTCAGGACGCGTATCGCGGGCGACGTCGCCACGCCCCGCGAGAACAACCTCTCCCACTACCGGAAACTGGCCAACGGCGACCGGGGCTTCTGGCTCGGTCTGGAGCTGGGCGACCGCTGGAACGACGAGCAGGACGTGCTCGCGGTGATGGCGGAGCGGGTCGGCGTCAACGACGACCCCGAGCACCGGTACGGCCAGGACACCATCGACCCGGAGCTGACGATCTCCGCCCTGGAGCGGATGGCGGGGCGGCTGCGCAAGGCGGCCGACGGCGGGCAGCGGGTGCTGTTCGCGACCGGTCACCCCGGCGGGCTGCTCGACGTGCACCGCGCCACGGCCGCCGCGCTGCGGGCCGCGGGCTGCGAGATCGTGGTGATCCCGGAGGGGCTGACCACGGAGGAGGGGTACGTCCAGCAGTTCGCGGACGTCTCGGTGCTGGAGCACGGGGCCTCGCTGTGGCACACCCACTCGGGGGAGCCGATGAAGGCGATCCTGACCGGTCTGGAGCGCGCGGGCCGTCCGCTGCCCGACCTGGTGGTCGCCGACCACGGCTGGGCCGGGTACGCGGCCCAGCACGGCGTGGACTCGGTCGGCTACGCGGACTGCAACGACCCGGCCCTCTTCCTCGCCGAGTCCGAGGGCACCCTCCAGGTGGCGGTGCCGCTGGACGACCACGTGGTCAGCCCGCGCCACTACGACCCGATGACGGCGTACCTGCTCACCGAGGCCGGGCTGGCCGGGCGGGAGTAGCCCGCGCCCCGGGCCCCTACGGCCAGGGGTTCAGCCCCTCCGAGCGGCGCTGCGCGAAGCCCGGCGTCGGGTCCAGGTAGACCCGGCGCACCATCGGGAACTCCTCCCGCAGCCGCTGCTCGGCCCGCTCGCAGGCCCACTCGATCTGCGCCGCCGTCGACACGTCCCGGAAATCGACCTTGGCGGCGACCAGCGCCTCCCGCGGCCCCTGCACGAGGGTGGTCAGCTCCAGTACGGCCTCGATGTGCTCGACGGCCACCAGCTCCGCCCTGATCCGGTCCCGGACGGTGCGCGGCAGCGGGCGGCCGACGAGGAACTCGGCGTTGGAGCGGCCCAGCACCCAGGCGACGTACAGCAGCAGGGCGCCGATGCACAGCGAGGCGGCGCCGTCCCAGACGCCGGAGCCGGTGAGCTGTCCGCCGAGCAGCCCGCCCGCGGCCAGCAGCAGGCCGGCCAGGGCGGCGGAGTCCTCCATGACGACGGCCTTGACGGCGGTGTCGGGGGTGCGGCGCAGATAGCGGCCGAAGGTCACCCGGTGGCGGTCGGCCTCGCCGCGGACCTGCCGCAGGCCGGTGCGCAGCGAGTAGCCCTCCAGGAGGAAGGCCACGGCCAGGACGAGGTACGACACCAGCGGGTCGCCGAGGTCCTCGCCGTGGGTGAGCGTGTGGATGCCGTCGTAGAGGGAGAAGACGGCGCCGCCGACGAAGGTGGCGACGGCGGCGAGCAGGGCCCAGATGTAGCGCTCGGGGCCGTGGCCGAGGGGGTGGTCCTCGTCGGCGGGGCGGACGCTGCGTTTGAGCGAGGTCAGCAGCAGTACCTCGGTGACGGTGTCGGCGACCGAGTGCGCGGCCTCGGACAGCATGGCGCTGGAGCCGCTGATCACACCGGCCACCGCCTTGGCGACGGCGATGCCCAGATTGGCGAAGGCGGCGACGAGCACCGTGAAGGTGCTGTCGCCGTTCCGGTCCGCCGCTGCCGTGTCCCCGGTGTCCGCCATGCCCCTCAGTGTTCCCGAGGGACGCGGACCACGCCTTCCTGGACGACCGATACGGCGAGCTGCCCGTCCTGGGTGTGGATGCGGGCCTGGCCGAGGCCCCGGCCGCCGGACGCGGACGGCGACTGCTGGTCGTACAGAAGCCATTCGTCGGCGCGGAAGGGCCGGTGGAACCACATGGCGTGGTCCAGGGAGGCCCCGACGACGTCGCCGACGGCCCAGCCGCCGCGGCCGTGCGCGAGCAGGACCGAGTCGAGCAGGGTCATGTCGGAGACGTAGGTGGCGAGGACGACGTGCAGCAGCGGGTCGTCCGCGAGTTTGCCGTTGGTGCGGAACCACACCTGGGAGTGCGGTTCGCGCGGGGTGCCGAAGTCGCCGAAGGGCGGGTCGTCGACGTAGCGCAGGTCGACGGCCGCGCGCGCCTCCAGGAAGCGCTCGACGGTCTCGACGGGCAGGTGCGGGTAGCTCCGCAGCCGCTCCTCGCCGGTGGGGAGGGTCGCCGGGTCCGGTGCGGGCGGCATCGGGGCCTGGTGGTCGAGCCCCTCCTCGTACGTCTGGAAGGACGCCGACAGCGTGAAGATCGGCTTGCCGTGCTGGACGGCGACGACGCGGCGGGTGGTGAAGGAACGGCCGTCGCGCAGGCGGTCCACGTTGTAGACGATGGGGGCGCCGGGGTCGCCGGGGCGCAGGAAGTACGCGTGCAGGGAGTGCGCGTGCCGGTCCGCGGGGACCGTGCGGCCGGCGGCGACCATGGCCTGGGCCGCCACCTGGCCGCCGAAGACCCGGGGGACGACGGCGGACCGGGAGCTACCGCGGTAGATGTCCTCCTCGATCCGCTCGAGGTCGAGCAGGTCGAGGAGGGACTGGAGTGCTTCGCTCATGTCCTGGGGTCTACAGGCCCATGTTCTTCGCGATGATCGACTTCATGATCTCGCTGGTGCCGCCGTAGATGCGGTTGACGCGGTTGTCCGCGTACAGGCGGGCGATCGGGTACTCGTTCATGTAGCCGTAGCCGCCGTGCAGCTGGAGGCAGCGGTCGATGACGCGGTGGGCGACCTCGGTGCAGAACAGCTTGGCGCTGGCGGCCTCGGCGGGGGTCAGCTCACCGGCGTCCAGGGCCTCGGTGGCGCGGTCGACGACGGCCTCGGCGGCGTCCACCTCGGCCTGGCAGGCGGCCAGCTCGAACTTGGTGTTCTGGAAGTGGGCGACCGGCTTGCCGAAGACGGTGCGGTCCTGCACGTACTGCTTGGCGAACCGGACGGCGGCCTTGGCCTGGGCGTAGGCGCCGAAGGCGATGCCCCAGCGCTCGGAGGCCAGGTTGTGGCCGAGGTAGGAGAAGCCCTTGTTCTCCTCGCCGAGCAGGTCCTCGACGGGGACCTTGACGTCGACGAAGGCCAGCTCGGCGGTGTCGGAGGTGCGCAGGCCCAGCTTGTCCAGCTTGCGGCCCACCGAGTAGCCCTCGGACTTGGTGTCCACGGCGAACAGGGAGATGCCGTGGCGGCGGTCCTCGGCCGTGGGGGCGGCGGTGCGGGCGCAGACGATGACCCGGTCGGCGTGGACGCCGCCGGTGATGAAGGTCTTGGCGCCGTTGAGGACGTAGTGGGTGCCGTCCTCGGAGAGCTTGGCGGTGGACTTCATGCCCGCGAGGTCGGAGCCGGTGCCGGGCTCCGTCATCGCGATGGCCCACATCTCCTCGCCGGTGACGAACTTCGGCAGGTAGCGCTTCTTCTGCTCGTCGGTGGCCAGCATGTTGATGTAGGGCAGGGCGAGCAGCACGTGGACGCCGGAGCCGCCGAACTGGACGCCCGCGCGGGCGGTCTCCTCGTAGAGGACGGCCTCGAACTTGTGGCTGTCCATGCCGGCGCCGCCGAACTCCTCGGGCACGTTGATGCCGAAGATGCCCAGCTCGCCGAGCTTGTAGTAGAACTCGCGCGGCGCCTGGCCCGCGGCGAACCAGTCGTCGTAGACGGGGACGACCTCGGCCTCGATGAAGGCGCGGAGGGTCTCCCGGAACGCCTCGTGGTCCTCGTTGAACACCGTACGGCGCACCGCGCCACCTCCAGGGTACGAAATCTAAGCGCTTGCTCAGACTTCACGGTACCGGTGAGTAGGGAGGAGCGTCCAGACCGGGGCGCGGGTAACCCTCGTCACTCCCCCGCCGCCGGCGGGACCCCCTGCGCCTCGCCCACCGCCGCGAACGCCCCCCGGGCCATCCGGTGCAGCAGGGACGCCGTCACCGCGCGGCCCGGGAGGGAGCCGGCGCGACCCAGGTGGGGGGTGGAGTTCAGGAGGCCGAAGACGGAGTGGACGGCGGAGCGGGCGGCGGGCTCGGGGACCGCCGGGTAGACCTCCCGGAGCACCCCGACCCACAGCTCGACGTACTGCCGCTGCAACTGGCGCACCATCTTGCGGTCGGCGTCCCGGAGGCGGTCCAGCTCGCGGTCGTGCAGGGTGATGAGCGGGCGGTCGTCGAGCGCGAAGTCGATGTGCCCCTCGATCAGCGAGTCGAGGACCGCCTCGGAGCCGGCCGCCCCGTCCGCCTCCGCCAGCCGGCGCTTCGCCCCGGTCAGCAGCGAGTCGCTGATCCCCACCAGCAGCTCGGCGAGCATCGCGTCCTTGCCGGGGAAGTGCCGGTACAGGCCGGGACCGCTGATGCCGACCGCGGCGCCTATCTCGTCGACGCCCACCCCGTGGAAGCCGCGCTCGGCGAAGAGCCGGGCGGCCTCCTTGAGGATCTGCTCGCGGCGGGTGGGGGCGTCGGTTCTGGTGGCCATGGGACCAATTCTAGACAGGGCGGTTAGCGGTCGTTAACCTGAGGGAAATGCGTTAACGCTCATTAACCGATCGACCGATCGACCATCGGGTGAGGGGACCGCAGGATGCACGAGGCACCGGAGCTGACGACGACGGCCGATCCCGCGTCGGAGGCATTTCGGGCCAACGAGGAGGCGCACGCCGCCCTCGTTCAGGAACTGCGCGCCAAGCTCGTGGCGGCCCGGCTGGGCGGCGGCGAGCGGGCGCGGGCCCGGCACACCGCGCGGGGCAAGCTGCTGCCGCGCGACCGCGTGGACACGCTGCTCGACCCGGGCTCGCCGTTCCTGGAGCTGGCGCCGCTCGCGGCCGACGGGCTCTACGACGGAGCGGCCCCGGCCGCCGGCGTCATCGCCGGCATCGGCCGGGTCAGCGGCCGGGAGTGCGTGATCGTCGCCAACGACGCCACCGTCAAGGGCGGCACGTACTACCCGATGACCGTGAAGAAGCACCTGCGGGCGCAGGAGGTGGCGCTGGAGAACCGGCTGCCGTGCCTGTACCTGGTGGACTCGGGGGGTGCCTTCCTGCCGATGCAGGACGAGGTCTTCCCCGACCGCGAGCACTTCGGGCGGATCTTCTACAACCAGGCCCGGATGTCCGGCGCCGGCATCCCGCAGATCGCCGCGGTCCTCGGCTCCTGCACGGCGGGCGGCGCGTACGTCCCGGCGATGAGCGACGAGGCCGTGATCGTCCGCGACCAGGGCACGATCTTCCTGGGCGGCCCGCCGCTGGTGAAGGCGGCCACCGGTGAGGTGGTCACGGCGGAGGAGCTGGGCGGCGGCGAGGTCCACGCGCGGGTGTCCGGCGTGACCGACCACCTCGCGGAGGACGACCCGCACGCCCTGCGCATCGTGCGGCAGATCGTCGCCACCCTGCCGGAACGCGGCGCGCTCCCCTGGGGTGTTCGGCCCGCGGTCGAGCCGAAGGTGGACCCGCAGGGGCTGTACGGCGTGGTGCCGGTCGACTCGCGCACCCCCTACGACGTGCGCGAGGTCATCGCGCGCGTGGTGGACGGCTCCCGGTTCGCCGAGTTCAAGTCGGAGTACGGGCAGACCCTGGTCACCGGCTTCGCCCGCATCCACGGCCACCCGGTGGGGATCGTCGCCAACAACGGCATCCTGTTCTCCGAGTCGGCCCAGAAGGGCGCCCACTTCATCGAGCTGTGCGACCAGCGCGGCATCCCGCTGGTGTTCCTCCAGAACATCTCCGGGTTCATGGTGGGCCGGGACTACGAGGCCGGTGGCATCGCCAAGCACGGCGCCAAGATGGTGACGGCGGTGGCGTGCACGCGGGTGCCGAAACTGACGGTGGTCGTCGGCGGGTCGTACGGCGCGGGGAACTACTCGATGTGCGGGCGGGCCTATTCGCCGCGCTTCCTGTGGATGTGGCCCAACGCCAAGATCTCCGTGATGGGCGGCGAGCAGGCCGCCTCCGTGCTGGCCACGGTCAAGCGGGACCAGCTGGAGGCGCGCGGGGAGGAGTGGCCGGCCGAGGAGGAGGAGTCCTTCAAGGCGCCGGTCCGCGCCCAGTACGAGCGGCAGGGCAACGCCTACTACGCGACCGCCCGCCTGTGGGACGACGGCGTGATCGAGCCCGCCGACACCCGGCAGGTGCTGGGCCTGGCCCTGACCGCGTGTGCCAACGCGCCGCTGGGCGAGCCCCAGTTCGGCGTCTTCCGGATGTGAGGAGGGGACCCATGCAGAACACGAACGGGACACCGGGCGACGGGACGCCGCGCATGTTCGACACCGTGCTCGTCGCCAACCGGGGCGAGATCGCCGTCCGCGTCGTGCGGACCCTGCGCGCGATGGGCGTGCGCTCGGTGGCGGTCTTCTCCGACGCCGACGCGGACGCGCGGCACGTGCGGGAGGCCGACGAGGCGGTACGGATCGGCCCGGCACCGGCGACCGAGAGCTATCTGTCCGTCGAGCGGCTGCTGGAGGCGGCGGCCCGCACGGGGGCGCAGGCGGTCCACCCGGGGTACGGCTTCCTCGCGGAGAACGCGGGTTTCGCGCGGGCCTGCGAGGCGGCGGGGCTGGTCTTCATCGGGCCGTCGGCCGACGCCATCGCCCTGATGGGCGACAAGATCCGGGCCAAGGAGACGGTGCGGGCGGCCGGGGTGCCGGTCGTCCCCGGCTCCAGCGGCAGCGGGCTCACCGACGCGCAGCTCGCCGACGCCGCCCGCGAGATCGGCACCCCGGTGCTGCTCAAGCCGTCGGCGGGCGGTGGCGGCAAGGGCATGCGGCTGGTGCGGGACGCGGCCGTGCTGGCCGACGAGATCGCCGCTGCCCGCCGCGAGGCCCGCGCCTCCTTCGGTGACGACACGCTGCTGGTGGAGCGGTGGATCGACCGGCCCCGGCACATCGAGATCCAGGTGCTGGCCGACGGCCACGGCAACGTGGTGCACCTGGGCGAGCGCGAGTGCTCGCTCCAGCGCCGGCACCAGAAGGTGATCGAGGAGGCGCCGAGCGTCCTGCTGGACGAGGCGACACGGGCGGCGATGGGCGAGGCGGCCGTGCAGGCGGCCCGCTCCTGCGGCTACCGGGGCGCGGGCACGGTGGAGTTCATCGTCCCCGGCGGCGACCCCTCCCAGTACTACTTCATGGAGATGAACACCCGTCTCCAGGTCGAGCACCCGGTGACCGAGCTGGTGACCGGCCTGGACCTGGTGGAGTGGCAGCTGCGGGTGGCGGCCGGTGAGCGGCTCGGGTTCGCGCAGCAGGACGTACGGCTGACCGGGCACGCCGTCGAGGCCCGGCTGTGCGCGGAGGACCCGGCGCGCGGCTTCCTGCCCTCCGGCGGCACGGTGCTGCGGCTGCGCGAGCCGGAGGGCGACGGCGTGCGCACCGACTCGGGGCTCAGCGAGGGCACCGAGGTCGGCAGCCTGTACGACCCGATGCTGTCCAAGGTGATCGCCTACGGCCCCGACCGGGAGACCGCGCTGCGCAGGCTCCGGGCGGCCCTCGCCTCGACGGTCACCCTGGGCGTGCAGACCAACGCCGGTTTCCTGCGGCGGCTGCTGGCGCACCCGGCGGTGGTGGCGGGCGAGCTGGACACGGGTCTGGTGGAGCGCGAGGTCGACGGCCTGGTCGCCACCGGCGTACCGGAGGAGGTGTACGAGGCGGCGGCGGCCGTACGGCTGGAGGCGCTGCGCCCCGGCGGCGACGGCTGGACGGACCCGTTCTCGGTGCCCAGCGGCTGGCGCACCGGCGGCGAGCCGAAGCCGGTCTCCTTCCCGCTGCGCGCGCCGGGACTCGAACCCGTCACGCACACCCCGCGCGGCACCCACACCGTCACCGAGGACCGGGTCGCCGTCACCCTGGACGGCGTCCGGCACACCTTCCACCGCGCCGCCGACTGGCTGGGCCGCGACGGCGACGCCTGGCAGGTGCGCGACCACGACCCGGTCGCCGCGTCCCTCGACCGGGCCGCCCACGCGGGCGCCGACTCGCTGACCGCGCCGATGCCGGGCACGGTGACGGTGGTGAAGGTCGCCGTCGGCGACGAGGTGAGCGCCGGGCAGAGCCTGCTGGTGGTGGAGGCGATGAAGATGGAGCACGTCGTCTCCGCGCCGCACGCGGGCACCGTCGCCGAGCTGGACGTGGCGCCGGGCACGACCGTCGCCATGGACCAGGTGCTCGCGGTCATCGCGCCCGTCGACGACCCGGCGGACGCGAAGGAGGAGACGGCATGAACGCCCCGGAACTGGGCCTGCCGATGGCCGTACCGGCCGAAGGGCTGCCCGCCCGCGTCCGCGTCCACGAGGTCGGCGCGCGCGACGGACTCCAGAACGAGAAGGCGACCGTGCCGACGGCCGTCAAGGCGGAGTTCATCCGGCGCCTGGCCGGCACCGGCCTGACCACCATCGAGGCGACGAGCTTCGTCCACCCCAAATGGGTCCCCCAGCTGGCGGACGCGGAGGAGCTGTTCCCGGCGGTGGCGGACCTGCCCGTCGAACTGCCGGTGCTGGTGCCGAACGAACGCGGCCTGGAGCGGGCCCTCGCGCTCGGCGCGCGCCGCGTCGCGGTCTTCGCCAGCGCCACGGAGTCCTTCGCCAAGGCCAACCTCAACCGCACGGTGGACGAGGCGCTGGCCATGTTCGAGCCGGTGGTGGCCCGGGCGAGGGCGGGCGGCGTCCACGTCCGCGGCTATCTCTCCATGTGCTTCGGCGACCCTTGGGAGGGCCCGGTCCCGGTCCCCCAGGTGGTGAAGGTCTGCCGGGCCCTGCTGGAGATGGGCTGCGACGAGCTGAGCCTGGGCGACACCATCGGCGTGGCGACCCCGGGCCATGTGACGGCCCTGCTCACCGCGCTGGCCGGGGCGGGCGTGCCGGTCTCCGCGCTGGGCGTGCACTTCCACGACACCTACGGCCAGGCCCTGGCCAACACGCTGGCCGCGCTCCAGCAGGGCGTCACCACGGTCGACGCCTCCGCCGGCGGTCTCGGCGGCTGTCCCTTCGCCAAGTCCGCCACCGGCAATCTCGCCACCGAGGACCTCGTGTGGATGCTGCGGGGCCTCGGCATCGACACCGGAGTCGACCTCGGCCGTCTGGTCGCCACCAGCGTCTGGATGGCCGCGCACCTGGGCCGACCGAGCCCGTCCCGCACCGTTCGAGCCCTCTCCCACCAGGAGTCGTGAACACCATGGACCACAAGCTCTCCCCCGAACTGGAAGAACTGCGCCGCACGGTCGAGGCGTTCGCGCACGACGTGGTGGCGCCGAAGATCGGCGACTTCTACGAGCGGCACGAGTTCCCCTACGAGATCGTCCGCGAGATGGGCCGCATGGGCCTGTTCGGGCTGCCGTTCCCGGAGGAGTACGGCGGCATGGGCGGCGACTACTTCGCCCTCGGCGTGGCCCTGGAGGAGCTGGCCCGGGTCGACTCGTCGGTGGCGATCACGCTGGAGGCGGGCGTCTCGCTGGGCGCGATGCCGCTGCACCTGTTCGGCACCGAGGAGCAGAAGCGCCAGTGGCTGCCCCGGCTGTGCTCGGGCGAGATCCTGGGCGCCTTCGGCCTCACCGAGCCGGACGGCGGCAGCGACGCGGGCGCCACCCGTACGACGGCCCGCCTGGACGAGGACACCGACGAGTGGGTGATCAACGGCACTAAGTGCTTCATCACCAACTCCGGTACGGACATCACGGGTCTGGTGACGGTCACGGCGGTCACCGGCCGCAAGCCGGACGGACGGCCCCTGATCTCGTCGATCATCGTCCCCTCGGGCACCCCGGGCTTCACGGTGGCCGCCCCGTACTCGAAGGTCGGCTGGAACGCCTCGGACACCCGTGAGCTGTCCTTCGCCGACGTCCGGGTCCCGGCGGCGAACCTGCTGGGCGAACGGGGGCGCGGCTACGCGCAGTTCCTGCGCATCCTGGACGAGGGCCGGGTCGCCATCGCGGCGCTGGGCACGGGGCTCGCGCAGGGCTGTGTGGACGAGTCGGTCGCCTACGCGAAGGAACGTCACGCCTTCGGCAAGCCCATCGGCGCCAACCAGGCCATCCAGTTCAAGATCGCCGACATGGAGATGAAGGCCCACACGGCCCGCCTCGCCTGGCGGGACGCGGCCTCGCGCCTGGTGGCGGGCGAGCCGTTCAAGAAGGAGGCGGCGCTGGCGAAGCTGTACTCGTCGACGGTCGCGGTGGACAACGCCCGGGACGCCACCCAGATCCACGGCGGCTACGGCTTCATGAACGAGTACCCGGTGGCCCGCATGTGGCGGGACGCGAAGATCCTGGAGATCGGCGAGGGCACCAGCGAGGTCCAGCGGATGCTGATCGCACGGGAGTTGGGGCTGGTGAGCTGAGCCCCGGACGGCCGGGGGCGGGGCAGCGCGGGGGCCCCGCCCCTGGACAAGATCTGAGGTTAGGCTAACCTACCTTCGAATTGTCCCGCGGGGCACGACGCTCCGCACCGTTCGAAGGCAGCCACCACCATGTCCCACGCCAGCGCCACCCACCCGACCCGCCGCGGAATCCTCGCCGCCGGCGGCGCCCTCGGCCTCGGCGCCGTGCTCGCGGCCTGCGGGGACGGCGACAAGGACAGCGGCGGGACCAGCGAGGGCGCCGCCACGTCCGGCCCCTGGTCCTTCAAGGACGACCGCGGCACGACCGTGAAGCTGGACAAGGTGCCGGCGAACATCGTCGCCTTCACCGGCGTCGCCGCCGCCCTCTTCGACTACGGCGTCCAGGTCAAGGGCGTCTTCGGCCCGACCACCACCAAGGACGGCAAGCCCGACGTGCAGGCCGGCGACCTGGACGTGGACAAGGTCACCGTGCTCGGCAACGAGTGGGGCAAGCTCAACGTCGAGAAGTACGCCTCCCTCGCCCCCGACGTGCTCATCACCACGACGTTCGACACCGCGGGCACCCTGTGGTCCGTCCCGGAGGAGTCGAAGGACAAGATCGCCAAGCTCGCCCCGAGCGTGGCGATCTCCGTCTTCGACCGTCAGCTCACCCAGCCGCTCCAGCGCATGTGGGAGCTGGCCGGGTCGCTCGGCGCCGACATGAAGGCCAAGAAGGTCACCGACGCCAAGGCCGCCTTCGACAAGGCCGCCGCCCGGCTGCGCGCCGCCGCCAAGGCCAAGCCCGAGATCCGGGTGCTGGCCGGCTCCGCGAGCCCCGACCTGTTCTACGTCTCCGGCACCAACCTCTCGGTGGACCTGGAGTACTTCAAGGCCCTCGGCGTGAACTTCGTCGAGCCCTCCGAGGCGGCCAAGAAGGCGACCGGCGGCTGGTTCGAGTCCCTGAGCTGGGAGAACGTCGACAAGTACCCGGCCGACGTCATCATCATGGACGACCGCGCCTCGACCATCCAGCCCGCCGACATCACCGAGGGCACCTGGAAGAAGCTCCCCGCGGTCAAGGCCGGCCAGGTCATCGCCCGCTCCCCCGAGCCGATCCTGTCCTACGACAAGTGCACGCCCCTGCTGGACAACCTGGCCGAGGCGATCGAGAACGCCAAGAAGGTCGGCTGACCCACCCCCCTTCTCCGGAGCCCCTCATGACGACGGCCGTTGCCGCCCCGTTCCGTTTCTTCTCCCTCCAGGTCGTACGGACGCGGCGGCTCGGCCCGTCCCTGGCCCGGGTCACCTTCGCGGGGCCCGACCTGCACGCCTTCCGCTCCGACGGCCTGGACCAGTCGCTGTCGCTGTTCCTGCCGCACCCGGGGCAGGCGGAGCCCGCGGTCCCGGTCGAGCTGGGCGAGGGCTGGTGGCAGGGCTGGCGCGAACTGCCGGACGACGCGCGGGCGGTGATGCGCTCGTACACGCTGCGGGCGCTGCGCCGGGACACGTACGGGCACACCGCCGAGATCGACGTCGACTTCGTCCTGCACGGCGTCGCACCGGGGTCGGGACCCGAAGCCGGTCCCGCCGCCCGCTGGGCCGCCGGCGCCGCCTCCGGTGACCGCGTGCTGCTGCTCGGCCCGGCGGTCGCCGACAACCGGGCGATCCGCTTCCGGCCGCCCGGGGACACCGACCTGGTGGTGATCTGGGGCGACGAGACCGCCGTACCGGCCGCCTGCGCGATCGTGGAGGCACTGCCGGCCGGCACCCGTGCCCGGGTGTGGCTGGAGGTGCCGCACGCCGAGGACGCGCAGCACCTCAGGACGGCCGCGGACGCCGAGGTCACCTGGCTGGCCAGGGACACCGGCGGCGGGCCCGGAACGGCCCTCGCCACCCTCAGGGCCGCCCGGCTGCCGTCCGCCGAGCGCCCCTACGTCTGGATCGCGGGCGAGTCGGGGTGCGTCAAGGAGCTGCGGCGGCACTTCGTGGGCGAGCGCGGCATCGACCGCCGGCGCGTCACCTTCGTCGGCTACTGGCGCCGCGGCCTGACGGAGGAACAACTCCGCGAGCAGGGCTGACGCCCCGGCCCCGTGAGGCCGCAGTGACAGCGGTCACCCACAGGTACGCGTTTGATCGACTCAACTTAGGTTAGGCTAACCTAAGTCGAAGCGAGGGCTCTCCGCCCTCTTCCGCCCCTCTCGGACCGTCCCCACCGGAGGACCCCCACATGCGCTCGCACCTGCTCAACGACGCCACCGCGGAGCAGTACCGCCGCTCCGTGACCGAAGGAGTCGAGCGGGTGGCCGCCAGAATCGCCACCACGGACCGGCCGTTCACCGGTGTCACGGTCGACGCCCTCGCCCCCCGCATCGACGGGATCGACCTGGACCGGCCGCTGCACGACACGGCCGCGGTCCTCGACGAGCTGGAGGACGTCTACCTGCGCGACGCCGTCTACTTCCACCACCCCCGCTACCTCGCCCACCTCAACTGCCCGGTCGTCATACCGGCGGTGCTCGGCGAGGCGGTCCTGTCCGCCGTCAACTCCTCCCTGGACACCTGGGACCAGTCGGCGGGCGGCACACTCATCGAGCGCAAGCTGATCGACTGGACCTGCGCCCGCATCGGCCTCGGCCCGGCGGCCGACGGCGTATTCACCTCCGGCGGCACCCAGTCCAACCTCCAGGCGCTGCTGCTCGCCCGCGAGGAGGCGAAGGCCGAGTCCTTCGCCGACCTGCGGATCTTCGCCTCCGAGGCCAGCCACTTCAGCGTGAAGAAGTCGGCGAAACTGCTCGGCCTCGGCCCCGACGCGGTCGTGTCGGTCCCCGTCGACCACGACCAGCGCATGCAGACCGTCGCCCTCGCCCGCGAGCTGGAGCGCTGCGCCGAGGACGGCCTGGTCCCCATGGCCGTCGTCGCCACCGGCGGCACCACCGACTTCGGCTCCATCGACCCGCTGCCGGAGATCGCCGAACTGTGCGAGCAGTACGGCGTGTGGATGCACGTGGACGCGGCCTACGGCTGCGGGCTGCTCGCCTCCCTGAAGTACCGGCACCGCATCGACGGCATCGAGCGGGCCGACTCGGTCACCGTGGACTACCACAAGTCCTTCTTCCAGCCGGTGAGTTCGTCCGCCGTGCTGGTCCGCGACGCGGCCACCCTGCGCCACGCCACCTACCACGCGGAGTACCTCAACCCGCGCCGCATGGTGCAGGAACGTATCCCCAACCAGGTGGACAAGTCCCTCCAGACCACCCGCCGCTTCGACGCGCTCAAGCTGTGGATGACGCTGCGCGTGATGGGCGCCGACGGCATCGGCGAACTTTTCGACGAGGTCTGCGACCTGGCCGCCGAGGGCTGGAAACTGCTCGCCGCCGACCCGCGCTTCGACGTCGTGGTCCAGCCGTCGCTGTCCACCCTGGTCTTCCGCTGCATCCCGGCGGCCGTTACCGACCCCGCCGAGATCGACCGCGCCAACCTGTACGCCCGCAAGGCCCTGTTCGCCTCCGGCGACGCCGTGGTCGCGGGCACCAAGGTGGCCGGTCGCCACTACCTGAAGTTCACCCTGCTCAACCCCGAGACGACCACGGCCGACATCGCCGCCGTCCTCGACCTGATCGCCGGCCACGCCGAGCAGTACCTGGGAGACTCCCTTGACCGCGCTTCCTGAAGCCAGCGCCCCGTACGACTTCGTGGGGATCGGCCTCGGCCCCTTCAACCTCGGCCTGGCCTGCCTCACCGAGCCCATCGCCGAGCTGAACGGCGTCTTCCTGGAGTCCAAGCCGGACTTCGAGTGGCACGCCGGGATGTTCCTGGACGGCGCGCACCTCCAGACCCCGTTCATGTCGGACCTGGTCACCCTCGCCGACCCGACCTCGCCGTACTCCTTCCTCAACTACCTGAAGGAGAAGGGCCGGCTGTACTCGTTCTACATCCGGGAGAACTTCTACCCCCTGCGCGTCGAGTACGACGACTACTGCCGCTGGGCCGCGCACAGACTCAGCAGCGTCCGCTTCTCGACGACGGTCACCGAGGTGACCTACGACGAGAGCGAGGAGCTGTACGCCGTCGCCACCACCTCCGGCGACACCTACCGCGCCCGCCGCCTGGTCCTCGGCACCGGCACCCCGCCGCACATCCCGGACGCCTGCCGGGGCCTGGCCGGCGACTTCCTCCACAACTCCCGGTACGTCCAGCGGCGGGCGGAGCTGGTGAAGAAGAAGTCGATCACGCTGGTCGGCAGCGGCCAGTCCGCCGCGGAGATCTACCAGGACCTGCTGGGCGAGATCGACGTCCACGGCTACCAGCTCAACTGGGTGACCCGCTCCCCGCGCTTCTTCCCCCTCGAATACACCAAGCTGACGCTGGAGATGACGTCCCCGGAGTACGTGGACTACTACCACGCGCTGCCCGAGGACACCCGCTACCGCCTCACGGCCGAGCAGAAGGGCCTCTTCAAGGGCATCGACGGCGACCTGATCAACGAGATCTTCGACCTGCTCTACCAGAAGAAGCTCGCCGGCCCTGTCCCCACCCGCCTGCTCACCAACTCGGCGCTGACCGAGGCCCGGTACGCGGACGGCACCTACACGCTCGGCTTCCGCCAGGAGGAGCAGGGCGAGGACTTCGAGATCGAGACCGAGGGCCTGATCCTCGCCACCGGCTACCGGTACGCCGAGCCGGAGTTCCTCAAGCCCGTGCGCGACCGGCTGCGCTACGACTCCCGGGGCAACTTCGACATCGGCCGCAACTACGCCGTGGACGTCACCGGAGGCGGCGTGTTCCTGCAGAACGCGGGGGTCCACGCGCACAGCGTCACCAGCCCCGACCTGGGCATGGGCGCCTACCGCAACAGCTGCATCGTCCGGGAGCTGCTCGGCCGCGAGTACTACCCGGTCGAGAAGACGATCGCGTTCCAGGAGTTCGCAGTATGAGCCGCATGAGCACCACCAGCACCACCAGCACCACCAGCACCGCCGTCGGGGCGCTGACCCTGCGCCCCGTCGACCCGCTGAAGGACGCCGTCCTGCTGCACGACTGGCTCACCCACCCCAAGTCCGCGTTCTGGATGATGCAGGACGCCACACTGGTGGACGTGGAGCGGGCCTACATGGAGGTGGCCGCCGACGAGCACCAGCAGGCCCACCTCGGTCTGCACGACGGGGTCCCGGCCTTCCTGATGGAGCGCTACGACCCCGCCCACCGCGAGCTGGTCGGGCTGTACGAGCCGGAGCCGGGCGACGTCGGCATGCACTTCCTGGTCGCGCCGACCGACCGGCCCGTGCACGGCTTCACCCGGGCCGTGATCACCACCGTCATGGCCGAGCTGTTCGCCGACCCGGCGACCCGGCGGGTCGTCGTCGAGCCGGACGTCGCCAACACCGCCGTCCACGCCCTGAACGCAGCCGTCGGATTCGTGCCCGAGCGCGAGATCCAGAAGCCGGAGAAGAAGGCGTTGCTGAGCTTCTGCACCCGCGAGCAGTTCGAGAAGGCGGTGTCCGCATGAGCCTCGCCGACGCCGTCGCCCACCTGACCCCCGACCACTGGGAGCGGGCCAACCGCCTCCTGGTCCGCAAGGCACTGGCCGAGTTCACCCACGAGCGGCTGCTGGCCCCCGAGCCCGACGGGGAGGGGGCATACGCCGTCCGCAGCGACGACGGCCAGACCGTCTACCGCTTCACCGCCACCGTCCGCGCCCTGGACCACTGGCAGGTGGACGCCGACTCCGTCACCCGCCACCGCGACGGCGCCGAACTGCCCCTCGCCGCCCTGGACTTCTTCATCGAGCTGAAGCAGACCCTGGGCCTGAGCGACGAGATCCTCCCGGTCTACCTGGAGGAGATCTCCTCCACCCTCTCCGGGACCTGCTACAAGCTGACCAAGCCGCGGCTCACCTCCGCCGAGCTGGCCCGGAGCGACTTCCAGGCCGTCGAGACCGGCATGACCGAGGGCCACCCCTGCTTCGTCGCCAACAACGGCCGACTCGGCTTCGGCATCCACGAGTACCTGTCGTACGCGCCCGAGACCGCGAGCCCGGTCCGGCTGGTGTGGCTGGCCGCGCACCGCTCGCGGGCGGCGTTCACGGCGGGCGTGGGCATCGAGTACGAGTCCTTCGTCCGGGACGAGCTGGGCGCGGCCACCGTCGACCGCTTCCACGGCGTGCTGCGCGAGCGCGGCCTGGACCCGGCCGACTACCTGCTCATCCCGGTCCACCCCTGGCAGTGGTGGAACAAGCTCACCGTCACCTTCGCCGCCGAGGTCGCCCGCGGGCACCTGGTCTGCCTCGGCGAGGGCGACGACGAGTACCTGGCCCAGCAGTCCATCCGCACCTTCTTCAACGCCTCGCACCCCGAGAAGCACTATGTGAAGACGGCCCTGTCCGTCCTCAACATGGGCTTCATGCGCGGTCTGTCGGCGGCGTACATGGAGGCCACCCCGGCCATCAACGACTGGCTCGCCCGGCTGATCGAGGGCGACCCGGTGCTGAAGGCGACGGGGCTGAGCATCATCCGGGAGCGGGCGGCCGTCGGCTACCGGCACCTGGAGTACGAGCAGGCCACCGACCGCTACTCGCCGTACCGCAAGATGCTGGCGGCGCTGTGGCGGGAGAGCCCGGTGCCGTCCCTCCAGGACGGCGAGACGCTCGCCACCATGGCCTCCCTGGTCCACGTGGACCACGAGGGCGCCTCCTTCGCGGGCGCGCTGATCGAGCGGTCCGGGCTCGCGCCCACCGAGTGGCTGCGGCACTACCTGCGCGCCTACTACGTGCCGCTGCTGCACAGCTTCTACGCCTACGACCTGGTGTACATGCCGCACGGCGAGAACGTCATCCTGGTCCTGGCGGACGGGGTGGTGCGGCGGGCGATCTACAAGGACATCGCCGAGGAGATCGCGGTGATGGACCCGGACGCGGTGCTGCCGCCGGAGGTCTCCCGCATCGCGGTGGACGTGCCGGAGGACAAGAAGCTCCTGTCGATCTTCACGGACGTCTTCGACTGCTTCTTCCGCTTCCTCGCCGCGAACCTCGCGGACGAGGGGTTCCTGGAGGAGGACGCGTTCTGGCGGACGGTCGCGGAGGTCACCCGGGAGTACCAGGAGTCGGTGCCGGAGCTGGCCGGCAAGTTCGAGCGGTACAACATGTTCGCGCCCGAGTTCGCGCTGTCCTGCCTCAACCGGCTCCAGCTGCGCGACAACCGGCAGATGGTGGACCTCGCGGACCCGTCCGGCGCGCTCCAGCTGATCGGGACCCTGAAGAACCCGATAGCGGGCCGGTAGACGCGGGCGGCCAGGGCCCGCACGGACGGACGGGCACCCCGGAGACGGTCCTCCGCGGTGCCCGTCGTGCCGTCCGGGTCAGGTCCAGGGCACCTGCGGCGAGCGGTAGTAGTCGATCCCCATCGCCTCCCAGCGCGGTGCCTGCTCGGCGAGCCGCACCTTGTAGGTCTCCCAGTCGTGCGTCGACGCCGGGGACCAGCCCAGCTCGGCGACGCCCGGCAGCCTCGGGAAGGCCATGAAGTCCAGCTGGTCCGGGTCGGACAGGGTCTCCGTCCACAGCGGGGCCTCGACCCCGCGGACCGCCTCGGCCGGGGCGCCCGGCAGATAGGCCGCCGGGTCCCAGTCGTAGGACCGCTGCACCTCCACGTAGCCCGCCCAGGACAGGCCCAGCGGGGTGTCCTTGGTGTACTTCATGTCCAGGTACGTCCGGTCGGCCGGGGAGAGGATCAGCCCGGTGCCGTTCCGCGCGGCCTCGGCGACCTCGGCCTTCTCCGCACCGCTGGTGCGGTCCAGGCCCCAGTACTGGAGGAGCGCGCCCTCGGCCGGTTCGGCGGCGGCCAGCTGGTGCCAGCCGACGACCGTCTTGCCGTACTTGGCGACGATCGGCTGCACCCGCTTCATGAACGTCACGAAGTCGGCCTTCGGCGTGGAGTGCGCCTCGTCGCCGCCGATGTGCAGGTAGCGGCCGGGGGTGAGCGCGGCGAGTTCGCCCAGGACGTCGTCCACGAAGTCGTAGGTGACGTCCTTGCCCACGCACAGGCTGCTGAAGCCGACCTTGGTGCCGGTGTAGAGCGGGGGTGCCACGCCGTCGCAGTTCAGCTCGGCGTAGGAGGCGAGGGCGGCGTTGGTGTGGCCGGGCATGTCGATCTCGGGCACGACCTCCAGGTGCCGGGAGGCCGCGTAGCGGAGGATCTCCTGGTAGTCCGCCTTGGTGTAGTAGCCCCCGGGGCCGCCGCCGACCTCGGTGGAGCCGCCGTAGGTGGCCAGGCGCGGCCAGGAGTCGATGGCGATGCGCCAGCCCTGGTCGTCGCTGAGGTGCAGATGGAGCTTGTTGTACTTGTAGAGGGCGACGCGGTCGATGTAGCGCTTGACCTCGTCGACGCTGAAGAAGTGCCGGGAGACGTCGAGCATGGCGCCGCGCCAGGCGTAGCGCGGGGTGTCCTCGACGGTGCCGCCCGCGACCAGCCAGGGGCCGGGCTGCGCGGTGTCCTTCTCGACGGCAGCGGGCAGCAGCTGACGCAGGGTCTGGACGCCGTGGAAGAGCCCGGCGGCCTTGCGGGCGGTGATGGTGAGGCCCGAGCGCTTGCTGTCGAGGCGGTAGCCCTCGTCGCCGTACGGGCCCTCCGCCAGGCGCAGCCGTATGCCGCCGTGGCCGTGGGAGGTGACGGGGAGTCGGTAACCGGTGGAGGGCCGCAGGAGGTCCGCGAGGTAGTCGCCGACGCGGCGGGCCTCGCGCGAGTCGTCGACGCGGATGCGGGTGCCGGGGGTGATGCGGTACGGGGCGCCGCCGGGGTCGACCGAGGCGGGGGCCGGGATCACCCGGTCCAGCGGGGTCGGTTCCGCGGCCGCCTTCGGGTCCGGGGCGGCGCCGGTGGTCATGGCGCCGACCGCCGCCACCAGCAGCAGCGATCCCAGCAGCCGGGTGATGCGGGGAGTCGTTCTGTGGTGCCGTCGATGAGGTCTCACGTGCGCTCCCTTCGCGAGCCGTGCAATCAGGCGTTCCGAGACGGGGGTTGGGACGGGTGCAGACCACTCTCCCGCACCATCACCGCCCACGGGGGCGGTGAAACAATCCCCGCATGGCGGAAATCATCCAGAAGGACGGAACGTGGGTCTTCGACGGCGACGCCCTGCGGCTGACACCCGGGCGGGACAAGAACGTCAGTCTGCTCCGCAGGGAACTGGGTGAACTGCTCGTACCGCTGGACGCGTTGGCGGGCATATCGTTCGAGCAGGGGAAGAAGTCGGGGCGGCTCAGGCTGCGGCTGCGGGACGGCGCCGACCCCCTGCTGCACGCGACGGGCGGCCGGCTGACCGAGCCGCACGACCCGTACCAGCTCCTGGTGGAGCCCGACCGGTACGGGGTGGCCGAGTACGTCGTGGACGAGGTGCGCAACGCCCTGCTCCTCGACCAGGTCCCGTCCGGCCCGGTGGACGCCTATCTGCTGCCGGGGCCCTCGGTGCCGCTGTCGGTGTCGGCCGGGGACGGGGTCGCGAGCTTCGACGGGGAGCGGGTGCGGCTGGAGTGGAAGTGGCAGGCGGAGGACGCCAAGTCGGCCGCCGGACCGCGCACCCTGCCCCTCGCCGACATCGTCGCCGTGGAGTGGCAGCCGACGGTCGGCCTGGAGAACGGCCACCTCCGGTTCACCGTGCGGGCGGCGCCGAGCAAGGTGCCGCCGAAGTACGACCCCAACGCCGTGGAGCTGTGGGGCTTCAGGAAGGACCCGCTGATGGCCCTGGTGGCCGCGGCCGTACAGGCCCGCCTGCCGCACCCGGCCGCCCGCGCGGCCCTGGAGGAGGCCCGCGCGGCCGAGGAGACCCCCGCACCCGCACCGGCACCGGCCGCCGAGGACGACCACGACGCCCTGCTGCGCAGGCTGCGGGAGCTGGGCGAGCTGCACCGCTCCGGGGTGCTGACGGACGAGGAGTTCACCCTGGCGAAGCAGGCGGTGCTGAAGCGCATGTAGTCACCGCGCCCCACAGCTTCCCCCACTCCTGCCCGATATCGGGCAGGATTCTTGCGCGGACGTCTCTCTTACCCCAGGATCTACCGGGTGCACGACGAACTCGTTGATCATCTGACGCGGTCCACCCCCCTGAGCCGGGGCGAGGCACTGCGCGTGGTCCAGGACGTGCTCGCCTACTTCGACGAGACGACCGAGGAGTACGTCCGTCGCCGCCACCGCGAGCTCCAGGCCCAGGGCCTGGTGAACGCGACGATCTTCGAGCGGATCGAGGCGGAACTGAAATACCGGGCGGTCGCGCCCCCGGAGCTGTCGCTCCGTCAGCTGCGCCGCATCGTCTACGGCTGAGAAGCCGGCTACGGCCGAGAGGCCGAAGAGAGACACGAGGTTTACGGATACATGTGCGGAATCGTCGGATACATCGGCAAGCGTGACGTCGCGCCCCTGCTCCTGGAGGGCCTCCAGCGCCTGGAGTACCGCGGGTACGACTCGGCGGGCATCGTCGTGACCTCCCCGAAGGCGGCCGGCCTCAGGATGGTCAAGGCCAAGGGCCGGGTGCGCGACCTGGAGGCCAAGGTCCCGGCGCGCTTCAAGGGCACCACCGGCATCGCCCACACCCGCTGGGCCACCCACGGCGCCCCCTCCGACGTGAACGCCCACCCGCACATGTCGGCCGACAACAAGGTCGCCGTCGTCCACAACGGCATCATCGACAACGCCGCCGACCTGCGCCGCAAGCTGGAGGCGGACGGCGTCGAGTTCCTCTCCGAGACCGACACCGAGGTCCTCGTCCACCTCATCGCCCGCTCCGAGGCCGAGAAGCTGGAGGACAAGGTCCGCGAGACCCTGCGGGTCATCGAGGGCACGTACGGCATCGCCGTGATGCACGCCGACTTCCCCGAGCGCATCGTCGTGGCCCGCAACGGCTCGCCGGTCGTCCTCGGCATCGGCGAGAAGGAGATGTTCGTCGCCTCCGACATCGCCGCGCTGGTCACCCACACCCGGCAGATAGTCACGCTCGACGACGGCGAGATGGCCACCCTCAAGGCCGACGACTTCCGCACCTACACCACCGAGGGCACCCGGACGACGTCCGAGCCGACCACCGTGGAGTGGGAGGCCGCCTCCTACGACATGGGCGGCCACGACACCTACATGCACAAGGAGATCCACGAGCAGGCCGAGGCCGTGGACCGCGTGCTGCGCGGCCGGATCGACGACCGCTTCTCCACCGTGCACCTCGGCGGCCTCAACCTGGACGCCCGCGACGCGCGCGCCGTGCGCCGCGTGAAGATCCTCGGCTGCGGCACCTCGTACCACGCGGGCCAGATCGGCGCCCAGATGATCGAGGAGCTGGCCCGCATCCCCGCGGACGCCGAGCCGGCCTCCGAGTTCCGCTACCGCAACGCGGTCGTCGACCCCGACACCCTGTACATCGCCGTCTCCCAGTCCGGTGAGACGTACGACGTGCTGGCCGCGGTGCAGGAGCTGAAGCGCAAGGGCGCCCGGGTCCTCGGCATCGTCAACGTGGTCGGTTCGGCGATCGCCCGAGAGGCCGACGGCGGCATGTACGTGCACGCCGGCCCGGAGGTCTGCGTCGTCTCCACCAAGTGCTTCACCAACACCTGCGTCGCCTTCGCGCTGCTCGCCCTGCACCTGGGCCGCACCCGCGACCTGTCCGTGCGCGACGGCAAGCGGATCATCGAGGGCCTGCGCAAGCTGCCCGCGCAGATCTCCGAGATGCTGGAGCAGGAGGAGGACATCAAGAAGCTGGCCGCGCAGTACGCCGACGCCCGCTCGATGCTCTTCATCGGCCGCGTGCGGGGCTACCCGGTGGCCCGCGAGGCCTCCCTGAAGCTCAAGGAGGTCTCCTACATCCACGCCGAGGCGTACCCGGCCTCCGAGCTGAAGCACGGCCCGCTCGCCCTGATCGAGCCCGCCCTGCCGACGGTCGCGATCGTGCCGGACGACGACCTGCTGGAGAAGAACCGCGCGGCGATGGAGGAGATCAAGGCCCGCAGCGGCCAGATCCTCGCCGTCGCCCACCAGGAGCAGGAGAAGGCCGACCACACGATCCTCGTCCCGAAGAACGAGGACGAGCTGGACCCGATCCTCATGGGCATCCCGCTCCAGCTCCTCGCGTACCACACGGCCCTGGCCCTGGGGCGGGACATCGACAAGCCCCGCAACCTCGCCAAGTCGGTGACGGTGGAGTAGGCGCCCGCCTCCTGCCGGAACGGCCCCCGCCCGTGGTGACACGGGCGGGGGCCGTCGGGTCTCCCGGCTTCGTCCGGTCCGTCAGGGGATGACCACCACGGGCCGCTTCGCCCGCTTGGCGAGCCGGCCGGCGACGGAGCCGAAGATCCGGCCGACCAGGCCGTGACTGGAGCCGACGACGATGGCGTCCGCCTCGTACTCCCGCCCCACCTCTTCGAGTTCGTGGCAGATGTCGCCGCCGCGCTCGACGAGGACCCAGGGCACTTCGGCGAGGTAGTCCGCGCACGCCAGCTCCAGGCCGAGCACCTCGGTGCGGTGGTCGGGCACGTCGACGAAGACCGGGGGTTCGCAGCCGGCCCACACCGTGGTGGGCAGCCGGTTGGCGACATGCACGATGACCAGGCCGGAACCCAGCCTGGAAGCCATGCCGATGGCGTAGGCGAGAGCGCGCTCGCTCGAGGTGGAGCCGTCGAAGCCGACGACGACGCCGTGCTGGAAGGCTGGGTCGCACGACTGGCGTGGCTCGTCGGCCGCCAGGGGCTCGGCCGCCGTAGGTTCGGCGACGGGCCGCTTGCGGTCCGCGGGTTCGAAGAATTCGTGACCGGCCATGGCTGTCTCGGCGTTTTTATCCTCTATGGGGGACAACAGTGTGCGGCGGAGCTGTGTCCGGGAATGGTCTTCCCAACCCCATACCCCCAAGGGTACGGCGCCACGCCTCCTTCGCCCAGATCTCGCAGGGGGTCCCCGCGGGATTCACCGGAGCATGCCCGAGAGGGCGCCCGTAACGCAATGGTTGCTGCCCTGTACAGGCGCTTTGCACGGGATTCAACTGTCCGTGACCGTCCGTGACCGGACGTGACCGACGCACCGCGCGGACGTTGATCCCGATGCCGCCACCCCAGGGAGCACCCGTGTCAGGACCGCACCGCACCGCCGACCCGACGTCCGGGCCGTCCGACCGGCCGTCCGACCGGGACGGCGTCACCGATCTCGTCCGCTGGGCGGCGTTCAGTTGCTTTCTCGTCCCCGTCGCGCTCCTCTGGTACGGCGCCTCGTTCGCGGGCGCCGCCGGCACGGCCTTCGGGCTGGCCGCCGTCACCGGCGTCTGCCGGCTGCTGCTGCGGCGTTCCGAGCGCGTCGCGGCCCGCCCGCGGGCCCGCAGGGGCGGTCGGCACACGGGGAAAAACACACCGGTCGACTGACCGGTTTCCGCGCACCGTTCCGCTTCTTTTCAGCCAACTTCCACAGGTGGCGCATCTGCACCCCTCAGCACCCCCAAACCCCCGTTCCACCTGCACGGAAAGGGTCTCGGGACCCCTCCGCACCCTACGTGGATTGGCCACTGACACAAGGCGCACTTCCCAGGGGCGCCCCGGAGTGCAACGCTTCGTGATCGACTGCTTCACGCCAAGTTGCCATGTCGACAATGTCCCAAGTGCCGAACCAGCCACCTCGGCGCGACGGGACACAGTAGATTCGATCTTGACTGTCCAAGGCGGGGGACTCGTGCAGGACCGAGGGGAAACGTGTTGGAGCGACAGACCCGAAGGGTGAAGGGTGCCGCGACCACCGAGGGGGGCTTAGCAGTATGAGCCACGACTCCGCTGCCGCGCCGGAAGCCGCGGCCCGGAAGCTTTCCGGGCGACGCCGCAAGGAGATCGTCGCGGTGCTGCTGTTCAGCGGCGGCCCCATCTTCGAGAGTTCCATACCGCTGTCGGTGTTCGGGATCGACCGCCAGGACGCCGGCGTGCCGCGCTATCGCTTGCTGGTGTGCGCCGGCGAGGAGGGCCCGCTGCGGACCACAGGGGGCCTGGAACTCACCGCACCGCAGGGGCTGGAGGCGATCTCGCGCGCGGGCACCGTCGTCGTACCGGCCTGGCGGTCGATCACCTCGCCGCCGCCGGAGGAAGCGCTCGACGCGCTGCGCCGGGCGCACGAGGAGGGGGCCCGCATCGTCGGACTGTGCACGGGCGCCTTCGTCCTCGCGGCGGCCGGCCTGCTGGACGGCCGCCCCGCCACCACGCACTGGATGTACGCGCCGACGCTGGCCAAGCGCTATCCGTCGGTGCACGTCGATCCGCGCGAACTGTTCGTGGACGACGGCGACGTGCTGACGTCCGCGGGCACCGCGGCCGGGATCGACCTGTGCCTGCACATCGTGCGCACGGACCACGGCAACGAGGCGGCCGGCGCGCTGGCCCGCCGGCTGGTGGTCCCGCCGCGCCGCAGCGGCGGCCAGGAGCGCTACCTCGACCGGTCTTTACCGGAGGAGATCGGCGCCGACCCGCTCGCCGAGGTCGTCGCCTGGGCGCTGGAGCACCTCCACGAGCAGTTCGACGTGGAGACGCTGGCCGCGCGCGCCTACATGAGCCGCCGCACCTTCGACCGCCGGTTCCGCTCACTGACGGGCAGCGCCCCGCTCCAGTGGCTGATCACCCAGCGGGTCCTCCAGGCGCAGCGGCTGCTGGAGACGTCGGACTACTCGGTGGACGAGGTCGCGGGCCGCTGCGGCTTCCGCTCGCCGGTCGCCCTGCGCGGTCACTTCCGCCGCCAGCTGGGCTCGTCCCCGGCCGCCTACCGGGCGGCCTACCGGGCCCGCCGCCCCCAGGGCGACCGCCAGCCCGACCCGGACACCGCGGGCGCCTCCCGGCCCCTGCCCCCGTCCGACCCGCCGGCCGCCCTCCCCCCGGAGAACGCGGTCCCGTTCCAGACCCGCCGCACCGCGCCCCCCATGCCGGCAGGCGCGGCAAGCGTCCCGGGCCAGCGCAGCGCACCGTGAGCCGAGAAGCCGACCGCTCCCTCTGAACGCCGGACGGGCCCTCCCAGCCCGTCCGGCGCCCACGTCCGATGCCGGGCAGGGCACCTCAGCCCGTCCGGCGTTTGAGGACGAGGCCCGTTCAGGGCCGAAGCGGGGGTCTGGGGGCGGCAGCCCCCAGCGACCCCAGCACGGACGCCGGGGACCAAGAGACAGACGCCCCCCGTACAGTGGCCGCATGAACGATCGCATGGTGTGGATCGACTGCGAGATGACCGGCCTCTCGCTGTCCGACGACGCGCTCATCGAGGTGGCCGCCCTCGTCACCGACTCCGAGCTGAACATCCTCGGCGAGGGCGTCGACATCGTCATCCGCCCGCCGGACCGGGCCCTGGAGACGATGCCGGAGGTGGTGCGCGAGATGCACACCGCGTCCGGACTGCTCGCGGAGCTGGACGGCGGCACGACCCTCGCGGACGCCGAGGCCCAGGTCCTGGCGTACGTACGGGAGCACGTGAAGGAGCCGGGCAAGGCCCCCCTGTGCGGCAACTCAGTCGGCACCGACCGCGGCTTCCTGCTGCGCGACATGGCGACGCTGGAGGGCTACCTCCACTACCGGATCGTCGACGTCTCCTCGATCAAGGAGCTGGCCCGCCGCTGGTACCCGCGGGCGTACTTCAACAGCCCCGAGAAGAACGGCAACCACCGGGCACTCGCCGACATCCGCGAGTCCATCGCCGAACTGCGCTACTACCGGGAGGCGGTCTTCGTCCCGCAGCCCGGCCCCGACTCCGACACGGCCAGGGCGATCGCCGCGAAGCACGTCGTGTCCGCCGGTTAGGGGCGCGGGTCCGCCGGGCGGCGGCCTCCGGAAAGCCGGGCGCGAGCACCCCTTCGGACCCTGTACACTTTTTCTCAGCCGGTCGGGAAACCCCGCCACACGGGATTTCGAGCACCGGCCTTGGTGGGTGTAGCTCAGCTGGTAGAGCACCTGGTTGTGGTCCAGGATGCCGCGGGTTCAAGTCCCGTCACTCACCCTGAGTAATCAGCCGGTGGCTCTCACGAGAGCCACCGGCTGATTGCGTGTCAGCCCTCACCCCGCGCGCCGGAGGGCGCCTGGCGCCGACCGGGGCCGCGCACCCCGGCGCGCGGCCCGGCGTACGGCCTCAGGACGACCTGCGCTCCACCAGCTCCGTCGCCAGAACCACCTGGTGCCGTTCCAGGCCCCGCGAGGCGGCCGGGCGGCGGTCGGCGATCTCGGTCAGCAGCAGGTCGATCATCGCGCGGCCCATCTCCTCGATGGGCTGGCGCACGCTGGTCAGCGGCGGCTCCATGTGGCGGGCGATGGCCGAGTCGTCGTAGCCGACCAGCGCCACGTCGTCGGGGATGCGCCGGCCCGCCTCGCGCAGCACCTGGCTCGCGCCCGCCGCGGTGACGTCCGAGGCGGCGAAGACCGCGTCCACGTCGGGCCGGCGGCGCAGCAGCTCCGCCATCGCGCGGCGCCCGCCCTCCTCGGTGAAGTCGCCCGGTTCGATCAGCCCCTCGTCCACCTCGTGGCCCGCCTCCCGCAGAGCGTCGCGGTAGCCGTCGACGCGTCGCTGGGCGCCGTAGACGGCGAGATGGCCGGTGATGTGGGCGACGCGGCCGCGGCCCCGGGACAGCAGGTGCTCGACGGCCGAGCGGGCGCCGCCGTAGTTGTCCGAGTCCACCGACGCCAGCGGTTCCGCGGCCGAGCGCGGGCCGCTGATCACCGCGGGGATCTCCAGCTGGGTCAGCAGGTCGGGCAGCGGGTCGTCGGCGTGCACCGAGACCAGCAGGACGCCGTCCACCCGGTGCGCCGCGAGGTACTGGGCGAGCCGCTCCCGCTCCCGGTCGCTGCCCGCGAATATCAGCAGCAGCTGCATCTCGGTCTCGGACAGCTCGGAGCCGACGCCCTTCAGCATGTCCGAGAAGTACGGCTCGGCGAAGAACCGGGTCTCCGGTTCCGGCACCACCAGGGCGATCGCGTCCGTGCGGTTGGCCGCCAGCGCGCGGGCCGCCGTGTTCGGGACGTAACCGAGCTCCGCGACCGCCGCCTCGACGGCCGCCCGGGTCGCGTCGCTGACCCGCGGCGAGCCGTTGATCACGCGGGAGACCGTGCCGCGGCCGACGCCCGCGCGGGCCGCCACCTCTTCGAGGGTGGGCCGGCCACCGCTCCGACCACGCACTCCGTGGCTTGCCATCGGCTCCGCCTCCCGTCGTCACCCCCGCACTCTGCGGCTGGCCTGGAATTTAACAGGCCGGTCGGGTGTAATGACCGACTCCGGTCCCTCCCCGGCGGTACGGGGGTGTCTCCGCGCCGTTCGCAACGTCCAGTTAACAGGCCGATAACTGAACGCAATTCGCCGCGTCCGCTCCCTTGACACCCCCGCCCGGACCGACGACTCTTCAACACATCACTTGTGGGAGCGCTCCCACACTACCTGGCACATACACATCCCGCACGTTCCCCGCCCGAGCCGCAGCGACGAACGAAACACATGAAGCAGCGGGTCCAACCATGTAGTTGGCCGGGGGGTCGGCACGTCAGGGCAACAGGAGGACGCAATGCGAGCAGCACGCAGAGGATCGGCCCGCAGGGTGGTGGTCATGGCGGCCATCGCGTCGCTGGGCGCCGGGCTGCTGGCCGGCTGTGCCGACGACGGGAACGACGAGGACAACTCGTCGTCGGGCGACAGCAGCGGCAAGACCACCATCACCCTCGGTCTGTTCGGGACGATGGGCTTCAAGGAAGCCGGTCTCTACGACGAGTACGAGAAGCTCAACCCGGACATCAACATCGAGGAGAACGTCACCGAGCGGAACGAGAACTACTACCCCGCCCTGGTGAACCACCTCACCACCAACAGCGGCCTCCAGGACGTGCAGGCGATAGAGGTCGGCAACATCGCCGAGGTCGTCGCCACCCAGGCGGACAAGTTCGAGGACATGTCCAAGGCCGCGGGGGTCCAGAAGAGCAACTGGCTCGACTGGAAGTGGCAGCAGGCCACCGCCAAGGACGGCGCCACGATCGGCCTGGGCACCGACATCGGCCCGATGGCGATCTGCTACCGCAAGGACCTGTTCGAGAAGGCCGGCCTGCCGACCGACCGCGAAGAGGTCTCCAAGCTGTGGGCCGGGGACTGGAACAAGTTCATCGAGGCCGGCGAGAAGTACAAGAAGGGTGCCGGCAAGGACACCTACTTCATGGACTCCCCCGGCGGCCTGATCAACGCCGTCCTCAGCAGTGAGGACGAGAAGTTCTACGACTCCTCCGGCAAGGTGATCTACAAGACCAACCCGGCCGTCAAGGACGCCTTCGACCTGACCGCCGAGGCGGCCGAGAAGGGGCTGGTCCAGTCGCAGACCCAGTTCCAGCCGGCCTGGGACCAGACCATTTCCAACAGCCTGTTCGCCACCGTCGCCTGCCCGCCGTGGATGCTCGGCACCATCAAGGCCAAGTCCCAGCCGGACTCCGCCGGCAAGTGGGACGTCGCCCAGGCCCCGAAGGCCGGCAACTGGGGCGGCACCTTCCTGGGCGTGCCCAAGGGCGGCAAGCACGTGAAGGAGGCGCAGAAGCTGGTCACCTGGCTGACCGCGCCCGAGCAGCAGGCCAAGCTCTTCTCCAAGATGGGCAGCTTCCCGAGCGCGCCCGCCGCGTACAAGCTCCCCCAGGTGACCGGCGGCAAGAACGACATGACCGGTGACGCGCCGATCGGCGAGCTGTTCGCCAAGGCCGCCGAGCAGATCCCGACCCAGGTGATCGGCCCGAAGGACCAGATCGTCCAGCAGGGTCTGACGGACAACGGCGTCATCCTCGTCACCCAGGGCAAGTCCGCGAAGGACGCCTGGGAGAACGCCGTGAAGACCATCGACAACAACCTGGAGAAGTGACCGGAATGACCACCCGGCACGACACCGCCGCGTCCCCCGTCAAGGGGGGCGCGGCCCCGGGCCGCCCGCCCGGCACCAGGGAGTCCGCCGAGGCGGACCGCAAGAGGCGGGCCAGACTCTCCCGCCGCTGGCAGCGGGACATGCGCTGGAGCCCGTACGCGTTCGTCTCGCCGTTCTTCCTGCTCTTCCTCGCCTTCGGCCTGTTCCCGCTGATCTACACCGGCTGGGCCTCGCTGCACACGGTGGAGCTGACCGCGCCCACCGACATGAAGTGGACCGGGCTGGACAACTACACCCGCATCTTCGACGACGAGTTCTTCTGGAACGCCGCGAAGAACACGCTGTGGATCGGCATCATCTCCACGGTGCCGCAGCTGCTGATGGCGATGGGCCTGGCGCACATCCTCAACTACAAGCTGCGCGCCTCGACCTTCTACCGGGTCGTCATGCTGGCCCCGTACGCGACCTCGATCGCCGCGGCCTCGCTGGTCTTCGTGCTGCTCTTCGGCCGTGACTACGGCATGATCAACTGGGTCCTCGACCTGGTGGGCCTGGACAAGATCGACTGGCAGAACGGCTCGTGGGCGTCCAAGTTCGCCGTGTCCACCATCGTCATCTGGCGCTGGACCGGCTACAACGCGCTGATCTACCTGGCCGCGATGCAGGCGATCCCGCAGGACCTGTACGAGTCGGCGGCGCTGGACGGCGCCAGCCGCTGGCGGCAGTTCATCCACGTCACGCTGCCCTCGCTGCGCCCGACGATCCTGTTCACCGTCGTCGTGTCGACCATCGGCGCCTCGCAGGTCTTCGGCGAGCCGCTGCTGTTCGACGCGAACAAGGGTGCCTCGGGCGGCTCCCAGCACCAGTTCCAGACGCTCGGCCTGTACCTGTACGAGCAGGGCTGGGTCAACCAGCACCTGGGCCGCGCCTCCGCCATCGCCTGGGCGATGTTCCTGATCCTCATCGTGATCGGGATCCTCAACGCCGTCATCTCGCGCCGGCTGCGCGCCAGTAGTTAAGGAGAACCGGCCGTGACGACGACCATGACGAAACCCCCGGCCGACGCGGCTCCCGAGCCGTCCCGGCGGGGCCGACGACGTTCCAAGGCGGCACGGGCGGGCGGCACGCTGCACGCCGGGCCGATCGCCTACCTCATCCTCGCCCTGTTCACCATCGGCTCGCTCTTCCCCCTGGTGTGGACGGCGATCGCCGCCTCGCGCGACAACCAGCGGCTCGCCCAGACGCCGCCGCCGTTGTGGTTCGGCGGCAACCTGTTCGACAAGCTCGAGATCGCCTGGACCGACGCCAACCTCGGCGAGGCGTTCCTCAACACCACCATCGTGGCCGGGATCTCGGCGTTCACCATCGTCTTCCTGTCGACGATCGCCGGGTTCGCCTTCGCCAAGCTGCGCTTCCGCGGCCGCAACGCGCTGATGCTGATCGTCATCGGCACGATGATGGTGCCGCCGCAGCTGAGCATCATCCCGCTGTACATGCTGGTCGCGCAGCTGGACTGGTCCGACCAGCTCCAGGCGGTGATCCTGCCGTCCCTGGTGAACGCGTTCGGCGTGTTCTTCATGCGGCAGTACCTGCTCCAGGCGCTGCCCGACGAGATCATCGAGGCCGCGCGCGTGGACGGCGCCAGCAGCTGGCGCGTGATCTGGCACGTGGTGTTCCCGGCGGCGCGGCCCGCGATGGCCGTGCTCGGCATGCTGATGTTCGTGCAGTCCTGGAACGACTTCCTGTGGCCGTTCCTGGTGCTGACCCAGAACGGCAGTCCGACCGTGCAGGTCGCCCTCGCCGGACTGGGCCGCGGCTACACCCCGGACCAGTCCCTGATCATGGCCGGCGCGCTGCTCGGCACGCTGCCGCTGCTCCTGGTGTTCGCGATCTTCGGCAAGCAGATCGTGGGCGGCATCATGCAGGGCGCCGTCAAGGGATGACCCCCGTCCCGGGGGCCGGGCCACCGCCGTCCCGGCCCCGCCTTCCCCCCTCGTACTTCCCCGCGTCGGTCCTCCACGACCCGACCCGCCATGACCCGCATTGGGAGCGCTTCCATGCCTGAGACCGCAACGCCGGTGACCCCGGTGACCTTCCCCCCGGCCTTCCTCTGGGGCGCCGCCACCTCGGCGTACCAGATCGAGGGCGCGGTGCGGGAGGACGGCCGTACCCCCTCGATCTGGGACACCTTCAGCCACACCCCCGGGAAGACGGCCGGCGGGGACACCGGGGACGTCGCGGTCGACCACTACCACCGCTACCGCGACGACGTGGCGCTGATGAAGGACCTGGGCCTGGGCGCCTACCGCTTCTCGGTCTCCTGGACCCGGGTGCAGCCGACCGGCCGCGGCCCCGCGGTCCAGCGCGGCCTGGACTTCTACCGCCGCCTGGTGGACGAGCTGCTGGCCGCCGGGATCAAGCCGGCCGTCACCCTCTACCACTGGGACCTGCCGCAGGAGCTGGAGGACGCGGGCGGCTGGCCCGAGCGGGACACGGCGTACCGGTTCGCCGAGTACGCGCGGATCGTCGGCGAGGCGCTCGGCGACCGGGTGGAGCAGTGGATCACGCTGAACGAGCCGTGGTGCGCCGCCTTCCTGGGCTACGCCTCGGGTGTGCACGCCCCCGGCCGCACCGACCCCGCGGCCTCGCTGCGCGCCGCGCACCACCTGAACCTGGCGCACGGCCTGGGCACGGACGCGCTGCGCTCGGTGATGCCGGCCCGCAACTCGGTGGCGATCAGCCTCAACACGTCCGTCGTGCGGCCGCTGTCGCAGACCCCGGCGGACCTGGCGGCGGCCCGGAAGATCGATGACCTGTCCGGTGGGATCTTCCACGGCCCGATCCTGCACGGCGCCTACCCGCAGACGCTCCTGGAGGCCACCGCGCCGGTGACGGACTGGTCGTTCGTCCAGGACGGCGACCTGGACCTGATCCGCCGGCCGATCGACGCGATCTGCCTCAACTACTACACGCCGACGGTGGTGTCGGCGGCCGACGCCGACTCGCGCGCGCCGCGCGCCGACGGCCACGGCGCGAGCGACCACTCGCCGTGGCCCGCCGCGGAGGACGTGGCGTTCCACCAGCCGCCGGGCGAGCGCACGGAGATGGGCTGGACCGTCGACCCGACCGGTCTGCACGAGCTGATCATGCGGTACAGCCGGGAGGCCCCGGGCCTGCCGCTGTACATCAGCGAGAACGGCGCGGCCTACGACGACAAGCCCGGCGCGGACGGCTCGGTGCACGATCCCGACCGCGTCGCCTACCTGAACGGCCACCTCACCGCGGTCCGGCAGGCCATCGCCGACGGCGCCGACGTCCGCGGCTACTACCTGTGGTCCCTGCTGGACAACTTCGAGTGGGCCTACGGCTACGAGAAGCGCTTCGGCGCGGTGTACGTCGACTACGCCTCCCAGCAGCGCACCCCGAAGTCGAGTGCCCTGTGGTACGGCCGGGCGGCCCGCACGGGGACGCTGCCGCCGCTGGACGCGATCGGCTAGCCCTCCCGGGGGGGGCCGGTGCGGGGGCCCGGCCCTACGGGAAGGAGCCCGGCCCTACCGGTAGGCGGCGAACGCCTTGGCGAAGGCGTTCGGCTCCTGGTCCACGGAGCTGCACGTGGCGTCGGCCGAGGGCTTCGGGCCGCCGGGGCAGGCCTTGTCCCGGGTCGCGGACCACATGGACAGTCCCCCCAGGCCCTTGGCCTCGGCGAACTCCACCAGCTGGGCGGCGTCGCCGACCGTGAAGACCTCACTGGCGACGTCGTTGACGCCGATCATCGGGGTGACGGCGACGGTCTTCCAGGCGTCCGCGTCGGAGCGGCCGAGGACGCCCTTGACCTGGGCCTGGGTGGCGGTGGCGGCCTGCTCGGCGTAGGTGCCCATGTCGCCGCCGTACGCGGGGCCGTAGTCCATCGCCATGATGTTGACGGTGTCGATGTCCACGCCGTTCTTCTTCGCGTCGGCCAGGAGGTCGACGCCCGCCTGGGTGAGGCCCTCGGGCATCACCGGGAGGGTGAAGGAGACGTCCAGGCCGGGGTGCTCCTTCTGGAGCGCGGCGATGGCCTGGGCGCGGCGGGTGTTGGCGGCCGTGTCGGGCAGCGCGCCGCCCTCGACGTCGAAGTCGACCTTGGTGAGCCGGTAGGCGTCGACGACCTTGCCGTACGCCGCCGCCAGCGCGTCGGCCGACGTGCAGGTGGTGCCCAGTTCGGAGCCGGAGGCGCCGCCGAAGGAGACCCGGACGTCGCCGCCCTTCGCGCGCAGGGCGCCTATCTGGCCGGCGACGGCGTCGCTGCCGAGGTCGGTGACGCCGCCCCACTTCGGGGTGCAGCCGCCGCCGTCGGTGACGAAGGCGAGGTGGTACTCCCGCACGCCGGTCGCCTCGGCGTGCGCGAGCAGGTCGAAGGCCGGGTAGAGCGAGGTGTCGACGTACGGCGCGAAGCCGGCGCCCGCCGCGGTGCCGTTGCCGGGGGTGCCGGTGGGTGCCGGGGTGGTGGGGGTGCCGGTCGGGGCGGGCTCGGCGGTGCCGGACGCCGTGGGGGTGGGCGCCGGGGGCTCGGTGGGGCGGCCGCTGGGCTCGGGGGTGGCGCCGGTGTCGGCCGAGCACGCGGCGTCGTCGACCAGGCAACCGGTCGGGTCGGCGGTGCCGTTGACGACGAAGCCGACCGTGACGGACTCGCCGGGCTTCAGCCCGTCCGTGTCCCACGTGGGCGGAGTGACGGTGACGTGCCGGCCGTCGGCCTTCGACTCGGCGTTCCACAGCGAGCCGAGCTTCGCGCCCGAGGGCAGGTCGAACTCCAGCGTCCAGTCCGCCTTCGGCTGCCCGCTGGTGTTGGTGACGACGTACTGGGCGGTGTAGCCCGTCGACCACTCGCTGGTCCTGGTGTAGGCGGCGCCGACCGGGGCCGCCTGGGCGGTGCTGGTGAACAGCAGCGCCCCGCCACCGGCCACGGCCGCCGCGACGAGGGCGCCGATCGCCTTGTTCCTGCCACTGACCTTGCGTCGGTGCGTGCGCATCACGTGCCTGCCTTCGCTGTTCACGTGCCCCCGGCGGAAGGCCGACGGGGGCGGGGTGGGGGTGCGGCAGCACGCTAGCGACCCGGAAACGGGCAAAGAGCCTGATCCGGGCGGGGGTTGGCGATCTTAGGGTGGGCTTAAGGAAGGGATCGGGGCCGATTAATGGTCCCGGCGTCGTCGGGGGCCCGGTCACCGGCCGCGGCCGGCCCCGGCCGCCGAGGTCGGCGTGGGCGTACGGCCCTGCCCGCGTCGGCGTACGGCTCCCCGGTGCCCGCGCCGCGCCGGCGCCGTCCGGCCGTCCAGCTGGATCCAGATCCGCACCTCGGTGCCGCCCAGCACGGAGGAGCCGATGCGTACGTCGCCGCCGGTCGACTCCGCCATCCGGCGCACGATGTCCAGGCCGAGCCCGGTCGAGCCGTCGGTGCCGGAGCCCCGGCCGCGGGCCATCGCCGCCTCGGGGTCGGCTATGCCGGTGCCCGCGTCGGAGACGAGCACGATCACCGCGTCCTCGCCGTTGTGCAGGTCGACGGCGAAGGCGGTGCCCTCGGCGGTGTGCCGGAAGACGTTGCCGAGCAGGGCGTCGAGGGAGGCGGCCAGGTCGGCGCGGGCCACGGGTATGCGCACCGGCCGGTCGGCGCCGGCCACCCGCCACTTGCGGCCCTCGTCCTCGGCGAGCGCGGACCAGAACCCCATCCGCTCCCGGACCACCTCGGCCGCGTCGCACCCGGCGCCGGGACCGGCGGCCGCCGTCTGCGGCTTGGCGTCCCGTGCGGTGCGGATGATGGTGTCGACCTCGCGCTCCAGCTGCTCGACGGCGGCCCGGGTCTGCTCGGCGGCCGGGCCGGCGCCGAGCGAGGCGGCGTTGAGGCGCAGCACGGTCAGCGGGGTGCGCAGCCGGTGGGACAGGTCGGCGGCCAGCTCCCGTTCGTTGGCGAGGAGCTGGACGACCTGGTCGGCCATGGCGTTGAACGCGACCGCCGCGCGCCGCAGTTCGTCCGGGCCCTCCACGGGCACCCGCGCGCCCAGCTTGCCCTCCCCCAGCTCGTGCGCCCCGTCGACCAGGCGCCGCGCGGGCTGCACCATCCGCACGCCCAGCCGGTCGGCGACCGCGACCGAGCCGACGATCAGGGCGGCGCCGACCGCGGCGAGCACCGCCCAGGCGGTGCCGACGCCGTTGGTCACCGCGGACTCGGGGACGTACACCTCGACGACGGCGATCTCGCCGGAGCTGAGCGCGACCGGCTGGAGCAGGGTGGATCCGCCGGCCACCTCGGTGGTGGAGGCCCGCCCCATCTTCCGTACGGCGGCGATGTCCTCGTCGGTGGCACGCTGCCGGCCGAGGTCGGTGGGGCCGCCGTTCTCCGCGTCCCCGGACCCGGCGCCGGGCGCCGGCAGGTGCACGGCCATCCCGGCGTCCGAACCGGCGGAGGCGACGACGCGTTCCAGCTGCTCGCGGTCGGTGGTGATGGACAGGGCCGGGGCGACGGCGGCGGCCTCCCGTTCGGCGTTGGAGAAGGCGCGGTCGCGGGCCATCTCCCGGATGACGAGCCCGAGCGGCACGGCGAAGGCGACCACGACCATCGCGGTGACCGCCAGCGAGACCTTGACCAGGGCCCATCTCATCGCGGTGGCTCCCGTCGTGGTGGCTCCAGCTTCACGCCGACGCCGCGCAGGGTGTGCAGATAGCGCGGCCGGGCCGCGGTCTCGCCGAGCTTGCGCCGCAGCCAGGACAGGTGGACGTCGATGGTCTGGTCGTCGCCGTAGGACTGCTGCCAGACCTCGGCGAGCAGTTCCCTGCGCGGGACGACGACCCCGGGGCGGCCGGCCAGGAAGGCGAGCAGGTCGAACTCGCGGCGGGTCAGGTCGAGGACCGCGCCGTCCAGTTCGGCCTGGCGGCGCAGCGGGTCGACGGTGAGGCCGCCGACCCGCAGGACCGCGGGCGCCGCCGCCTCCGCGGGGCCGCCGCGGGCGCGGCGCAGGACGGCCGCCATCCGGGCCGACAGGTGCTCCACGGAGAACGGTTTGGTGAGGTAGTCGTCCGCGCCCGCGTTCAACAGCCGTACGATCTCCGCCTCGTCGTCCCGGGCGGTGGCGACGATCACCGGCACGTCGGTGATGCCGCGCAGCATCTTCAGCGCCTCGGAACCGTCCAGGTCGGGCAGTCCCAGGTCCAGGATCACCACGTCGAAGCGGACATGGGCGACCTCGCGCAGCGCCTCCAGTGCCGTGCCCACGCTGCGCACGGTGTGCGAGGCGTCGGTCAGCTGCCGGATCAGCGCCGAGCGTACGAACTGGTCGTCCTCGACCACGAGCACACTTGCCATGGGCGGCACCGTACGCCATGCGGACCGACCCGGCCCGGGCCTGTGGACAACTCCGCCCGGACCCGCGTCACACCGCTGTCGGGCGACACGCGTGGGGCGGGTGAGGCAGTATGGCCGCGATGCGCAGAGGACTCGTCCACGTGATCGCCTGGCTGCTCGCCACCGGCGCGGCGGTCACGCTGTCGTGGTGGGGCGTGCACACGGTGATGGCCGGCACGGCCTACGACGCCCCCCGGGCGCTGCCGATCACGGCGGCCGACGCGGGCGTGCGGGACGACGGGGAGGGCGGCGACCGGGAGTCCCCGGCCTCGTCCACCAGCCGGCCCGCACCGTCGCCGTCGCCGTCGCCGGGCAGCCCGTCGCCGACGCCGGGCGGGACGTCCCGCGAGCCCGGCCCCGCCCCGTCGCGCACCGCGCCGTCCACCCCGCCGCCCGAGGACCGGGCGAGCCCCGCACCCGACACGTCCGGCGAGGTCAGGAGTTACGACACCGACGGGGGCCGCGCGGTCTTCGACCTCGGTGCGTCGTCCGCGTCGCTGGTGTCGGCGACGCCGGGCACGGGCTGGTCGATGCAGGTGTGGAAGACGGAGTCGTGGATCCGGGTGGAGTTCACCTCGGGCGCGGACCGGGTGTCGGTGTTCTGCACCTGGCACGACGGGCCGCCGCGGGTGGAGATCGGCAGCTACTGACCCGGACTGCCCCGGTACGGGCTCACTTGAAGACGGACTCCGGCGGCGCGGGCGAGTCCACCGCCACCGCGTCCGTCACGGCCTGGGCGCCGCCGGTGAAGTCGGTGAGCGCGCGGCCGTGTTCCACGCGCGCGGGGTGCGGGTCGGAGGCGGCCCTGCGGGTGAGTTCGGCGAGCGGCAGCGGGTGGTCGGAGGCGACCAGGATCGCGTTGCCGAAGCGCTTGCCGCGCAGGACGGCCGGGTCGGCGACGAGGGCGAGTGCGGCGAACCGGGCGGCGGCGGTGGCGATCTGGCCGCGCAGGTGGGCGAGCGGCGGGCCGTCGGCGAGGTTGGCGGCGTAGACCCCGCCGGGCACGAGCGCGCGCCGCACCTCGTCGAGGAACTCGGTGGAGGTCAGGTGGGCCGGCGTGCGGGCCCCGCCGAAGACGTCCGCGACGACCAGGTCCGCCCAGCCGTCGGGCACCTTCGCCAGCCCGGCGCGGGCGTCGGCGGAACGCACCCGTATCCGCGCGCCGGGGTCCAGGGGCAGCTCCCGGCGGACCAGGTGGACGAGGGCGGCGTCCCGCTCGACGACCTGCTGGGTGGAGCGGGGGCGGGTGGCGGCGACGTAGCGGGCGAGGGTGAGGGCGCCGCCGCCGAGGTGCACGGCCCGGACCGGTCTGCCCGGCGGGGTGGCCAGGTCGATGACGTGGCCGATGCGCCGCTGGTACTCGAAGGACAGGTACGCCGGGTCGTCGAGGTCGACGTGCGACTGCGGGGCGCCGTCGACGAGCAGCGTCCAGGCCCGGGGCCGGTCCCGGTCGGGCACCAGCTCGGCGCGTCCGTCGTCGACGTCCTCGACGAGGGCCTCGGCGGCGCGTCCGCGGCGGGCGTTCCTGGACTTTCCCATCGGCCCATTATCCCGGTCCGTCGCGGGGCCGGGCCCGGCGGTGCTCAGCGGCAGCTGTCCGCGGCCCTGATCAGCCGGGCCGCCTCGCCCAGCGCGGCCCGCAGGACGGCGGGGTCGGTCGCCAGGTCCGCCTCGCCGGGCGGCAGCAGCCAGTCGGAGCCCTCCACGGGCGGCTCGGGCGCCGGGACGATGCGCAGTCCGCGGCCGTCCGTCTCGGTGCAGGTGCTGCCCGGCACGTCCCAGGCGGCGGCGGTGCCCGGCGGCACCAGGAACCCCAGGGTGTCGCCGCCGTCGTCGTGGAGCACCGAGCCCACCCCCTCACCGGCTCCCCGCCTGAGGATGTCGACCGCCTCCAGACCCTGCCGGGTCGGCACGGTGACGACGTCACAGGCGTCGCAGGGGGGATCGCTGATGCTGGTGTCCATCCCGGCCTCCACCACGGAACTCCTCCTCGGACGAGCGGCTCGGGAGTCGGGGGCCTCCCGGTCCACCCGGTTCAACGCGGCGGACCGTCAACGGCTACGGTCCGGGGCCGCCGCAAAGGATGGCACTTCATGGCAGATCGTGGAGGAGATATCCGGTTTGTAGCCAAACAGCGCGTGGTCACTCCGTCACAGCCGGTACGTTCTTGCTCGCCGGAAACAGGGCCGTCGGCCTTGCGCGCCCTCTTCCCGGCATGGTTCGACGGTTCGCACGAGAGGACCCGGCCATGGCGTCGTCAACGGTGACCTCCGCCCAGCCCGAACGGCCCCCGCGGCCGAACCCCGCCTTCAGGCGCTTGCGCGGCAAGCGCTCCCCGGCGGAGTTCGCGGCGGCGGTCCGCCGGGCCGCGCGCGAGATCGGCGAGCGGGTCAGCTGCGACGCGCGCTACATCGGCCGGGTCGAGGCGGGTGAGATCCGCTGCCCCAACTACGCGTACGAGCGGGTGTTCCTGCACATGTTCCCCGGCCGCACGCTCACCGACCTGGGGTTCGCGCCCCGCTCGTCGGTGCGCGGACGCCAGGCGCGCACGACCGGTGAGTCACGAGGGGCGGGTGAGCCGTATGAGACGTATGACACGCACCACCCGCAGGACCCGCACGACCTGTACGAGACGCACGACGACAACGAGGAGAGCGACGTGCTGCGTCGCGCATTCATGACGAGCGGTGCCACGGTGGCCGCCGCCTCGCTGGGCCCCCTGGCACTCGCCCTCGACGCCGCGGCGGCCGGGCGCCCCACGCGCCGGGCCGGGACCGGCGAGGCCGGCGCCCTCGAAGAGGCCGTCCGCCGGATCCGGTTGCTCGACGACCGGCACGGCGCGGACGGCCTCTACCGGCGCGCGACGGCCCCGCTGCGCACCGCGTACGCGCTCCTGGACGCCGGCGCGTCCCGGCAGGCGACCGCGGACCGGCTCTACTCGGGCGCCGGTGAACTGGCGATCTCCGTCGGCTGGCTGGCGCACGACTCGGGGCGCTTCGACGACGCGCGCTCCCACTACGCCGAGGCCCTGGCCACCGCGCGGTTGAACGCCGACGACGGCCTGGAGGCGCACGCCTTCTGCAACATGGCCTTCCTGGCCCGCGACGCCGGCCGCCCGCGCGAGGCGGTACGGGCGGCCCAGGCCGCGCAGCGCGCCGCCCGGCCGTTGGGCTCGGCCCGGCTGATGTCGCTGCTCGCGCTGCGCGAGGCGGGCGGCTGGGCGGGGCTCGCGGACCGCGTCGGCTGCGAGCAGGCGCTGGTCCGCGCGCAGACCTTCTTCGAGCGGGGCGCCTCGGACGCCGACCCCGAGTGGATGAGCTTCTACGGGGAGGCCGAGCTGGAGGGCCTCGAGGCGCAGTGCTGGTCCACCCTGGGCGACTGGCCGCGGGCCGCCCGGCACGCGCGGCGGGCGGCGGACCTCCAGGACCCGCACTTCACCCGGAACCTCGCGCTGTACTCGGCGGAGCTGGCGGACGACCTGGCCCGCGGCGGCCGCCCCGACGAAGCGGCGGGGGCGGGCATGCGGGTCCTGGACCTGCTGGGCGAGGTCCAGTCCTCCCGCATCCACACGATGCTGGCGGGGACGGCACGGGTCCTCCTCCCCCACCGCCGCACATCGGGCGTCTCCGCCTTCCTGGACCGCCACGGAGCCCTACCGCGACCGGCGTAACCGAGCTGCGGGCAATCGTGCCGCTGGGGCGGCACGGGTGGGCGCAGCGGCACCCGGCCAGCGCCGGCCCGCGTCTCCACCCCCGCCCAGCCCCGACGCCGGGCACCGCCGCAAACACCGGCACCGGCACCGGCACCGGCACCACCAGTCAGCCCACCAGGTGCCCCAGGTCGTTCCAGCTCTCCACCGCCGGCTCCCCGTACGCCCACCCCAGCACCGACAGCGACGTCGGGTTCAGCCGTATCCGTGCCCCGAAGGACAGCGGCAGCCCCAGCCACCGCGCCCCGATGGCCCGCAGAATGTGCCCGTGGGCGAAGACGAGCACGTCCCGCTCCGCCTCCCGCGCCCACGCCACCACCTCGTCCGCGCGCGCGGTGACGTCCGCCACACCCTCGCCCTCCGGGACCCCGTCCCGCCAGATCAGCCAGCCGGGCCGCACGGCCTGGATCTGCTCCGGCGTCATGCCCTCGTACGCCCCGTAGTCCCACTCCAGCAGCGTGTCCCAGGCGCGGGCGCGCTCGCCGAAACCGGCCAGCTCGCAGGTCTCGCTCGCGCGCACCAGCGGACTGGTCCGCACCTCCACGCCGGGCAGCCCGTCCAGCGGCGCCCGGTGCAGCCGCTCACCGAGCAGCTTCGCGCCGCGCCGGCCCTCCTCCAGGAGCGGTACGTCGGTCCTGCCGGTGTGTCTGCCGGACAGCGACCACTCCGTCTGTCCGTGCCGGGCCAGCAGGATGCGCGGTGCCATGGAGGGGCCTTTCCGGGAGAAATGTCTGAGGGGACCCCTCCATCATCCCGTACTGTCCGTGCGGGCAACCCGAGGGGCGGCGACCGCGTCTATCCGGTCCGAGGGCGCTTCGCGGGGCGGTCGCGGCGAGGCCGTAGAGTGGCTCGCCCGTGTCCGTCCAGGCGCACGAGTGAGCGAGTGATGAGAAGCGTGAGAAGGGGAGGGCGATCGGATTGCCGCACACCGAGACACCGGGCACCGAGGCGGCCCCGCACCCTCGGCTGCGCTGGTGGACCGAGTTGCCGCTCATCGTCCTCGTGTACGCCTGCTACAGCGCCGGTCGCCTGCTCGTGCGGGGCGACGTCACCGACGCCGTCGACCACGGCCTGGCCATCCTCGACATCGAGAAGGCGCTCCACCTCAACGCGGAGCACCCCCTCAACCGCCTCTTCACGCGCGAGCCGTGGATCGGCGTACCGGCGGACTTCTGGTACGCGTCGCTGCACTACGTGGTCACCCCGGCGATCCTGATCTGGCTCTTCCGCTCCCGCGCGGTGCGCTACCGGGCCGCCCGCACCTGGCTGATGACGTCCACGTTCATCGGTCTCATCGGCTTCACCCTCCTGCCGACCTGCCCGCCCCGGCTGCTGGACGCCGGTCACGGGTTCGTCGACACGATGGCCCAGTACAGCTCGTACGGCTGGTGGGGCGGCGAGGCGAGCGCCCCGCGCGGCCTGGGCGGGATGACCAACCAGTACGCGGCGATGCCGAGCCTGCACGTGGGCTGGGCGCTGTGGTGCGGGGTGATGCTGTGGCGGCACGGCGGCACGCGCACGGCGAAGGCGGCGGGTGTGGTCTACCCGCTGGTGACCACGATCGTGGTGATGGGCACCGCGAACCACTACTTCCTGGACGCGGTCGCCGGTGCGGCGGTGATGGGCGCGGGGCTGTTGCTGACGCCGTTCGTGCTGCGGATCGCGAAGCGGGCGCGGACCGGGCTGACGGCCCATTTCGCACCGGCCGTGGCCGGTCCCGCGAGCGCCTCGGCGTCCGCCCCCGACTCCGCCCGGGACGGCGCGGGTTCCGCGATTGTCAGTGGCGGATGCCAGACTTCAGCGGGTGAGCGATTTCCACGGCAGCGCGAGCAGCGGTTCGGACCAGGGGCCGAGCCGGACCCCGCCCCCTCGGACGCGGGGGACGAGACTCCGGCACCGGCTCGCTGAGCTGCGCGGCCGCGACGTACCGGCCAAGGCGCTGGACGCCCGGGCCCTGGCCGCCCTCGCCGCCAACCCGGGGTGCCGACGGCGCGCGATCCTCGACGGCGCGGGCGTGGACAAGGCGTCCCTGGCCGGTGCGCTGGGCTCGCCGTCGGCCTTCGGACAGTCGCAGTTCGCCCTCACCCGGGGCAACGCCTTCGAGGCGAAGGTCAAGGCGGACGGCGGCGCCGAGTTGCTGCGGCTCGTGCACGAGAAGCTGGACCGG
Organism: Streptomyces sp. NPDC102490; assembly: GCF_044765285.1. NCBI lineage: Bacteria > Bacillati > Actinomycetota > Actinomycetes > Kitasatosporales > Streptomycetaceae > Streptomyces > Streptomyces sp. NPDC102490. Next base: position 392,442 of record NZ_JBIWJU010000007.1, read on the forward strand.
GGCGCCGAGCCGCCCGCAGAGGCCGGGGCGCAGGTGCCGGACCTCTCCGCGACCGGACCCGAGGGGCGTACGGCGCGCACGACGCTGGCCCTGCGCGAGGCCACCGGCGCGTCCGATGCCTGGACGCTGCTCGACCATCCGATGCTCGCCCTGGACGTCGCCGGTTCGCCCGCCTTCCTGGAGCCGGACGCCGTGGTGGTGCATCCGGACGGCAGCTGGACGGTCGTCGAGATCAAGTCCTTCCCCCTGCTGGACGGCTCCGCCGACCCGGCGAAGGTCGGCGCCGCCGCGCGGCAGGCCGCGGTGTACGTGCTGGCCCTGGAGCGGGTCGCCGCCCGCCTCGACCCGGCCCCGCGCGTGCGTCACCGGGTCCTGCTCGTCTGCCCCAAGGACTTCTCCAACCTGCCCACCGCGTCCGCCGTCGACGTGCGCAAGCAGCGTGCCGTCACCGACCGCCAGCTGGCCCGGCTGACCCGCATCGAGGACATCGCCGACGCGCTGCCGGACGGCGTCTGCTTCTCCCCCGAGCTGCCGGCCGAGGAGCTGGCGGCGGCGGTCGAGGCGGTCCCGGCGGCGTACGCGCCCGAGTGCCTGTCCGCGTGCGAGCTGGCCTTCCACTGCCGTGCCCGGTCCCGCGAGGCCGGTGCGGTCACCTCCCTGGGCCGCCCGGTGCGGGCCGAGCTGGGCGGTCTCTCCACGGTCGAGGACGTGCTGGCCGCGGCCCGCGGGGAGGCCGGCGATCCGGACGACCCGGCGGTGGCCGCGCTGCGCCGGGCGGCCCGGCTGCGCGCGGAGGCGCTCGCGACGGCGGGTGCGGGGACCGGCGCGGCGGCGGGTGGCGGTATCGGGGCCGGCGGGGTGGCCGCGTGTCGCTGATCACCACGCTGGCCCGGCTGGAGGCCGTGCGCGCCGGCCGGGCCCAGCCCGCCGCCACCGTCCGGCACCGGCACCTGTCCGACCGTCCGCTGGTCTTCGTGCCGCTGATCACCGCCGGCGAGGCCGGGGCCCCGCTCGGCGCGCTGGTCGGCACCGACCGGGACGCGCCGCACCTGCTGGTCGTGCCGCAGCCCCGCGACCGCGACCTGCGCTTCGCGTTCCTGGCCGACCTGGCCGACATCGTGCTGCCGCACATCGAGGCGTACGCGGAGCGCGTCGAGGCCGCCGAGCGCACCGAGACCGACCCGGAGACGGGCAAGCGGGTCAAGGTCGAGGTCGACCTGTGCGCGGACGCGGCGCAGCTGGTCGTGCCGAGCCGCGCGGGCATCGACTTCGTACGGCTGCTGGGCCGGTCCATGCGCTTTCGCCGTACGGCGGAGCAGGACCCGGAGACCCCGCACCCGGCGCCGCCGCGGGTGCCGCTGCTGGGCCGGTGGCTGACCCACTACGGCGAGCGGGCCCGCGTGCCCGGTTCCGCCCTCCTCCTCGCCATGACCGACCTGCTGGGCCGGCACTGGGCGACCGGGCAGTCCACGCTGGAGGACCAGCACCTGGGGGCCCTGCTCGCGTGGATCGCGCCCGAGGACGCGCCGGAGCCCGGTCTGTCCGGAGCCGAGGCCGCCCGCCGCGCCGAGCTGGCCCGCGACGCCGACGGCCAGCTGCTGTGCCCGCCCGCGGGCCCGGCGACCGACCCGGCCTTCGACAACAAGCTGCTCGCTCCCGCCATCGAGCGCCACGACCGCGCCCGCACCGCGCTGGCCGCCGCCGAGGACGGACTGGAGGCCGACGAGCGGCTCGGCGCGCTCACCGCCGCCGAGCGGGAGATCCGCGCCCTGGTCGACAGCCGGACCCGGCCCACCTGGGACGCGGTGTGGCGGGGCCTGGACCTGCTGCGGGAGCTGCCCGAAGGGGCGCACGCCGAGGAACGCTGGACCCGCGACCGCTGGTCGTTCACCTCCCACCGGGACCGCATCCTGGCCGGTGAGCCCCCGCAGCCGCGCCGCGACGACGCGGTGACGGCGGCGAACAAGCTGGCCACGCGCGAGCGCGAGCAGGCCCGCCTGGACGCCCAGGAGGCGTTGGACGATCCGCTGGTGATGGCCGGGCGGCGGCTGTCCGGGGAGGCGTTCGCGGGCGAGGTCGTCGACGTGGTGATGGCGTACAGCGAGAGCAAGCGGCCCAGTCCGCGCCCGCTGGTCACGGTCCGCACGGACGACCGCCCGCACCTGGGCGAGCGGGTGAAGGTCTACCGCTCGCTGGGCGGCAAGCCCCAGACGGCCGAGTACGTCGGACCGGCGTCCCCCGACGACACCGCCGACGGCCCCGACGGCCCCGACGGCCCCGACGGCCCCGACGACGGCATGCTGGTCCTGCGGATCATGGACAGGATGGGCCGCGGCAAGGAGCCCGAGGCGGGGTCGGTGCCGGAGAAGGGCGACCTGGTCTGCTTCACGCTCTTCGAGCACGAGCCGCGGGGCGGCGCGAAGCTCCCCGACCCGGAGCAGACGCCGTGGACGCACGGCGGCCCGCCCGGTGAGGCGGCCGTGGTGCCGGAGGCCGCCGACGCCCAGACCGAGGAGGACGTGCTGTGACCGCCGAGGCCCTCGCCGCCCCCGCCCCCGCGGGCTTCGACCCGGGCGCGGAGGCCGCCCGCGCCACCGCGGCGATCCTGCACGACACCCTGCACGGCACGGAGCGCGGTGTCGTCGTGGACTCACCGCCCGGCGCCGGGAAGTCCACGCTCGTGGTGCGGGCGGCGCTGGAGCTGGCCGAGGCGGGCCGCCCCCTGATGGTGGTGGCGCAGACCAACGCCCAGGTCGACGATTTGGTGCTGCGCCTGGCCGAGAAGAACCCGGACCTGCCGGTGGGCCGCCTGCACAGCAGTGACGCCGACCCCTACGACAAGGCGCTCGACGCGCTGGCCAACGTCCGCAAGTCGGCGAAGGCCGCCGACCTCGCCGGGCAGGCCGTCGTCCTGTCGACGGCGGCGAAGTGGGCGCACGTCAAGGTGGACGAGCCGTGGCGGCACGCGATCGTCGACGAGGCGTACCAGATGCGCTCGGACTCCCTGCTCGCGGTCGCCGGGCTCTTCGAGCGGGCGCTGTTCGTGGGCGACCCGGGCCAGCTGGACCCGTTCGCGACGGTGGGCAGCGAGCAGTGGGCGGGCCTGGCCTACGACCCGTCGTCCTCGGCGGTGACCACCCTCCTCGCCCACAACCCCGGCCTCCCCCAGCACCGCCTCCCGGTCTCCTGGCGGCTCCCGGCGTCGGCGGCCCGCCTGGTCTCCGACGCCTTCTACCCGTACACGCCGTTCCGCAGCGGCACGGACCACGGCGACCGGAGCCTGGCCTTCGCAGTGCCGTCGGACGGCTCGGGTCCCGACGAGGTGATCGACGAGGCCGCCGCCTCGGGCTGGGGCCTGCTGGAGCTGCCCGCCCGGCACACCCCGCGCACCGACCCGGAGGCGGTGCGCGCGGTGGCGGCGGTGGTCCGGCGTCTGCTCGACCGGGAGGGCCGGGCGACCTCCGAGCGCTCCCCGGACCCCGCTCCCCTCACCGCCGCCCGCATCGCCGTGGGCACCGCGCACCGGGACCAGGCGGCGGCCGTCCGTGCGGCGCTGGCCGACCTCGGGGTGAGCGAGGTGACCGTCGACACGGCCAACCGCCTCCAGGGCCGCGAGTACGACGTCACGGTCGTCCTGCACCCGCTCTCCGGCCGCCCCGACGCCACCGCCTTCCACCTGGAGACCGGCCGCCTGTGCGTCCTGGCCTCCCGGCACCGGCACGCGTGCATCGTGGTCTGCCGCGAGGGCGTGGACGACCTGCTGGACGACTATCCGTCCACGGAACCGGTCCAGCTGGGAACGCTGGTGAAGTTCCCGGACGGCTGGGAGGCCAACCACGCGGTGCTGGCACATCTCGCGGAGCACCGGGTGGCCTGGCGGCCCTGACCACCGCCCCGGCCGCCGGGCGGAGTCCGGGCGGAGTCCGGGCGGAGTCCGGGCGGGGAAATCCCCTGCCCGCCGGCCCCCTGACGTGCCAGAATCCGCCGCATGCCCGTTCGATACCCGCGCCCCTTGCGCCCAGGAGACCGTGTCGCCGTCACCTCGCCGTCCAGCGGAGTCCCCGAAGAACTCCGCGAACGCCTGAACGTGGCGATACGCGACGTCGAGGCACGCGGCTACGAGGTGGTCGTCGGCGCGTGCATGGACGGCTCGGGGCACGTCAGCGCTCCCGCCCCCGCACGCGCCGCCGAACTGATGCGGATGCTCACCGACCCCGACATCCACGCGGTGGTGCCGCCGTGGGGCGGGGATCTGGCCGTCGACCTCGTGCCGCTGCTCGACTGGGACCGGCTGCGCGAGGCCGAACCGACCTGGCTCGTGGGCTACTCGGACATGTCGACCCTCATGACCCCGCTGACCCTGCTCACCGGAACGGCGACCGTCCACGGCAACAACCTGATGGACACCCCGTACCGGACCCCCGAGGGGCTGGTCTCCTGGTTCGACATCGTCGGCGCGCCCCGGGGCCACCGGTTCAGCCAGGTCCCGCCGGGCCGCCACCGGACCACCGGCTGGGACGACTACGCGCTCCACCCCGAGGCTCGCGAGTACACCCTCAACACCCCCGGCGGCTGGACCCGGCTGGACGGGAGCGGAGACCTGGAGGTCGAGGGCCGGCTGATCGGCGGCTGTATCGAGACCCTCTGCAACCTCACGGGCTCCGGCTGCCTGGACACGTCCGCCTTCGCCGAGGCGATGGCCCCGGAAGGGCTGCTGGTGTACGTGGAGGCGTGCGGCGACGACGCCCTGACCATCTGCCGCAACCTGCACGGCATGCGGCTGGCCGGCTTCTTCGACGCCGCGAACGCGGTACTGGTCGGCCGGACCTCGGCCCCGGACGTCCCGTCGCTCACCCAGCACCAGGCCGTGCTGGACGCGCTCGGCCCGCTGGGCGTGCCGATCGTCGCCGACGTGGAGTGCGGCCACGTCCCGCCCTACCTGCCGATCGTCAACGGCGCGCTCGGCCGCCTGGTCCACACCCCGACGCGGAGCGAACTCACCCAGACCCTGGTCTGATGCCGTCCAGCAGGTACACGGCGCGGCGGTCGTAGTCGTCCCGGGCCGGCCGCCCGCCGTGAACTCCGGCCGCGGCGCACCCGAGGCCCGCTGATCAGTTCTCCCGGGCCAGGGCCCCCATCAGCGCGTCCAGCAGGCCGGGCGCCGCGTCCTGCAACGCGTCCCGCCGCAGGCGGTGGCCCCGGGAGGGGCCGACCATGACCGGATGGAAAACGCCCACTTCCACCAGGATCTTGAAGTGGTGGGTGGCGGTGGACTTGTTCAAGCCCTCATAGAGGTCCGAGCAGGGCGCCTCGCCGGCCGGATCCACCGCCAGGCGGCGGACCATTTCCAGGCGTACGGGGTCCGCGAGCGCGCGCAGCAGCTTCTGCACCGCGGCGACAGGCGGCAACTGGTCGGAGGGGATCTCCCAGGGCGGCATCAGACACCACCAAGTTTGACGGGCATCATACTTCTCCCTAGCATTCTCGAAGTACGACGCACATCATACTTCCCTTTCCCCTGGAGTCCTCGTGCGGGCACTCTCCCAGGGCCGGCGCCCCCAGTCATGGAGCTACCCGGCCCTCCTCATCCTGCTCATGCTCGGGCAGGCGACCTCCGCCATCCCCTCACCGCTCTACTCCCTGTACGCCGAGAAGTGGGACTACCCTCCCGTTCTCACCACCGTCGTCTTCGCCGCGTACGGGGCCGTCGCGGTCGTCGCGATCCTGCTGTCCGGCGCCCTGTCCGACCGCTACGGCCGTCGGCCCGTGCTCCTCGTCGCCGTCCTGCTGCTGCTCGCCGGGCTCGCCGTCTTCGTGCTGGCCGCGGGACCCGCGTACCTCGTCGTGGCCCGGATGCTCAACGGCCTGGGCATCGGCGCGATCGTCGTCGTCGGCGGAGCCGCCCTGCTGGACGTGAGCCCCGAACGGGCGGCGCGCAGCGGGACGCTCACCGCCATCGCGTTCAACATCGGCATCGCCGCCGCCGCGCTCGGCACCGCGGCCCTCGCCCAGACCGGCTTCCACCCCCTGCTCCTGCCCTACCTCACCGACGCGCTGATCGGCCTCGTCCTGTTCGTCCTCCTCCTGGTGATGCGCGAACCGCACCCCTCGCCCGGTACCGCGCCCCTGGGATTCCCGCGTCCGCAGGTGCCCCGGGAGATGCGCGGACGGTTCACCTTCGCCGTCATCGGCGCCGGCGCCGCCTGGGCCGTACTCGGGGTCTGCTTCTCGCTGGAACCCTCGATCGCCGCCGACGCCGCGAACGTCGACGGCCCGTTCTTCGGCGGTGTCGTCATCGCGGCCGTGACCCTCGCCGCCGCCTGCACCCAGATCCTCAGCGCCCGCCGTCCGGCCCGCACGGTCGCACTCGTCGGCGACACGGCGCTCGCCGTGCTCATGCTGGCCGGAGTGGGCGCCTTCGCGACCGGCAACGCCGTCGTCATCATCGTCACCGTCGCCCTCCAGGGCGCCGCCTACGGGCTCGCCTTCGGCGGCTCCCTGCGGCACCTCACCGCCGGTATCCCCGCCGAACGGCGCGGGGCCGTCATGTCGATGTTCTACCTGCTCGCGTACGGCGCACTCATCACGCCCACGCTCCTCGTCGGCGTCGGTGCGACCGTCTGGGGCGACACCACGGTCTTCTTCGTCTTCTCCGTGCTCACGGCGCTGCTCTGCTCCTCCGCCGTGGTCGTCGAGCGGGTACGGGAGCGTCGGGGACGGCTCTCCGAGGCCGTCCTGGCGCCGACGACGGAAGCGCGCGAGGTGAACGTCGTCGACTGACCGGCGGCCGCCCGTACGGGGCCGCTCCACCGGGCGCCGGACTCCCGGGACCTGCTGCGGCGCCCGCCCGGCGGCCGTACTGTCGAACCCGACCGGCTACCGAGGAGGCCTTCCGATGCGCAGGGTGACCTATTCGATGAACGTGTCCCTCGACGGCTACATCGCCGACCCGAGCGGTGACATCGACTGGAGCGACCCGAGCGAAGAGGTCTTCCGGTACTGGACGGACGAGATCCGCGAGGCCGGCGTCCACCTGCTGGGGCGGCGGCTGTACGAGACGATGCTGTACTGGGAGACCGCCGACCAGGACGAGTCGCTCGGCGCCGCGGAGCTGGAGTGGGCCGCGCTGTGGAAGGCGCTGCCGAAGGTGGTGTTCTCCAGGACGCTGACGGAGGTCCGGGGCACCCACACCCGCCTGGCCTCCGGCACCCTGGCCGAGGAGATCGAGCGCTGGCGCGCCGAACCCGGCGACGGCGACATCGCCATCGGCGGCGCGAGCCTCGCCGCCGAGGCCGCCGACTCCGACCTGATCGACGAGTACCGGACCATGGTCCACCCGGTCCTGCTCGGCGGCGGCTCCCCCTACTTCCCCCGGCACGAGCGCCGGGTGAACCTCGAACTCGTCGAGTCCCGCACCTTCGGCGCCCACGTCGCCTACCTCCGCCACCGCGTGATCCGCTGACCTGCCGACCGCGGCGCAGCGACCGGGCCGGGGAATAACCGGAGGACCCCTCCTGTTAGTCCGCGCAGCGACCCGAGTACGTCAACCACAGGAGGCACCCCGCCATGGCCGCAGCCGCCGCAGAGGAGATCCGGGGCACCGCCCACGGCAGCGCTCCCGTCCCCCTCTCCGTACTGGACCTGGTGACCGTCGGGGCCGGTCGGACCGCCACCGACGCGCTGCGGACCAGCGTGGACATCGTGCGGCTCGCCGAGGCCCGCGGGTTCCAGCGGTACTGGGTCGCCGAGCACCACTCCATGCCCGGCGTCGCCTCGTCCTCCCCCGCGGTGATCCTGGCCCACCTGGCGGCCCACACCGACCGCATCCGCCTCGGGTCCGGCGGCGTCATGCTGCCCAACCACGCGCCGCTCGTCATCGCGGAGCAGTTCGGGACGCTGGAGGCCATGGCGCCGGGGCGGGTCGATCTCGGGCTCGGCCGCGCACCGGGCACGGACGGGGCCACCGCCGCCGCCCTGCGCCGCACCGACCGGCTGAACGAGGGCGCCGACGACTTCCCGCAGCAGCTCGCCGAGCTGATCCGGTTCCTGGACGACGACTTCCCGGACGGCCACCCGTACGCCCGTATCCACGCCGTGCCGGGGCCCGTGCAGGCCACCTCGCCCGGGGGCGTGCAGTCGGCGCACCGGCCGCCGGTGTGGCTGCTCGGCTCCTCCGGGTTCAGCGCGCGGCTGGCCGGCACCCTCGGGCTGCCGTTCGCCTTCGCGCACCACTTCTCGGCGCAGAACACCATCCCCGCGCTCGACCTGTACCGCGAGTCCTTCCGGCCGTCCGCCGTGCTGGACGCCCCCTACGCCCTCATCGGCGTCGCCGCGCTCGCCACCGACGACGAGAAGGAGGCCCGCAGGCAGGTGCTGGCGGCCGCGCTGAACATGGTGCGGCTGCGCACCGGGCGCCCGGGGCTGGTGCCGACGCCGGAGGAGGCCGAGGCGTACGACTTCAGCCCGATGGAGGAGGAGTTCGTGCGGTCCTGGAACGCCAACGTCATCCACGGCACCGCCGACGAGGTCCGCTCCGGCCTCGACGATCTCCAGAAGCGCACCGGCGCCGACGAGCTGATGCTCACCGCCAACGCCCACGGCGGCGACGTACGCCTGCGCTCCTACGAACTGATCGCCGACGCCTACGGGTTGCCGACGCCCGCCTGAACCCCGGCGGGGCCGCCGGGTCCCGCGTGGCCCAGCAGCGCGGAGATGCGGTCCGGTGCCACCGGCCGGGAGTAGAGCCAGCCCTGGCCGGTGTCGCAGCCGATGCGGCGCAGCCGGGTCGCCTGGTCCGAGGTCTCCACGCACTCGGCGGTGACGGTCAGGCCCAGCCGGTGGGCGAGCTGGACCATCGCCTCGACGATGACCTCGTCGGCCGGGTTGGCCGCCTCACCGGCCCCCGCGTCGGAGACGGCCGCGTACTGGAAGCCCCGGACGAACGCGCCGTCCAGCTTCAGCACCGAGACCGGCAGCCGGCTGAGGTAGGCCAGGTTCGAGTAGCCGGTGCCGAAGTCGTCGATGGCGATGTGCACGCCCATGTCGCTGAGCGCCTTGAGGACCTGGAGGGGGCGCCCCGCCGAGCCCATCACGGCCGACTCCGTCAGCTCCAGCTGGAGCAGCTCCGGGGCGAGGCCCGTCTCCTCCAGGGTGCCGGCCACGTCGGCCACCAGGTCGGAGTCCCAGACCTGGCGGACCGCCACGTTGACGCTGACGAAGATCGGCGGCTCGTCCGGATGGGCCAGCTGCCAGCGCCGGGCCTGGTGACAGGCGGTGCGCAGGATCCAGCGGCCGAGGGGAACGATCGATCCATCCTCCTCCGCCAGTGCGATGAACCGATTCGGCGCCAGTACGCCGAACTGAGGATGATTCCAGCGGATGAGCGCCTCGACGCCCCGCACCCGGCCGTCCGCCATGCCGACCAGCGGCTGGTACTCGAGGGCGAACTCGCCGCGCTCGATGGCCGGGCGGAGGGTGGCGGCCAGCGCCTGGCGGGTCATGCGGTGGGCGTTGCGCTCGGGGTCGAAGAGGGTCCAGCGAGCCCGGCCGTCGGCCTTGGCCCAGTACAGGGTCGTGTCGGCGGCCTGCATCAGCGCGGTGGGGGTGGTGCCGGCGGTGTGGCGTTCGACGACACCGACCGAGGCGGTGACCGACAGCCGCCGGTCGGACAGCTCGAAGGGCGGCTGGAGCGCCGCCAGGACCGCCCCGGCCAGGTCGGCGAGCTGGTCGGTGCCGGTGGAGTCCTCCACCAGCAGGGCGAACTCGTCACCGCCGAGCCGGGCCACCAGGGGCGCGCCGGACCGGGGGTGGGCGGCCTCCTCCGCGCACCTGGTCAGCCGTTCGGCCACGGCGGCGAGCAGCCGGTCGCCGACGCGGTGGCCGTGGGTGTCGTTGACGGCCTTGAAGCCGTCCAGGTCCAGATAGCACACGCCGATCCGGCCGGTGCCGCCGTGCTCGTACGACTCCGCCTCCAGCGCGGCCGTCAGGCGTTCGAAGAACAGGGCGCGGTTGGGCAGCCGGGTCACCGGGTCGTGCATCTGGAGGTGGCGCAGCCGGGCCTGGAGTTCGCGCCGGGCGCTGACGTCGGCGACGGAGAGCAGCAGGCCGCCCGGAATGTCCCCGTCGCCGGAGGCCCGGGATTCCCCGGAGTCGGCCAGGGGCTCGACCGTCACCTGCGCCCACAGGGAGTGCCCGTCGCCCCGCTTCAGCCGTCTGGTGCAGCGCAGCCGGGGCCGGTGGCCGCGCAGCACCTCGCGGTAGGCGTGCCAGGTGCCGGCGTCGGAGGCGAGGTCGACGAGGTCGGCCGCCACGCAGCCGGCCAGCGCGGCCGGGTCGGTGCCGAGCAGGGTGCCCAGGGTGTCGTTGGCGCTGACGACCAGGCCCTCGGCGTCGACGACGGCCATGGCGAGCGGGGCCGCGGTGAACACCGATCGGTAGGTCGGCGGCTCCGTACGCCCGGTACGAGGAGCCAGACCGTCGTCACTCTCTGTGACCGCCGGGCCGAGGTCTGCCGCGGTCGCCGGCCCTTCGGAGGTTCCGTTCACCGCTCGCTCCCGCAGTGCCTCGATCTCTGTTCGTGCTCTGTTCGTGCAGGAAAGTGTGCCGATCATAGAGGCTGACACCGGACCCTTCCAGCCGCCGTCCCGCGTTCCGGACCGCGCGACCCCTCCGGCAGATCGTTTCTGCTCACACCTGGACGGGTCCGTTACGCCTCCGACCAGTTGTTACGTTCCGTGAGTGTCTTCGAGGTGTCGTCCGGCGGAACTCCGGCGAAATCCCGGCCGGCTCACCCATCCGGTGCAGGCGAACAGGGCGCAATACGACAATCATGCACAAGCTGGACGCGGTGTCCCGTCGACCGCGTCCGGAGGTTCATGTGCCGCGCCAGCTCCCCCTGAGGCGATCTCCCCGGGAGGCGGGCACGGCGCGGGCGGCGCGGTCCAGGCTGCGCAGCACCGCCGCGCTGTGCACGACGATGTCGGCGCTCGCCGCGACCTCGCTGATCACCGCGCCCTCGGTCGCCGAGCCCTTCTCCCCGGAGCCCTGCGCGCTCCAGCGCACCGACGTGCACCACTCCGAGGGCCTGGACACCTGGAACGCCACCTATCCGCGGCCCGCCCGCACCCTGGACGCGGTGATGGTGTTCCTGTCCTTCCCCGACTCCCAGCCGCTGACCTCGCCGGCGGAACTGGCCGCCGACCACTTCCCCGCCACCGGTGACTTCTTCCGGCGCGCCTCCTACGGCGCCTTCACGCTCCGCCCGCACCCGCTGCGGGACTGGGTCCGGATGCCGAGCCCGTCGACGTCGTACGCCATACGGCGCGACTGGAGCCCGCGGCACCGGGCCGCCTATCTGCGCGACGCGCTGGCCGTGTCCGACCGGCACGTCGACTTCTCCCGGTACGACGTCGTCTACTTCGTCGCGGACCCGGACGCGCCCGGGGTGGACTCCGACGCCACGAAGGTCGTCAACCTGGACACCCCGATGCGGGCCGACGGCACCGACATCCGGCGGGTGGTCACGGTCTTCGAGAACCATCCGCCGGACCGGCTGGTCCTGGCCCACGAGACGGGGCACGTCTTCGACCTGCCCGACCTGTACCACCGGCCGGTGGACGGCGAGGGCGACTGGGACACGCACGTCGGCGACTGGGATCTGATGGGCAGCCAGTTCGGGCTCTCCCCCGACCTGTTCGGCTGGCACAAGTGGAAGCTGGGCTGGCTGCAACCCCGGCAGGTGGCCTGCGTGCGGGGCGGCGAGCCGACCCGGCTGACGCTGGAGCCGCTGGGGGCGGGGCCCGGGGTGGTGGTGACCGGCACCGCCGGCGCGCCGGCCTTCGGCCTCGGGCGGGGCACGAAGCTGGCGGTGGTGCGCACCGGCGCGGGCAGCGCGCTCGCCTTCGAGGTGCGCACGCCGGTGGGCAACGACGTCTCCTCCTGCCGGGCGGGGGTGCTGGTGTACCGGGTGCACAGCGGGGCGGAGTCCGGAGGCGGGCCGGTCGAGGTGGTCGACGCCCACCCGGGCACCGATGCCTGCTGGGCCGACTCGGTCTACCCCCCGCTCGCCGACGCCCCGGTGGCCCTGGGCGAGAGCTTCACGGTGCCCGGCGACGGCGTACGGGTGAAGGTCGAGGACCGCACGGAGTCGGGCACCTGGACGGTACAGATCACCCCCGGCTGACCGCCCCTCCCCGGACCCCACGGCCCCCGCCCGAGCCGACACCCCGGCCGCAGCAGACACACCCGGGCCAGCCAACACCCACAGCCCGCGGCGACACCCACGCGAACCAGGCCCCCCGGCACCCCACCCGTCCCCGGACCACGCAACCCCCTGCGCGAGCCCACCACCCCCGGGCCACCGCGCGAGGGGGGTGTGGGTGGCGAAGCCCCCACACCGCGCGGCGAAGCCGCGCAAAAACAACGATGGCGAGACTGGTTCGCGCTTTCCGCGAACACGCCTCGCCATCGCCATCGTGCGCCGCCAGGGACTCGAACCCCGGACCCGCTGATTAAGAGTCAGCTGCTCTAACCAACTGAGCTAGCGGCGCCTGCTGACGTCGTAGACCTTAGCACCCTGGTCGGCGGGAGGAAAAATCGAAATCCGCACCGCCGCGCGGGCCGCCCGCACGGCCGCCCAGAGCAGGATCTCCGGGCCGGGCAGCCACGGCTGGCGGGTGTCCGGGGCCACCAGCCAGCGGGACCCGGAGCGCGGGGGCGCACCCGCGGGGGCCGGTACGGTCACCGTGTCCCCGGCGCCGTGGCACAGCAGCGGTGGCACCTCGCTCCTGTGGCCGTCCTCCCGGCCGCGGGCGCCCCATTCCTCCCAGTCGAGCAGCGACGGCAGCCGCTGGGCGGTGCCCGGCGCGGCGAACAGCAGCATCCGGCCGCGGAACTCCGCCACCGGGCCCGAACCGGGGCCGTCGTCCCACAGCCGGTCCAGCATCCGGCGGCCGAAGATCGCGGGAGCGCTCACCACGTCGAAGGCGGAACCGCAGGGCAGGACGACCGGGGCGTCGGGCCGCTCCTCCCAGAGCGAGAGCGTGCTGCGCGGGTACGCGCCCGCCGAGGCCAGCCAGGCGGCGCCGTCCGAGGTGACGTCAGAGACGTGGGGCGTGGCGTTGCGTGTGCTGCTCATACCGCAGATGTCTACCCGGCGTGAGGATACCGCTCCACCGGGTTACCGGAAACGGGGACACGACGCCGGGGAAGGGAGTATCTTGCCCAGCCCCCTGTCATATGCGCGCCGGTTACTCGGCCGGTTCGCCGCGCATCAGGTCCCGTCCGAACTCGACCATCTTCTTGGCGTAGTCCTCGGTCCACTCGGCGCGCTCGGCGATGTCGGCGGCCGTCAGTCGGTCGAACCGCTTCGGATCGGCCAGCTGCGCCGCGGCGATCGCCTGGAACTCCATCGCCCGGTCCGCCGCCGCGCGGAACGCGTGGGTCAGCTCGGTGGCCCGCTCCAGCAGGGCCCGGGGGTCGTCGATCGACTCGAGGTCGAAGAAGTGCTCGGGATCGGCGGCCGCCTCCGTCGGCTCGAAGAGCAGGGGCGCGGGGCGTAGCCGCGGTTCGTGCCGACGCGGCGTGGGCTCCGCCATGTCTTCTCCTCCTCGTACGTGACGACGGCCCGTCCCCGGGTGCGGGGGCACTCCGGTGGAGTGGGCCACCGTCCATTGTCCCGCGCCCGCGCAAGAGGGCGGGGCGTGCCCGGACCCGCGATCCGGTCACACCCCGCCCGCCGGGCCGCGTCAGCCCGCGTACGTCTCGAACTCGGCGATCTTCGGAGTGCCCGAGGCGCCGGTGATCTCGAAGGTGATCTTCTCCAGCGAGACCGGGGAGAAGCCGATCACGCCCGCTCCGCTGCCGGCGGCCAGGACGGTGCCGGTGGCGTGGTCGACGACGCGGTAGGAGCCGATGGTGCCCTCGGAACCGGCCGCCTCCCGAATGGTGACCTTGGCGACGGTGGTGGCGGAGGACCACTTGACGGAGATGGAACCGGTCGTGCCGGCCGGGGACCAGTACGTGCCGAGATCACCGTCGCGCACGTTGCCGTAGCTGGTGCCGCTCGCCTTGGACGAGCCGTCGGAGCCCGCCCCGAGGCTCAGGTTGGTCCCGCTCGGCGGATCGGTCGGGTCCGGGTCCGTCGGGTCCGTCGGATCGGGGTCGGTCGGGTCCGGGTCGGTGGGGCCGGTCGGGTCCGGGCTCTGCGGCGTGCAGCTGCCGTCCGACACCTTCAGCCCCTTGTTCGCGCCCGCCGTGGCGCTCACGACGGACGGCACGCAGGAGGCGTCGTCGAGGCGGTAGGAGTACGGGACGGACACCGTGGTGGTGGACTGCGGGTTCGGACCGGCCGGGTTGTTGTCCTCGCCGGGCTCGGACCAGGTCACGTTGTCGAAGATGTTGCCGCTGACCTGCCAGGTGCCGGCCTGGTCGGTGTAGAAGGTGCCCAGGACGTCCTTGGAGTCCTCGAAGTAGTTGCTGTCCACCTTGGCCCTGGCGCCGGCCCGGGAGTTGATGCCGGACTCGTTCAGGCTCTTGTAGTGGTTGTTGTACATGTGGGCGATCCCGCCGCGCAGCAGGGGCGCCCGGGAGTCGATGTTCTCGTACAGGTTGTGGTGGAAGGTGACGTAGCCGTTGGAGCGGTCGCTCTCGCTGGACCCGATCAGTCCGCCGCGGCCGGAGTTGCGCAGGACGCTGTAGGACAGGGTCACGTACTGGGTGTTGTCCTTCATGTCGAAGAGGCCGTCGTAGCCCTCCGACTCCCCGCCGGAGGCCTCCAGGGTGGTGTGGTCGACCCAGACGTTGCGGACGTCGCTCTCCATGCCGATGGCGTCGCCGCCGTTGGAGGTGGGCGAGCCGGACTTCTTGACGTTCCGTACGGTCACGTTCTGGATGACGATGTTGCTGGACTCCCGGATGTGGATGCCCAGCTGGTCGAAGACGGCGCCGCCGCCGACCCCGACGATGGTGATGTTGCTGACCTGCTTCAGCTCGATCTTGTCGGCCGCGGTGCTGCAACTGCCGCCGGACACCTTGCTGGTGTTGCCGTGGTTGATGGTGCCCTCGACCTCGATGGTGATCGGGGTGCTGCTGCTGGCCCGGCCGCACAGGGCCTGGTGGATCGCGGTGCCGGTGGTGGCCCGCACGGTCTGCCCGCCCGCGCCGCCGGTCGTGCCGCCGTTCTGGGTCGCGTAGCCGGTGGCGCCGCCGGCCGCTGCCGCCGCCTCGGGCATCGTCAGCACCACACCGGCCGCGGCCGCGAGGGCCAGCGTGCCCAGTGCCGCTTGGAGTCGCAGCGCGACTGGTCGTCTCATCCTCGGTCTCCCCTTCGCCTTCACATGCCGGAACGGACGCCGTGGCGTGATCATGACAATCACACGCTGGCGGAAAGCGCTTTCTCGGCGTGAGAATAGGGGGGTCTTCGGGAGCTGACAAGGGTTCAGACGAGTAGCCGATGGTTCAGATTCACGCTCAACGTCCACTCACATGAACGACCGGCGCTCGATGTGCGTCACGCCCGGAGCTGCGGTACGATCATCTTGCCTGATCACGGGGACCAACTCCCCGCACCGGGCACTGCGTTGGTGGTCCAAGGAAAGACGCCCCACTTCCCGTGGGGAAATGCAGGTGCAAGGCCTGCCCAGCGCTCGATGAGAACCCCGGTTCCGCTCACGCGGGACCGGGGTTCTTCCGTGTCGGCCCCCGGTCCCCGGCCCCGCGCCCGTGCGTACCGCGCCGGTTTACCCGGCCTACCGCGCTCGTTGTCGCCCCCTCGTGGGATGCCACGGCCGCCCCCGCCTCCTAGCGTTTCCGGCGACCGATCCGTCCACGGAAGGGATAGGACCATGCGGGGGAAGAAAGCACTGGTGATCTTGGCGGTCTGCGGTTCGCTGCTCGGCGCGGCCGGCACCGCCGCCGCCGCTCCGGACGCCGGCGCACAGCGGGCCGCTGGCCCCGGCACCCGGTACTGCGGGCTCTACGACTTCATCGGATACGCCTGCGGCTACTACGACGGGAGCCGCTACACCGACTACGGCGACCGGGGCGCGCACGTGAAGGAGATCCAGGCGCTCCTCACGTACTTCGGGTACTCGGTCGGCCGCTACGGGATCGACGGCGAGTTCGGCTCGGGCACGCGGTCGGCCGTCAGGGCGTTCCAGCAGCACAACAGGATTGGCGTCGACGGCATCGTCGGCCCCAACACCTGGAGGGCCCTGCGGACGCCCTGACCGGTCCGGCGGCACCGGGGGCGGGGCCGGAGCGGGGAGCCGCCGCGGCCCCGCCCCCGGCCCGGTCCCCGGCGCACCCGCCTCAGGCCTGCACCACCGGCTCCCGCGTGAACAGTGCGCCCAGTTCCGGCGCGTTGACCCGGCGGTCGGCCAGGCGCAGGCCCTCCCAGACGGTGACCTGGTTCGCGGTGAGGACCGGCTTGCCCAGCTCCTTCTCCAGCGCCGGGATGTGGGCCGCCGTGTGCAGGGCCGTGTCCGGCAGGAGCACCGCCTCGGCGTCCGGGCGGTCGGCGGCGCGGGCCAGCGCCAGCACCTCCTCCTCGGTCCAGGTGCCGACCTCCGCCGCGGTGATGACGCCCGAGCTGACGACGTCGGCCACCTCGATGCCGGCGGCGCCGAGGAAGTCCGCGAAGAGCCGCGCCACGTCGTCCGGGTAGGTGGCGCCGATCGAGACCCGCCGCGCCCCGACCTCCTTCGCCGCGTGCACGAAGGCGAAGGAGGTGGACGAGGCCGGCATCCCCGCCGCCCGGGCGAGGGCGCGCACCTGTGCGTGGGCGCCGTCCCAGCCGTGCACGAAGCTGCCGCTGGTGCAGGCCCACACCACGGCGTCGGCGCCCGCCAGCCGCAGTTCGGCCACGCCCGCCTCCAGCCGCCGCGGCGAGCCCATCTCCAGGAGCGCGTCCACCCGGTGGGCGTCCTCGCCGATGTCCGTGTGCACCAGGTCCACCCGGATGTCGGCGCCCAGGAGCTGCTCGATGCGTGGGTAGTCGTCCTCGCCGGAGTGGCCCGGGTACAGGAATCCCAGTGCTGTCATGTCCACCCTTCCTGCTGCTGTTCGGTGTCCGGGCCGTCACCGACGCCCGGCATGTCCGCCGCCGCGGGTCCGACCGGGCCCGCCACCGCGGGGTCGACGGGACCCACCGGCCCCACCACCGCGGGACCGGCCGCACCCGCCGCCGCGGGGCCAATGCGCGCCGCCGGATCGGTCAGCGCCTGGTACGGCCCCACCGCACGGGTACCCAGTCGGCGCAGCGCCGCCCACATCGTCACTTGGTTGGCCGAGATCACCGGGATGCGCAGCTCGGCCTCCAGCTGCGGGATGACGTCGTAGGTGGGGAGGTTGGTGCAGGAGATGAACAGGGCGTCCGCCGCTCCGGGCGCGGGCACGGCCCGGCGTGCCATGTCGGCCACGTCGCGGTACGGGACCTTCCAGATGTGCCGGGTCAGTCCCATGAAGGCGCAGCCGGTGACGGCGACGCCGGCCTCGGCGACGTACGCCTCCAGCGCCCGGGTCACGGACACGGTGTATGGCGTCACCAGCGCGACCCGGCGCACGCCCAGCTCGGCCAGCGCGTCGAGCAGTGCGCCGGAGGTGGTGACGGAGGGGACCGCGCCCGCCCAGGTCATCGCCTCGCACATGGCGCGTTCCCCGGTGATGCCGCCGACGAAGCTGCCCGAGGTGCAGGCGTAGGCGACGACCTGGGGCGCGATGGCGTTGAGGGTGCGCACCGCCTCGCCGAGGGTCTCGTGCTCGCTGACCATCCGGGCGAGGTCCAGACTGACCTCGACGGGCACGAACGGCGTCCGGGTCACGTGCAGTGACACGTCGTCGGGCACCCACCGCCACAGCTCACGGTCGAGTGCGAAGTCGAACGGGGCGACCACGCCGACCCCGCGTTGCGGAGCTGGTCCGCCGAGAAAGGAGATGTCCATGGCACGCACCGGCCTCACACTGAGGAAGGAGAGGGCAACGCACCGTTACGCACGGCCGTGTTGACGAAGGTAGGTTCCGGTGCGAGCGTGGTCAATCCGCTCGCGTCACTCCCTGGTCAACAGCCGGTTAACTTCCGCGTCACCACCCGAACCGCCCGCTTCCACCGACCGGAGACAGGCCCGCCGATGACCACGTTGCCGCCCGCGCCGACTCCCCTGCCGACCCTGCTCGTCCTGGACGCCGAGCCGCCGCCCCGGCTGGGCCGGCTGACCGGCCGGGCCCGGATCGAGCACGCCGACGCGGCGACGCTGGCCGAGCGGCTGCCGCACGCCGACGTCCTGCTGGTGTGGGACTTCACCTCGCACGCGGTGCGCGAGGTCTGGCCGGGCGGCGGCCCGCGCCCGCGCTGGGTGCACACGGCGAGCGCCGGCGTGGACCATCTGATGTGCCCGGAGCTGGCCGCGTCGGACACGGTGGTGACCAACGCGCGCGGTGTCTTCGACCGGCCGATCGCCGAGTACGTCGCCGCGCTCGTCCTGGCGATGGCCAAGGACCTGCCCAGGACGCTGCGTCTCCAGGGCGAGCGGACCTGGCGCCACCGGGAGTCCCTGCGGGTGGCCGGAACCCGCGCCTGCGTGGTGGGCTCCGGGCCGATCGGCCGGGCGATCGCGGGCACGCTGGAGGCGCTCGGCGTCACCACCGCGCTGGTCGGCCGCACCGCGCGCGGGGGTGTGCACGGCCCGGAGGACCTGGACCGGCTGCTGGCCGGGGCCGACTGGGTGGTGGCGGCGGCGCCGCTCACCGACGACACGCGCGGCATGTTCGACGCCCGGCGGTTCGGGCTGATGCGGCCCTCCGCCCGATTCGTGAACGTGGGGCGGGGACCGCTGGTCGTCGAGGACGACCTGGTCGAGGCGCTGACCGCGCGCCGGATCGCGGGCGCCGCCCTGGACGTGCTGAACCACGAGCCGCCGGCGCCGGACAGCGCCCTGTGGACGGTGCCGGACCTGATCGTCTCGCCGCACATGAGCGGGGACACGATCGGCTGGCGGGACGAACTGGGCGCGCAGTTCGTGGAGTTGTTCGAGAGCTGGGTGGCGGGCGGACCGCTGGCCAACGTGGTCGACAAGAAGCGTGGATACGTGCCCGGACACTGACGTCGCCGACGTCACCGACCCGCGGGAGGGTGCCGCATGACCGACCTCACCGAGCTGACCGCCGTACAGCTCGTCGACGGCTACCGCGAGGGCGCGTTCAGCCCCGTCGAGGCCACCCGGGCGGTCCTGGAACGGGCCGAGCGGATCCAGCCGGAGGTGAACGCCTTCGTCCGGCTGACCGGTGAGGAGGCGCTGGACCAGGCCAGGCGGGCCGAGGAGCGGTGGCGCCGCGGGGAGCCGTGCGGTCGGCTCGACGGGGTGCCGGTCACGGTGAAGGACATCCTGCTGACGCGCGGTCAGCCGACCCTGCGCGGCTCCCGGGCCGTCTCCCCGGACGGTCCCTGGGACGAGGACGCGCCGTCCGTGGCGCGGCTGCGCGAGCACGGCGCGGTGTTCGTCGGCAAGACCACGACGCCGGAGTTCGGCTGGAAGGGCGTGACCGACTCGCCCCTGTCCGGCGTCACCCGCAACCCGCACGACCCCTCCCGTACCGCGGGCGGTTCCAGCGGGGGCGCGGCGGCGGCCGTGGCGCTCGGGGCGGGGCCGCTGGCGCTGGGCACGGACGGCGGCGGCAGTGTGCGCATCCCGGCGTCCTTCTGCGGCGTCTTCGGCCTGAAACCGACGTACGGCCGGGTGCCGCTGTACCCGGCGAGCGCGTTCGGCACGCTCGCGCACGTCGGTCCGATGACCCGGGACGCGGCGGACGCGGCACTGCTGCTGGACGTCATCGGCACCCCGGACGCCCGGGACTGGTCGGCGCTGGGCCCGGCCCCCGGGTCGTACACCGAGGCCCTGCCGGGCGGGGTGCGGGGGCTGCGGATCGCGTACTCGCCCTCGCTCGGCGGGCAGGTGGCGGTGCGTCCGGCGGTGGCCGGGGCGGTCCGGCGGGCGGTGGAACGGCTGGCGGGTCTCGGCGCGTACGTGACGGAGGCCGACCCCGACTTCACGGACCCGGTGGACGCCTTCCACACCCTGTGGTTCAGCGGGGCGGCGCGGGTGGTGCAGCAGCTGCGGGCGGGGCAGCGGGAACTGCTGGACCCGGGGCTGCGGGAGATCGTCGGGGCGGGGGCGCGGTACTCGGCGCTGGACTATCTGGCGGCGGTGGACGTCCGGATGGAACTGGGGCGGCGGATGGGCGTCTTCCACCGGGCGTACGACCTGCTGGTGACGCCGACGCTGCCGATCACGGCGTTCGAGGCGGGGGTGGAGGTCCCGAAGGGGTCGGGGCAGCGGCGGTGGACGGGGTGGACCCCGTTCACGTATCCGTTCAACCTGACGCAGCAGCCGGCGGCGACGGTGCCGGTGGGCACCGACGGCGACGGGCTGCCCGTCGGCCTCCAGATCGTCGCGGCCCGGCACCGCGACGACCTGGTCCTGCGGACCGCGCACGCGCTGTATGAGGCGGGGGCCGCCTCATGACCGCCCGGAGCGCCGGTTGAACGCGGAGACGGTCATCGCCGTGGCCGCCACCGTCATCGCGCTCGGATCGCTGTGGGTCAGCTGGGCCCAGACCAGGGCGACCCGGCTGCACAACCGGCAGTCGGTCAGACCCCTGCTGCGGATCCGGCGGATACACCAGGACGACATGGTCGGGCTGAAGCTCGTCAACGCCGGGCTGGGTCCCGCCGTCGTGACGCGCAGTGTGGTGCGCCTGGACGGCACGGCGGCCGGGGAGTGGAACCGGGAGGTCAAGGGGGCGCTCTTCGCCCCCGACCTGTGGCCGAAGACGTACTCCCTGAGGGCGGGCTCCGTCGTGCTCGCCGGGCAGGAGTCGTTCCTGGTGCTCCTGGACCGGTCCAGGAGCACCGGTGCCGACCGGCTCCAGGAGTTCTGGGACCTGATCGAAGGGCGGCTCGTCATCGAGATCGAGTACGAGTCGTTGTACGGCGGTGAGGGGTTCTCCGTGTCGTCGGCTACGCCCGGCGGAAGCTGAGCGTCTCGCCCGCCGCGCCCGTGCGCCACAGGTCGTTGCAGGCTTCCGCCATGGTGTCCAGGCCCTCCGTGATGCGGCCCCAGACGGTGCCGGGGACCCAGCCGACGTCGCCGTTGAGCAGGAGGTTGTTGCGCTCGTAGAACAGGGCGAGGTCGACGAGGGTGGTGCCGGGGCGGACCTCGCGGTCGTAGCCGTACGCCTTGGTGCCCAACTCGGCACCCGCGAAGGCGAAATAGCACAGGTCGCCCGGAATGGGGGTTACGGTCGGATTCTCCAGCGGGGGTTCGGATGCCGCGAAGGGCGGGAAGAGGGCATAGATCTCGTTGCGGGCGTATTTGGCGTGGTAGACGTCGCCGCCGAGGGGGAGCGCGTCCCAGACGGCCGCGCAGGTGATCGGGGCCCGGTCGTCGAGCAGTTGGGCCGTGCAGGAGATTCCGCGCTTGACCAGCGAGACTTCGATGTAGCGATCAGCCATGCCCTCCATGGCAGTGCCCCGCGGGCCCGCGGTCAAGGGCGCGGGGCCGAGGTATCGGACTGAAAAAGATCGGCATAACCCGCCCCCCTTCGGGTAGCTGCGCGCCCATGGCTCCACCACACAGAACCCCACCATGGGGTATATCCGACCGAAGGTCCAGGACAGCCGGGCCCACTCGCCGGTCGCTGCTCGCGGGGGTCGCGGCGCTCGGCGCACTGGGGGCGGCCGGCTGCTCGCGGGTGGCCACCGCTTCCGGCGTCGAAGGGGGTGACCTGCTCGACCGGCTGCGGGCCCAGGGCGTCGCCCGGCTCGGCATCGCCGGCGAGATCCCCTTCGGGTACATCGACAAGAACGGCGAGCTGACCGGCGAGGCGCCGGAGCTGGCGAAGGTGATCTTCAAGCGGCTCGGAGTGGACCGGGTGCAGCCCGTGCCGACGGAGTTCGGCTCCCTCATCCCCGGCCTGGCGTCCCAGCAGTTCGACGTCGTGGCGGCCGGGATGTACATCAACGCCGACCGCTGCCGGCAGGTCATCTTCTCCGACCCCGACTACCAGATGCTCGACGCGTACATCGTGCGCAAGGGCAATCCGCTCGGGCTGCACGACTACCAGGACGTCGTCAAGAAGAAGGCCAAGTTCGCGACCGGCACCGGCTACGCCGAGATCGCCTACGCGGTGGAGCACGGGTACAAGGAGGACGACATCCTGATCGTCCCCGACCAGGTGGCCGGACTCAACGCCGTCGAGTCCGGGCGCGTGGACGTCTTCGCGGGCACCGCGCTGACCGTCCGTGAAGTGGTGAAGAAGTCCGGCAAGGCCGAGGCGACCGAGCCCTTCGCGCCGATCGTCGACGGCAAACCGCACGTCGACGGCGGTGCTTTCGCCTTCCGCCCGGACGAGACCAACCTGCGGGACGCGTTCAACGTCGAGTTGCAGAAGCTCAAGAAGAGCGGCGAGCTGCTGCGCATCCTCAAGCCCTTCGGTTTCACCGAGGAAGAGATGACCGATCTGACCGCGAAGGAGCTGTGCGGCGGATGACCTCGGGACTGTGGGAACTCGTACTCCGGGGTGTCTGGGTCACCGTCCAGCTGCTCTTCTTCAGCTCGTTGCTGGCGGCGGCCGTCTCCTTCGTGGTCGGCGTCGCGCGCACCCACCGGCTGTGGATCGTCCGCTTCCTCGCGGGCTTCTACACCGAGGTGTTCCGCGGGACCTCCGCGCTGGTGATGATCTTCTGGGTGTTCTTCGTGCTGCCCCCGGCCTTCGGCTGGCAGCTGGTGCCGATGTGGGCGGGCACGCTGGCGCTCGGCCTGACCTACGGGGCGTACGGCTCCGAGATCGTGCGCGGCGCGCTGGCCGCGGTCGACCCGGCGCAGAAGGAGGGCGGCATCGCGCTCAGCTTCACGCCCTGGCAGCGGATGAGGCTGATCCTGCTGCCGCAGGCGGTGCCGGAGATGATCCCGCCCTTCTCCAACCTGCTGATCGAGCTGCTCAAGGGCACCGCCCTGGTCTCGATCATGGGCATGGGCGACCTGGCCTTCAGCGCCAACCTGGTGCGTCTGGCGCTCCAGGAGAGCGCGGAGATCTACACGTACGTCCTGCTGATCTACTTCGTGATCGCGTTCCTGCTCACGCGGGTGATGCGCGGCCTGGAGAAGAAGCTGAAGGCGGGCGTCGGGAAGGCCCCGCAGAAGAAGACGGCGGCCGTGCGCGTGCCCGAGGGAAGTGGTGTGTCGTGAAATGGGACTGGAGCGCGGTCTCCGACTTCATGCCGCACTTCTGGGACGGCCTGCTGGTCACCCTGCAGATCCTGGTGCTCGGCTCGCTGGTCTCGTTCGGCGTCGGCCTGGTGTGGGCGCTGCTGATGCGGGTGCCGACCCGCTGGGTGACCTGGCCGGTCGGTGTGGTCACCGAGTTCATCCGGAACACCCCGCTGCTGGTGCAGCTGTTCTTCCTCTTCTACGTGCTGCCCGAGTGGAACATCACCTTCTCGGCGTTCACCACCGGTGTGGTCGCCATCGGGCTGCACTACTCGACGTACACGATGCAGGTCTACCGGGCCGGTATCGAGGGGGTGCCGGTCGGTCAGTGGGAGGCCGCGACGGCGCTGAACCTGCCGACGCGGCGGACCTGGACGGCGGTCATCCTGCCGCAGGCGATCCGCCGGGTGACCCCCGCCCTCGGCAACTACGTGATCTCCATGCTGAAGGACACGCCGCTGCTGATGGCGATCACGGTGCTGGAGATGCTGGGCGAGGCACGGCTGTTCTCGCAGCAGAACTTCCAGTTCACCGAGCCCCTGACGGTGATCGGCGTGGCCTTCATCGTCATCTCCTACCTGGCCTCCCTTGCCCTGCGAGCCCTGGAGCGACGCCTTGCCCACTGACACTCTCCCCAACCCCGAGAAGAGCCCCGAGCGCAGCTCCGGGGAGCTGATCCGCCTGGAGCAGGTCACCAAGCGGTTCGGGGACAACACCGTCCTGGACCACCTGGACTTCTCCGTCGACGCCGGCAAGCACGTCACGCTGATCGGCCCGTCCGGTTCGGGCAAGACGACGATCCTGCGGCTGCTGATGACGCTCCTCAAGCCCGACGAGGGCACGATCACCGTGGACGGGCAGAAGCTCTTCCCGGCGACCGAGAAGGAGCGGCGCGAGGTCCGCAAGCAGATAGGGATGGTGTTCCAGCAGTTCAACCTGTTCCCGAACATGAGCGTCCTGCGCAACATCACCGAGGCGCCGGTCACGGTGCTCGGGATGCCCAAGGACGAGGCGGTGGAGCGGGCCAAGGGCCTGCTCGACCTGGTGGGCCTGGCCGACAAGTGCGACGCCCGGCCGGCCCAGCTCTCCGGCGGCCAGCAGCAGCGGGTGGCGATCGCCCGGGCGCTGGCGATGCGCCCGAAGGTGCTGCTGCTCGACGAGGTGACCTCGGCGCTCGACCCGGAGCTGGTCGCGGGCGTGCTCGACCTGCTGCGGGACATCGCCCGCAGCACGGACATCACCATGCTGTGCGTGACCCACGAGATGAACTTCGCCCGGGACATCTCGGACCAGGTCCTGATGTTCGACTCGGGCCGGGTCATCGAGGCCGGAGCGCCGGAGAAGATCTTCAGCGAGCCGGAGCACGACCGGACGCGGGAGTTTCTCAGCGCGGTCCTGTAATTGCGCGGCGGGCCTGCCCCAACGACCGAGGTCGCGCCGCTGGGGCAGGCCATCGGCATATGCCGGTGGGCCTGCGTCGCAGATGAGGGCCCCGGAATCCGGTCAACACCCCCTCACGGGGCGCCTCTTGGCGGCTATCGTGAACGCAGGGATGCACCAGCGAGCGCAGGGGGAGACCACCGTGGCGCTGCAGCACCAGCCGACCGCGCCGCACCACTCGGCCCAGGACGCCCTGCGCGTCCTGGAGACGGTGGCGCGGCACACCTCCGGTGTCACCGACACCGAGATCGGCCGCGGGAGCGGCCTCGACCGGGAGCGGCTGACCACGCTCCTGCGCATGCTGCGCCGCGAGGGCTACGTCGAGCAGACCGCCGACGGCGCGTACGTCACCGGGGAGGCCCTGGCCCGCCTCGGCTCCGCCCACGGCCGCGAGGAGGCCCTGCGCGAGAAGCTCCAGCGCACCCTGGACCGGCTGCGCGACTCGGTGGGCGCCGCCGTCTACATCAGCCGGTACGTCGACGGAGAGGTCAGCGTCACCCAGTACGCCGACAGCCCGGCCACGCCCCGGGTGAACGAGTGGGTGGACTTCCGCGCCTCGGCGCACGCCACCGCGGTGGGCAAGTCCCTGCTGACCCAGCTGGACCACGCGGGCCGCCGCGACCACCTGTCCCGGCACCGGATGGCCCGCCTGACCTCGCGCACCATCACCAGCGACAAGCTGCTGCTGTCCCGGCTGGAGTCCCAGCCGGCCACCGTGCCCGTCCTCGACCTCCAGGAGTACGCGGTGGGCACGGTCTGCGCGGCGGTGCCGATCACCGCCGGTTCCGCCGTGGGCTGCCTGGCCCTGTCGCTCCCGGTCGAGCACGCGCACCGGCTGCGCCGGGCCGCGGACGAGCTGAACCGGAGCGCGGCACCGGTGCTGCTGTCCCTGGCGATCTAGGGGCGTCCGGCGGCCGGTCCGGGACTGGTCACGAGCACGGCCCGGGACCGGGTAGTATTTTCGTCGTCGCCGACCGCGGGAAGCGGACGGCGGGAGTCATGCGCCGCTAGCTCAGTTGGTTAGAGCAGCTGACTCTTAATCAGCGGGTCCGGGGTTCGAGTCCCTGGCGGCGCACAGCGGAAGGTCCCCCTCGCTCCGGCGAGGGGGACCTTCGTCCGTTCAGCGCGCCCGTTCAGAAGGTGACGTCCGAGCACGCGTAGAACGCGTTGCCCGTGTCGTGGACCGTCCACACCGCGAGGATCACGTGGTGCCCGCTCAGCCCGGACGGCAGCGTGCCGCTGTGGGAGAGCGTGGCCGGGGGCTGCTTGCCGCCGTAGGGCACCGTGAAGAACGGGGTGAGGTTGAGGTCGGACCGGGCCAGGTTGTGGTCCTGGTTCCAGCCCGGCTTGGTGACGTAGTACTTGAAGTCGGTCGTGGCGTGCCGGGCGGTGAACTGCCAGCGGAAGGTGTAGCTCTGCCCGCCGTTCACCCGGGTGGTCGGCCACGCCTGGCCGTTCGGCTGCTTGGGGCTGTCGAGCGCGGCGAACGACCCGTGGCCCGCGGAACAGATCTTCCCGTCGGCCGGCCCGGAGGCCGGGAAGCCCTTGGGACCCTCGACGCTCTGCGGCTCCCACTGGATGGCGCCGCACCCGCCGACCGTGCCGTTCTGGCACACCTTCTGCCGGCTGACGGGCAGGTCGGTGTAGCCGTGACCGCTGGCGCCGCCGGACGAGAGCACGAGGGCTCCGGTGGTCGCCATGCCCAGCGCGGCCGCGTACAACTTGGTCCTGGTGCGCATACTGCTGCTCCCTGTGACGTGTGGGGAAGTTCAGTGAGCCGTGCAGGTCTAGACCAAGTTCAGATTATGGCCGCGAGTTGAACATGTCCATACCAAAGGCGGAACCCGCTGCCCGCCCGCGCCGGGCAGCCGGACGGGTCAGGCGCCCGTGTCCCCGCGCCCCGCGCAGAACGCCACCGTCAGGTCCTTGACCAGCACCTTGCGCTCGTAGTCGTCCAGTTCGACCAGCCCGCGCATGGTCAGCCGGGTCACCGTGTCCTCCACCGAGTCCACGACCGAGGTGAGCACGCTCGCCCGCTGCGCCGCGTCCAGCGCGGCGATCCGGCGCCGGTGCATCGCGGCGGCGACCTCGGGGGCGTACTCCACCCGGACCGGCCGCACCGAGAACACCTCCAGGCCGACCGGCGCCGCGTCCGCCGCCACCAGCCGGGTCAGCGTGTCGCCGGCCACGTCCGCCGAACTGCGGACCGTGCCGAGCGGCTCCACCGGGACCCGGGCCAGCGCCGCCTCGACGCACTCGCGCAGATACGTCTCGTGGTCCTCGACGCCCAGCGTGGCCTTCGCGGTGTCCCGCACCCGCCAGACCACCAGCGTCACCGCCCTGAGCGCGACCCCGTTGCCGTCCGCCGCGGGCATCGGCTCGCTGCGCCAGTGCCGCAGCCGCACGTCCACCCGGCGGCGCAGCAGCAGCGGGTTCACCCACATCAGGCCGGTGCGGCGCACCGTCCCCCGGTAGCGGCCGAACAGACCGAGCACCCAGGCCCGTCCGGTCCGGCCCCGGGCGAGCCCGCCGAACCCGAACATCCCGAGCGCCCCCGCCGCCGCGTACGCCGCCCACTGCGCGGGTCCGAGCCCGGCGCCCGCGGACACCGGCAGGCCCAGCGCCTGGGCCGCGAGCGGCGGCACCAGACCGGCCCACCAGGAGGTGGCCGCGCACCCGGCCGCCCCGCACAGACCGGCGGCCACGCCCGCGGCGCCGGGCAGCACCCGGGCCGGACGTTCCGTCAGCTCCGGGTCGATCCGGGGCGCGGGACGCGGTCGCGCGGCGGCGGGGCGCCGGATGCCCGGCCGCTCGCCCGACCGCTCCCCCGGCCCCTCGCGCCGCGCGATGACCGCGGGCCGCACCGGCACCGGCGCCGGGGCGGGGTCGTCGCGGAACAGCAGGTGGACCGGGATCTCGGTGGTGGCCTCGTTGTGGATGAGCCGGGCGGGCCGCTGACCGGTCGCCGCCGCGGCGCCGGGCCCCTCCGGCACCGGGGCCGGAACCGTGCTCTGCGGCTCCGGGGACGATGTCGTGGACGTCGTGTTCGTACTCATGCGTGCTCCAGCCTCCGCGCCAGACGCGTCATGAACGGGTGATCACCCCGGTGCGGTCAGGAGAAGAGCCGCCGCCAGGTCTCCGGGCCCGGGTGTCCGTCCGCCGCTCCGCCGCGCCAGCCCTGGGCGCGCTGGAACGCCTGGACGCCCCGCCGGTCCGCCTCGCCCCAGCGCGGACCCGGCCCCTTCGTGTAGTGCGTGCCGAACCCCTTCTTCACCAGCTGCCTGCCGAGCCGGGTGACGTACGGGTTGTCCGCGCCCGGCCCGAACCACGCCCGGCCGGGGTATCCGGCCACCCCGTGGGAGGCGGGGCCCGCGGCCCCGGGCGGCGCCTCCTCGGCGCCCGCCGTACCCGCCTTGCCGGCCGTGACCCCCTTGTAGCGGTACGGCAGGTACTTGGCGGAGTTGCTCCAGTAGGCGTAGGGCGTGTCGAGCTTGCGGGTGTGCGGCGGGGTCTGTTCGTACGCCGTGTAGGCGGTGTGCGTGCCGTCCGTCCAGCCGCCGAAGATCACCACGTGGGAGCCCTCCTGGGGATCGGACGCGTTGTGGAACAGCAGGATGTCGCCGGGCTGGAGCTCCTCCTTGGTGATGCGGTCGGCGACGGTGGCGAGGCTTCCGGTCCATTCGTTGGCGGGCAGCTTCCAGGCCATCGACACGAAGCCCGAGCAGTCCTGCCGGTACCCGTCGGACCAGTAGGAGGTCAGGCTGTACGGGACCTTCGCGGCCACCCAGGTCCCGGCCCGGTCGATGATCTCCGCACGGGTGATGCCGGCCAGTTCCGCACCGGCCGGGGGCGCCGCGGGCCGGCCCGTCCCGCCGTGCAGCGGGGTCCGGGGCCCCTGGGGAGTGCCGGGCTCGTCACCCGCGGGGACGCCCGGCCGATGGGGTGCGTGAGCGGCCGCCGGGAGCGCCGCCGCCGGGCCCGCGCCGAGGGCGGACACGGCGGCGGCGGAAGCGGCGGCGGTGGCCACGACCAGCGCGCGGCAGGCCGCCGGATGGGCGAGCGCGCGGCCTGCCGGGGAGTGCGGCAGAACGCGCCGCCAGTGCCGGCAGCCGGCGCAGTCGCAGTCGCTCGCGGGCTCGATCTCCTCGAATACGGGAGTCTCCATGCGATTCCCCTCACACTCCCGGTCCGGATGTCCGCGGCGGTGCACTTCGGTACATGTCGGTCAGTTTCTCAACTGTCCACATCACGCGCATGTTGACGGTCCGAATGATGTACCCGGCCGGTGCGACCGGCGGGCGGGGCGGCGGACGGTGGTCCGGAGCACCGGTCGGCATCCGGTAGAGTTGTGCAGGTCAGCAGGCGCCGCTAGCTCAGTTGGTTAGAGCAGCTGACTCTTAATCAGCGGGTCCGGGGTTCGAGTCCCTGGCGGCGCACCGACGGTCGAAGGCCCTCCGTATCACACGGAGGGCCTTCGGCGTACCCGGAGCCGGGACGCCTTGCGATCATGACGAACGCCGTAGAACCCTGGTCCGGTTGCGGGGCCGGGCACCGAGGCGACGCCGGGGGCCGCCCGCAACCGGGGGCTGCCATTCCGTGTCTATATAAGGTGTGCATGCCGTGGTGAAAGCTACCCACCACTGACACGTCCGTGACGGTCGAGGGGGACCGGATCAGGCGAAGCAAGCGACGAAAGACGAAACACGCATGACCCGCGTGTGGGGGGAATGACTCATGACGTCGACGCCGACGGGCGCCGGGCCAGACCACGACCCGTCCCAGACCACCCAGCTCAGGGTGCCCGGGCACCGGACCTGGAACACCGGTTCGTTCCGCCGGATAAGGAAGACACTGCCGAAGTACGACTACGAGCACTACAGCCGCCTCGCGGGCCCCCTCACCCAGCCCGACCCGGACACGCCGTACCGGGTGCAGTACCGCTCGCTGATCTCGCAGGAGCCGCACCGCATCCGGGTCGCCCTGATGCTGGCCGCCGCGCCGCTGCTGTCCCTGGTGCTGCTGGTCTGGCTGCTCCAGCCGGAGCACTGGACGGAGCGCGACTACGTGGCCTTCGACTGGCTGCCCGCGCTCGACATCGTGATGCTCGTCGCGATCGGGCTGATCGAGCTGTTCCGCTGCCTGAACGTGCTGTCGAACGCGCACGCCACCCTGGTCGCCCGCGACCCGGTCCCGGTGGTGCCCGAGACCGGCACCAAGGTCGCCTTCCTCACCTCCTTCGTGCCCGGCAAGGAGCCGCTGGAGATGGTGACGAAGACCCTGGAGGCGGCCGTGAAGATCCGCCACCGCGGGCCGATGCACGTCTGGCTCCTCGACGAGGGCGACGACCCGGAGGTGAAGGAGGTCTGCGCGCGCCTGGGCGTGCACCACTTCTCCCGCAAGGGCGTCGCCCAGTGGAACCGGAAGAAGGGCCCGCACCGCGCCCGGACCAAGCACGGCAACTACAACGCCTGGCTGGAGGCGCACGGCGACGACTACGACTTCTTCGCCTCCGTCGACACCGACCACGTGCCGCTGCCCAACTACCTGGAGCGGATGCTCGGTTTCTTCCGCGACCCGGACGTCGGCTTCGTCATCGGCCCGCAGGTCTACGGCAACTACGACAACCCGATCACCAAGGCCGCCGAGTCGCAGCAGTTCCTCTTCCACGCGCTGATCCAGCGCGCCGGCAACCGCTACGGCGGGCCGATGTTCGTGGGCACCTCCAACGCGGTGCGCATCAGCGCGCTCAAGCAGATCGGCGGCCTGTACGACTCGATCACCGAGGACATGGCGACCGGCTTCGAGATGCACCGCCACAGGAACCCGGCCACCGGCCGCAAGTGGCGCTCGGTCTACACCCCGGACGTGCTCGCGGTCGGCGAGGGCCCGAACGCCTGGACGGACTTCTTCACCCAGCAGATGCGCTGGTCGCGGGGGACCTACGAGACGATCCTCAAGCAGTACTGGAAGGGCTGGTACTCGCTGCCGCCGAGCAAGCTCTTCAACTACACGATGATGATCATCTTCTACCCGATGTCGGCCCTCAACTGGATTCTGGCCGCCCTGAGCTGCTGCCTGTTCCTGGGCCTGGGCGCATCCGGCGTCAACATCGACCCGGCGGTCTGGCTGATGCTCTACGGCAACGCCTCCGCGCTCCAGATCGGCCTGTACGTCTGGAACCGCCGCCACAACGTCTCGCCGCACGAGCCGGAGGGCTCCGGCGGGGTGGCCGGCATGATCATGTCCGCGCTGTCGGCGCCGCTGTACGCGAAGGCGCTCATCGACTCCGTGCTGCGCCGCAAAAGCAAGTTCGTGGTGACCCCGAAGGGCGACTCGGCCAGCCCGGACACCCTGTTCGGCACCTTCCGGTACCACTGGTACTTCATCGTGGTCTTCGCCGGTTCGATCGCCGCCGGCCTCGCCCTCGGCCACGCGCACCCCGCGATGATCATCTGGGCGACCTTCGCGCTGCTGATCACCGCGTCGCCGATGTTCGCCTGGCGCCACGAGCTGAGGAAGACGAAGAAGCGGCCACCGGTCGCGGCGGCAGAGCCCGCACCGCCGGTCCCGTCGCCGCAGCCGCCCGGACGGCACGCGGCGCACGCACCGCAGCAGAGAACCGACTGGGCCGCCTCCGCCGACGGGGGCGACGACCAGACCATGCAGATCGCCCTGGGTGGACTTGGGGGACGTAAGGAATGAAAGACCGTGCCGGCCGCCGCCGCGCCCGTCGCTTCGCGATAGGTACGGCGGTGGTACTAGCGCTGGCCGGGATGAACGGGCCGTGGCTCTACCGCTTCGGGACCGAGAAATACCACCAGTACGAGATCAACAAGCCGGAGTACAAGGCCGCCAACGGCAAGTGGGAGATCATCGAGTTTCCCGAGAAATACCGGCAGAACACCATCCACGCGGCGCTGCTGCGCACCGGCAAGGTGCTGATGGTCGCCGGGTCCGGCAACAACCAGGACAACGCCGACGACAAGCAGTACGACACCCGGATCTGGGACCCCGTCAAGGGCACCGTCAAGAAGGTGCCGACGCCCACCGACCTGTTCTGCACCGGGCACACGCAGCTCGCCAACGGCAACCTGCTGATCGCGGGCGGCACCAAGCGGTACGAGAAGCTCAAGGGCGACGTCACCAAGGCCGGCGGCCTGATGGTCGTCCACAACGAGAACCCGGACCAGCCGATCACGCTCCCGGCGGGCACCAGGTTCACCGGCCGGGAGAACGGCAAGACCTTCGTCTCCAAGGACCCCGTGCTGGTGCCGCGTGCGAAGAAGGTCTTCGACCCGGCGACCGGCGCGTTCGTGCGCAACGACCCGGGCCTCGGCCGGATCTACGTCGAGGCGCAGAAGAGCGGCACCGAGTACGAGACGGGCACGGAGGACAACTACCGCGTCCAGGGCCTCTCCGGTGCCGACGCCCGCAACACGTACGGCATCGCGCAGAAGCTCGCCCTCGACAAGAAGGACTTCCAGGGCATCCGGGACGCCTTCGAGTTCGACCCGGTCGCCGAGAAGTACATCAAGGTCGACCCGATGCACGAGGCCCGCTGGTACCCGACGCTCACCACCCTGGGAGACGGCAGAATCCTCAGCGTCTCCGGCCTCGACGACATCGGCCAGCTGGTCCCGGGCAAGAACGAGATCTACGACCCGGAGACCAAGAAGTGGACCTACACCGACAAGGTCCGCCAGTTCCCGACGTACCCGGCGCTGTTCCTGATGCAGAACGGCAAGGTCTTCTACTCGGGCGCGAACGCCGGCTACGGCCCCGACGACGTGGGCCGCACCCCGGGCATCTGGGACGTGGAGACCAACAAGTTCACCGAGGTCCCCGGCATGAGCGACGCGAACATGCTGGAGACGGCGAACACGGTGCTGCTGCCGCCCGCGCAGGACGAGAGGTACATGGTGATCGGCGGCGGCGGGGTCGGCGAGTCCAAGCTGTCCAGCGAGAAGACCCGGATCGCCGATCTCAAGGCGGACGACCCGAAGTTCGTGGACGGGCCGTCACTGGAGAAGGGCACCCGCTATCCGCAGGCCTCGGTCCTGCCCGACGACAGCGTGCTGGTCTCCGGCGGCTCGGAGGACTACCGGGGCCGCGGCGACTCCGACGTCCTCCAGGCGCGGCTCTACCACCCGGACACGAACGCGTTCGAACGGGTCGCCGATCCGCTGGTGGGCCGCAACTACCACTCCGGGTCGATCCTGCTGCCCGACGGACGCCTGATGTTCTTCGGCTCCGACTCGCTCTACGCCGACAAGGCCAACACCAAGCCGGGCACGTTCGAGCAGCGCGTGGAGATCTACACGCCTCCCTACCTGTACCGGGACTCGCGGCCGGATCTGTCCGGTGGTCCGCAGACCATCGCGCGCGGTGGGTCGGGGACGTTCACCTCGCGTGCGGCGGCGACGGTCAAGAAGGTGCGGTTGATCCGGCCGAGCGCGTCTACGCATGTCACCGACGTGGATCAGCGGTCCATCGCGTTGGACTTCGAGGCGGACGGGGACAAGCTGAAGGTGACGGTGCCCGGTAATAAGAATCTGGTGCAGTCGGGGTGGTACATGATGTTCGTGACGGACGGGGAGGGGACGCCGAGTAAGGCGGAGTGGGTGCGAATTCCGTAGCGCTGCGCGGCTCGGCCGTTGGGGCACGGGGACACGGCGTCATCCAGTGCCCTCGGCCAGTTTCAAGGCGTACTCGGGGTACCACTCCCCCGCCTTCGGGCCGCCCTTGCATGCGCCGTCGGACTCTCCGGGGCGCTTGACCCAGAGGTAGGCGTCGACCAGGGGGTCGGCGGTCTTCGTCGTCGGGGTTTCGCCGAGGGCTCGGCCCGGGGGGTTGCACCAGCGTTCGTCGGGGGCGCCCTCGGTGTAGGGGCCGTTGCCGTTGCGGCTGGTGTCGATGACGAAGTGCTTGCCGCCCACCTTGGCGGAGAGCTGCTTGCCGTAGGCGATCGAGTCCTCGGTGGTGTAGAAGTTCGACACGTTGACCGAGAAGCCGTCGGCCCGGTCGATGCCGGCCCGCTTCAGGGGGTCGAAGATCTGGTCGGGGTGGCCCCAGCCGGCGTTGCCCGCGTCCAGGTACACCTTGGTGTTCTTCAGGGCGCCGAGCTTGGCGATCGCGCCCTTGAGGAGGTCGTAGCGCTCCTCGTGGAACTCCTGCGGGGTGCAGCCGTCGACGAGGTGGAGCACCGCGTCCGGTTCCAGGACGACGGTGGCGGCGCGGTCGCCGATGCCCTTGGCGACGCCGTCGACGAAGGAGCGGTAGGCGTTGCCGTCGGCGGCGCCGCCGCTCGAGTACTGGCCGCAGTCGCGGTGCGGGATGTTGTAGAGGACGAGCAGCGCGGTGCGGCCGGCCTCGTCAGCGGCCTCGGTGAAGCCGCGGGCCTGCTCCTCGGGGTTCTCCGGGCTGATCCACTCGCCGGTCGGCTGCTGGGCGATCTTGCGGATCTGTGCGGCCTGGTCCTTCTTGCCGTCCTCGGCGAGGGAGGCGGCCTGCCGGGCCGCGGTGCCGTCGGGGTTGACCCAGAACGGGCCGGCCTCCTTGGGCTGTTGTGTGATCCCGGCGTCCGCGCCCTTGTCGTCCCCGTCGCCGGACGAGGAGCAGCCCGCGAGCAGCAGGGCCGCCGCTCCGAGTGCCGCCGCCGACGCAGCCCGCCTCCTGGACGTGTTTCCGGCCGGCTTGCTGCCGTACATCCAACCCCCCTGGGTGCACTGTTGCGAGGCTCAATCCTGACATACGCGGCCTGGGCCCCCGCGGTTCCCGGACCGGGGGGCGGGCGCTGTGCTAAGAGACGGTTCCGGTCAGGTAGGCGGAGACGACGACGTTGGCCGTGTAGCTGCCGGTGGTGTGGTCGAAGGTGCCGCCGCAGGTGATGAGGCGCAGTTCGGCGCGTTCCGTCTCGCGCGGCCCGTAGGCCTGCCGGGCGTCGAAGCCGTCGCGGGTGAGGACCTGGACGTCGTCCACGGTGAACTCGGCGACCTCGGCGTCGGCGCGGGCCACCCGGATCGTCTCGCCGGGTTCCAGGGTGCTCAGCTCGTAGAAGACGGCGGGCCGGGTCTCGGTGTCGACGTGGCCGACCAGCAGGGCGGTGCCGGCCGCTCCGGGGGTGACGCCGGCCGCGTACCAGCCGACGGTGCCGGGCCGGTCGAAGGGCGGGGGCTCGATGGCGCCCTTGCCGTCGAGGCCGCGGGCCACCACGGGGGCGTCGATGCCGAGTTCGGGGACGTCGAGCCGCTGCGGCCGGGCGTCGCCGAGCGGGGCGTGGGCCGGGGGCAGGGGTATGTCGGGGGGCCGGCCGGCCGCCGCCATGTCGCCGGTGGCCGGCCGGGATATGCCCTCGCGCACGTCGGTGGCCTCGCGGCCCCACAGCCACAGCCCGAGGAGCAGCACCGTCCAGGCGATGCCGGTCACCAGGCGGCCGCCGGGGGCGGCGGTCGGTGCGGTGTCCCGCGCGTGCTGTCCGGACATGGTCAGCCCGTCCCGCTGCTCCGGCTGCGGGCGCTGTGCAGCGCCACGGCGACGGCGGCGATGCCCGCGAGCACCAGGCCGGTCACGGTGTGCGCCGTGCCGGGTGACGCGGAGCGGGCCTGCTCCGCGCTGTCGGCGGCCAGCCGCGCGGTGCCGCCGCCGCCCGCGTCCACCGGGGCGACGGGCGAGGCGGGTGCGGTCGGCCGGGTGTCCGGGCGCCGGTGCTCCTCGACGGTGATGGTGCCCTTGCGGGCCCGGTCGCCGCACTTGACCTGTACGGCGTAGGCACCGGCCCGCACGGTGGTGCGCACCCGGCTGGAGCCGACGAGGACGCCGTCGCCCTCGGCCAGGCCGAGCCGTACGTCCGACTCGAACGCCGCGGACACGGCGACGGCCGTCTTCTCGGTGCAGTCGGGTACGCGGAGCGTGACGTCGGTGCCGGGGGCGGGCGAGGACGGTGTCACGGAGACATCGCCGCCGTCCGCCGCGTGGGCGTGGGCCGCCGGTGCGCACAGCACGGTGGCCAGCGCCGCTCCGGCACAGAGCGTGACTTTCAGTGAGCCCATCGTGTACCTCCAGTTACCTGGAGGCTGCCCCGCCCGGCCCGTCACCGCATCCTGCGCGGGGGCGGGGCTGCTCCGATCGGGTCACGCGGAGCGCATCCGCGTTTCAGACCCGTTCCACGAGGTCCGCGATGGAGTCGAGGACCTGGGACGGGCGGTACGGGAAGTTCTCGACCTGCTCGGGCCGGGTGAGGCCGGTGAGGACCAGGAAGGTCTGCATCCCGGCCTCGATGCCGGCCAGCACGTCGGTGTCCATGCGGTCGCCGATCATCGCGCTGGTCTCGGAGTGGGCGCCGATCGCGTTGAGCCCGGTGCGCATCATCAGCGGGTTGGGCTTGCCGGCGAAGTACGGCTGCTTGCCGGTCGCCTTGGTGATCAGGGCGGCCACCGCGCCGGTCGCCGGGAGCGGTCCCTCGGCGGAGGGGCCGGTCTCGTCGGGGTTGGTGCAGATGAAGCGGGCGCCCGCGTTGATCAGGCGTACCGCCTTCGTCATGGCCTCGAAGGAGTAGGTGCGGGTCTCGCCGAGGACCACGTAGTCGGGTTCGTGGTCGGTGAGGATGTAGCCGATGTCGTGCAGCGCCGTGGTCAGCCCGGCCTCGCCGATGACGTACGCCGAGCCGCCGGGCCGCTGGTCGTCCAGGAACTTGGCGGTGGCCAGCGCCGAGGTCCAGATGGACTCGATCGGCACCTCCAGGCCCATGCGGCGCAGCCGGGCGTGCAGGTCGCGCGGGGTGTAGATCGAGTTGTTGGTGAGGACCAGGAAGGGCTTGCCGGATTCGCGGAGCCTCTTGATGAAGGCGTCGGCGCCGGGGATCGGCACGCCTTCGTGGATGAGGACCCCGTCCATGTCGGTGAGCCACGACTCGATGGGCTTGCGGTCTGCCATGTGCTCGGTCTCCTGCCTGGGCGGTCCTGCGTGCGCCTCAGCCTAAACAGTGCCGGATCTTGAGGGAACGCTCGTCTCAGCTCCCGGTCGGCTCGGCACCCGCTCTCCTCAGCTGCCCGTCGCCTCCTTCCAGGCGTCGATGTAGGAGGTGAGGTTCTCCTCGATGTCCTTCCAGTCGGGCTCGAAGACCTCCACGCCGTCCATCAGCCGGGTGAGGGCGCGGGCGTTGGCGTCGGTGGCCTCGACGTCCTGGCGGGCCGCGAAGCCGCCGCCGATCTCGCTGACCTGCCGCTGCGCCTTCCGGCCCAGCAGGTAGTCGAGGAGCTTCCTGCCGTTGTCGGTGTGCGGGGCGTCGGTGACCAGGCCGGCCGCGTAGGGCAGGGCGAAGGTGGTGGGCTTTCCGCCCTCGCGGGCCGGGAACCAGATGCCGAGGTTCGGCATGGACTTGGACTGGGCGTAGTTCATCTGGACGTCCCCGTTGGCGACGAGCAGTTCGCCCTTGTCCACCTTGGGGGCGAGCTTGCCGGTGGAGGCGGCCGGGCCGACGTTGTTGGCCTGGAGCTTCTTCAGGTACTCCATGGCGGGCTGCTCGCCGCCGAAGTCGTGCATGGCCTTGATGAGGACGGCGGTGCCGTCGCCGGCGACGCCGGGGGTGGAGTACTGGATCTTGTTCTCGTATGTGACGTCGAGCAGGTCCTCCCAGGTGGTGGGGGCCTGCTTCAGCGCCTTGGTGTGGTGGACGAAGCCGAAGTAGTTGTTGACGACGGCGGTCCAGGTGCCCGTCGCGGACTTGTCGGCGCCGCTGACCCGGTCGGCGCCCTTGGGGGCGTACTTCTGGAGCAGGCCCTTGGTGTCGGCCTGCTGGATGAAGGGCGGGAGGGTGACGAGGACGTCGGCCTGCGGGTTGCGCTTCTCGCGGAGGGTGCGCTGCACCATCTCGCCGGAGCCGCCCTCGACGTATTCGACCTCGATGCCGGTCTCCTTCTCGAAGTCCTTGAAGACCTGGTCGTACCAGCCGTCGCCGTTCTCGCCCTTGAGGCCGTCGGCGCTGTAGACGGTGACGACGTTCTCGTCGGAGGCGGCGGAGGTGCCGGAGCAGGCGGTGAGCGGGACGGCGAGGACGGTGAGGGCGGCGGCGAGCGGCTTGCGGGCGTTCCTGGGCATGGCGACGTGAACTCCTTGCGGGGTCGGGGCGGGGGTGGCTTCGGCGGATACCGGGTCAGCGGTACGAGGCTCTGGTGCGGAGCCGGGAGACGGCGAGCAGCACCAGCAGGGTGGCCGTCATGAGGACCACGGCGACGGCGGAGCCGGTGAACAGGGCACCGCGGTCGGTGGCCGCGTAGATCAGGACGGGCAGCGGGGTCCAGTCGGGCGGGTAGAGCATCATCGTGGCGCTCAGCTCGCCCATGGACAGGGCGAAGCAGAGGCGCCCCGGGGCGGCCACTCGGGACCGGGTGCCGGGTTCCGGCTCAGCGGGGTTCCGCGAACTTACCGCCGTCGTGACCGCCCTCATGCCGGGCGCGAGCATCGAGCACCGCGCCGCCCACACCGTGAAGGGCGCCCCCGGCGTTCAGCTGCCGTCCCCCCGCCCGAACAGCGGGGCCAGCAGCAGTTGGGCCGCACCCTCCGCGACCCCGCGCGGCCCGCCCGGCGCGAGCCGTACGGGTACGGCGTCGTCGTGACCGCCCTCGCGCCGGGCGCGGGCGTCGAGGACCGCGCCGACGCCGTGGACGAAGGCCTCGGGCGCGGCGGCGACGGTACGGCCGCCCAGCAGCACCAGGTCGATGTCCAGCAGCCCGGCGAGGTTGGCGGCGCCCGTGCCGAGCACTCTCGCCGCCTCCGCGAGGTCCCCGCGGGCGACGGCGGCGAGGCACAGGGCCTCTATGCAGCCCCGGGCGCCGC
The DNA here is from genome assembly GCF_044765285.1 of Streptomyces sp. NPDC102490. Taxonomy (NCBI): domain Bacteria; kingdom Bacillati; phylum Actinomycetota; class Actinomycetes; order Kitasatosporales; family Streptomycetaceae; genus Streptomyces; species Streptomyces sp. NPDC102490. Next base: position 430,976 of record NZ_JBIWJU010000007.1, read on the forward strand.
AGGTGCAGGGCGGCCCGTCGAGCTGGACGACCTGGTGCCCGAACTCCCCGGCACCGGTCCTGGCACCCCGGTGCACGCCGCCGCCGAAGACGAGACCGGCGCCGAGTCCGGTGCCGAGGTGCAGGTACGCGAAAGACCCGTCCCCGGCCCCGTCCTCCCCGCCGACCGCCAGGCCGAGCGCCGCCGCGTTGGTGTCCTTGTCGACGACGACTGGCACGCCCAGCCGCCGCTCCAGCGCGTCCCGCAGCGGGTAGCCGTCCCACTCCGGGAAGCCGGTGACCCGGTGCAGCACCCCACGGACGTGGTCCAACGGCCCCGGAAGGGCGACGCCGAGCCCGAGGAGAGTGGGAACGGCCGCGAGAACACCGCCCGGCGACCGAACGCCCCCCGCGTCGGCCGCGCCCAGCCACTCCGTCGTGAGTTCCTCCGCCGTCCGTGCCACCTCCTCCAGTACGGTCTCCGCGCCCGCGCCCAGGTCCAGTGGGGCGCGTCGTTCCCCGATCACGGTGCCGTCGAGGTCGACCAGCACCGCGCGCAGCTCGTCGCGGTCCAGGTGGACGCCGAGGGCGTGGCCCGCCCCGGGTACCAGGCGCAGCACCGTGCGCGGCTTGCCGCCGGTGGACGCGCGGCGTCCGGCCTCGACGGCCAGGCCCTCGCCCCGGAGCCGGGCGGTGATCTTGCTGACCGCCTGCGGGGTGAGCCCGGTGCGCTCGGCGAGTTCCAGCCGGCTGATGCCCTCGGCGCCGGCGGTACGCAGCAGGTCGAGCACCAGGGCGGTGTTGTGGCTGCGCGGGGCGCGCAGGTTCGCGCCGCCGCCCACGCCCGTACCCGTACCCCCGCCTGCGCCGATCCCCGTACCTCCGCCGTTGCTCCTGTTCACGCCCCCATTGTCCCCGGCGCTTGCACTTTGGCAACACCGTTGCGAAAGTAGGACGCATGACTGGTACTCCTCCCGGCAATCCCCCTCTGCGCGTCGGCCTCGTCGGCTACGGCCTCGCGGGTTCCGTCTTCCACGCCCCGCTGATCGCCGCCACCGAGGGCCTGGCCCTGGACACGGTCGTCACCTCGAACCCGGAGCGGCAGCAGCAGGCCCGCGCCGAGTTCCCGGACGTGCGTACCGTCGCCACCCCCGACGAGCTGTTCGACCGGGCCAGCGAGCTGGACCTGGTCGTCGTCGCCTCCCCGAACAAGACGCACGTACCGCTCGCCACGCGGGCCCTGGAGGCCGGTCTGCCGGTCGTGGTCGACAAGCCGGTGGCGGGCACGGCCGCCGAGGCCCGCGCGCTGGCGGCGCTGGCCGAGGAGCGCGGTCTGCTGCTCTCCGTCTTCCAGAACCGCCGCTGGGACAACGACTTCCTGACCCTGCGCAAGTTGCTCGCTGAGGACGCGCTGGGCGACGTATGGCGCTTCGAGTCCCGCTTCGAGCGCTGGCGGCCGAAGCCGAAGGGCGGCTGGCGCGAGTCCGGCGACCCTGCGGAGATCGGCGGCCTCCTGTACGACCTCGGCAGCCACGTCGTCGACCAGGCCCTGGTCCTGTTCGGCCCGGTCACGCAGGTGTACGCGGAGTCCGTGGTCCGGCGGGCGGGCGCCGAGGCGGACGACGACACGTTCCTCGCGCTCACGCACGCGAACGGCGTCCGCTCCCACCTCTACGTCTCCTCCACCGCCGCCCAGCTCGGCCCCCGTTTCCGGGTGCTCGGCGCGAAGGCGGGCTACGTCAAGCACGGCCTCGACCCGCAGGAGGCGGCGCTGCGCGAGGGCAAGCGGCCGGGCCCCGGCTGGGGCGAGGAGGACGAGTCGCTGTGGGGCCGCGTCGGCGCCGGGGACTCCCCGCTGACCGGCGGCGGGCAGGTGGCGGCGACCGTCGCGGGCGACTACCCCGCGTACTACGCGGCCGTGGCCAACGCCCTGCGCGAGGGCGGCCCGAACCCGGTGGACGCGCTGGAGGCGGCCGCCGCCCTGGACGTACTGGAGGCGGCCCGCCGATCCGCCCGCGACGGAGTGGTGGTGTCCCTGTGAGCACGGCTCCGACGACACCCACCGTGGCGGAGCTGGAGGAGCAGGAACGCCGCCTGGTCTTCCGCCGGTTCACCCACGACGACGCGTGGGCCCTGGGCTCCCTGCTGGTCGAGCTGGCCCGGGAGCGCGAGGCCCCGGTCGCCATCGACATCCACCGCGCCGGACAGCAGCTCTTCCACGCCGCGCTGCCCGGCTCGACCCCCGACAACGACGCCTGGATCGCCCGCAAGCGCCGGGTCGTGGAGCGGTACGGCTCGGCGTCGTACCTGGTCGGCTCGCGTTTCCGGGCCAAGGGCACGACCTTCGAGGAGTCCTCGCGGCTCGACCCCGACACCTACGCGGCGCACGGCGGCTCCTTCCCCCTCACCGTCGCGGACGTCGGCGTCGTCGGCGCGGTGACGGTCTCCGGGCTGCCGCAGGTGGAGGACCACGGGCTGGTCGTCGAGGCGCTGGAGCGGTTCCTCGGCGAGTAGCCCGACCGGCCCCGGACAGGCGTGGTCGGGGAATCAGCGGTGGGTACCCGTGGTTGTCTGGCAGACACGCAGGATGATCACGGTGCCCACCGGAGGGATCGCAAGCGATGAACGAGGCGACGGTTTCCCTGAAGGAATCGGTCGGACGGTACGGCGTCTGGAGCGGCGGGTTTCGCTCCGATGACCCGGAGGGCGCGGCCGAACGCGCCGAGGCAGCAGCCGAGTTGGAACGGCTCGGCTTCGGCGCCCTGTGGCTCGGCGGCAACACCGCCGCCCGGCACGCCGCGCCGCTGATCGGGGCGACCGAGCGGATCGTGGTCGGCACCAGCATCCAGAGCATCTGGGAACACAAGCCGTCCGAGGCGGCGGCGAGCTTCGCCGAGCTGGAGGTCTCCCACCCGGGCCGCTTCGTGCTCGGCCTCGGGGTGAGCCATGCCCCGATGGCGCAGGGGTACCGCCGCCCGTACTCGACGATGGTCGGCTACCTGGACGAGCTGGACCGGGCCGGGATGCCTTCCGGCCACCGGGTGCTGGCCGCGCTCGGCCCGAAGATGCTGGACCTGTCCCGGGACCGGGCGGCGGGCGCCATCCCGTACCTGGTCACGCCCGAGCACACCGCGCAGGCCCGCGAGCGGCTCGGCGAGGGCGCGCTGCTGGCCCCGGAGTTCAAGGTCGTCCTCGACTCCGACCCGTCCCGCGCCCGCGCGACGGCCCGCGCCTATCTGGCGATGTACCTGAAGCTGCCGAACTACACGAAGAACTTCCTCAACCTCGGCTTCACCGACGCCGACGTCGCCGGCGGCGGCAGCGACCGCCTCATCGACGCCGTCTTCGCCTGGGGCGACGAGGCCACGGTCCGCGCCCGCATCGACGCCTTCCTCGACGCGGGCGCCGACCATGTCGCCCTCCAGCTGGTGGAGGACGACATGACCCGCCTGCCGAGGGAGGGCTGGCGCAGGCTCGCTTCCCTGCTGACGTGAGAGAACGCGCCCCGAAGGGGCGCGCGGGGCTGTGACATGAGCGGTTCCGCCACGTGGCGCGACCGGCCGCAGTCGGCCCGCGGCCGACTGCGAACCGCACTCCCCGGCGCCCCTCCCCCACTCCGGCGGAGCGCCTACGCGTTCTTCAGCTCCTGCCGCTGCCGCCCCAGCCCCTCGACCTCCAGCTCGACCACGTCCCCGGCCCGCAGGTACGGCTTCGGCTCGGGCTGCCCCATCGCCACCCCCGCCGGCGTCCCGGTGTTGATCACGTCACCGGGCCGCAGCACCATGAACTGACTGACGTACCGCACGACCTCCCCCACGGGGAAGATCTGCTGGGCGGTCGTCCCGTCCTGCTTCAGCTCGCCGTTCACCCACAGCCGCAGCGGCAGCCGCTGCGGATCGGGGACCTCGTCGGCGGTCACCAGCCACGGGCCCAGCGGGTTGAACGTCTCGCAGTTCTTGCCCTTGTCCCAGGTCCCCCCGCGCTCGATCTGGAACTCACGCTCGGACACGTCGTGCGCGACCGCGTACCCCGCGACACACGCGAGCCCCTCCTGGGCCGACTCCAGGTAGCGGGCGGTGCGTCCGATGACGACCGCCAGCTCCACCTCCCAGTCGGTCTTGGTGGAACCGCGCGGCACGAGCACCGTGTCGTGCGGGCCGACCACCGTGTCCGGCGCCTTGAAGAAGACGACCGGCTCGGCGGGCGGCTCGGCCCCGGTCTCGCGGGCGTGGTCGTGGTAGTTCAGCCCGATGCACACGATCTTGCCGATGCGTCCCACCGGCGGCCCGACGCGCAGCCCGGTGCCGTCCAGGGCGGGCAGCTCACCGGCCGCGGCGGCGGACCGTATCCGGTCGAGCGCGCTCTCGTCGGCGAGCAGGTCGCCGTCGATGTCCGCCACGACGCCCGACAGGTCCCGCAGGGTTCCGTCGGCGTCGAGCAGCGCGGGCCGCTCCGACCCCGCCGTACCGACTCGCAACAGCTTCATGATCCCCAACTCCTCGATCGCGGGCAGCCCGCCCGACGATGCGCGACCTGGGTGCGGCAGCGACGCGACAGCCATCGGAGGACTGGTCGATCCTCCAAGGCCCGGTTCCACTCCGCAATACCCCGTTCACGTACTGGACCGTAGCCGCGCGGCGCCCCGACCCGCCCCGCCCGCGCTCAGCGGTAGAGCACGGCCCGCTCGACGGCGCTCCACGTCGTACTGGTGACCACGTACAGCGCGGCGGCCAGCGGCACCACGGCCACGGTGACGAGGGTGAAGAAGGACAGGAACGGCATGACCCGGGTGATCGCGCCGACGCCCGGCACCGCCTCCCCGTCACCGGCGGGCAGCACCGGCCGGTCGGCCATCGTCCGCCTGGTGAGCCGGTAGCTGAAGGTGGCGACCCCGGCGACGACCGCGAACAGCGCCACGTACACGAGCCCGGCGCCGCCGGTGAGCCCGCCGTCCCCGAACGCGTCGGCCCACCGCCCGCCGAGTGGGGCGGCCAGCAGCCGGTGGGAGAGGAGCTCGTTGGCCTCGCCGCCGATCGTCGAGCTGGAGAAGAGGTGGTCGAGCAGGAAGAACGCGGGGATCTGGCAGAGGCTGGGCAGGCAGCCCGACAGCGGGGAGACCTTCTCCTCGGTGTGCAGTTCCAGCACGGCCCGCTGGAGCTTCTCGGGGTTCTTCGCGTGCTTGCGGCGCAGTTCGGCGATCCGCGGCTGGAGTGCGGTGCGCGCCTTCTGCCCGCGGGCGGCGGCCCGGGAGAGCGGGTGGACCAGGAGCCGTACGAGCGCGGTGAACAGGACGATGGCGGCGGCCGCGGCGGAGGCGCCGAACAGGGGCTGGAGCAGGTCGGCGAGGTGCTCGACCATGTTGGCGAAAACGGACATGGGTGGGTGAACCCTCCGGGGGTCTCGTCGTACCGGTGACGGTGACGCCGGTGAGGCCGGCGCATGGCGGCATGACGACACGACCCGCGCGGGGATGTGCCCTGGTGGAAGGGGGTGCCCTACGCGGCGGTCGCCGGGAGGGCGCGCCCGGGCGCTCGGGGCCTGCGGCGGCCGGGCGCGTCGGGATCACGTTGGGGCAGGAAGGCCGTCCGCAGGTCCCGGTCCCTGATGGCCGTCCGCACCCGGGTGGGTGGCACGGCGGGCGCGCAGCGTGCGGCGATGACGGCGCACACGGCGAGCGCGGAACCGACCGCGGCGGTCGCGGCGAGCGCGACGGTGGCGGAGAGGCTGCCGACGTCGACGAGCGCGACGGGCAGCAGGACCAGCAGCAGGACGAGGAGGGGGCGGAGGAGACCGACCGGGCGGAGCACCGGGGCGGCGGTCGGGCCGTTCCGGCCGTTCCGGCTGTTCGTCGGCGGCATCGGCAACTCCTCCTCCCGCGCGCGTGCTTGTCCCCGTTATACAGGACGACGTGGTGCGGGACCCTGCTCGGTCTCGATCGGCCGGAGCAGCCTCCGGGGACCGAGCAGCGCCCGGCTGACCGGGTCCGCCGGGTCGGGGTCGAGCCCGGGCCCCGGCCGCATGTCGATGTCGCGCACGGCGACGAGGCTCCCGCAGGCGGGGCAGGACCCGTGGGGACTGAGTTCGGTGCCGCAGTCGGCGTGCCAGAAGGTGCGCATCGGCTCGCCGCCGAGCTGCTCGCGCCCCCAGATGCCGAGCGCCCGCAGGGCGGGCCACAGGGCGATGCCGCGCTCGGTGAGGACGTACTCGTCCCGGGGCGGCGACTCCTGGTACCTGCGCTTCTCCAGGATGCCCTCGGCGGTGAGCGCCTGGAGGCGGTTGGCCAGGACGGCGCGCGGGATGCCGAGGTGGACGAGGAAGTCGTTGTACCGCCGGACGCCGTAGAGCGCGTCGCGGATCACCAGCAGTGTCCAGCGCTCGCCGACGACCTCCAGCGCGCGGGCGATCGAGCACTCCTGCGTCGCGTAGTCCTTGCCCAGTGCCATGCCGTCCACTGTAGCCACTTTCCGCCATGAGGTTCAGTCATCGAACCGATGGTGCTAGGTTGGCTCGCCTCAGGTCAGTTCATTGACCGAACTCACTAGCTGGACCCACCTCCACCCACTAGCTGGACCACCCTCCGTCGAGCCATCGAGAGCGGACCTCCCCTCATGAGCGACACCGGCACGGACTTCCCCACCGCCCCGGCACCCGCGACACCCGCGGCAGCCGCGCCACCCGCGGAACGGGCCTCGCCGCCCCCGCACCCCGGCCGCACCCTCGCCCTGACCAGCGCCGCGACCGCCGTGGCCCTGATGGCGTTCACCGCGCCGATGGTCACGCTCCCCGAGACCGCCGCCGACCTGCACACCCCGCTGTCCGCCCAGGCCTGGCTGCTGAACGGCACCCCGCTCGGCCTGGCCGCCCTGCTCCTGGTGGCCGGCAGCCTGGCCGACGACTACGGGCGCCGCCGGCTCTTCGTCTCCGGCACGCTGGCCCTCGGCGTCACCACCGTCCTCGGCGCCTTCGCGTCCACGACCTGGCTGTTCACGCTGGCCCGCATCGCACAGGGCGCGGCGAGCGCGGCGCTGCTGGCCAGCAGCCTCGGCCTGCTCGTCCACGCCTTCCCGACCCCGGCCGGGCGGTTGCGCGCGACCGGCGTGTGGGGCGCCTTCGTGAGCGGCGGGATAGCCGTGGGCCCCGTCCTCGTCGGGGCGCTACCCGACTGGCGGGTGGCGCACGGCGTCCTCGGCGCCGCCGCGCTGGTGGTGGCGGGGCTCGGCGCGCGGGCCCTGTCGGAGTCGCGCTCACCGCGGCCCGGCCGGCCGGACCTCGCCGGGGCGCTGACGTTCGGACCGGCGCTGGTCGCGCTCGTGGCGGCGCTGACGCTGGGTCGGGACGGGTGGCTGCGGGCGCCGGTGGGCCTGCTGCTGGCGGCGGCCGTACTCCTCGGCGCCCTGTTCGTCGTACGGGAGCGCCGCGCGGCCGCCCCGATGATCGACCTGGCGCTGCTGCGCCGCCCGCTCTTCCTGGCGTCCTCCGCGGGCGGGCTGTTCACGGGCCTGTCGGTGATCGGCTTCTTCAGTTTCCTGCCGACGGTGCTGCAACGGGCGCTCGGCCTGTCCCCGATGGACACGGCGCTGCTCTCCCTGCTCTGGGCCGGTCTCGCCTTCGCGGTGGCCCTCCAGGCCCGCCGCATCGCCCACCGCGTCTCCGCGCGCCACCAGTTGACCGTCGGTTTCGCCCTGCACGCGGTGGGCGTCCTGACCATGCTCGGCGCGGTCGGCGCGGGCTCCTGGGCGCGGCTGCTGCCCGGCCTGGCGCTGGCGGGCGTCGGCAGCGGCCTGCTGAACGCCGCGCTGCCGCTGCTCGCGGTGGAGTCGGTACCGGCGGCCCGCGCGGCGATGGGCTCGGGCGCGCAGCAGACGTTCCGCTACATCGGTTCGTGCGCCGGGGTCGCCCTGACGGTCGCCATCGCGACGTCGGCGGGGAGCCCGGGGGCGGGCACGGACGTGGCGCTGTGGGTGTCGGCGGGGCTGGCCGTGGTGGCGGCGGCGCTGGTGGGAACGCTGCGGGAACGGCACTGAGCGGGCCGACACCACCCGGGCCTTCTCCGGCCCCGCTCCCCGGCCTCCGGCCGGGCGGCGCCCCCCGGGGAGGCTGACCCTTGTCACCTCACGGCAGTACGGTGTCCCCCATGCGCCCCGACACGCCCGCCGAGAACGTCGACCACGCCGCCGAGGCGGCCCGCCTGGAACGGACCGCCGGCCTCTACCCGGAGGACGCCGAGGCCCTGCTCCTGCGCGCCGCCGCCCACCGGGAACTGTCCGGCGACCGCCCGGCCGCGACCACGCTCTACGACCGCCTGCTGTCCTCCGAGACCTCCGCTCCGCTGGACAACCCGTCCCTGGTCCGCGCCCTGAAGGCGTCGAACCTCTGGGAGTACGACCACGAGGCGGAGGCCAGGGCGATCATCGACGGCGTGCGTGCGGCGTCGCCGCGCGACCCGGCCCCCTGGGTGATCGTGGCCGAGGCCCTGGAGTCGCACGACGAGCTGGAGGCGGCGCACGAGACGTTCACGGAGGGCGCCCGCCTGCTCCTGGCGGACGCGGCGGAGCCCCCGTACTCCACGCACCCGCTCCTCTACGGCCGCCACCGCGTCCGCAGGATGCTGGGCCTGGCCCACGACGAGTGGGACACCCTGGCCGACACCCTGCACTCGATGCCCATCTCCCTGGACGAGCTGCACGACCCGAAGCGCGTCTGGTCCCTGGGCTCGGACAACCCGGCGGACCTGGAGGCGGAGATCTCCCGCCTGCGCGCCGAGCTGGGCGCCTACCGCGAGGCCCTGTCCCGCCCGTTCCCGGTGGCCATGCTCCACTGGCCGGCCGACGAACTGACGGAACTGACGGAGGCGTACCCCTCCCTGTCCTCCGAGTACCCCTCGTACGACGACCACCTGGCGTCGATAGAGGCGGCCCTGCGCGAACTGGCCTCGTCGGGCACCCCGAACCTGGGCGTGGTCCCGGGCACGGTCCCGTCCTACGAGGCCTTCGCGGCGTCGGAGGGCGCGTCCCCGGCCGACCCGACGCTGCTCCCGCAGTACGCGACGACCCTGGCGGCCCGGGGCCTCGCGGTGGCCTGGCCGCCGCAACGCGGGGCGGCGTGCTGGTGCGGGTCGGGACGCACGTACGGGGAGTGCCACGGGGAGGACGTCACCGGGAACCGATGAGACACGGCGCCGCCGGGCGCCCACCACGGCCGGCGACGGCTTCTCCTCCATCACCCTGACCCGCGCCCTGAACGCCAAGCACCCTGCTGCTGGACGGGTTGACGGGGTTTCTGGAGGGGGCGGGGCGAAGGGCTGACCGCCTGACCGCTCCCGCTCGCGTCAGTTGATGATCTCGGCGCGCCCCTCCAGAACCATGGCGGCCAGCCGCTCTCGCCACATCTGGAGAGCTTCGGGAGTCTGCCGCGCCCAGTCGGTGACCTCACCGACGACCCGCAGCGGCTCCTTGCTGCGGTAGGAGCGGGTGGGATTCCCGGGGAACTTCTTGTCGGTGACGTTCGGGTCGTTCTCGAACTCCCCGGTCGGCTCGACGACATACACGCGCGGTTCCCCGTCACCGGCGGCAAGCTCGGCGGCGAGGCCCGCGCCGTCGCGCAACGCGGTGAAGTAGATGTGGTTCATAAGGACCTCGGGCCGGTAGTTCGAAGGAAAACCCGCGGTGAGGTGATCTCCGACCCGCAGATCGGCCTTCGTGCCGTGAAAGAAGGGTCCCTCGTCCAGTACCTCGTCCATCGCGGCAGGGTACCAACCACGCTGCCGCGACCACGGGCCGTTCACGATGCTCCCGACGCCGATGATCGGACTGAATACCGCCGGTCACTCCGCCTCGGTGTCAGTGGCTCCTGCTACAACTGCCTCCACATCGACGTGGTGCTGAAAGGGGTCGGGGTGGAGCAGCCGGGGAGTCCGGAGGGGCCGGTCGCGGGGGTCTACGAACAGTTGGTGACGGATCGCGTGCGCGGTGATCTGGATCGGCTGGAGACCGCGGGCTGGAAGGCCGTCGAGGCCGAGGTCGGTGCAGAATCGTCACCCCACGTGCTGGCCCGCCACATCGGCGACATAGTGGCCCGCCATCTCAACCAACTCAGGCCCGAAGACCGAGTTCCCTTCGCAAATCGCGTTCTTGAGTCCCTGGCGGCCGACGTCGGTGAGCAGAGCGGTGCGGAGCCCGTCAGCACCATCGTCGAAGGGCCCCGCCAGTTGCTGGCGCTGGCAGAGCAGGAGGCGCCGGGCGCCTATGCGATCCGCCCGCTCACGCCCCTCTCCGAAACATCCCTTCTCACCAACTCGCCTGAAGACCTCAACCTGGGCGCGGAGCTGCGGGCCGAGTTGGCCACAGCGGATCGCATCGACCTGCTCTGCGCATTCGTGAAGTGGTACGGCATCCGCGTGCTGGAGGACTCGCTCCTCGCGGCGAAGGAGCGGGGCATCCCGATCCGGATCATCACCACGACCTACATGGGGGCCACGGACCGCCGCGCGCTCGACCGGCTCGTGCGCGAATTCGGCGCCACCGTGAAGGTGAATTACGAGACCCGATCGACGCGGCTGCACGCCAAGGCATGGCTCTTCCGGCGCAGGACGGGATTCGACACGGCGTACGTCGGCAGCTCGAATCTCTCCCGTGCCGCGCTGCTCGACGGCCTTGAGTGGAACGTACGCCTGTCGTCGGTGGCCACACCGGCGGTGATAGACAAGTTCGAGGCCACCTTCGACGCCTACTGGAACGACGTGGCGTTCGAGACGTACGACCCCGATCGCGACGATGAGCGTCTCGACGCGGCGCTGGCCCAGGCGGGTGGCACGGCGTCGCCCACCACATTCCAGATCAATCTGTCCGGTCTCGAAGTGCGCCCTTTCCCGCACCAGCGGGACATGCTGGAGCGACTGAGCGCTGAGCGTGAAATCCGGGGACGGCACCGCAACCTGTTGGTCGCAGCCACCGGCACCGGGAAGACCGTGATGGCGGCGCTCGACTACCGCGAGCTGAGCCAGCAGGGGACCTCCGGTCGACCCAGGCTGCTGTTCGTGGCGCATCGCAAGGAGATCCTCAAGCAGTCCTTGCGTACGTACCGTGAGGTGCTGGCCGACGCCTCGTTCGGCGAGTTGCTGCATGGCGGCGCCGACCCGCAGGAGTGGAACCACGTCTTCGCCAGCGTCCAATCGCTCAACGTCCAGAGGCTGGAGCAACTGGCGCCGGATCACTTCGACGTCATCGTCATCGACGAGTTCCACCACGCCACGGCCAGCACGTACCGACGGGTGATCGAGCACTTCACACCGAAGGAGTTGCTGGGGCTCACCGCCACACCCGAGCGGATGGACGGGCTCAACGTCCAGGACGAGTTCTTCGATGGCCGTATCGCCGCCGAGATGCGGCTTTGGGAGGCCCTGGAGAACGACCTGCTGTCTCCCTTCCACTACTTCGGCATCCCGGACGGGACCGACCTCACCAACCTCACCTGGCAGAAGGGTTCGTACGCCGATCAGGAGCTGGGGAATCTCCTGACGGGCAACGACGCGCGAGCGCGCATCATCGTCAAGCAGATCCAGGCGAAGATCTCCGACCCCGGTGGGATGCGCGCGCTCGGCTTCTGCGTCACGAAGGCACACGCCCACTTCATGGCCGACTACTTCCGCAAGGCCGGATTCCAGGCCGCTGCCCTCGACAGCGACTCGTCGGCGGAGGTACGCGCCCGAGCACTGTCCGACCTTCAAGCCGGCGAGCTCCAGGTCATCTTTTCGGTGGACCTGTTCAACGAGGGGCTCGACATCCCTGACGTGGACACCCTCCTTCTGCTGCGGCCCACCAACAGCGCCACCGTCTTCCTCCAGCAACTGGGGCGAGGATTGCGGCGCACGGAGACGAAGCCGGTGCTCACGGTCCTCGACTTCATCGGACAGCACCGAGCGGAGTTCCGTTTCGAGGAGCAGTTCCGGGCCATGACCAACCTGTCGCGCAATCGGTTGGTCGAGCACATCGAGCGGGGCTTTCCCCAATTGCCGTCCGGCTGCCAGATCATCCTGGAGGGCAAGGCGAAGAAGCTGGTCCTCGACAACATCAGGACCCAGTTGGCCGCCACGGTGAAGACCCTGGTGAAGGAGGTCAAGGAGTACAGCACTCCGCTCCTCGCCGACTACCTCCGCGAAAGCCGCCGGGAGATCAAGGAGCTGTACAAGAGCAGCAACTCCTGGACCCTCGTACTGCGCCGTGCCGGTCTGGCCATCGAACCGGCTCCGCCGGGCGAGGAGGAGCTGCTCAAGCGGGTCCACGCTTTCCTGCACGTGGACGATCCCGAACGCGCTCGGGCTTACCTGAGCCTCTTGGCAGATGACGCCCCGCCCTACGAGGAGCTCGACCAGGCCGGTCAGGCTTACGCCCGCATGCTGTTCTTCAACCTGTGGGACAACGCGGGCGGGTTCACCAGCTATACGGAGGGCCTCGCGGCACTACGCCCACAGCGAGCTCTGAGGGACGAACTCCGGCAGGTGCTGTCGTACGTCATCGACCGATCCGACCATGTCCCGATCCCGCTGTCCGATGGCCTGGGCACCCTGCCGCTGAAGGTGCACAGCGCGTACAACCGGTCGGAGATATTGGCCGCCCTCGGCATCGCCCGGTTCGGTGGACGGATGCCGAGATCCTTTGCCCAGGGCGTGCAGTGGGCGGAGGAGTTCCAGACGGACGCGCTGCTGATCACGCTTGAGAAGGACGAGAAGGACTTCTCACCCACCGTCCGGTACAAGGACTACGCGATCAGCCCGAACCTCTTCCACTGGGAGTCGCAGAACGCGACTTCCCCCGATTCCGCCACGGGCAGGCGCTACCAGCAGCACGCCGATCGCGGCACCCACGTCCTGTTGTTCGTGCGCCGCTACGCGAACACGGACACGGGTAAGCCCCAGCCGTGGATGCTCCTGGGACCGGCAACCTACGTGGAGCACACCGGAAGCAAGCCGATGGCGATCACCTGGCACCTCGATCACCCGATCCCGGCCGATGTGTGGTCCTACTCGGCGGCGATCCAGGCGAGTTGATGCATTTACGTCGGCCCATGGTGATGGCGTTGATCGCGGCCTCCGCCGCCGTAGCCGCCGCCAACCGGCTCCGATCGATCGACTCCGGCGTGGGCCCCGAACCGCTGTACAGGCTCAGTACGTCCGCGGCTCTCGCCAGCCGCGGCCTCGGCATGTGCCGCCGTTCGGCTCGGGTCGCGTCCATGCGGAACTCGCACCAGGTCACCTTGCGATCACCCGAGAGTTCCACGCCCCATCGGTCACTCACGGCGTCGACCAGCGTCATCCCCCGGCCCGCCTCCGCATCGAGACTCGCGCACGTGAGCGTCGGGAGGGCGCCGGCTCACGCGTTGCTGCGTCACAGCGGCTCGCACCGCGGGTGGACGGCGACGGACGACGGCCGCCGCATCCACGACTCCCCCAGCCCCGTGCGGGCCGTCAGACTCCGGTCAGGTTGAACGTGCCCGTGCCGTCCTGCCTGCCGGTGGAGTACTGGCGTAGGAACTCCCCGTCGGCGTACCGGTCGTAGCCGATCATGGAACCGGTGTACTTGTTCTGCACGCCGATCTTCGAGCTGCCGGGTACGTCGCGGTAGATGTAGAACCGCTGGAGGTCGTCCTCCGCGCAGGAGGCCGTCATCAGGACCGCTCGGTCGGTGGCCGCGTTCCCCGGGGTGATGGTCGCGCACCCGCCGTTGCCCCAGTTCCACAGGGATGCCTCAAGGACCCCGTCCTGCTCCGTCACGTTGCACAGGCGCCAGTTGTCCAGGTGGGCGCTGAAGATGGTCGAGGGCCGCAGCCGGACACCGTCGTCCGCCAGGAGCGGCGCACCCCAGGACAGGGGCTTGCCGGGTACGGCGATCTTGTACGCCTCGGCCGAGCAGTCGAGGGCGGCGCGCGCACGGTTCCCGGTAGCCCCGGGCTGTTCGGTCACGGTGTCACCGGTGGCAGCCGGGTCGGCGGCGAGGCGGGCCTGCTTCTGCTGCGCCGTCGGCGCCACCGCACCCGCCCGGTGGTCTGTCGACGCGGTGGCGGAGCCGCAGTCGAGGAGGGCTTGTGCCTTGGCCATGATGCTGTCGGCGGGCACGCTGTCCTGGCAGCGCACCGCGCCTTCCTCAAGGGTGGTGAAGGTGGTGAAGCTGCCGCTGCCGGGCCCCTCGGTCCACTCCAGCGCCCAGCTTCCGTTGTCCTGTTGGGCGCGGTTGCAGTTGAGGCTTCCGTACGTGCCGGTGACCTTCTTGGTGCCCTTGTAGAAGCCGTAGTAGCCCGGCTGGGTCAAGTTCCAGGTGACCGAGTTCGACTCCTTGCTGGTGGAGGTGTATTCGAGCTTCACATCCAGACCGACGGCCGCCTTGACGTTGCTGAGCGCCTCGACCGCGAAACTGGTCTCGATCGTGTCGTTGAGGCCGACGGAGACCGCGATGACCGTCGTGGTGTCGGTACTGACGGTCTGCTGGCCGGTGGTGCCCTCGGTGACGTACCAGCCCTTGAAGTGGGTGATCGTCGGCGACACTTCGGTGGTCTTGATGTACGGGTGCCGGGTGCCGAGGTCGGCCGCCGTACAGCTGTCGCCGGGCCGGGGCGCCGTCGCGCCGGAGGGTGCCGCGGCGGCCGGTGAGGCGGCGAGGCTCGTGGCGGTGACCGCCCACGCGGCCGCCGCGGCCGTCACCGCCACGAGTGATCTGGCCACGCGGCTGACGGGTCCTGTGGAACGCATCGTTTCCTGTCCCCCTGTGCGTATGTGTCCGGTCGGGGTGAATGTAGCGGCCAACCAGGGCGATGGCGTGAGGGCCTAACTAGCCACAAATGCCTACGGAGGGGCCTATTCCGCGCCCCTGGTGCGGCTGCTGCCGGGGCGAAATTCGCTGTCCCTCCCGCCCCACGGCGCCCCAGGATGACCCCCATGACTCTGACCACCCCCACCCTGCGGACCGAGCGCCTGCGGCTGCGCCCCTTCACCGACGCGGACGGTGACCGTCTCTTCGCGCTGCACAGCGACACCCACGTGATGCGCTACTGGGATTCCCCGCCGTGGACCGAGCGGGCTCGCGCCGGGCGGTTCGTGGAGATGTGCCGGACGATGGCGGACGAAGGCACCGGGGTGCGGGTGGCCGTCGATCGCGCCTCCGACGGCGCCTTCGTCGGGTGGGTCTGCCTGGTCGAATGGAACCCGGTCTACCGCAGCGCGTCGCTGGGCTACTGCCTCGACCCGGCGATGTGGGGCCACGGTTACGCGACGGAGGCCGCGCACGCCCTGCTGACGTGGGCCTTCGACACGCTGGACCTGAACCGGGTCCAGGCCGAGGCGGACACGCGCAACGCGGCCTCCGCCCGGGTGCTGGAGAAGCTCGGGTTCGTGCGCGAGGGGACGCTGCGGGAGGACTGCGTCGTGAACGGCGAGGTGTCCGACTCCTGGGTGTACGGGCTGATCAGGCGGGAGTGGCGGCCCTCGACCATGCCGGTGTGATCGCGCACGTCGTCGAGGACGGTGGGTTCAGGACGGCCGGGCGGTCCTCGGCCGTCACCGGGGGTTTTCCCCACCGCCGTTCCGGATGACCGCCCCATCGTGTCGGCCGGCGCCGCTCGGGCATCGTGAACCGCGACGACGGGCGGGCTCCCGAGTTCGTTCCGCAGCAGCGGTGTTGCCGCGACGACGAGGGGTGGACATGTGAACAGGCTCAAGCGTGCGCGGGGTTCGGCGGTCGCGCTGGCCGTGGTGGCCGGTGTGTGGGGAGGCACCCTGCCGGGGTACGCCGCGACCACGGCAACCACGGCCGACACCGGCACCGCCACCGCGCAGTCCGTAGCCACCTCGCCGTCGGCCCACACTCCCGACGCTGCCCGACTGCCCGCGATCATGCACCGGTTGACCACCGTAGACGGCGCCCCCGGCGCGCTCGTCGCGACGCGGAACCGCACCGGCAGCGCGGTGCTGACCAGCGGCGTCGCGGACATCCGCAGCCAGGCGCCGGTGCGCGGGGACAGCAGGTTCCGGATCGGCAGCATGACCAAGCCCTTCGTCGCCACGGTCGTGCTCCAGCTCGTGGGCAGGCACCGCGTCGATCTCGACGCCCCGGTGGAGCGCTACTTGCCCGGTGTCGTCCGCGGTCACGGAAACGACGGCCGGATGATCACGGTCCGTATGCTCCTCCAGCAGACCAGCGGCCTGCCCGACTACCTGGACTATCTCAACCCGCAGGACATCCTCGACGATCCGCTGGCCCACTACGAGACCGGCGACCTGGTGAACCTGGCGCTCGCCCACCCGCCGACCTTCGAGGAGCCCGGTGGGAAGCCGGGTTCCGAGTGGAACTACTCCAACACCAACTACCTGCTGGCGGGCATGCTCATCGAGAAGGTGACCGGACACGCGTACGGCGAGGAGATCGAGCGGCGGATCATCGAGCCGCTCGGCCTGGAGGACACGTCCTTGCCGGGCGATGCCACCTCGATCCCCGGGCCGCACCCCCGCGGGTACGCCCGCCCGGGCGAGGACGCGCCGCTCGTGGACATCACCGCGTTCAACCCCTCCGTCGCGGGCGCGTCCGGCGAGATGATCTCCAGCGGTGCCGACCTGAACCGCTTCCTGGACGCCCTCGTCCGCGGCAAGTTGCTGCGTCCCACCCAGCTCAGGGCGATGATGCAGACCCGGCCGACCGGCGGTGACGACGGCCGGGCCTACGGCCTGGGTCTGGAGAGCCGGCCGTTGCCCTGCGGCGGCCTCTCCTGGGGCCACGGCGGCGACACCTTCGGCTACCAGACCGCGGGCGGCGCCACGACCGACGGCAGGCAGGCGACGGTGATGGCGACCGTCGACCCGGGCGGGACGGACGCGCAGGACGACGACATGGAAGCCGCCGTACGGGCGGGGCTGTGCGACCTCCCCCGGGGACGTGCACCGGGCGGTGAGAAGGGAAGCCGGGGTACGAGCTGATCGGCCGTTGCTTTCCCGCGCGGCTCCTGGCGTTCCGGTACCGTCCGGGACCGTCCCGCGGGCTCACGTACACGTGGGCGACGCGTTCCGCACGTGTCCCTGAAGTGTTTCCCCGCCACACCCCTTCTGTTCGCCGTGCCTGGCTACCTTCGCGTGGCCCGGTCCGGCAGCAGGAGAGGTATGTCCATGAGCGCCCCTGTCCAGCGCACCTCCGAACGGCCTTCCGCGGCCGCCCTGGCAGTGGCCCGGCAGCGTCGGGAGGGAGCGAGGACCGGGAGTTCGTCCGGGTCCGGGACCTCGGCGGAGCAGGCGTTACTCGGGCTCCAGTCCAGCGCGGGGAACCAGGCGGCGGCCGCCACGGTGCAGCGCGTCAGGGGCAGGACGCTGGAGCGAGCCCCGGGGACCGACGCCGCCCGCCCCGGCTCGGCGCCCGGCGCCCGGCGCGTCCCCGCCGCTCCCACCCGGCGCGGCTCCGAGTCCGGCACCCACGGCATGGAAGCCGACCCCGCCCTCCGGGAACAGGCCACCGCCGCCAGGCGTGCCGCCCTCGCGGCCGGATTTCCCCCTTCGGGCCGCACCCGACGCGGCTCCGACACCGACGCCCGGCCCGGCCCCGCCGCTCCCACCCGACGCGGCTCCGAGTCCGGCACCCACGGCATGGAAGCCGACCCCACCCTCCGGGAACAGGCCACCACCGCCAGGCGCGCCGCCGAGGAGAAGGCGGCTGCCGAGGAAGCGGCAGAAGTACGACGTCGCGTGCGCGCGGGGGGCGAAGCGGCAGCGGCCACGGCACGGAACCGCAACACGGCGAGAAGGGCGGCCGGCGAAGCAGCGGCAAAGGGAGCGCGTCTCCTCGAAGAGGCTGAAGCAGCCGCGGCGGAGGCAGCGGAGACAGAGCGACGACGTCGTGCGGGGGCGGAAGCGGCGGCGGCCAAGGCACGAGAGCGCATCGCGGCAGCCGAAGCGGCAGCGGCGGAAGAAGACCGGCTGCGCCGCGCAGCAGAAGCAGCGGCAGCGGCAGCGGCAGCCGAAGCCGAAGCCGAGGCAGATCGGCGCCGCCGTCTCGCAGAAGAAGCCCGCCCGGCCGTCGTGGCGGGGACACACACCCCCGTCGAAGAGCAAGAAGCAGCACACACCACCGTCGAGGACGTCACGCCGACGCCCGAGGAACGCGCGGCCAGGGACGCGCGCCTCGCCGAACTCGCGGCCCGCTTCACCTCGTCGGGCCGCCCGCGACGCGGCTCGGACCTCGACGTTCGGCCCGCCCCCGCCGACCGCACCCGGCGCGGCTCCGACTCCGGCATCCGGTACGCGGAAGTCGGCACCGAACCTCGGGAACGCACCGGCACGACCAGGGACGACACGAGCACCACCGCCGGGGAGGCAGACCTTCCCGCCGAGGAGGAGGCACGCCGCTCCGAAGAACGCGCCGCCGCCGAGGCCCGCTCGGAGGTCAGAAGTGATCGCTTGAAGGCCGTCGCCGAGAACGCGGACCAAGGCAAGAAGCTCCTCGAGCCCACGGACGCCCTGGGCAAGGGCGTCCAGGCCCCCACCGCCGCCGGCCTCGGCCAGGAGGCCACCGAAATGCAGGCGGCCGCCCCGAAGAACGACACCGCGGCCGCCGCGGGTGCTTCCGCCCTGAAACACGACGCCTCCGCCGCCGGGGTCTCCGGCGCCTCGCTGAGCGCGGTCACGGAACTCCTCTCCTTCGGGGCCAGCGTCGCGGATTCGTTCAGGAACCTGAGGACGGCCCTGCGCAAGGGCAGCGGCGCCGGCTACCACAACGCGCACAAGAAGGGGAAGACCAAGGCGACCGACGCGGGCGTCAGTGTCTTCAGTACGGGCGCCAACGCCGGCACCATCGCCAAGGAGGCGGTCAAGCTCCAGGGCGTGGCGAGCACCGCGGCCTCCGCCGAGGCGAGCGGTGTGCTCAGCGGCGTCGCCGGGCTGGCGAAGAGCATGCGGGCCCTCTACAAGACCAAGGGGGCGGCCGAGAAGTACCGGGGCCTGAGGAGACTCAAGAACGAGAACGCCGGCCACTCCGCACTGCTGATCCGGCTGGCGACCGAGGCGAACACCGCCCAGCTGAACGCCGACACCGCGTACGCGGCCGTCGAGGCGGCGAGGAACAACCGCGAAGGCCGCACCGCGGAGGAGTGGGCGGCGGACATCAGGGCCGCCGGGGCCGACTACGAGGCGGCGTCCCTGGTCGCGGCCCGGGCCAAGGTCGCCCACCTCAGTGCCGTGCGGGACCTGGAGACCCTGAACAGCACCACGGACCTCGCGAAGCGGAAGCAGGTCACCAAGGTGGCCAAGGAGATGGGCGGCGGTGTGCTGGGCGAGGGCCTGAAGGGCGCGGGCGGCATCACCACCGTGGCCGTCGTCGCCACCGGAACCCTGGCGTCCAACCCGGCCGGCTGGATCCTGGCCGCGGTGGGGGCGGGCCTCGTCCTCGGCACCGCCGCCTACAAGGGAGGCCGGGCAGCCTACGGGCGCTTCCAAGAGGCCCACCACCCCGAGCGCTACACGCCGGAGGGCGAGGACATACCGGTGGCCCAGCCCACCTGGGAATCGCTGCAACACGCCATGAAGTTCTGGAAGAAGATCACGAGGTACAAGCGCCAGCTGGCGGCGCACAAGATCTACAGCATGGTCTCCAACCCCCACACCGATCCCGCCCTGCGCGACTCGGCCCTGCAACTGCTGGTACTGATCAAGGCCGGTCCCGACGACCACAAGCTGGAACGGGACGAGTGGGAGGCCAGGCTCATGAACCCGGCCGAGAAGGCCGACTGGATCAAGGAGATCACCGACCAACTCAGCTCCGGATCGTGACGCGACGAATCGTGACGCGACGGGGCGGGGCGCGGCGGGAGCCGGGGGCATGCGGTGCCGGCTCTCGAAGCCGCCACCGGGGCGACCGACCGGTCTTTATCAACGCACCGCTCGCCGGGCCAACTCCCTTTTCGGCCAAAGGGGTTCGGCCGTCATCCGCGCATTTTTCGCGTCAAACCCCCGGCGGTGCCGGGCCGTGCTCACGAGGCCGACACGACGCATGAGCACAACGTGAGCACAAGCGGTATGGTCCCTTTCCGTACGTCGAACGCCGGTCGCGGATACGGGAGTTCGAGGCGCCTCGGGACGCTCGGTCCCGTTCCGCTTCGAGTCCGCGTCATCGGCGCCCCCTGCTCGTACCGGCCCTCGCGTGTCCCTGGGAGATCCATGTCGTGCTCCTTCGCCGTCCTCCGCATCGCTGCCCGCTCCGCAGCACGGGGTGGCCGCGGGAGACACCGGTCCGCTCCGGCCCGCTGAGCGCCCGACCGACGGCTTCCCATCCGTGAGGACCTGATGACTGAACTGATAGTGACCGCCACCGCCGTGCTGGCGGTGGCCGGAGTCGGGGCCGCGTGGTACTTCCGGCGCAAGGGCGGGCAGGCCCGGCGCCGGGCCGAGCAGCTGCGCGAACACGCCGACCGGCTCACCCTGCAACTCGTCGCGGCCGAGCAGTGCGTGGGACACCTCGCGACCACCGTGATCCCGGCGGCGGCGCAGGCCGGGCCCGGCGGCGCGGGCCCCGAGGGCGCGCTGCTCGTCCCCGCGCAGCTCGACGGGACACCGCTCGCCGAGCGGCTGCGTGCCGTACCCGGCGCGGTGGCCGCGGCGGTGGGGGACGTACGGGCCCAGGAGCGGGCGGCCGCCGAACGGGCCGCGGCCCACGCCGCCGACCGGATACGGCAGGACACCGAGCGGCAGATCGCCCAGGTACGGCGCGAGTCCGTCGGCGTGGCCCGGGCCGCCGTGCGCGGCTTCGCCAACAACATCGTGGCCCGCTCGGCGCGGCTGGGCCGGGCCGTCAGCCAGGGTGTACGGCGGCACATCTCGGACGAGGCGTACGCGACGCTCGTGGAGATCGACCACCTCGCGCAGCAGATGCTGCTCACCGCGTCGGGGTACTCGGTGCTCGCCGGGGACAAGCTGTCCCGGCGCTGGCCCGCCACCACGTTGACCGACATCGTGCGCGCGGCCATGGGCCGGATCGAGGGGTACGAGCGGATCAAGCACCCCGAGATGGGCTCCGTGGTGGTCGAAGGGCGCGCCGTGGAGGCGGTCGTGCACGCCCTCGCCGTACTGCTGGACAACGCGCTGCGCTACTCGCCGCCCGCCGCCAGTGTCCACGTCTCGCTGGAGCAGGGGCACCACGCCTGCTTCCTGATCGTGGACGACGCCGGGCTGCGCATGGACGACGAGCGGCTGCTGTGGGCCAGTGACGTGATGTCGGGCGAACAGCGCGACGACATCACGCGTCTTGGCGCCCACCCCCAGACCGGGTTGCGGGTCGCGTCCCTGCTGGCGGAGAACTACGGCTTCCGCGTCGAACTGACCGCGCCCAACATCTACCAGGGGACCCGGGCCATGGTCGTCCTGCCGAAGAACCTGATCGTCGACCCCGGGACGGCCCAGCCGGCGCCGCAGGCGGCGTCCCGGCCCCTCGCGCCCCCGGCGCCCGCCGACCCGCCGCAGACCGCGCCCGCCGGTCCGCCGGAGGCCGCCCCCGTCCCCGCGCGTGCGGCGGCCCCCGCCGCCGAGCCCGTGCCCGAGCCCACCGCGGCGCACGCCGCCGCCACCCCCGCGACCGCCGCACCCGCGGCCGCCGCACCCGCGACCACCACCGCCAGCGGTCTGACCGTCCGCCGGCGCTCCACCGCGCCCACCCCCGCGCGGCGCCCCGCCGCCCCCGACGACACCGGGCCCGGCCGTCCCGCCGTCGCCGCCGCCTGGGCGGCCGGCACCCGCCGCGGCCGGGACGGGGAGCAGCCCTCGCCGGCCTCCGCCGACACCGCCCGCACCACCCCGCACACCACCCACTCCGCCGCCCGCACCACCCCCCACGACGCCGCTGACGACGAAGGACACTGATCGTGCAAGACACACACACCAACGGCCTGGGCTGGCTGCTGGACCAGGAACTCGGCAGCGTCGAGGGCGTCCGGTACGCCGTACTGATGAGCAGCGACGGGCTGCTGAAGGCCCGCACCCGGACGATCGGCCAGGACGACGGGGAGAAGTTCGCCGCGCTGACGGCGGCGCTGCGCGCGGCGGGCAAGGCCTGGGACGAGTTCACCGGCGGCGCGGGGATGCGGCAGCTGCTGATCGAGTCGGTCGGCTGCATCGGCCTGACGACGACCGCCGCGAAGAACACCATGCTGTCGGTGTGCACGACCGGTCCCGACGCCGACGTCGGGCTGATCTCCCACCACATGGTGCGGCTCGCCACCCGGGTGGGACACGAGCTGGCCACGGAGGAGCGGGTGCCCGTCGCGGACGGCGGCTCACCGGTATGAGCGGGCCGCGGCGCGATCCCGACATGGTCCGGCCCTACGTCCGCACCGGGGGCCGGGTCCGCGCACGCCAGGACGTGCGCCTGGAGAGCGTGGTCATCGCCGCGACCGGTCCCACGGACACCCTCGGCCTCGACGCCCGCCGGGTGATGCGGCTCTTCGCCGGTGCGGAGGGCGGTCTGGCCGTCGCCGACATCGCGGCCGCGCTGGAGCTGCCGCCCTCCACGGTGCGCATCCTCGTCTCCTCGCTGATGGACTCCGGCCACCTCTCCAGCCCGGTCGCCGCGACCGACGACCAGCCCGACTTCGACCTGCTCCAGGAGGTACTCCGTGGACTTCGCTCCCTCGTCTGACCGGGCCGGCCGGGCGGACCGGACCGACGAGTCCGCCGGGGCCGAAGGTGCCCACCGGTCCTCCCGGTCCGAGCCGTCCGGCCGGTCCGTCACCTACGTCCCCGCCACGGTGACCCGCTCGGCCAAGATCGTGGTCGCGGGCGGTTTCGGCGTCGGCAAGACGACCTTGATCGGCAGCGTCTCGGAGGTGCGGCCGCTGCGGATGGAGGAGCCGATCACGCAGGCCAGCGCCGGTGTGGACGACCTGCGCGGCACCCCGCACAAGACGACGACCACCGTGGCGATGGACTTCGGCCGCATCCACATGGCCGGCGGCCGGCTCGCGCTGTACCTGTTCGGGCTGCCGGGGCAGTCCCGTTTCCAGCCGCTGTGGGAGGACCTGGCCGAGGGCGCCCTCGGCTGTCTGGTCCTGGCCGACACCCGCGACCTCGACGCCTCCCACGACGCCCTCGGGCTGCTGGACGGCGCCGGGATTCCGTACGCCGTCGCCATCAACACCTTCCCCGGTGCCCCGGGTTACCCCGAGGCGGAGCTGCGCGAGGCGCTGGCCCTGGAGCCGGCCACGCCGCTGACGTACTGCGACGCCCGCGACCGCTCCTCCTCCCTGCATGCCCTGATCACGCTCACGGAGTACCTCTCCGCGCACCGTTCAGCCGCCCTCCTGGAGTCCCGCCGATGACGTTGCCCTCCACCGAGACCGCGCCGCCGCGTGAGCCGGGCCGGATCGCCCTGTACGCCCCGGAGTTCGCCGCCGACCCGCACGCCGCCTACCGGAGGATGCGCCGCACCCACGGTCCGCTGGTCCCGGTGGACCTGGCGCCCGGCGTCCCCGCGACCCTGGTGATCGGCTACTACCAGGCCCGCCGCATCCTGAACGACCCGCTGCACTTCCCGGCCGACCCGCGCGCCTGGGAGAAGCTGATCCCGGCGACCTGCCCGGTGCGGCCGATGATGGAGTGGCGGCCCAACGCGCTGCGCTCGGGCGGCGCCGAGCACGCCCGCTACCGGGCGGCCAACACCCAGGCCATCGACCAGGTCGACCAGCACGGGCTGCGGGCCCTCGTCGAGCAGGTCGCCGACGGTGCCATCGACGGGTTCCGCGCCGTCGGCTCGGCGGACCTGCTCACCCAGTACTCCTTCCCCATCGCCTTCCGCGTGCTGAGCGCGCTGCTCGGCTGCCCGGACGAGATCGGGCAGCGCATCGCCGACGGCATGGCGAAGATCTTCGACACCACCAACGCCGAGCAGGGCAACCTGATCCTCGCCCAGGCCGTGTCCGACCTCGTGACCCTGCGCCGCACCCACCCCGGCGACGACATCACCTCCCGGCTGACCCTGCACCCCGCCGGGCTGAGCGACGAGGAGATGAGCCACCAGCTCGTCACGCTCTACGGCGCCGGGATCGAGCCGCTGACCAACCTGATCAGCAACACCATCCTGAAGATCCTCACCGACGAGGAGTTCTCCGCGGACCTGCACGCCGGGCTCTCCACGGTGCGCGACGCGCTCGACGCCGTCCTCTACACCGACCCGCCGATGGCGAACTACTGCATCTCCTATCCCCCGTACCCCATCGACGTGGAGGGCGTGCTGCTGCCGGCCGACCAGCCGGTGGTGATCTCGATGGCGGCCGCGAACAACGACCCGGCCCTCACCGAGGGCGTGCCCGCGGGACAGCACGGCGGCAACCGCGCCCATCTGGCCTGGAGCATCGGCCCGCACACCTGCCCGGCCCGCTCGCACGCCTACCTCATCGCCGAGACCGCGGTCACCCATCTCCTGGACGCGCTGCCCGAGACGGACCTCGCCCGTCCCGCCGCCGAACTGACGTGGCGCCCCGGCCCGTTCCACCGCGCCCTCGAATCCCTGCCCGTCACCTTCCCCGCCGCGCAACCCGCCGCACACTAAGGAGCCAGGCCATGGCGACCCAGCAGCCCGCCCTCGTCCTCGACCCGACCGGCGCCGCTCCCCACGCCGAGCACCGCACCCTGCGGGAGGGCGGCCCGGCCACCCGGGTGGACGTCCTCGGGGTCGAGGCCTGGTCGATCAGCGACCCCGTCCTCCTGAAACAGCTGCTCACCAGCCCCGACGTCTCCAAGGACGCCCGGGCGCACTGGCCGGCCTTCGGCGAGGTCGTCACCACCTGGCCGCTGGCGCTGTGGGTGGCGGTGGAGAACATGTTCACCGCGTACGGACCCAACCACCGCAAGCTGCGCCGGCTGGTGGCGCCCGCCTTCAGCGCCCGCCGCGTCGACGCGATGCGGCCGGCCGTCGAGTCCATGGTGACCGGGCTCGTCGACCGGCTCGCTCAGCTGCCCGCGGGTGAGCCGGTGGACCTGCGGCAGGAGCTGGCCTACCCGCTGCCCATCGCGGTGATCGGTCACCTCATGGGCGTGCCCGAGGACCGGCGCGCCGGCTTCCGCGCCCTCGTGGACGGCGTCTTCGACACCACCCTGGACCAGGCCGAGGCGCAGGCCAACACCGTGCGCCTGTACGAGGTCCTGGACCAGCTCATCGCGGCCAAGCGCGCCACGCCGGGCGACGACATGACGTCCCTGCTCATCGCCGCGCGGGACGACGAGGGGGACGGCGACCGCCTCTCCCCCGAGGAGCTGCGCGACACGCTGCTGCTGATGATCAGCGCCGGGTACGAGACCACCGTCAACGTCATCGACCAGGCCGTGCACACCCTGCTGACCCGTCCCGACCAGCTCGAACTGGTCCGCAAGGGTGCGGTCACCTGGGGAGACGTGGTGGAGGAGACGCTGCGCCACGAACCGGCGGTCAAGCATCTGCCGATGCGGTTCGCGGTCAGGGACATCCCGCTGCCGGACGGGCGGACCATCGCCCGCGGGGAGGCGATCCTCGCCTCGTACGCCGCCGCCAACCGCCACCCGGACTGGCACCAGGACGCCGACACCTTCGACGCGACCCGCACGGTCAAGGAGCACCTGGCGTTCGGCCACGGCGTCCACTTCTGCCTGGGCGCGCCGCTGGCCCGCATGGAGGTGACCCTCGCGCTGGAGAGCCTGTTCGGCCGCTTCCCGGACATCCGCCTCGCCGATCCGGCCGAGGAGCTGCCGCCGGTGCCCTCGCTGATCAGCAACGGTCACCAGCGGCTCCCGGTCCTGCTGCACGCCGGCTGAGCGGCGCGCCGCGGGACCGGGGGCCGGGGAGCCGAGCCGGGGTAGCCGGGGACCGACGGCCGGAGCCGGTGGGCTCAGCCGAACATCCCCGGCACGTAGTCGCCGGCCGGCTGCTGGGTGATGACGTTCAGGCGGTTGTAGGTGTTGATGACGGCGATCAGGCCGACGAGGGCGGTGAGCTGCTCCTCGTCGTAGTGCTTCGCCGCGTTCGCCCAGGCCTCGTCGGTGACGCCGCCGGAGGCGTCGGCGAGGCGGGTGCCCTGCTCGGTCAGTTCGAGGGCGGCGCGCTCCGCGTCGGTGAACACCTTGGCCTCCCGCCAGGCGGCGATCAGGTTCAGGCGCAGCGAGGTCTCCCCGGCCTTGGCGGCATCCTTGGTGTGCATGTCGAGGCAGAAGCCGCAGCCGTTGATCTGGCTGGCACGGATCTTGACCAGCTCCTGGGTCGCGGCCGGCAGCGTCGAGTCGCCCACGGCCTTGCCCGCGGAGTTGATGTGCCGCAGCAGCTTGCCCGCGAGCGGGTTGGTGAAGAGGTCGAGACGCGCTTCCATGATGGGTTCCTCCGTCGTCGCCGGGTTGGTCGTACACCGCTACGACGGATGCCGGCGGCGCGGTGTGACAGGCCGGGGCGCGGCCCGCCTGTGACCTGCGTCTCACCCGCTGCGGGTGGTGCGTTCCAGCAGCCGGCCCAGGGCCTCGGTCACGGCGGCCGGGCGTTCGTCCATCACCCAGTGGCCGGCGTCGTCCAGCATCGTCAGCTCGGCGCGGGGCACGGACCCGGCCAGCTCGGTCGCGATGGCCGGGCTCAGATAGGGGTCCGCGCGGCCCCAGACGACCGCCGTCGGGCAGCCGATGTCCCTCAGCCGCCGGCGCAGTTCGGGGCGGGCCGGGGTGCGGTAGTCGCCGAAGTAGTGGAGCAGCCAGCGGCGGCCCTCGGGCTGGGCCATCCAGCTGACGTAGCCGTCCAGGACGTGCGGGTCGAGGTGCCCGGCGCGCACCAGCGGCGCGAGGGCGCGGCGGTGGAGGACGGCGTACGGCAGGTGCCGGGCCGGGCGGCGGAGCACGGGGCTGCGCCCGAGGAGGCTGATCAGGCTGAACGCGGCGTACCAGCGGGGGGTGAAGGTGGCGTGCGCGCGGCTGTTGAGGAGCGCCAGCCTGCGCACCCGGCCGGGGTGGTTCTCGGCGAAGCCGAGGGCGAGGAAGCCGCCGTAGTCGTGGCCGGCCAGGTTCACCGCGTCCAGCTCCAGCGCGTCGAGGAGCCGGCCGAGCCGGGCGACCTCCGTGTCGTAGTCGAAGGACAGGTGCAGGGGGCGCTCGGAGGCGCCCCAGCCGAGCAGGTCCGGCGTGATGACCCGGTGGCGGGCCGACAGGGCCGGGACCTGGTGGCGCCAGCACCGGTGGTCGGCGGGGTAGCCGTGCAGCAGCAGGACGGGCTCGGCGTCCTGCGGTCCCGACTCCCAGCAGGCGACGCGGGCGCCGTCCACCGTGACCGTCCGGGGGCGGGGCGGGTCGTACGTACCGGGACGCTGTGTGGTCATCTGACTCCTTAGGGTGCTCATCCCCCCAACGGAGCGGATACCCGGAAGTGTCACGATCAGGGCTCGGTGTTCGGCCGAAAGGGGCGGGGATTAGCCTCGGTCCCGACAAGTCGGTACGGCCGGCGTCGGTCCGGCGGAGCAGGAGGCAGACATGGCGAAGGTTCCCAGCGCGGTGGTCGCCGCGGGCGGTCTCGTCGGCGGGTACGGCGTGGCCCGCTGGACGAAGAAGCGGCAGCTGGGCGGCGTCGTGCTCGCCGTCGCCGGGGCCGCCGCCGCGCAGCAGTGGCGGGCGCGGGCCGGCGGGCGGGCCGCGGGCGCGCTGACGGCGGCGTACGTCGCCGGGTTCGCCGGGTCGCACCCGCTGGCCAAGAAGGTGGGCGCCTGGCCCGCCGTGTTCGGTGCCGCGGGCGCCGTCGCCCTGGCCTCGTGGGCGGTCGCCGACCGGCACGCCTGACCGCCCGCGGCGCCGGTCAGGAGCGGTGGGTGAGCACGTTGACCACCCGGCCGTTGGGGTCCCGTACGAAGAAGCGCCGTACGCCCCACTCCTCGTCCCGCGGCTCCCGTACGATCTCGGCGCCCGACGCGACCACCTGGGCGTAGACCGCGTCGACGTCCTCGACCTCGACGCTCAGGTCGGGGACGACGGGCGCCGTGCGCTCCTCGGTGAAGAGGCTGATCTGGGCGGTGGGGTTGGACGGGGAGGCCAGGGTGGTCACCCAGCCCATGTCCATGACCTCCTCGAAACCGAGCAGGCCGTAGAACTCACGGCTGGTGTTCCACTGCCCCTCGGCCTGGACGTGGATGTTGGGGACGATTCTGCGGATGGTCATCGGGGGCTCCTCGACGTCGGTGCCGGGTCGGGCCGGCGGCGTGTGCGACGCTACGCGGTCTTCGCCGCGGAGTCCGCCGTCCCCGACGCGTCCGGTGCCGCCGTCGACAGCGGTTCCGCGATGTCCTCCAGCGAGCGGCGTTCCGCCTTCACCGCCAGGAACGCCGCGACCAGCCCGGCCGCGCACATCAGCCCGGCGCCGATCTGGAAGGCCAGGACGGTGTCGCCGACCACGCCGGACTCGGTCAGGTCGGCGAAGAGCAGCGGGCCGCTGATACCGCCGGCGGCGGTGCCGAGGGCGTAGAAGAAGGCGATGGCCATGGCGCGGGTCTCCATCGGGAAGATCTCGGAGACCGTCAGGTAGGCGCTGGAGGCGCCCGCCGAGGCGAAGAACAGCACCACGCACCAGCAGGCCGTCATGGTCGTCGCCGTGAGCGAGCCCCGGTCGAAGAGCCAGGCGGTGCCGAAGAGCAGGATGCCGGAGAGCAGATAGGTGCTGGAGATCATGATCCGGCGGCCGACGGTGTCGAAGAGCGGGCCGAGCAGCAGCGGGCCGCAGAAGTTGCCGGCCGCGATGACGGCGAAGTAGTAGCCGGTGGAGCCGGTCGGCACGTCGAAGAACGTGATGAGGATGGTGCCGAAACCGAAGGTGATCGCGTTGTAGAGGAAGGCCTGGCCGATGAAGAGGGACAGGCCGAGGACCGCGCGGCGCGGATAGCGGCCGAAGACGGTCTTGGCGATCAGGCCGAAGCCGATGCTCTTGCGCTGGTGGATGGTGATCTCACCGGCGGGCGGCGGCAGCTTCTCGCCCTTCTCCCGCTCGATCTCCCGTTCGACGGAGGAGACGAGGGTGTCCGCCTTCTCGCCCTGGCCGTGAATGAACTGCCAGCGCGGGCTCTCCGGGACGTGCCGCCGCACCAGGAGGATGACCAGGCCGAGGACCACGCCGAGGGCGAAGCTGAGCCGCCAGCCGACGTCCTTGGCGAAGATGCCGGTGTCCAGCATCACGATCGACAGCAGGGCACCGCCGATCGCGCCCAGCCAGTAGCTGCCGTTGATGATGAGGTCGACCCGGCCCCGGTAGCGGGACGGGATCAGCTCGTCGATCGCGGAGTTGATCGCCGCGTACTCGCCGCCGATGCCGAAGCCGGTGAGGAAGCGGAAGAGGAAGAACCACCAGGACTCGAAGGAGACCGCGGTCAGCGCGGTCGCCACCAGATAGACCACCAGCGTGATCATGAACAGCTTCTTGCGGCCGTGCCGGTCGGTCAGCCAGCCGAAGAACAGGGCCCCGGAGCACGCCCCCGCCACGTACAGGGCGGCGGCCAGGCCGGTGATCTGGGCGGAGCTGATGTCCAGGCCGCTGCCGTCCTCGGCGATGCGCCCGGCGACGTTGCCGACGATCGTGACTTCCAGGCCGTCCAGGATCCAGACGGTGCCCAGACCGATCACGATCATCCAGTGCCAGCGCGACCAGGGCAGCCGGTCCAGGCGGGCGGGGACGGCCGTGGTGACCGTCCCGGTGGAGGCGGGCACCGGACCCGACGACGACGCTTGTGCTGTCATGGCTCCCTCTCCGTCGAGCGAACGCCTCACGTGTGCCCGGCACCGCGGGGAACACGCCCGCCGCACCGGGAGCTACGCCCCCAGGATGCGGGAGACCGTGTAGATCAGCAGCCCGGCCAGGGAGCCGACCACGGTGCCGTTGATGCGGATGAACTGGAGATCGCGGCCGATGTTCGCCTCGATCTTCTTCGTGGTGTGCTCGGCGTCCCAGCCCGCCACCGTGTCGGTGATCAGCGAGGTGATCTCCTTGCGGTAGGTGGTGACGACGTACACCGCGGCGCCCTCCACCCAGCGGTCGACCTTGCCCTGCACCCTGGCGTCGGAGGCCATCCGGGAGCCCAGGGACAGCAGCGAGGCACGCACCCGCAGCCGCAGCTCGCTGCGCTCGTCCTCCGCCGCCGAGACGATCATGGACCGTACGGCCGTCCAGGCGGACGCGATCAGATCCTGGACCTCGCCGCGGCCAAGCACCTCGGTCTTCAGCCGCTCCACCCGCGCGCGGGTCTCCGTGTCGGACTGGAGGTCGGCGGCGAAGTCGGTGAGGAAGCGGTCGAGGGCGCCGCGCGCCGGGTGGGCGGGCATGTCGCGCATCTCGGTGACGAAGCGCAGCAGTTCCTTGTAGACCCGGTCGCCGATCTTCCGGTCCACGAACCGGGGGGTCCATCCGGGCGCCCCGCCCTGTACGGCGTCCATCACCGAGTCGCCGTGCAGGATCAGCCAGTCGTGGGCGCGGGAGACGATCAGGTCGACGGCGCGCTTGTGACCGCCGTCGGAGACCACCCGGTCCAGCATCTTGCCGATGCCGGGGGCGATCTCCTGCGCGTCGGCACGGCGCGTGATCGCCTCGCCGACCACCGCCTGGACGTCGGAGTCGCGCAGCACGGTGAGGGCGCCGCGCAGGGCGGCGGACAGCTCCGCCGTCACCCGGTCGGCGTGCTCCGGTACGGCGAGCCAGGCGCCGAGGCGGCTGCCGATGCCGACGGCGCGCAGCCGCTGGCGCACGACCGCCTCGGAGAGGAAGTTCTCCCCGACGAACTCGCCCAGCGAGACGCCGAGCTGGTCCTTCTTCTTCGGGATGATCGCGGTGTGCGGGATGGGGATGCCGAGCGGATGGCGGAAGAGCGCGGTGACCGCGAACCAGTCGGCGAGCGCGCCGACCATGCCGGCCTCGGCGGCGGCCGACACATAGCCCGCCCAGGCGCCCGCGCCCCGGTGGGAGGCCCACTCGGCCAGGACGTAGACCACGGCGACGAAGAGCAGCAGACCGGTGGCGGTGAGCTTCATCCGGCGCACGCCGCGGCGCTTGACCTCGTCGGCCGGGCTGAAGGACGTCATCGCGCGGTCGCGGACCGCCCCCGCGCCGGTCGCAGCGGCCCCCGCGCCCTCCCCGGAACCACCTGTGGCCCCCGCGCCCTCGGGAAGTTCCGCCTTCGTGCGTTCCATCCGCTCCACCGTTCGCTGATACGTCCCTCACACATTGTCCCTTCCTGACCGACTCCCGGAACGGAACACAAGTTCCCGGCGTCTGTCCCGGGAGAGGGAACGCCCGGGGCTCCTGCGGCCTTTCCTCCGCCCATGCCGCATCATGGGTTCATCGGACCGGAGCCTCGGGGCTCCCCTCGCCCGAGGAGAACAGAACAGCATGACCCGGGGTCGTGACGGGGGTGCGGGGGCGCCTCCCACCAAGCACCGTGCCCTGCTCGCGGCGATCGTCACCTTGATAGTGGCGATCTCCGCGGCGATATTCGCCGGAGCGTCCGCGGACGACGGCACCAGGGACCACGCAGCACAGGCCGGAGGCCGTCTCCCACGGGGTGACGCCGCCCCCGCCTCCACCGGCGCCTGGGTGGGCGCCTGGGCCACCGCACCGGCCGCGGCCGAGCCGGGCACCGAGGCGACCGGCATGGCGGGCCGCTCCGTGCGCAACGTCGTGCACACCTCGGTCGGCGGCACCAGCGCGCGGATCACCCTGTCCAACGTGTACGGCCAGTCGCCGCTGACCGTCACGCACGCCTCGATCGCCCTGGCCGCGGGGCCCGGCACGGCCGCCGCGGTCGCCGACACCATGCGCGTGCTGACCTTCGGCGGCAGCACCAGGGTGATCATCCCGCCGGGCCGTCAGGTGATGAGCGACATCGCCCGCATCGCCATCCCCTACGGGGCGGACGTCCTGGTCACCACGTACTCCCCGGTCCCGTCCGGGCCGGTGACCTACCACCCGCAGGCCCGGCAGACCAGCTACCTCGCCGACGGCGACCGCACGGCCGACGTCACCGCCGTCGCGTACACCACCCCCACGCCGTACTGGCGCTACCTGACCGCGCTGGACGTGCTGAGCCACGAGGCCGACGGCACGCTGGTGGCGTTCGGCGACTCGATCACCGACGGCCTCGGCGCCGAGACCGACGCCAACCACCGCTGGACCGACGTCCTCGCCGCGCGCCTCCACGAGGCGGCCGGCACCGGCCGGGACACGCCCCGCTACAGCGTCGTGAACGAGGGCATCAGCGGCAACCGGATCCTGACCGGCAGGTCGGGCCGCCCGGCCGACAACCCGAGCGGGCTGAGCCGCTTCGAACGCGACGTGCTGGAGCGCACCAACGTCAGGGCCGTCGTCATCGCCCTCGGCGTCAACGACATCCTGAACAGCCCGGAACTCGCCGACCGCGACGGCATCCTCACCGGCCTGCGCACCCTCGTCGACCGGGCGCACGACCGGGGGCTGCGGGTCGTGGGGGCGACGATCATGCCGTTCGGCGGCCACCGCGGTGACACGAAGGCCCGCGAGACGATGCGGCAGGAGGTCAACGAGGAGATCCGCTCCGGCCGCGTCTTCGACACGGTCGTCGACTTCGACAAGGCGCTGCGCGACCCGTACGACCCGCGCAGGCTCCGCTCCGACTACGACAGCGGCGACCACCTGCACCCCAGCGACAAGGGGTACGCCCGCATGGGCCAGGTCCTCGACCTGGACGCCCTGAAGGGCGCGGCCCCCGTGGCGGCATAGCCCACCGCCCGGGGCCGGGCAGCGCTCGGGTGCCGGGGACGACCGGGGGCCGGGGCCGGGGTGGCGCTCAGTTGTCCCGGTGCCGGTCGCGTTCCCGCTCCAGCTCTCGTTCGCGGCTCCCGCCGTGCAGGTCGTGCAGGTCGTGGCGGGAGGCGTCCAGCCCGCTGCCGCCCGCGCCGCGCCCCAGCCGCTCCCGCTCCTGGCGGCGCTCCAGCTTCTCCTGCCGACGCTCCTCCTTCAGCCGCAGCCGCTCCGCCCGCGTCACCTTGCGCTCGACGCCGACGCCGCCCCAGAAGGCGAAGCCGGTCACGATCACGCGCGGGGCGCCCGGGTCGCCCGGGACGCCCTCCTCGCCGTGGTCGAAGCCGCCCATGATGCCGAGGCCGCGCACGACGACCTCGATGCCCGGCGGCACGACCACCTGCGTCCCGCCCATGATCGCGACGCAGTTGATCACGACCTCGCCGGCCGAGAAGTCCGCCTCGCGCAGGTCGATCTCCCCACCGCCCCAGAACGCGAAGCAGTTGAACCGCCTCGGCACCGTCCAGCGGCCCTTGCGCTGGAAGCCGGACATCACGGCGACCGCCCAGGTCGACGAGGGCTCCGCGCCGGTGATCCGCCCCGCCCAGCCCCCGTCCCGCTGGGGCTCCTTGGTCATCGACACCCGGGGCGCCGCGGGAGCCCCGCCGACCGGCAGGTCCCGGGTGATCGGCGCCAGTTCGCCGTACGTCCGTGCGCTGTAGGTGGCGTCCAGCCGCTCCTCGAACTCGGTCATGTCCAGCCGTCCCTCGGCGAGGGCGTCGCGCAGGACCTCGGCGACTCGTTCACGGTCGGCGTCGGATGCGCGGAGTTCCGGGGCGTCGTCGGTCATGTACAGCAGCCTACGAGGTCCCCGCGCCCGGCACTACGCGCCCGCGCGTTCCGCGTACATCTTCGCGATCACCGACTCGATGTCCGGCTCCCGCACCGACAGGTCCACCAGCGGATACTCCGCCGCGATCCGCGCCACCAGCCCCGCCGCCGACGCCGACGCCGGGAACGCCAGCCACTGCCGCGGCCCCTCCACCCGCACCACCCGCGCCGGCTCCGGCGCCTCGATCGGCGGCAACTCCCGTTCCAGGTCGACCACCAGGGTGCGTTCGCTCTCCCCCGCCTCGTGCAGGCCGTCCAGGGGGCCGTCGTACATCAGCCGCCCGTGGTCGATGACCATCACGCGCGAGCAGAGCTGCTCGATGTCCTGGAGGTCGTGCGTGGTCAGCAGCACCGTCGTGGCGCGCTCCGCGTTCAAGTCCCGCAGGAACCCCCGCACCTTGGCCTTGGAGACCACGTCCAGGCCGATCGTCGGCTCGTCCAGGTACAGCACCTCGGGGTCGTGCAGCAGCGCCGCCGCGATGTCGCCGCGCATCCGCTGGCCGAGCGACAGTTGCCGCACCGGCACGTCCAGCAGCTCCTGGAGCCGGAGGAGTTCGACGCAGCGGTCCAGGTTCTCGCGGTAACGGGCGTCCGGGATGCGGTACATGCGGTGCATCAGCCGGTAGGAGTCGATCAGCGGCAGGTCCCACCACAGCGTGGTCCGCTGCCCGAAGACCACCCCGATGCGGTGCGCCAGCCGGGTCCGCTCCCGGGACGGGTCGATGCCGGCCACCCGCAGCCGCCCGCCGCTGGGCGTCAGGATGCCGGTGAGCATCTTGATCGTCGTCGACTTCCCGGCGCCGTTCGGGCCGATGTACCCGACCATCTCGCCCCGCGCCACCGTGAACGACAGCCCGTCCACCGCCCGCACCTGCCGCCGCTCCCGCTTCAGGAACCCGGTCTTCCTGCGCACGTCGAAGACCTTCTCCACGCCGTCCAGCTCGATGAAGGCCCTCGCGTCCCCCTCCGTCACGGTCTCCGCCCCTGACTCCGCCGTCTGCGCCGTCTCCGCCATCTCCGCCACCTTCGTCAGCTCCCCGTACTCCGGTACGAACGCAGGCCCGCCCGCCAGGCCAGCCCCGCCAGCGCACAGCAGGCCGCGGCCACCAGCGGCGGCGTGAACGCCACCCACCCGGGCAGGTCCAGCGGGTACGGCCGCCCCAGCACATAGCTGGCCGGCAGCCAGTTCACGAACGCCAGCGGCACCACGAACGTCGCCCCGCGCACAAGGTCCAGCGCGAACACCGTCGGCGGGTACTGCAACATCGTCGTACCGCCGTAGGTGAAGGCGTTGGACACCTCCGAGGCGTCCTGCGCCACGAACTGGAACGCCGCCGCCGCCACGAACACCGCGCAGAAGATCCCGGCCCCGCTGAGCAGCGCCACCGGCATCAGCAGCAGCTTCGCCGCCGTCCAGTCCACGTCGACGACCACCAGCGCGTACCCCAGCACCAGCAGCCCCTGCACCACCCGGCCGAGCCGGCGCAGCCCGAACCGGTCCGCGGCCACCTGCGCCAGCACCGGCACCGGACGCACCAGCAGCGTGTCCAGCGTCCCGTCCCGCACCCGGCGCCCCAGCCGCTCCATCGAGCCGATCGACAGGTCCGCCAGCCCGAAGGACACCGCGGACAGCCCGTACAGGAACGCCACCTCGGGCAGCGACCAGCCGCCCAGCGCGTCGACCCGGGAGAACATCAGCAGGATCGCCACGAAGTCCAGCGCGGTCATCGCGAAGTTCCCGAACGTCGTCAGCGCGAAGGACGTCCGGTACGCCATCGTCGACCTGATCCACATCCCGGCGATCAGCCCGTACGCGCGCACCCCCTCGACGATCCGCCCGCGCCGCACCTCCGCCCCGGCCGCCTCGGCCGCCCGCGTCACCTCAGCCACCCTGGACCACCACCCGTCGCGTCGCCGCCGACTGCACCAGCCGGCCCAGCGCCAGCAGCGCCACCGCCCAGGACGCCTGGAAGGCGAAGGTCCCCAGCGGGTCCGCCTCGCCCAGCAGCACGTCCGCCGGCGCCTGGAGCAGCGACGACCACGGCAGCGCCCGCACCACCTCGCCGAGCACCCCAGGGAACACGTTCAGCGGCAGCAGCATCCCCGAGCAGAACAGCCCCGCCAGCCACGCCATCTGCGTCACCCCGGTGCCGTCGAGCAGCCAGAACGCCGAGAGCGCCACCAGATAACGCAGCGCGAAACCCACCAGCATCGCCAGCCCCAGCGTCACCAGGAACGCCGCCCACACGGACACCTCCCGCGGCAGCGCCACCGGGAAGAACAGCGCCCCGAACACGAACGGCACCACCCCGCGGCCCAGCAGCTGGAACAGCGCCCGGCCCACGTCCGCCGCCAGCCACCACAGCTGGAGGTCCGCCGGCCGGTACAGGTCGACGGCCACATCACCCGAACGGATGCGCTCCATCAGCTCGTCCTCGAAGCCGCCGCCCCCGATGGCCAGCGCCGCCAGCAGCGCCTGCCCCAGCCACACGAAGGTCACGGCCTGCGCCTGGTCGTACCCGCCGAGCTGCGGTTTCTCGTCCCACAGCGCCAGATAGGTGTACACCAGGATCAGCCCGAAGACGGTGTTGGTGAACACCCCGGCTGCGGTGGCCGCCCGATAGGTCGCGTACCGTCGGAATCCACCCGCCGCGACGGCCGCGTACAACCGGCCCGAGCCCGTGCGCACTGCCCCTCCCCTCCCGACCGGCACCAAAGCGCAGGAGCCTAGTGCGCCCGAGGGGGCCGCTGCCACGGAATTTCACGGGTGTGCCGTCGAGTGGGAACGGAACCCACGGTGCGAGAGTCTTCTCCTGAAGAACTCAGACGTTCCGAAAACCGTACGAAGCGAAGCAGCAGCCGAAACAGGAGTCCGTGCACGAGATGAGCGACGAGCCGCAGCCGCAGCCGCCGAACCAGGACCGGGCCCCGAGAGAGCCACAGGCGGCCGGCGAGGGGCACCCGGCGGAGCCCGGAACACCGGGAACGCCGGACGCGTCCGGGAAGGCGAAGAAGCCCAAGCGGCCCAAGCGCACCGGATGGCGCCGTCTGATCCCGACCTGGCGCATCGCGCTGAGCACCGTCGTCATCGGCCTCCTGCTGATCGTCGGCGGCTTCTTCCTCGGCTACCACCTCGTCCAGATCCCCGCCGCCAACGCGCTCGCCACCAAGCAGTCCAACGTCTACCTGTACGCCGACGGCAGCGTCCTCGCCCGCGACGGGGAGGTCAACCGCGAGAGCGTCGGCCTCGCCCGCATCTCCAAGGACGCCCAGCACGCCGTCCTGGCCGCCGAGGACCGCGACTTCTACACCGAGTCCGCCATCGACCCCGGGGCGATGGTCCGGGCCGGCTGGAACACCGCCACCGGCAAGGGCAAGCAGTCCGGCTCCACGATCACCCAGCAGTACGTCAAGAACTACTACCTGGGCCAGGAGCAGACCGTCACCCGCAAGGTGAAGGAGTTCTTCATCTCGATCAAGCTCGACCGGGAGAAGAGCAAGAGCGAGATCCTCGAGGGCTACCTCAACACCAGCTTCTTCGGCCGCGGCGCCTACGGCATCCAGGCCGCCGCCCAGGCGTACTTCGGCGTCGACGCCAAGGACCTCACCGCCGCCCAGGGCGCCTACCTCGCCTCGCTGCTCAACGCCCCCAGCCAGTACGACGTCGTCGCCCACCCCGAGAACCGGCCCGCCGCCGAGGGCCGCTGGAACTACGTCATGAACGGCATGGTCGACAAGGGCTGGCTCAGCCCCGCCGACCGCGCCGCCGCGAAGTTCCCCAAGCCCAAGCAGTCCACCATCTCCACCGGCATGTCCGGGCAGCGCGGCTACGTCGTCAACATCGTCAGGAACTACCTGGTCGAGAACGGCGTCGTCGACGAGGAGGAACTCGGCCGCGGCGGCTACCGCATCACCACCACCCTCCAGAAGGACAAGCAGAACGCCTTCGTCAAGGCCGTCGACGACAAGCTGATGTCCCAGCTGAACCAGAAGGAACGCAAGGTCGACACCTACGTCCGCGCCGGCGGCGCCTCCGTCGACCCGAAGACCGGCAAGGTCGTCGCGATGTACAACGGCATCGACTACGTCAAGCAGTACACACCCAACGCCGTCCGCCGCGACTTCCAGGTCGGCTCGACCTTCAAGCCCTTCGTGTTCACCTCCGCCGTCGAGAACCACTCCGAGACGCAGAGCGGCGAGACGATCAACCCGAACACGCGCTACGACGGCACCAGCGAACGCCCCGTCCAGGGCTGGAGCGGCGGCCGCTACGCCCCCGAGAACGAGGACCACCGCGACTACGGGCACGTCACCGTCCGCGAGGCCACCGACAAGTCCGTCAACGCCGTGTACGCCCAGATGGCCGTCGACGTCGGCTCCGACAAGGTCAAGCAGACCGCCATCGACCTCGGCCTCTCCAAGAACACCCCCGAGCTGACCCCCTCCCCCTCCATCGCCCTCGGCGTCGCCACCGCCAGCCCCCTGGACATGGCCGAGGCCTACGCCACCCTCGCCAACCACGGCAGGCACGGCACGTACACGCTGGTCGAGAAGGTCATGAAGGACGGCAAGCAGGAGGTCGAGCTGCCCGAGCGGCGCGAGCACCAGGCCGTCAGCCGCGAGGCCGCCGACACCACCACGTCCGTCCTGCGCAGCGTCGTCCAGAACGGCACCGCCACCGCCGCCCAGGCCGCCGGCCGCCCCGCCGCGGGCAAGACCGGCACCGCCGAGGAGGACACGGCCGCCTGGTTCGCCGGCTACACCCCGGACCTCGCCACCGTCGTCGCCGTCATGGGCCAGGACCCCAAGACCGCCGCCCACAAGCCCCTCTACGGCGCCATGGGCCTCGCCCGCATCAACGGCGGCGGCGCCCCCGCCGAGATCTGGGGCCAGTACACCCGCAACGCCCTGAAGGGCGAACCGGTCAGCGACTTCGACCTCCAGCTCCAGGACGGCGCCGACGTCACCGCGCCCCCGTCCGGCGACACCTCGGACGAACCGGGCGACGGCGACGAGAGCGGCAGCGGCGAACCCGACGAGAACTCCACCGGCGACCAGAACGGCTCCGGCACCGAGACCCCGGGCGACTCCGGCAGCAGCACCGCGCCCGGCGACTCCGGCGGCACCGAGTCCGACCCCCCGTCCACCGGCGGCGGCACCCCCACCACGGGCGGCGCCAGCACCGAGCCGGGCCCCACGGGCGGCGGCGACGGAGGCGGCGACGGAGGCGGCGACGACTCCTCGAACGGCGGCGGTACGGGGCCGGGGCCGGGCGGCGGGGACAGCAGCGGCGCGGGCGGCGGGGACACCGACGGCGCGGGCACCACCGCCGGCATCCCCGTCACACCCCGGCGTCAGTGACCCGAGGTCGCCTTCAGACCCACCACGGCGACCAGCAGCAGACAGATGAAGAAGATCCGGGCGGCGGTCGCGGGCTCCCCCAGCACCACCATGCCGAGCACCGCCGCCCCGGCCGCGCCGATGCCCACCCACACGCCGTAGGCGGTACCGATGGGCAGCGTCCGGGCCGCGTAGGACAGCAGCATCATGCTCGCGACGATCCCGGCGCCGGTGAACACACTCGGCCACAGCCGCGTGAAACCGTCGGTGTACTTCATCCCGATCGACCAGCCGACCTCGAGCAGACCGGCGACGACGAGCAGAACCCACGCCATGACAGGCACCTCCGTGAACGAACTGAACGGTGGTGCGTCGTCTTTTCCTTCAACCCGGTACGGCGCGTCTCGTCGGGGTCCTCCCCAAGGTAGCAAAGGAAGGGGAAAGGGGCTGGTGACACCGGTCACCAGCCCCTTGCCTGCCGTCCTGCTCCTGCTCCTGCTCCTGCTCCTGCTCCTGCTCCTGCTTACAGATACAGGCCGGTGGAGTCCTCCGACCCCTCGAACCGGTCCGCGGCCACGGCGTGCAGATCACGCTCGCGCATGAGCACGTAGCCCACACCCCGCACCTCGACCTCGGCACGGTCCTCCGGGTCGTACAGCACCCGGTCGCCGGGCTCCACGGTCCGTACGTTCTGCCCGACCGCGACCACCTCGGCCCAGGCCAGCCGCTTGCCGACGGCCGCCGTGGCGGGGATCAGGATGCCGCCCCCGGAACGCCGCTCGCCCTCGCCGGTGTCCTGCCGCACGAGCACGCGGTCGTGCAGCATCCGGATGGGCAGCTTGTCGTCCTGGGGACCGTGCTCGTTTCTCTTGGCGCTCACGCCCTGAACCTACCTGCCCGCGCTCAGCGCCTGCGCCGCCGGGTGCCGCCCAGGGCGAGCAGCCCCACGACCCCGGCCACCACCAGCGCGACGGGCACGACCCGCTCCAGCCGGGGGGCGCCCTCCTCGTCCACGAACTGCGACTTCACATCGCTGACCACCCGATTGACCTGGACGTACGCCCGGCCGAGGGTGTGGTCGACGCTGGAAGCGACCTTGGCCTTGGCATCGTCGACGAGCGTCTTCGGATGCACCCGCATCCCGAGCTCGTCGAGCGTCTCGGCCAGCACCTCGCGGCGGCGCTTGATGTCCGCCTCGATCTGCGCCGGGGTTCTGATGTCCGACGTGTCCGCCACCGTACGCCTCCGAAGTCTGCTCTGACGCTGTCCCGGACAGTCTGTCAGCTACTCGCTCCTCCGCACTGTCAGGACCCCCCGTTACGCTGGATCGATGAGCGAGCGACTCCAGCCCGGGGACACGGCCCCCGCCTTCACCCTCCCGGACGCCGACGGCAACGAGGTGTCCCTGTCCGACCACCAGGGCCGCAAGGTCATCGTCTACTTCTACCCTGCCGCGCTTACCCCCGGCTGCACGAAGCAGGCCTGCGACTTCACGGACAACCTGGAGCTGCTGACCGGCGCCGGGTACGACGTGCTCGGCATCTCCCCCGACCAGCCGGAGAAGCTGGCCAAGTTCCGCGAGGCCGAGTCCCTGAAGGTCACCCTCCTCGCCGACCCGGACAAGAAGGTCCTCGACGCGTACGGCGCCTTCGGCGAGAAGAAGAACTACGGCCGCACCTACCAGGGCGTCATCCGCTCCACGATCGTCGTCGACGAACAGGGCAAGGTCGAACGCGCCCTGTACAACGTCCGCGCCACGGGCCACGTAGCCAAGATCATCAGGGACTTGGGGATCTGACGGCGCTGCCCGACCAGTAGCATGGCCGGGCAGCAGCGCCGGGCGGCCGTGGTGGAATTGGCAGTCACGCTGGGTTTAGGTCCCAGTGGGGTAACTCCCGTGAGGGTTCGAGTCCCTCCGGCCGCACCAGTACGTTTCCGGCTGCTCAGCCGAGCAGCTCCCGCACCGCCGGTACCAGGGCGCGGAACGCCTTGCCGCGGTGGCTGATCGCGTTCTTTTCCTCCGCCGTCAGTTCCGCGCAGGTGCGGGTCTCGCCGTCGGGCTGGAGGATCGGGTCGTAGCCGAAGCCGTTCGTGCCGGCGGACTCGTGGCGCAGCGTGCCGCGGAGTTGGCCCTCGACCACCCTCTCCGTGCCGTCGGGCAGGGCCAGGGCCGCCGCGCAGGCGAAGTACGCGCCGCGGTGTTCGTCGGCGATGTCGCCGATCTGGGCGAGGAGGAGGTCGAGGTTGGCCTTGTCGTCGCCGTGGCGGCCGGCCCAGCGGGCGGAGAAGATGCCCGGAGCGCCGTTCAGGACGTCGACGCAGAGGCCGGAGTCGTCGGCGACGGCGGGCAAGCCGGTGGCCTGGGCCAGGGCGTGGGCCTTGAGCAGGGCGTTCTCGGCGAAGGTGACGCCGGTTTCCTTGACGTCGGGGATGTGCGGGTAGGCGTCCGCGCCGACGAGGTCGTGGGGCAGGCCCGCGTCGGCGAGGATGGCCCTCAGTTCGGTGATCTTTCCGGCGTTGCGGGTGGCGAGGATCAGGCGGGTCATGGGGGCCAGTATCCCGGACCCCCGGCCGCTTTCCGCTCCCCGCCTCCCCGCCCCTACGGCGTGCAGACCTTCGTCAGTTCGCCCGCCGCGTCGGTGACGGGGCTGAGGTCGGGGGTCTCGTCGCCGTTCCGCACCGAGGTGCGGACGTTGCCGACGGCCTTGTCGAGGTCGTCGACGGCCTTGTCGACGTCGGTGTTGTCGGTCTGGTCGCCGATCTTGTCCAGGTTCTTCTCGATGGAGTCGAGGGACTCCTCCCACTGGGTGGGGTCGTCCGCGTTCTCCACCGCCTGCTGGAGTTCGGTGACGCTGTCGGCTATCGCGTCGGCCGTGCGCACGCAGTCGAGTGCCTTGTCGACGGCGTCGCAACCGGTGGTGAGGCCGGCCGTCAGGGCGATGGTCGCCGCGGTGGCGACGGCGGTGGCGGTGCGGCGAAGGCTGCGCTGGCGGCTCGCGGCCATGGGTCTCGGTCCTCCCCTTGGGACAGGGCCGGACGGCCCGTCTGCGGTGCGGCGTCGGGCGTACGGCAGGGACTGTTGCCGTACGCCCGTGGTGCTGTACTGCTAGGGACGCGCCGTCGGGCGGCCGAGTTGCGTGTGCGGCCGCCTTTCCTCGAGGCGTTTTTGGTTCTCCCTTTACCTCGCGCGGCGGGTCCTCAGCGTTCGAGGACCGTCTCGAGTGCCTTGCGCTGGAGCTCGGCCAGTTCCGTGCAGCCCGCGGCGGCGAGGTCGAGCAGGGCGTTGAGTTCGTCGCGGGCGAAGGGCTCGGCCTCGGCGGTGCCCTGGACCTCGACGAAGCGGCCGTCGCCGGTGCAGACGACGTTCATGTCGGTGTCGGCGCGGACGTCTTCCTCGTAGCGCAGGTCGAGGAGCGGGGTGCCGTCGACGATGCCGACGGAGACGGCGGAGACGGTGCCGATGAGCGGCTTGCGGTTGGCCTTGATCAGTTTCCTGCCCTGGGCCCAGCCGATGGCGTCGGCGAGGGCGACGTAGGCGCCGGTGATGGCGGCGGTGCGGGTGCCGCCGTCGGCCTGGAGGACGTCGCAGTCCAGGACGACGGTGTTCTCGCCGAGTGCCTTGTAGTCGATGACGGCGCGCAGGGACCGGCCGATGAGGCGGCTGATCTCGTGGGTGCGGCCGCCGATGCGGCCCTTGACGGACTCGCGGTCGCCGCGGGTGTTGGTGGCGCGCGGCAGCATGGCGTACTCGGCGGTGACCCAGCCTTCGCCGCTGCCCTTGCGCCAGCGCGGGACGCCTTCGGTGACCGAGGCGTTGCAGAGGACCTTGGTGTCGCCGAAGGAGACGAGGACGGAGCCTTCGGCGTGCTTGCTCCAGCCGCGTTCGATGGTGACGGGGCGGAGTTGTCGGGGGGTGCGGCCGTCGATGCGTGACATGCGGGTGAGCCTAGCGGCCCATGGGGAAGGGGCCTGTCCCGGAGTGGGAAAGGCCCCTTGCCGGTGAGCCGGTGGGCGTGAGCCGGTGGCTCACATCATGTCTTCGATCTCCGCGGCGATCGGGTCGGCGTCGGTGCCGATGACGACCTGGATGGCGGTGCCCATCTTGACGACGCCGTGGGCGCCGGCGGCCTTGAGGGCGGCTTCGTTGACCAGCGCGGGGTCGTTGACCTCGGTGCGGAGTCGGGTGATGCAGCCTTCGATCTCGTCGATGTTGTCGATGCCGCCGAGGCCGGCGACGATCTTCTCAGCCTTGCTGGCCATGTTCGTTCTCCCTGATCCGAGCCGCTTTGTCGCAGTAACCCACAGTTGGCCCATCTTCGCGAGCGGTCATGCGGTGCGTACCGAATGATGGCGTCACGACGGCGGTGCCGTCTGTCAACTGGTCTACACCAGTGTACCGGCGACCGGATGGAGACCGGATGAGTGCCGAGAGTGCGGTCAGTCCCGCCCGCGCCCGTTGGAACACGGCGTTCCAGGGGTTGCAGAAGATGGGTCGCAGTCTTCAGTTGCCCATCGCGGTCCTGCCCGCCGCGGGCATTCTCAACCGGCTGGGGCAGCCGGACGTGTTCGGGGACGACGGTCTGGGCTGGACGAACGTCTCGAAGGTGATGACGGGCGCGGGCGGTGCGCTGCTCGACGGGTCGCTGGGGCTGCCGCTGCTGTTCTGTGTGGGCGTGGCCATCGGGATGGCGAAGAAGGCCGACGGGTCGACGGCGCTGGCCGCGGTGGCGGGGTTCCTCGTCTACTACAACGTGCTGCGGCAGTTTCCGGAGGACTGTCCGGAGGGGTCGAAGGTGGTCCCGCAGATCGGTTGCCAGGTGACCGACGGTTCGGGCGAGGTGACCGCGTTCGTCTTCCAGAATCCGGGGGTGTTCGGCGGCATCGTGATGGGGTTGCTGACGGCGTACTTCTGGCGGCGTTTCCACCGGACGAAGCTGGTGGACTGGCTGGGCTTCTTCAACGGGCGCCGGCTGGTGCCGATCATCATGGCGTTCGTGGCGATCGTGTTCGCGGCGCTGTGTCTGTGGGTGTGGCCGCCGATCGGTGACGCGCTGGAGAGTTTCAGCGACTGGATGACCGGGATCGGCGCGTGGGGCGCGGGTGTGTTCGGTCTGGCGAACCGGGCGTTGCTGGTGATCGGTCTGCACCAGTTCCTGAACGTGCCGATGTGGTTCCAGTTCGGTTCGTACACGAAGCCGGACGGCACGGTGGTGCACGGCGACATCAACATGTTCCTGGCGGGCGACCCGGACGCGGGTCAGTTCACGACGGGCTTCTTCCCGATCATGATGTTCGCGCTGCCGGCGGCGGCGCTGGCGATCACGCACTGCGCGAAGCCGCACCGGCGCAAGGAGGTCGGTGGCCTGATGCTGTCGGTGGGGCTGACCTCGTTCGTGACGGGG
Organism: Streptomyces sp. NPDC102490; assembly: GCF_044765285.1. Taxonomy (NCBI): domain Bacteria; kingdom Bacillati; phylum Actinomycetota; class Actinomycetes; order Kitasatosporales; family Streptomycetaceae; genus Streptomyces; species Streptomyces sp. NPDC102490. The sequence continues at coordinate 475,340 of NZ_JBIWJU010000007.1, forward strand.
ATCACGGAGCCGCTGGAGTACTCGTTCCTGTTCATCGCTCCCCTGTTGTACGCGGCGCACGCGGTGCTGACGGGTGTGTCGATGGCGGTGACGTGGGCGCTGGGGGTGAAGGACGGGTTCAGCTTCTCGGCGGGGCTGATCGACTACGTCATCAACTGGAACCTGGCGACCAAGCCGTGGCTGATCATTCCGATCGGGCTGGGGTTCGCGGTGGTGTACTACGTGGTTTTCCGGTTCGCGATCACGAAGTTCGATCTGAAGACGCCGGGAAGGGAGCCCGAGGAAGAGGTGGAGGACGTCACCAAGGTGTAGACCTGTTCACGTCCTCACGTACCCTTTGAGGGTGGTCTCGCGAAGGCCCCCGGACCCTCGGTCCGGGGGCCTTCGCCGCGCCCTCGCACGCGTGTGAGCAGGGGACTTGACCGTGCACCGCGCGTAGCGGCCCGGTCGCGGAATCACGGGTTCCTTACGCCGCCTTCATCGTGCTACAACAGGTCTACACCACTGAGTGGTGTAGACCACCACCCGATGGAGGAAGCATGAGCACCGCCACCGACACGGCGGCCCCCGCAAAGAAGCGGGGATCCGGTCTTTTCCAGGGGCTGCAGAAGGTAGGACGCAGCCTCCAGCTCCCGATCGCGGTTCTTCCGGCGGCGGGCATCATGGTCCGGCTCGGCCAGGACGACATCTTCGGCAAGGACGGTCTCGGCTGGGACAAGGTCGCCGCCGTCTTCAACAACGCGGGCGGTGCCCTCACCGGCTCGCTGCCGATCCTGTTCTGCATAGGCGTGGCCATCGGTTTCGCCAAGAAGGCCGATGGCTCGACCGCGCTGGCAGCGGTGGTCGGCTTCCTCGTCTACAGCAAGGTGCTCGAAGCCTTCCCCGTCACCGATGCGGTGGTCAAGAACGGCCAGGACGTCGCCGCGACCTACAACGACCCGGGTGTGCTCGGCGGCATCATCATGGGTCTGCTCGCCGCCGTGCTGTGGCAGCGGTTCCACCGCACCCGGCTGGTGGACTGGCTGGGCTTCTTCAACGGGCGCCGACTGGTGCCGATCATCATGGCGTTCGTCGGCATCGTCGTGGGTGTCTTCTTCGGTCTGGTCTGGGAGCCCATCGGCGACGGCATCTCGAACTTCGGCGAGTGGATGACCGGCCTCGGCTCCGGCGGCGCGGCCCTCTTCGGCGGCGTGAACCGCGCGCTGATCCCGGTCGGCATGCACCAGTTCGTGAACACGGTGGCCTGGTTCCAGCTCGGCGACTTCACGGACGCGGCCGGTCAGGTCTGGCAGGGCGACATCCCGCGCTTCCTGCACGGCGACCCGTCCGCGGGCATGTACCAGTCCGGCTTCTTCCCGATCATGATGTTCGGTCTGCCGGCCGCCGCCCTGGCCATGGCGCACACCGCCCGCCCCGAGCGCCGCAAGGCCGTCCTCGGCATGATGGTCTCCCTCGCGCTGACCTCGTTCGTCACCGGTGTGACCGAGCCCATCGAGTTCTCGTTCATGTTCATCGCGCCGCTCCTGTACGTCATCCACGCGGTGCTCACCGCGGCCTCGATGGCGATCACCTGGGGGCTGGGCGTCCATGACGGCTTCAACTTCTCGGCCGGCTTCATCGACTACGCCCTGAACTGGAGCCTGGCCACCAAGCCATGGATGATCATTCCGATCGGTCTGGCCTTCGCGGTCGTCTACTACGTGGTCTTCCGCTTCGCGATCGTCAAGTTCGACCTGAAGACCCCGGGCCGCGAGCCCGAGGAGGAGATCGAGGACCTCACCAAGGCGTGAGCTTCGGCCGTACGGCGTGACGAAGGCCCCGGAACCGCGAAGGTTCCGGGGCCTTTTCGCCGTCGTACCGGGTGTCGCGGGCTCAGATCTCGTACACCGCGCCCGCGGCGGCGACCTCCACGGTCCCGTCGTACACCTCGCGCGCGTCGGCCAGGTTGACCGCGGGGTCGGTCCACGGGGGGATGTGGGTGAGCACCAGGCGCCGGGCGCCGGCCCGGGCCGCGCTCTCGCCCGCCTCGCGTCCGTTGAGGTGCAGGTCGGGGATGTTCTCCTTGCCGTGCGTGAAGGCGGCCTCGCACAGGAACAGGTCGGTGTCGCGGGCGAGTTCGTCCAGCACGGGGGTGGTGCCCGTGTCGCCGGAGTACGTCAGTGAACGGCCGCCGTGCTCGACGCGGATGGCGTAGGCCTCCACGGGGTGGGCGACGCGCTCGGTGTGCAGGGTGAACGGGCCGGCTTCGAAGGTGGAGGGCTTGACCGTGTGGAAGTCGAACACCTCGCTCATGGAGGAGGCCGAGGGGGTGTCGGCGTAGGCGGTGGTCAGCCGGTGCTCGGTGCCCTCGGGTCCGTAGACCGGGAGCGGGGCGCAGCGGCCGCCGTCGTGCCGGTAGTAGCGCGCCACGAAGTAGGCGCACATGTCGATGCAGTGGTCGGCGTGCAGATGGCTGAGGAAGATCGCGTCGAGGTCGTAGAGACCGCAGTGGCGCTGCAACTCGCCGAGGGCACCGTTGCCCATGTCGAGGAGCAGCCGGAAGCCGTCGGCCTCGACGAGGTAGCTCGAGCAGGCCGATTCCGCGGACGGGAACGACCCCGAGCAGCCGACGACGGTGAGCTTCATGAAGCAGAAACCTCCGCTGGCGCGTGTGGAGAGACGGGGGTCGTGCGGTCCGTCGAGCGTAAGGCGCAAAACCTGCGGTCGCTCCTCCGCCAGGGGCCGTTGTGGGCGAACTCACCTGCGGGATCACCGGTTCGGCTGGAAGCGGGGCGCGCGGGGCCCTGGAAGGGGCGCGCGGTCGTGGCGCGCGCCGGTACCGTCGTCGGTATGGACACGTCCTGGTGGCTCGTCTTCGCGGCGGTGGTGCTGCTCGCCCTCGTCGCCACGGTCGTCGACGGCTGGGGCCGGGGACGGCGACCGCCCCGGCCGGGCGGCGTCCGACGGCCGCCGGGGCGTCCCGGAAGGCCGGGAGGACGGGCGGTCCGGCCGCGCCCCGCGGAGATCTGGTGGGCGAACGTGCCGTACGAGGACTCCGGCGGCGCGAAGGACCGGCCGTGCCTGGTGATCTCGGTGCGCGGACGGCGGGCGCTGGTCGCGAAGATCACCACACGTCACCGGGACGGCCGGGCCGGGGTGATCACGCTGCCGCCGGGTTCGGTCGGCGACGCGCGGGGGCGGACGAGCTACCTGGAGACCGACGAGCTGCGCGAGGTGCCGGTGGGTGACTTCCGGCGCCGGGTGCGGGTGGTGGACCCGGCCCTGTGGGACCGGGTCCGTCACCTCGCGCGGTAGGGCTCGCTCAGGCCCAGAGCTGGCCCTGGAGGGTTGCGATGGCCTCTTCGGTGGTGGCCGCGGTGTAGACGCCGGTGGAGAGGTACTTCCAGCCGCCGTCGGCGACGACGAACACGATGTCCGCGCTCTCCCCCGCCTTGACCGCCTTGGTGCCGACGCCGATCGCGGCGTGCAGGGCGGCGCCGGTGGAGACGCCCGCGAAGATGCCCTCCTGCTGGAGCAGCTCACGGGTGCGGGTGACCGCGTCGGCGGAGCCCACCGAGAAGCGGGTGGTGAGGACGGAGGCGTCGTACAGCTCGGGGACGAAGCCCTCGTCGAGGTTGCGCAGGCCGTACACCAGGTCGTCGTAGCGCGGTTCGGCGGCGACGATCTTCACGTCCGGCTTGTGCTCGCGCAGGTAGCGGCCGACGCCCATCAGGGTGCCGGTGGTGCCGAGGCCCGCGACGAAGTGGGTGACCGAGGGCAGGTCGGCGAGGATCTCGGGGCCGGTGCCGGCGTAGTGGGCGCCGGCGTTGTCCGGGTTGCCGTACTGGTAGAGCATCACCCAGTCCGGGTGCTCGGCGGAGAGTTCCTTGGCGACCCGGACGGCGGTGTTGGAGCCGCCCGCGGCCGGGGAGGAGATGATCTCCGCGCCCCACATGGCGAGCAGGTCCCGGCGCTCCTGGGAGGTGTTCTCGGGCATCACGCAGACGATGCGGTAGCCCTTGAGCTTGGCGGCCATGGCCAGCGAGATGCCGGTGTTGCCGCTGGTCGGCTCCAGGATCGTGCAGCCCTGGGTGAGGCGGCCGTCCTTCTCCGCCTGCTCGATCATGTGGAGCGCGGGGCGGTCCTTGATCGAGCCGGTCGGGTTGCGGTCCTCCAGCTTGGCCCAGATGCGGACGTCGGCGGACGGCGACAGCCGCGGCAGGCGCACCAGAGGGGTGTTGCCCACCGCGGCCAGCGGGGAGTCGTACCGCATCCCGATCAGGCCATACCGCCGGCCACGGCCGGCAGGATCGTGATGCTGTCGCCGTCGCCGAGCTTGGTGTTGATGCCGTCGAGGAAGCGGACGTCCTCGTCGTTCAGGTAGACGTTGACGAAGCGGCGGAGCTGCTCACCCTCGACGATGCGGGCCTGGATGCCCGTGTGCCGGGTCTCGAGGTCGGCGAGGAGCTGGGCGAGGGTGTCCCCGGTGCCCTCCACCGCCTTCTGGCCGTCGGTGTACTGGCGGAGGATGGTCGGGATGCGGACCTCGATGGCCATGGCTGAGTGCTCCTGTCGGAAGTTTGTCGTGGGTTCGTAGGGCGCGCGGCGGCACACGTCAGCACGCCGCGGCGCACGGCCGTACGGCGGCAACGAAGATCAACAGATGGCGCTTTTCAGCCTGCACAGGTCGACGTGCAGCCGCGCCACGAGCAGCGTGCCCGGCGCCTTGTCGCTCACGTCGAGAAGAACCATGGGCTCATCGTATCGATTCCCGGTCCGGCATCCGGAGTGTGATCTCACCTCTCGGACCATTTTCGTCCACTGAATGAGATCAGTACGCCTCGACGACCTTGACCTCCTCTTCCGTGACCTCCCCCGCCACGATGCGGAACGAGCGGAACTGGAACTCACCGGCACCATCGGTGTCCGCGGTGGAGACGAGGACGTAGTGGGCGCCGGGCTCGTTGGCGTAGGAGAGGTCGGTGCGGGAGGGGTAGGCCTCCGTGGCGGTGTGCGAGTGGTAGATGACCACCGGCTCCTCGTCGCGGTCGTCCATCTCGCGGTAGAGCTTGAGGAGGTCCTGCGAGTCGAATTCGTAGAAGGTGGGCGAGCGGGCCGCGTTGAGCATCGGGATGAACCGCTCGGGGCGACCCTCGCCGGCGGGACCGGCCACCACGCCGCACGCCTCGTCGGGGTGGTCCTCGCGCGCGTGGGCGACGATCTGGTCGTACAGGGCCTGGGTGATGGTCAGCATGCGGCCAGGATAAGCAGACGGGCCCCTGCGTACCGGTGGGTGGTACGCAGGGGCCCGCATGCCGGACATCCACAGCAGTGGACGCCCCGGGTCCGTCAGCCGACCTTCTCGAACTCCGGCTCGCCGGGCCGTTCGGTGATCTGCGGGTTGCGGCTCTTGAGCACCGCCCAGCCGATGCCGAGGGCGACGGCCCAGCCGGCCATCACGTACAGGCAGACGCGGGCGTCGGCGTCGTAGGCGATCAGGCAGGTGACGAAGAGCAGGAAGGCGATGGCGATGTAGGAGCACACCGAGCCGCCCGGCGCCGGGAAGGAGGAGGCGGGCAGGCGGCCCGCGACGACCTCGCGGCGGTAGCGCACGTGGCTGATCAGGATCATCAGCCAGGTCCAGATGCCCGCGGCGGTGGCGACGGAGGTGACGTAGCCGAACGCCTTCTCGGGGACGAGGTAGTTCAGGACCACGCCGATGGCCATGAAGACCACCGAGACGGCGATGCCGAGGGCCGGGGTCTTCGTCGAGGACAGCTTGTTGAAGACCTTGGGGGCCTCTCCGTTGTCCGCGAGGGTGCGCAGCATGCGGCCCGTGGAGTACATGCCGGAGTTGCAGGACGACAGGGCGGCGGTGAGCACCACGAAGTTGACGATGCCCGCGCCGGCCGGGATGCCGATGACCGCGAAGGCCGCCACGAAGGGGCTGACGCCCTCGGCGAACTCGGTCCACTTGACCACCGCCAGGATGACGGTGAGGGCGCCGACGTAGAAGAGGGCGATGCGCCAGGGCAGGGTGTTGATCGCCTTGGGGAGGGTCTTCTCCGGGTTCTCCGACTCACCCGCGGTGACGCCGACCAGCTCGACGGCGAGGTAGGCGAACATGACGCCCTGGAGGGTCATCAGGGACGAGCCGATGCCCTTGGGGAAGAAGCCGTCGAACTCCCACAGGTTGGAGACGGCGGCGGTGTCACCGGCCTGGCTGAAGCCGAAGGTCAGCACGCCGATGCCGATCACGATCATGCCGATGATGGCCGTGACCTTGACCATCGAGAACCAGAACTCGATCTCGCCGAACAGCTTCACCGAGATCAGGTTGGCCGCGAACAGCAGCACCAGGAAGACCAGGGCCGAGACCCATTGCGGGATGTCCGGGAACCAGTAGTGGATGTAGATGGCGGCGGCGGTGAGTTCCGCCATGCCGGTGACCACCCACATCAGCCAGTACGTCCAGCCGGTGAAGTAACCGAAGAAGGGGCCGAGGAACTCGCGCGAGTACTCGGCGAAGGAGCCGGAGACGGGTCGGTAGAGGAGCAGCTCGCCGAGCGCCCGCATGATGAAGAAGATGATCACACCCGCGAGGGCGTACATGAGGATGATGCTGGGGCCGGCCTTGGCGATGTTGGCCCCGGCGCCCAGGAAGAGGCCGACGCCGATGGCGCCGCCGATCGCGATCATCTGGACCTGGCGGCTGTTGAGACCGCGCTCGTAGCCCTCTTCGGGGGCCTTGTCCGTGTCGACCTGCGCAGAGGTCATGTGTGGTGCGCCTTTCTCCATGCCGACCCGGGCCTTGACTCGGCCTCGGATCGGGTCTCGATCCCCCCGGATGATGGAGCTGAGCGGGCCTCACATCCCGCTCGGTGCCTGGCCGGCGGTCTGCCGGCTCGGTGGCGCACCCGGCCGAACATTCGGGTGGTGTTCGCCGGGCGGTCGTGAAGATTTACCACGACGGCGGCGCTGATCACAGGGGCGGACTGTGACGTGTCACACAGGGAGGAGCGGACAAAAGCCGCGCCTGCGGGGCAAAGGTGGCGCGGCTTTGACGGGATCGTTATCCGGATTTGAGGCTCCGCTGAGCGGACACGGAGAGTGGCTAATCCGCCCCTCTCAGGGCATAAGGGTCGCGACCAGCGACTCCTGGAGCCCGCCGAGCCACAGGTACGCCATCACCATCGGCTTGCGCGGGTCCTCGTCGGGCAGCCGGTAGAGCAGGTCGGTGTCGTCCTCGTCGGCGATCTCCAGGCGGGAGCCGATCGCCAGCCGCAGGTCGTTCAGGGCGCGCAGCCACTGCTGGGACTCCTCGGGCGACAGCTTCAGCACCGCGCCCTCCTCGCCCGCCGACGCCGAGGAGAGGGCGTCCAGGGTGCGGACCACCGCCAGCGCGTTGTCCCGCTTGCCGGCCCGCAGGTCGTTCTCGGTGTAGCGGCGGAACTCCGCGGAGTGCGCCCGCTGCTCCTCGGCCTCCTTGGCCTGCGGGGCGCCCTCGGGGTCGCCGTAGGCGTCCGGGAACAGGCGGCGCAGCACCGGGTCGGAGGGCGGCTCGCTCGGCCCCTCGGCGAACAGCTCGGCGAGCGGGTCCTCGGAGGCGTCCTCGGCTGGCCCGGGGCCGATCAGCTCCAGGAGCTGCACGGCCAGCGAGCGGATGATGGAGATCTCGACGTCGTCGAGCGCGACGGCCGCGCCGCCGCCGGGGAGCGGTTCGAATTGTCCGGGCATGAAGGCGATTCAGCTGCTTCCGTCCTGCGGGCGGGCGTGGGTCATTTCCGGTCCTGCTGGAGGGTGGCCCACAGACCGTAGCCGTGCATGGCCTGTACGTCCCGCTCCATCTCCTCCCGGCTGCCGCTGGAGACGACCGCCCGGCCCTTGTGATGGACGTCCATCATGAGCTTGGTGGCCTTGTCCTTGGAGTAGCCGAAGTACGTCTGGAAGACATACGTCACGTAGCTCATGAGGTTGACGGGGTCGTTGTGGACGATCGTCACCCAGGGCACGTCGGGCTCGGGTACGGCGAAGACCTCCTCCGCCGACTCGGTCTTCTCGATCTCCATGGGTGCGGCTGCCGTCACAAGCCCCATGCTGCCACCACAGGGGGGCACCCGCACAAACGGGCCTGTGGCGGGCGCCACGCGAACCGGACGGCCATCGAAATCGTCAGAGTGACGAAATGGGGGTACGATCCGTCGTATGAACACAGCGGACCTTGGGCTGCCGGTGGACGTCCCCTCGACGGCGCTCTTCACGGACCAGTACGAGCTGACCATGCTCCGAGCCGCGCTGAAGGCCGGTACGGCCGGGCGGCGGAGCGTGTTCGAGGTCTTCACCCGGCGACTGCCGGACGGCCGCCGCTACGGCGTCGTGGCGGGCACCGGGCGGGTGCTGGACGCGGTGGAGAACTTCCGCTTCGACGCGGGCGTCCTGCGCTTCCTGCGCGACAAGGACATCGTCGACGAGGAGACCCTGGACTGGCTGGCGCAGTACCGCTTCAGCGGGGACATCTGGGGCTACCCCGAGGGCGAGGTGTACTTCCCGGGCTCGCCGATCATGCGGGTCGAGGGCACCTTCGGCGAGTGCGTGCTGCTGGAGACGGTGATCCTGTCCATCCTCAACCACGACTCGGCGATCGCCGCCGCCGCCTCCCGCATGTCGTCGGCCGCCGGCGACCGGCCGCTGATCGAGATGGGCGCCCGCCGCACCCACGAGCTGGCCGCCGTGGCCGCCGCCCGCTCGGCCTACGTCGGCGGCTTCGCGACCACCTCCGACCTGGCCGCCGGTTTCCGCTACAACATCCCCACCGTCGGCACCTCCGCCCACGCCTTCACCCTGCTGCACGACCACGAGCGCGACGCCTTCCGCGCCCAGGTGGACGCCCTGGGCCGGGACACCACGCTCCTCGTGGACACCTACGACGTCGCCGAGGCCGTCCGTACCGCCGTGGAGGTCGCCGGGCCCGAACTGGGCGCGGTGCGCATCGACTCCGGCGACCTGCTGCTGGTCGCCCACCGGGTGCGCCAGCAGCTCGACGAGCTGGGCGCCACCGGGACGAAGATCGTGGTGACCTCGGACCTGGACGAGTACGCCATCGCCTCCCTGGCGGCGGCGCCGGTGGACGCCTACGGCGTCGGCACCCAGCTGGTGACCGGCTCCGGGCACCCGACGGCCTCGATGGTCTACAAGCTGGTCGCCCGCGCCGAGTCCGGCGCGGAGGGCGCGCCGCTGGTGCCGGTGGCCAAGAAGTCCAGCGGCGGCAAGACCTCCATCGGCGGCCGCAAGTGGGCCGCGCGGCGCCTGGACGCGGACGGGTACGCCGAGGCCGAGGTGGTCGGCACCGGGCCGGTGCCCGACGCGCTGGCCGACCGGCAGCTCCTGGTCGAGCTGGTCAAGGGCGGCGAGGTCGTCGCCCGCGAGCCGCTGGACGCCGCCCGGGACCGGCACGCCGCCGCCCGCGCCAACCTCCCGCTGTCCGCCACCCAGCTCTCCCGAGGGGAACCCGTCATTCCGACGGAGTACGCACACGGGGGCTCGGGTAGCTAAAGCTGGTGCCCCCCAACCGCACATCCGACCCAGTCGAAGGACACCGACCATGCGCCGCGCCTTGATCGTCGTAGACGTGCAGAACGACTTCTGCGAGGGGGGCAGCCTCGCCGTGTCCGGCGGTGCGGACGTGGCCGCCGCCATCACCGAGCTGATCGGGCAGGCGCCCGCCGGCTACCGCCACGTGGTGGCCACCCGCGACCACCACGTCGCCCCGGGCGGCCACTTCGCCGACAACCCGGACTACGTCCACTCCTGGCCGGCGCACTGCGTCGCCGGCACCGAGGGAGTGGGCTTCCACCCGAACTTCGCCCCCGCCGTCGCCTCCGGCGCGATAGACGCCGTCTTCGACAAGGGGGCGTACGCGGCCGCCTACAGCGGCTTCGAGGGCGCCGACGAGAACGGCACGGGCCTCGCCGAGTGGCTGCGGTCCCGCGAGATCGACGAGGTCGATGTCGTGGGCATCGCCACCGACCACTGCGTGCGGGCCACCGCCCTGGACGCCGCCCGCGAGGGCTTCCGTACGCAGGTGCTGCTCGACCTGACCGCCGGAGTGGCCGTGGAGACCACCGAGCGGGCGCTGGAGGAGCTGCGGGAGGCGGGCGTGGAGCTGTCCGGGAAGCCGGTCGTGCAGTAGCGCCCCGGGGCCCGGCCGCCTACGTCTGGGCGGTCGGGCGTCTGAGCAGGGTCCGGATCGGGTGCCACAGCTCCTGGACCAGGTCCGGGCCGCCCACCGCCCCCGCCACCGGTGCCGTGCGCCATATCAGGCCGTCCGGGTGGTGCAGGACCGCGGTGACCTCGTCCGGGGACGGCGGGGCCGCGTTGCCCCGCAGGTAGACGCTGCGCAGCCCCAGGTTGCGCAGCCTGGTCAGGGCGCGCGCCCGGTTCTGGGCGTGGACGAGAAAACGCACGCTGCCGGCGCTCGCCGGGGCGGGGCTCGGCAGGTTCAGTGCCACCACCACCGTGCCGTTCGGCAGCTTGCAGAAGCCTCCTGCGGCCATGCGGTCATACCCCCGTGTCAGCCTGGGTCGGTCCGGGCGCCGGGCCCGGTGTCAATAAGAGAACCACAGGACGCACCTAAACACGGATCGGCGGCGACCCGCCAGGGGGTCACCGCCGATCATGCTCTGACCTGGGCAGATGCTAATTACCTGCCCGCGGGGCCAACCTCCAGCTCGATCGTCGAGCCGTTCTTGGCCTCCTTCAGGATCTTGATCTTCGTGTTGGTGTCAGTGATCTTGACACCGCCGGTCGGGTTCGCCGGGTCGTAGTAGTCGTTCTTGCGGTCATTGAAGACCGAGACACCCTTGGAGCCCGGGATGTACTTCGCGACGTCCGCCTTGTGCAGCGTCATGCCGTCCGTGCGGTAGAGGCTGAACGGCGAGTCGTACGCCTGCATGCGGTTGCGCATGAGGGTGCCGTCCTTCCACTTCAGCGCGGTCGGGTGCGAGTCGATCGGCAGGACCAGGCCGGTGCCCGGGTGCTGGCTGGTGTTGTTGTCCGCCTGGGAGGTGTCCCACTTCCAGATCAGCAGGCCGTTCTGGTACGCGTAGTGCTCGACCCAGTTCGGGCGCTCCGAGAAGCCGAAGTTGTACGGGCCGGTCTTCAGCGTCTTGTCGTACGACTCGTACTGCCGGTTCTCGGCGATGTAGTACTGCGCGTACTCCTTGGTGAAGGAGGCGCCCTTGCGGGTGAAGCCGTTCGCCGTCCACGCGGCGTCCTGGGTCTCCGCGTTGTCGGTGAAGAGCGTCGCGCCGTCGGCGGTCACCGCGATCCGGTCGGCGGTGAAGCCCTTCATCGCCAGGCCGCCGTCGGTCTGGTAGCGGAAGCGCAGGTCGATCTTCTTGCCCGCGTAGGCGTCCAGCGGGTAGACCAGCTTGCCGTAGGCGTCGACGGTGCCGCTCAGGGCGGGCTTGTCGCTGCCGTCACGCTGGATCGGCCGGCCGTCGAAGGTGCCGTCGATCGCGGTCCAGTTGGCGCCGCCGTCGGTGGAGACCTCGGTGTAGAGGAAGTCGTAGTCGGCCTCGATGTCGTACCAGCCGTCCAGGGTGAGGGAGGCGGACGACTTGCCGGTGAGGTCGACGCTGCGGCTCAGGGTGTTCTTGAGGTCGTTGCCGCTGCCGCTCCACCACTGGGTCTTGCCCTCGGCGGGGGTCACGATCTCGGTGGTGACCTCCTCCTTCGGCAGTTCGACGACCAGGCCCTGCTTGTGCTTGGTGTTGTACTCGGCCAGGCCCAGCTTGTGCCAGGAGTTGACGCCCGCCTTGGCGGTGTCGTAGTTCAGCCAGCCCAGCTGGAGCTTGTCCCAGGCGTTCATGTCGCCCGGCAGGTCGCCGATCTCGTTGCGGCCGGTGCCCAGCCACGAGCCGGACGACATCAGCGTCCAGAAGCCGGTGGAGTTGTCGCCGCCGGCCGTGTCGTAGTGGTCCGGCAGGCCGAGGTCGTGGCCGTACTCGTGCGCGTAGACGCCGAGTCCGCCGTTCTCCGGCTGGATGGTGTAGTCGCCGACCCAGATGCCGGTGTCGCCGATCTGGGTGCCGCCGAGCTTGTTGTCGGCGGGGCCGGTGGCGCCGGCGTCGGTGCCGAAGGCGTACCAGCGGTGGGCCCAGATCGCGTCCTCGCCCTGCGCGCCGCCGCCGGCGGACTCGTCCTCGCCGGCGTGCACGACCTGGAAGTGGTCGATGTAGCCGTCGGGCTCGTTGAAGTCGCCGTCGCCGTCGAAGTCGTAGCGGTCCCACTGGTCGTACTGGGTCAGCTGGGACTTGATCTGGGCGTCGGTGCGGCCGGCCGCCTTCTGGTCCGCGACCCAGGCGGTGACGCCGTCCTGCACCGCGTACCAGGCGCAGTTGTCGGGGTCGCACTTGTTGGAGCCGTAGCGGGCCTCGTTGTAGGGGACCTTGACCCAGTCGGAGACCTCGCCGTCGACCGAGTAGCGGCCGGAGGACTGCTTCTCGTAGTAGGTCTTGACCGAGTCGACGCCCTTGCCGGAACCGAAGTACAGGTCCTGGAAGTGCTCCTGGTCGTAGTCCTCCTGCCAGGCCGTGGAGTTGTCCGTCTTGCGGTTCGGCTTGGCTATCTGGTTGTGCAGCGGGCCGGGGGTGCCGCCGTAGCGGCTGTCGACCTTGTCGCCGAACTCGACCAGGATGGTGAAGATCTTGTCGGTCTTCTCCCGGCCCAGCTCGACGTACTTGGCGTCGCCCTTCTTGCTCTTCAGCTGGACGACGTTGGAGCCGTCCTTCTTCTTCACCGAGGCCTTGCCGGATATGACCTGGTTCAGGGCTTCCTCACGCTGGGCGGCCTGAGTGTCGCTCAGGGGGCCCTTGAGGTCGTGGGAGCGCGTGGTCTTGTCCGGGCCGGGGTCGTGGCGGTTCACGGCCTCCGGCCGGGACGGCGAGTCCGCCTGCGCCACGCCGGCCGCCGAGAGCGTGGCGGTGGCGGCGGCGAGTGCGACGGTGGTCGCCGCGGTTCTGAACGTCCAGGATCTTCTGGTCACTTGAGTTCCTCCCCCGCGTCCACGCGCGCGGATGGGGGGACCAGGACATGGCAAAGTCCGCGCACACGTGCTCAACGCGTGTAGTCAAGTGACGACATTTGACTAGAGGTTCGGCGGAAAAGACAGACCTTGACTTGAGCAGAACAAGTGCACTATGCGGAGTCGCCGTTCGCTTTGCGGACACCCGATCGTGACCTTCGGCCGGTCCCGCGGGCGCCGGCCCGGGCCCGACGGGCGCGCGGGACCGTCCACTTCCCGGACGTCATGAATCCGTGCGCCCCCCGTGCATCGGCCGTGCCGGTTAGGTCGTGCTTACCGCTGGTTCCACTCGGGCACACAGCGGGTTAGAGTCGCTTGGCGGAACGCCCGGAAGCCGGCGGAATGCCAGGCCCACAGCCCGTCTCACCCCATGATTGTCTTCCGAGGACACGATGGCCATGCCCCGTCCGACTGCCGCCCAGTTCGCCTACGGTTCGTGCACCGTGATCTTCTCGACGCTCGCCATGCTGCTGCTGTCGCAGACGAGTTCGGGTCCCGGAGTCGCCCTCATCGCCGTCGCGGCCCTCGCCCTCGGGCTGCTGGTCGCCATGACGGTCCCCCAGCCCAGGACGCGCGCGGTGACCACCGCGCCGGCCCACCGGTTCAGCGCGGACCGGGAGCCGGTGCGGGTGCCCACGGGGGCCCGGGTCTCCGCGGGCGCGGGCGAGGCCACGCGCGGGCGGGCCGCCTGAGCGTCCGTGCCCGTCAACGGGCGCTGACCACGACCGTCTTGGCCGCCTTGTCGTGCAGGCCCTGCTTGTAGGGCCGGTCGAAGAAGCTCCAGCCGCCCGCGATGATCGTCCACACGCAGGCGCAGCAGAAGGCGAACGGGATCCACAGCACCAGGGCCCGGATCAGCGACGTCTGCACGGAGGGCGTCGCCCCGTTGTCCAGGTTGGCCACCCGCATCCCGAGCCACTTCTTGCCGAGGGTCTGGCCCGTCCTCGTGGTCATGTAGGTGTCGTACGCGATGTAGAGCACGGCGGCGATCAGGGACTGCCCGAAGGACTTGCCGACGGAGACGTCGTCGCCGTCCACCGTGTACTCCTGGACGTTGAAGGCCCAGCTGAGCAGCCAGACCACGATGCCCACGAGGATCATGTCGACGATCCGCGCGAGCGTGCGCCGGCCGCTGTCGGCGAGCGGGGGCATCCCGGCCAGCGGATCGCCGGGGTGGCCCCCACCGCCGTACGGGCCGCCGCCGTAGGGGCCGCCGCCGGGAGGGGGCCCACCGTAGGGACCTCCGCCGCCGGGGGGCGGGGGCGGGTTGTCGTAGGGGTTCTTCCTCAGCGGGTCGTCTTCCGGCGGCTGCTGCCCGCCGGAGCCGGGGGGCGGTTCGCTGCTCATGTCCCGAGTGGACCTCGGGGTCTACAACGGCGCATCCGGCGAGCGGCCGTCCGGAGTAGTGCGGGTGCGTGGGGGCTGGCCGCGCCCCTTGAGGGACGTGCACTGGACGCCCCTGAAAGGGGCGCGGGGAACTGCGCGAGCAACCACAACGCACCCGCACCCGAGGACGAGACCCGCGCTCCCCCGACCCCCCCCGCTCAGCTAGGGGGTGTCGTTTGGATCAGGCCGGCTCCGGGCGACGGTGCCTTGTTCCCGACCCGAGCGGGGTCTGGTGCGTGCAGCTGCAAGGCGGAGGAGGGCGACAGGGCGGAGCCCTGGCAACCGACGACAACGCCGCAGATGTGCGTGCCAGACCCCGCGACCCCGGCAAGATCCAAACGACACCCCCTAGCCCGCGACGAACGTGTTGGCGGCCTTGTCGTGCCAGCACTGGTGCCACGGGCGGTCGAAGAGGCACCACGCGACGCCGACCACGCCGACGGCCAGGAGGCCGGGGACGCTGTAGACCAGCCAGCGACGCAGGGCCGCGCCGAAGGACGGCGGTTCGTGGGCCTCGATGTCCCGCACCTCCAGACCGAGCAGCCTCTTGCCCAGGGTGCGGCCCCACTTGGCGGTGGGCAGCGCCTCGTAGACGACGCCGAAGAGCAGCAGGACGGCGAGCACGATGCCCAGGTACGTGGACGTCGTGCCGTCCAGCAGCCAGACCGTGACGGTCTCGCCGGACAGCTTGGCCTCGTCGATCTTGTCGTTGACGTGGTCGATCGCCTTGGCGCCGAGCGGCACGGCGGCCACGGCGGTGACGCCCGCGAGGACGACCGTGTCGATCAGCCGGGCGGCCAGCCGCTTGCCGAGCCCGGCGGGCCGGGCCGCCGCCTGGCGCCGGGCGGCGGCCTGGAACACGTCCTCGACCGGCGGCTTCCACGGTGCGACGGGCTGCTCGTCGCCGCCCGCCCCGGCCAGCCGGTGCACCTGCTGCGCCCAGGAGGTCTGGCCGCCGCCGGGACCGCCCGCCGCGACCGGCGCGGCGGCGGGCTGCTGCTGCGGCGGCGCTTGGTGCGGCACCGCGGGGGCGGCGGGCGTCGCAGGAGCCTGCACGGCGGCGGCCCGGTCGGCGGCCGCCTTCCCGGCTCCGAACCCGGGCCCGGAGCCGGGAGCGGGAGCGGGGCCGCCCTGCTGCGGGCCCGGGCGCGGGGTGACCGCGCGGAAGGTCATGGTGCCCTCGTCCTCCGCGGCGGCGGGGGCGTTCCGCCGACCCGCCGCCGGGCGGCGGAAGACGAAGGTGTCGCCGGCCTGTTCGTCCTCCGCCCCCGCTTCCGCCTCCGGTGAAGGAGAGGCGGCGGCAGCGGCCTGCTGACCGGCGTCGGCGGGCGGTGCCTCCTGCCGGGCGTGCGGAACCCTCGGGTCCGCGGCCGGCGCCATGCCCGGCCAGGCGACGGGCTGTTCCGGGGCGTCGGCGGGGCCGCCGGACGGGCCGGAGCGGTCGGCGGCCCAGGCGGTGGCGGACTCCGGACGGCTGCCGTGCTGGGACGCGGCGGCGGGCGGGTCCTCGACCGGGTCCTCGTCGAAGAAGTGCGGCCCGGTCTCCTCGACGGAGGGCCGCGCGCCGGGCGGAGGCGCGAGCGGTTCGCCGTCCTTGGGGGCGGGGCGGCTCGTGCCCGCCACCCAGGAGGCGCCGTTCCAGTACCGGACATATCCGGGGATGGACGGGTCCGGGTAATACCCTTCGCGGGGCCGGTCGTCGCCGGGGGCCGGGGTGGGGGCGCTCATGTCCGTCGTCCCGTATCTGCTCGGGGGTTGGTAAGGGGGCCTCAACATCTATCAGACGGGCGCAATCCGCACCGCCGGTCCCGCCGTACCCACCCCTTTCCGGGCAACCTCGTGCCGGGACCTTCACATCCGGGCCGCGTCCTGGTCCGGGGCGGGGAAAACAGTTCCCCGAACCCGCGTAATGCTCCGGCCCCCGGCCGCTCTCCCCGGGCAAGGACCGCACGAGACCCGGGAGAGGAACCCGCCATGCACCCCAACCCCACCGGCCCCACCGTCGTGGAACGCGAGCTGGAGCTGAGGCTCGTCCTGTCGCCCGAGAGCGGCATCCCGGTGCCGGCCAGGCTCGGCTACCACACCGACGATCCCTACGCCGTCCACATCACCTTCCACATCGACTCCGGCCGGCCGGTGCACTGGACGTTCGCCCGCGATCTCCTGGTGGAGGGCGTCTTCCGGCCCTCCGGACACGGGGACGTGCGGGTGTGGCCGTCGAAGGCGGAGGGTCGCAGCGTCGTGCTGATCGCGCTGACCAGCCCGGACGGCGACGCCCTCCTGGAGGCGCCCACGCCCCAGGTGTCGGCCTGGCTGGAGCGGACCCTGCGGACGGTGCCGCCGGGGACCGAGGGCGCCTGGCTCGGGATCGACGACGGGCTGGCCGAGCTGCTCGCCCGGTGAGGAGCGGCGGCGCTCAGAAGAGCTTGCCCGGGTTGAGGATGCCCAGCGGGTCGAAGACCTGTTTCACGGCCCGCTGCATCTCCAGGCCCACCGGGCCGATCTCCCGCGCCAGCCACTCCTTCTTCAGGACGCCCACGCCGTGCTCGCCGGTGATGGTGCCGCCCAGTTCCAGGCCGAGCGCCATGATCTCGTCGAAGGACTCCCGGGCCCGCCGGGACTCGTCGGGGTCCTGGGCGTCGAAGCAGACGGTGGGGTGGGTGTTGCCGTCGCCCGCGTGGGCGCAGACGCCGATGGTGAGGCCGTACCTGGCGGCGATCCGCTCGGTGCCCTCCAGCATGTCGCCGAGCCGGGAGCGGGGCACGCACACGTCGTCGATCATCGTGGTGCCCTTGACGGCATCGAGCGCGGTGAGGGCCAGGCGCCTGGCCTGGAGGAGGAGTTCGGACTCGGCCGCGTCCTCGGCCGGGACCACCTGCGTGGCGCCCGCGGCCTCGCACAGCGCGCCGACGGCGGCGAGGTCGGCGGCCGGGTCGGTGGTGTCGAAGGCGGCGAGCAGCAGCGCCTCGGTGGTCTCCGGCAGACCCATGTGGGCGAGGTCGTTGACCGCCTTGACGGTCGTACGGTCCATCAGTTCGAGGAGGGAGGGGACGTGCCCGCCCTCCATGATCCGGCAGATCGCGTCGCAGGCGGCGGACGCGGAGGCGAACTCGGCGGCCAGCACCAGCTGCTCGGGCGGCCGGGGGCGCAGCCCGAGGACCGCCTTCACGACGATGCCGAGGGACCCCTCGGAGCCGACGAAGAGCCGGGTCAGGTCGTACCCGGCGACGCCCTTGGCGGTGCGGCGGCCGGTGGACATCAGGCGGCCGTCGGCGAGGACGACGTCGAGGCCGAGGACGTACTCGGCGGTCACCCCGTACTTGACGCAGCACAGGCCGCCGGAGGCGGTGCCGATGTTGCCGCCGATGGTGCACATCTCCCAGCTGGAGGGGTCCGGCGGGTAGAAGAGGCCGTGTTCGTGCACCGCGCGGGAGAGCGTGGCGTTGACGACGCCCGGTTCGACGACGGCGACGCGGTCGACCGGGTTGATCTCCAGGATGCGGTCCATCTTCGTCAGGGACAGGACCACGCAGCCGTCGGTGGCGTTGGCCGCGCCGGACAGGCCGGTGCGGGCGCCCTGCGGGACCACCGGGACGCGCAGCTCGCTCGCGGTGCGCATGACGTGCTGGACCTCCTCGACGGTGCGCGGCAGGACGACCGCGGCGGGGGCGCCGGCCGGGCAGAAGCTCGCCATGTCGTGGGCGTAGGAGGCCGTGACGTCGGGGTCGGTGAGGACGGCTGCGGCGGGAAGACCGGCGAGCAGGCGGTCGACGAGGGTGCTCCGGTCGCCGGGGGCGCGGTGGACCGTCGCGGCCGCGCCGTCTTCGTCGCGGGGCGCTTCGATACGGCTCATGATCACAGCGTCGCACCCGGGGCCATCGGTGTGAACCCCGTGGCCGGCATCCCCCACCCTGCCCGGTGTGATCGTCGTATGGGCGCACAGTGAGCGCCATGGACGCCATGCAGAGGGAGACCGGACCCGGCCGGCGGTCGCGCCGCGGGCGCCGGGTGCTGATCGCCTCCGTCGCCGGGGCCGCCGTGCTCGGCGGGGTCCTCGTGCTGCTCCCCGGGCAGGGCGGCGACGCTCCCCCGCCCGCGCCGGGGCCGGCGGCGCTGGCGCGCGGTGCGGTCACCACGGGTGCGCCGGCCGCGCTCGGGGACCTGGCGGCGCTGATCGGCGACCGGGAGACCCACCTGCGGGCGCATCCGCTGGACGGCGCGTCGTGGGCGGTGCTCGGCGCGGCCTACGTCGAGCAGGGCCGCCGTACAGCGGACGGCGCGAACTGGCCGAAGGCCGAGAAGGCGCTGCGCACCTCGCTGAGGACGGGCCCCGAGCGCAACCCGCAGGCCCTGGAGGGGCTCGCCGCGCTGGCGGTGGCGCGCCGGGACTTCCCGGCGGCGAAGAAGTGGGGCGAGAGCGCGGTGCAGGCGGCGCCGAAGCGGTGGACGGCCCACGCGGTGCTGATCGGCGCGTACAGCGGGCTCGGCGACGACAAGGGCGTGGGCCGGGCCCTGGACAAGGTGATGGAGCTGCGCCCGGGCGCTCCGGCCGTGGGTGCGCTGGCCGCGGCCGTCTACCGGGACCGGGGCTGGCGGGAGGACGCGGCGGCCCGGATCTCGGACGCGGCGGCGGCCGCCGAGGCACCGGCGGAGCGGGCGGCGTACCTGGAGCAGGCCGGGCGGCTGGCGTTCGAGCGCGGGGACCGGGAAGAGGCGCTGCGGTTCTTCCAGGAGGCGCTGCGCACCGACCCCGACCAGCGGGCCGCGCAGGCCGGGCAGGGCCGGGTGCTGGCGGCGCTGGGCCGGACGACGGAGGCGCTGTCCGCGTACCAGGCGGCGCTGGCCAAGCGGCCGAGCACCGAGTACGCGCTGGAGCTGGGCGAGCTGTACGAGTCGCTGGGCCTCGGGCAGGCGGCGCGGGTGGAGTACGACCTGCTGCGGGAGCGGGCCCGGGACGCGGAGGCGGCCGGGGCCGACGAGCAGCTGGTGCTGGGGCGGCTCGACGCCGACCACGGCGATCCGGCGGCGGCGGTGGAGCGGCTGCGGACCGAGTGGGGAC
The DNA here is from genome assembly GCF_044765285.1 of Streptomyces sp. NPDC102490. Lineage (NCBI taxonomy): Bacteria > Bacillati > Actinomycetota > Actinomycetes > Kitasatosporales > Streptomycetaceae > Streptomyces > Streptomyces sp. NPDC102490. The sequence goes on from NZ_JBIWJU010000007.1 coordinate 494,848, forward strand.
GGCAGCCGGGGACCGCGGTCGCCGACGCGCTGGGCTGGGCGCTGCACCGCACCGGTGCGGACGAGGAGGCGCTGGAGTTCGCGACGATCGCGACCGACGGCGACAAGGGCGGCGGGGTGCGCAGCGCGCTGTACGTGTTCCACCGGGGCGCGATCGAGCACGGGCTGGGGCGGTCCGGGCCCGCGCGGCGGCATCTGCGGGAGGCGCTGACCATCAACCCGTACTTCTCGCCGCTGCTGGTGCCGGAGGCCAAGCGGGCGCTGGCGGAGCTGGGCGAGCCCCCGGTGGAGGGCCCGCCCGACTGACATCTGCTGTTGTGGAGCCGGTGTCAGAGGTTGCCGCGCTTCTCCTGCTCGCGCTCGATCGCCTCGAACAGGGCCTTGAAGTTGCCCTTGCCGAAGCCCATGGAGCCGTGGCGTTCGATCATCTCGAAGAAGACGGTCGGCCGGTCCTGGACCGGCTTGGTGAAGATCTGGAGCAGGTAGCCGTCCTCGTCGCGGTCGACGAGGATCTTCAGCTCGCGCAGGATGTCGACGGGCACCCGGGTCTCGCCGGCCCACTCGCCGAGCGTGTCGTAGTACGAGTCCGGGGTGTCCAGGAACTCGACGCCGGCCGCCTTCATCGCGCGGACGGTGGCCACGATGTCGTTGGTGTTCAGCGCGATGTGCTGGACGCCGGCGCCGCCGTAGAACTCCAGGTACTCGTCGATCTGGGACTTCTTCTTGGCGACCGCGGGCTCGTTGATCGGGAACTTGACCTTGAGGGTGCCGTCGGCCACGACCTTCGACATCAGCGCGCTGTACTCGGTGGCGATGTCGTCGCCCACGAACTCCTTCATGTTCGTGAAGCCCATGACCTTGTTGTAGAAGCCGACCCACTCGTTCATGCGGCCGAGTTCGACGTTGCCGACGCAGTGGTCCACGGCCTGGAAGACGCGCCGCTCGGGCGGGGCGACCATCGGCTTGGCGGGGACGTAGCCGGGCAGGTACGGCCCGTCGTAGCCGGTGCGCTCGACGAGGGTGTGCCGGGTCTCGCCGTAGGTGGCGATGGCGGCGAGGACGACGGTGCCGTGCTCGTCCTTGACCTCGTGCGGCTCGGCGAGCGAGCGGGCGCCGTGCTCGACGGCGTAGGCGTGGGCGGCCCGGGCGTCCGGGACCTCGATGGCGAGGTCGACGACGCCGTCGCCGTGCTCGGCCACGTGCTGGGCGAGGAAGCGGCCCCAGTCGGTCGCGGGCTTGATCACCGAGGTGAACACGAAGCGGGCGGAGCCGCTCTCCAGGACGTAGCTCGCGGTCTCCCGGCTGCCGTTCTCCGGTCCGGAGTAGGCGACCAGCTTCATGCCGAAGGCGGTGGAGTAGTAGTGCGCGGCCTGCTTGGCGTTGCCCACGGCGAAGACGACCGCGTCCATTCCCTTGACCGGGAAGGGGTCGGCCTGCCGGGCGGTGTCGGGAGTGTGGTGTGTGGTCTGCGTCATAGCCGCAGGTTCTCCCCTGTCCGCAAGGTGCGCAATAGTTTGCGTTTTCAGTGGGCAACCTGACCAGTGATACGCCGGTCGGGGCAGGCGATCTGTACAGGATGACCAGCCGGGAGGGTGAGGGGTATGGCGGGTACGGGGATCGACCGGCTGGACGGCCGGATCATCTCGCTGCTGGCGCGGGAACCGCGGATCGGGGTGCTGGAGATGTCCCGGCGGCTCGGGGTGGCGCGCGGCACCGCGCAGGCGCGGCTCGACCGGCTTCAGTCGAACGGAGTCATCCGCGGATTCGGTCCCGAGGTGGACCCGGCGGCCCTCGGCTACCCGGTCACCGCGTTCGCCACGCTGGAGATCCGGCAGGGCCAAGGAGCCGACGTACGGGCGCACTTGGCGCATGTGCCGGAGGTCCTGGAGCTGCACACCACGACCGGCACCGGGGACATGCTGTGCCGCCTCGTGGCCCGCTCGAACGCCGACCTCCAGCGGGTGATCGACCGGGTTGTCGGTTTTGATGGCATCGTCCGGGCCGCCACGGCGATCGTGATGGAGAACCCCGTTCCGCTGCGGATCATCCCGCTGGTGGAGCAGGCGGCCGGGGACAGCGACGGACAGGACTGAGCTGGACCCGATCCCGGAGGTGAGCGGACGTGAACTTCTGGGACTTCCTGGGCAGCCGCCACCAGCAGTTGCTCGCCGACGCCTACCAGCACGCCAGCGCGGTCTTCCAGTGCATGGTGGTGGCGACCCTGCTCGGGGTGCTGATCGGCGTCCTCACCTACCGCAGCGACTGGGCGGGGAACGTCGCAACCCTGTCCACGTCGGCCATCCTCACCATCCCGTCGCTGGCCATGATCGGTCTGCTCATCCCGATCGTGGGCCTCGGCGTGCCGCCGACGGTGACCGCGCTGACCCTGTACGGGCTGCTGCCGATCGTGCGGAACTCGATCGTGGGCCTGCGCGGGGTCGACCCGGCGCTGGTGGACGCCGCCACGGGCATCGGGATGTCGCGTCCGGCGCGGCTGCTGCGGGTGGAGCTGCCGCTGGCCTGGCCGCCGATCCTGACCGGCATCCGGGTCTCCACGCAGATGCTGATGGGCATCGCGGCGATCGCCGCCTACGCCTCCGGGCCGGGCCTCGGCAACGAGATCTTCCGCGGGATCGCCTCGCTGGGCAGCAAGAACGCGCTCAACCAGGTCCTCGCGGGCACGCTCGGGATCATCGTCCTGGCCCTGCTGTTCGACGCGGCGTACGTGCTGCTGGGACGGCTGACCATTCCGAGGGGGATCCGTGTCTGAGACAGCGGAGTCCAGGGCCGGGAACGGCCACGAGGGCACCACCGGCGCGACCATCGAGCTGGAGTCCCTCACCAAGCTCTACCCGGGCAATCCGCAGCCCGCCGTCGAGAACGTGTCGATGGAGATCAAGGCCGGGGAGACGGTCATCTTCGTCGGCCCCTCGGGCTGCGGGAAGTCCACCACCCTGAAGATGATCAACCGGCTGATCGAGCCCAGCGGCGGCCGCATCCGCATCAACGGCGAGGACGTCACCGACATCGACCCGGTGAAGCTGCGCCGCAAGGTCGGCTACGCGATCCAGTCCTCCGGTCTCTTCCCGCACATGACCGTCGCCCAGAACATCGCGCTGGTGCCGAAGATGATCGGCTGGTCCAAGTCCCGCATCCGCTCCCGGGTGGAGGAGATGCTGGACCTGGTCGGCCTGGACGCCGGGGAGTTCCACGGCCGCTATCCGCGCCAGCTCTCCGGCGGCCAGCAGCAGCGGGTGGGCGTGGCGCGGGCGCTGGCGGCCGATCCGCCGGTGCTGCTGATGGACGAGCCGTTCGGCGCGGTGGACCCGATCACCCGGGACCACCTCCAGGACGAGCTGATCCGTCTCCAGCACGAACTGCACAAGACGATCGTGTTCGTCACCCACGACTTCGACGAGGCGATCAAGCTGGGCGACCGGATCGCCGTGCTGCGCGAGCGCTCCCACATCGCGCAGTTCGACACCCCGGAGGCGATCCTCACCAACCCGGCGGACGACTTCGTCTCCGGCTTCGTCGGCGCGGGCGCGGCCCTCAAGCGCCTGAACCTGACCCGGGTGCGGGACGTGGGCATCACCGACTACCCGACGGTGACCGTGGAGGACCCGCTCCAGCACATCTTCGACCGGCTGCGGGAGTCGGGCACCAACGAGATCCTGCTCCTGGACCGGCGCGGACGCCCCTACAAGTGGCTGCGGCGCGGGGACCTGATGCGGGCCAGGGGCTCGCTGGCGCGGGCCGGAACCCTGGTCCACGACACGGTGACCCGGGACGCGACGCTGCGGGACGCGCTGGAGGCGGTGCTCACCGACAACGCGGGGCGGGTCGCGGTCACCGGGCGGCACGGCGCGTACGAGGGCGTCGTCGACATGGAGACGCTGATGAACTCCGTGCACGAGCTGCTGGAGGCCGACCGGCTGGACGCGCTGGAGCACCAGCACGACCTGGAGGAGACCCGGGCCGCGCAGACGCACACCGAGCAGGAGGGCTTCGGCGAGGTCGGAGGCCGCGCGTGAGCGGCTCCTCGCGTCCCTCCCCCGGCCGCCGCCCCGTCGGCGAGCACGAGGTCAAGGGGCTCGCCTTCCGGGACGAGGGCGGGGACGAGGATGCGGGCGCGGCTCCCACGCCGTCCCCGGTGGCGGCGGGACGCCGGGTCGGCTGGCGCAAGCTGACCTTCCTGCCCCTCGTCCTGATCGCCGTACTGCTGGCGACCTGGCTGTGGTTCCGGCAGGCGGACCTGGACGCGCTCAGCCGGAACGCGCTGGGCAACGGCCAGGTCACCAAGGCGCTGTGGCAGCACGTCCAGCTGACGGTGATCTCCACCTTCTTCGTGCTGATCATCGCGATCCCGCTGGGCATCCTGCTCACCCGCACGGCGTTCCGGAAGGCCACCCCGTTCGCGATGGCGTTCGCCAACATGGGCCAGGCGACCCCGGCGATCGGTCTGCTGGCGCTGCTGGTGATCTGGCTGGGCATCGGCCGCAGGGCCGCCCTCATCGGCATCATCATCTACGCCGTCCTGCCCGTGCTCTCCAACACCATCGCCGGTCTGAAGGCGAACGACCCGACCCTCCTGGAGGCGGCCCGCGGCATCGGGATGTCCCCGCTGGGTGTGCTCACCCGGGTGGAGCTCCCCCTGGCCGTCCCGCTCATCCTGGCCGGGGTGCGCACGGCGCTGGTCCTGAACGTCGGTACGGCGACGCTGGCGACCTTCGGCGGCGGCGGTGGCCTGGGCGTGCTGATCACCACCGGCATCACCAGCCAGCGGATGCCGGTGCTGGTCCTGGGCTCGGTCCTCACCGTCGCCCTGGCGCTGCTGGTGGACTGGCTGGCCTCGCTGGCGGAACTGCTGCTGCGTCCGCGGGGCCTGGAGGTGGGCACATGAGACGGCGTACCTGCTGGGCGCTGGCCGCCGTACTCCTGTCCGCCTCCGCCGGGTGCGGTCTGACCAGCGGCTCCCCGATGGTCGACGACGTGGAGCCGGGCACCATCGGCAAGGGAAAGCCGCTGGAGGGGGCCGATCTGACGGTCACCTCGAAGGAGTTCACCGAGCAGCTGGTGCTCGGCGCGATCATGGGCATCGCCTTCGAGGCGGCCGGCGCGGAGGTACTCGACCGCACCGGCATCCAGGGCTCGGTCGGCACCCGCGCGGCGGTCGAGAACGGCGACGCCGACGCCACGTACGAGTACACGGGTACCGCGTGGATCACCTACCTGGGCAACAGCAAGCCGATCCCCGACCCGCGCCGGCAGTGGGAGGCGGTGCGGGAGGCCGACGCCAAGAAGGGCCTGACCTGGCTGGAGCCGGCCCGCCTGAACAACACGTACGCGCTGGCGATGAACCAGGCCAACTACAAGAAGTACAAGACCAAGACCCTCTCGGAGGTCACCGCCCTGTCGAAGTCGGACCCGGGCGCGGTGACGCTGTGCGTGGAGGGCGAGTTCGCCAACCGCGCGGACGGCCTGCCGGGCCTGGAGAAGGCGTACGGCATGTCGCTGCCGGCCGCGAACATCACGCAGATGGACACCGGCATCATCTACACCCAGACCGCGAAGGGCGCCTGCACGTACGGCGAGGTGTACACCACCGACGGGCGGATCAAGTCCATGAACCTGGTGGTGATGGAGGACGACAAGAAGTTCTTCCCCAACTACAACGCGGCGCCCATGGTCCGCACCGCGACCCTGAAGAAGTGGCCGGCGATCGCGTCCGTCCTGGACCCGGTCACGAGGGCGCTGACCAACGACGTGGCACAGACCCTGAACGCGAAGGTCGACGTGGACGGCGAGGACCCGCACCAGGTGGCGCTGGACTGGATGAAGGAGAAGGGCTTCGTGACGGAGGGGTAGGGTCCGGTCCGCTCAGCAGGCGGGGACGCCGCCCTTCCCGCTCTCCAGCGCCTTGAGGGAGTCGACCGCGCCCTTGAGCGTCGTCACCGGGATCAGCCGGAGCCCCTTCGGCAGCTCGGCCTGCGCGTCCGAGCACTCCGCCTTCGGTACGAGGAACACGGTGGCCCCGTCCCGCCGGGCGGCCTGCGTCTTGAGCGGCACCCCGCCCACAGCACCGACCTCGCCGCCGTCGGTGATGGTCCCCGTCCCGGCGACGACCTTGCCGCCGGTGAGGTCACCGGCGCCGAGCTTGTCGACGATGCCGAGCGAGAAGAGCAGCCCGGCGCTGGGCCCGCCGACGTCCTCCAGCCGCAGCTCGACGTCGACGTCGTCCTTGTCCAGCCGGAGGTAGCGGAGCGCGGCCGTGGTGGCGGAGACCTGCGACTCCTTCATCTGCTCCTGGTTGTACTGCTCGATCTCGCTCACGTCGTCGCCGCTCGGGTACACGGCGTCCCGCGGCATCACGGCCCGGTCGGTGTCGAACCAGCTGCCGAGCACGTCCCCGAGGTGGACGCTCGCGTCCGGCCCGGTCGCCTCGATCGTCGTCATCCGCAGCTGCCCGCTGGTCTCGTGCGTCGGCGCACCGCTGATCCTGATCACCTCGGCCCCCCGGTTCTCGCCCAGCACATCGGCCGTCAGCCCCGGCTGCGCCACGGAAAACGGCAACGGCGCGAACACGGCGGTCGCAAGCAGCGCCACCACGGGCAGACCACAGACGGCGAGGAACTGAGAACGCGTGAGACGAGAGAGCACGGGGTCAATCTAACGGGCTGCTGCGACTCCGGCTGCGGACGGTCGCGCATCCCCCACCGCTACGCGAGGTCTTGGTCACACAGCGCACAGACGAGCACTCCGTCCCTGATCACGTTCCAGTTGTCGCAGTATTGACATTTTCTGAAATCAATCGGATGCGTGTAACACTCTCCGTGAATAATCCCGGCACTGTCGAGTGCTCGAGCCACAGCACTCCACGAGCTCACATCTGGGCAATAGCCATTAGATTGATTACTGATGTAGCACGCTTCCCATGGGGGCCTGCCGCCGCTGGATCTAAATCCGATCTCTCCGGCAGCAAGAACCGGGGAGCCACCCGAACACTCGACATGCTCCGACCTTCTAGGAGCGAGGAGCAGGAAGCCAGACGCATTCACGACATAAGTGAATGGTTCATTCAGTTCGGATGCATGCCGCTGGGCAAGAAAACTATTCAGGTCGTGCAGGCTTTCAACCCTGAACCCTTCCTCTCCCGTCACACGCTCCATTATTTCGGGCGGACCAACGTACTCGTATCGCGGCGCTTCCATATCACTTCGCACGAATCATTGGAACTCTCGAAGCGAGACAACTGGCACTTCCGATCGAGAGAAATCGACCGCCACATGGGCCAGCGCTCGCGGCGTCCCCGGACCCCAGGCGTTCCAGCCCGGACTGAAGAAGTGGTCAGTCAAGACGGGTCCACTTGAAGTTTCACGTACGCTGCCCACCAGGAACGCATCAAGGCGACGAAGGAACTCGGCCACAGCAGACCCCTCGCTCACCTCCCCAGTGGACCAACACCCCAACCACGTCACCTCTCGATTTCGCTCACGGCTCCGAAGGCACACCCACTCTTCCCCACCCCCTTCCGTCCTCTCGATCACATCGGCGACCAAACCTGCCGCGCTGGGCATCAATACAGAAATCACATGAATCACGTCCGAATCGCGAATTCGATCAGCATTTCAGGGTCCATCTCTCCAGCGCCAATCCTTCTCACAATTTCCGCGGTGCGGTGATGTCCTCCGGTTATATGAATCTGGGATCCCGGGAAGCGCGGTGAGTCACCAGGGCCCCAATCCCTGAATCCGCTGATGGGATCATTCCCTTGCGGCCCACCGAACCTTGTCAAATCTTCGTTGGGAAGATTCCTCACACCACCGTGTCCTGCTACCTCACCTCCGTACATCTGAGCCTCTGTCAGCGGGTGGCTTGCGATTCTGTTTTCGACCAGCTCGCCAGCTCGCACATAGAATCTATCGTAACGAGAGTGAATGGGCAGATCAGCCAAGGATTCGTTAGGGTACGGAGAAAGCCCTAGCGGGTCCGCGGATGTAAGCGGATTTGCTACGTATCCTCGCACATTTGGTGCGGGCTCCAGCCCCAGCGGGTCACCGGTGACGTACCGGGCCGTTTCCGGATCGTAATGACGGAAGTAGTTGTAGTGCAGGCCCGACTCGGGATCAAAGTACTGACCGGGGAAGCGGAGCGGAGTGTAGGCGGTCGCGCCGACCGCCCATGCTGTCACCCCCCACACGCTGCTTCGAGCGCGCCAGGAGACCCGGCCTTCCTCGTCGAGAAGCTCGGTGGGGGTGCCAACCAGGTCGGTGACGACCGCGAAGAAGCGGGAGTCAATCTCTTCCTGGGGCGCATTGGCCACGGTGATGCTCTCGCTCTGCGCCACGAGACGTTGGTCTTTATAGTCCCAGGTGAGGGTGATCGCGGTGTGGGAATCGGCGGACGTAGTCGTCTGTTCGCAAAGGACCGAGCCACCCCAAACGAAATCAATGCGCTCGATCACACCACCGTCATCCGCCAGACGGAGCTTCGCCGTGCGGCGCCCCAACGGGTCGTACTCGTAGCCCCAGCGCGCGCCGTCCGGCGTTGTCACCATCGTAAGACGGTCCTCGGCGTCCCACTCATAGCGCCAGGTGTCGGGTTTGTGGGACAGGCGCGTTCTCTGGCGGAGGGTTACTCGCCCGAGAGAGTCGTACTCGTACCGGACCCGACCGGCGCGAGCAACACGAGTACCAACGTACGAACGAGGGCCCAGCGCGTCCTCACCGGAATGAGCTGCGGGCCACTCGGCCAGTTTCTGGTTGCCCACCTCATCGTATGCATAGCGTTCGGTCCAACCCGTTGCGCGCACCGCCGTTACCCGGCCTACTTCGTCCAGATCGAAGCGTCGATGTCCCGCGGCCTGATCGTCTATGCACACGACATGACCATCTGCTCGATATCCGAACGAGCGCGACTGGACAGACCCACTTCGTGCGGATATGAGCTGCCGACTCGCCAGCCGTCCCACAGGGTCGTAGGCAGATTCCATGACGAGGTCACCCGAGATGCGGCGGGTCAGCTCGAGGCCGTTCTGATCGTGGGAGAATTCAACTGTTCGACCTGCGACGACCATGGAAGAGACCCGGCCGTCCTCACCGTGACTCCAGGAGGTGTGGGCGCCGCTGGGTGTTGTACGGGAGATTCGACGGCCCATGAGATCGTACTGGTGCGAGAGGGAGCGGCCGTTGAGCGCCTCTTCGAGCACCCGGCCGGCGCTGTCACGGCGGAGGGTGAGGATCATGCCTGGTGAGGCGGCATGCACCAGGCGATTTGCCCGGTCGTAGGCGAAGGTCGTACACCGGTCCGCAGTACGTTTGCGCGTGATTCGCCCGAGCGCGTTTCTCTCGAAAAGCGTTGTCTGGCCGAGCGCGTTCTCACGGACAGTGACACGCCCCGCGGCATCATACTTATATCCGACGGTCAGGCCGTCGAAGTCCGTCTCGGAGATGACGTTGCCTGCCGCGTCGTAGTGGTAAGTCCAGGTCAGACCTCGCGGGCCGGTTACCCTCGTGAGTCGCAACCCGGAATCATGGTCGAACTCGTAACGAGAACCGTCCGGTCCGGTACGGGCTGCCAAGAGGTCGAAGTGCGTGAACTCGAAACTCGTGGTCCCCCCGGTGGGATCCACGTGACGGATGCAGTTTCCTTCACCGTCGTAAGACCAAGACTCGGTGGTTCCGTTCGCGTCGGTTCTGCGCAGCAGCTTCCCCTCGACCGACCACACGAGCTGGGTCTCCGCACCGTCGGGCCCGGTGATCGTGGTCGGTAGGCCGAAGGAGTCGCGCTCGTATCGGGTGACACCACCCGAGGGCGCGGTGATGACGACGGGGAGGCCCGCCCGGTCGGTTTCGATCGCAGTCGTGTCGCCCACCGCATCGGTGACGGACGTCAAGCAGCCCGTGTCGTCGTAGCGATAGCGAGCTGTACCACCTGCGGGATACGTGACAGAAAGCTGGTTCCCGCGCTCGTCATAAGTCCAACCGTGGACCTCGCCGTCGTACCCGACGAGCCTCTCGGGCAATCCGAGGTGATTGTACTCGACCCAAGTTTCACACCCGTCGGACCGAGTCGCCGTGAGTACCTGCCCCAGGGTGTTGACCTCGAATTCCGTGCGATGACCGAGTTCATCCGTCCGGGCCACAATGTGGTGGTGGGCGTCGTATTCAGTTTGGACCAGTCCACCCAGGGGGTCGATTTCGGCAATGACCTGCCTGTTGCCATTGACCACGAAACGCGATATCGAATGCTCGGCAGTGGTCAGTGTGGTAATCCGGCAGTCCGGCCATGCGGGGTCGGCGACGTCGTATTCGAGACTGATCGCAATGTGCCCGGCTTGGCCTCCCTCTCGCACACAGCGATCCTTGTGATCGTAGCTGTAGTGGTAACTGCGGTTGTTGGTGTCGGTCCACGCCGTTATACGCAGACGCTCATCATAGGTAAAGCGCAGCGGGAGCCCGGATGAGCCGATGGTCTCGGTCAGATTCCCGTCGGTGTAGCCATAGCGCTTGATGACGATGTCCGCACCGCCTTCAGCCCCACCGGCCAGGCTGAGAGCCGTGACTCTTCCTTCGTCCGTGGTGAGTTTGAGGTGGTAGCCGCCGGAGTGGCGAATCGAGAGCGGAGTGCCGTACTCGTCGTAGTCGAAGCTGATCGAGTGTCGGTTGCGATCGGTTATGCGATCCATTAGAGCTACACCGTCGGCGTTGGGGTGAGCGAAGTAGCGCGTGTGGCCGCTGAGCGGGTCTTCGATGCGGTAGCCACCGGCCTCCAGGCGGCTGAGTGGCCGACGGGGCCCGGCCTGGGGCATCACCGAGACGTCCGGGCTCCCCGGATGGGGGTAGATCAGGACGAGACCGTCCTCCGTGACGAAGGCGATGCCCGCGTCATCGACTTCGAGACGCTGGTCGATGGTGGACGCCCAGGTCGGTCCGAACCACCAGCCACAGCGGTAGTCGGAGGCGACCCGGCGCGTGAACGACAGGGGCAGCAGTGCCGGCAACATGACGTCCGTCTGCGGCAGGTACATGGCCCCAGTGGCCATGTCGACGGGGTCGCTGCCCTTGGAACGAACGACGGACTTGACGCGGTTGTACGCCCCTTTTGCACCGTCGGCGACCATGCTGCGGGCGTTTTTGCCCAGGCCACGCAACGCCAGCCCCATGCCTTTGAGGCCGCCCTTGATCCCCTTCACGGCCGCCATGCCACCCTTGAGTCCTTTGGCGAGTCCGCCGAGGGTGGTGAGGCCCTTCATGCCGGGTATGCAGTCCAGCGCGGCCAGTCCCACGTCCCACAGGGATGCTTGGCCCTTGCT